>CAXTRR010000106.1:0-2148 GCA_964246795.1 uncultured Terriglobus sp. | reverse complement strand
GTACGTCCCAGGGTGACCGCGGCGGCGCAAACGGCCAGCAGGGCGTGAACGGAAGCCAGTCGCAATCACCCTCGGCCTACGCCGCCGGTGCCTCGCCCGGCTCTGACCCGCGCAAGCCACCCGCTGCCAGACCGGGTGCCTATACGTTGCAGCAAATCGTGGACATGACCCGCGCCAGGAACCCCACGCTGCTGGCCGCGCAGCAGAACCTGCTGGCCACCCGCGCGCAGGAGCAGCAGGCGGCGGTCCGCGCCAACCCCTATCTCGGCTTTACCGGCACCAGCCTGACCCTGCCCTTCGATGGTGGCCAGGGCAATCCACCGTATGAGGCGATCCAGCTCTCACGCCTGTTTGAACGCGGGCAGAAGCGCCGTTACCGCATGGACAACGCGCGCGCGACGACCACACAAACACAGGCGCAGCTCGACGACGCGGCACGCCAGGCGGTGCTCGCCGTCAAACAGGCATTTACCCGCATGCTCATTGCCAAAGCCACCCTTGAGCTCTCGCAAGCCAACCTGGCGGACTACCGCCACGAGGTGGACATCTCCAATGAGCGCTATAAGGCCGGCGACCTGGGCAAGCTTGATTTTGAACGGCTCGATCTGCAGCTCGGCAGCTTCGAATCGGATGAGGCGACCGCGACTGTAACGCTGCAGCAAGCCTCCGCTCAAATCCAGACACTCATCGGTATCGAGAATCCATCCGCCGATTTTGACATCACCGGCAGTGTGGTGCCGCCGCTGTTGCCACAGACCGAATCACAGCTGATGCAGGCAGCCCTGCAGGGCCGGCCCGACCTGGCTGCCGCCAGGGCCGGTGTGCTCGCGGCGGAGGCAAACGCACAGCTTGCCATCTCCAATGGCAAGGCCGATCCCACGCTCGAAACCGAGTTCGAAAAGAGCGGTGCCTACAACACCTTCGGTGCCAGCTTCAACGTCCCGCTACGCCTGTTCGACCGCAATCAGGGCAATAAGGAAACCGCGCGACTGCAGGCCGATGCGAGCCGGATTACCGTGACCGCGACACGCAATCAGGTGGTCTCTGATGTGGCTCAGGCATGGGTTGGCTACACACGCGCGAAGGCCCTTTCCGACCGCTTCTCCGAGCATTATCTCGACGAGTCCTCTGATGTTCTCTCCATTGCCCGCTTTGCCTTTGACCATGGCGGGCTGGCTCTCATTGACTACCTGGATGCATTGCGTGACGCCCGATCGTCGACCAGCAACGCGCTGAATGCCTTTGCCAACACCTGGAACTCGATTCACCAGTTGAGTGCGGCCAGCGCTACAGAGGTTACGCCCTGAGTTTCTTCCTTTCGGGTACACTCAGCGGCGCAGTGGAAACGGCTCTTTCGATGTGTCTGCCGGGTCTCTGGAAAAGGCAAAAGGACTTGAGACATGCTTCCCTTTGATCGCCGGCCCTGGGCCAAATCGCTCGCGCGTTTCGTAATCCTGCTCACGGTCGCCGCCGTTGTTGTCTACGCGGTCGCGATCACCCGCGCACGGCCGCTGGATACCGCTGAGAAGGTCATCCTCGCCCTCCTGCTTATCGCGGTGATTCCGCCCAACGTGGCGATACTACGCAGAAAAGCCGGAACGCCGAACTGAGCCGGGCCGCTTAGAATCTCGTCACGTGGTGGAGTTCACGAACCTGGGTACCCGATCCTTCACGGACCTGGGTACCCGATCCTTCGCGGCCGGGCAATCCATTCTTCCGGCTTTTTGCGAAGGATGGGTTCATGCTCCGGCACCGGTGGTGAGGAGCAAACCACTTTCACAACGAACGAGCCGTTGGGAGACACATTTCTAGGGCAGGTGGAGCTTTGCGGAGCAGGGTGATACCCCTCCGGTGTTATAGCCTGCTGCCGAAAAGTGGCATGGGCTTGCCGCGAGTGGCTTTGTACTCTGGCCACGCTCATGCTTAAGTGGATCCGCTCCGCGCTCCTTCTCGCCGTGTGTCTGGTCGTCGCTGCCTCGCTGGCCGGCTGCGGCTCCGGCTTTGCGTCCGCGAGCGGATCCTTCCTAAGCGCCAACCCGGCACCCACGCCGACGCCGACTCCAGCACCAACCCCGACGCCGACTCCAGCACCAACCCCGACGCCGACGCCCGCGCCGACTCCAACCCCGACACCGACTCCAACCCCAA
>CAXTRR010000105.1:0-2315 GCA_964246795.1 uncultured Terriglobus sp. | reverse complement strand
ATCAACAAATCTGCAAGTCCGCCGCCAGACCACGTATCTGTAATTCACCGTCCAGCTTGCCCGCTTTGATCGCTATGCTTCCGTTGATAGGCACCACAAGCGCAGTCGTTTGCACCTGCTCAAGGAAAGCCTCACGCTGTCGAGCAAGTCTGGAAGAGGAAGCCCATGCTAATCCATGTGCAAGCTCTGTCAGGGTCACGACAGATACGGCAAACTGCCACTCGCCCGCTGCGGTACTAATACCCTCCAGCAACAAACTGACTGGCATTCCATTTCGCTCCGCTCGAACGAAAAGGCTTGTGTCGAGAATCAATCCCAACGGCTCATGTCCATTGGCTGGTTCAAGCGCTCATGCGCCTCACCCATATGCTTCTCAAGTTCCGGATCGGGAATCATTTTGTCCTGTGAAGCTTCGAACTCACGCAGCTGCGCTAACACCTCATGGAGGGGACGCACCTTGAAATCCGGCTGCAACCTTTGACATACGACCGCCACCGGCTCACCGTTCTTCAGCAAGTGCACTTCCGTCCCCGCTCGGACATGCTCCATCACCTTTGCAAAGTCACGCACCGCGTCCGCTACCTGCATGTGAATGGTCATATAGAAAGTTTACGCCTCCGCTACTTAAATCGGGGCAAGTGGTGCATCTCGTCCAGCGGTACTGTCTCCGTCGGACACCCGGCCCGCAGCCATCCTCGCAGGCCGCCCTCAATCACTTTCACATCCTGTCCCCGCTCGCCCATGGCATGCGCAATGCGCACGCTGGTCGCATCGCGCAGGCACGAGCAGTACACGTAAATATCGCACTCCGGTGCCAGCGTTTCACGCAGCGCGTCCAGTTCAAAACCAAGCCGGTTCGGCTCCACGCGAATCGAGTTTTTGATGCGCTGCATGCCCGGGTCGTAGTAGCCGTGTGAACGCACATCGGCGATCACGATCGGCCGCGAGGGATCCGGATTCTCCAGCCGCTCCCGCACCTCATCTACAGACACGCGCAGCACGCCCCGGTAGCGCCGGTCCCGCAGGTGCACAGCAACCCACATCAGCGCGTATCCCAGCAGGGCAAGCAGCACCAAAGCCATCGCGACGTGACCCACAACGCCCAGCGCGGCGGTCACCTGGTGGATATAGCCGCTGAAAAAGTAACCCACGCTCGTCCACGCCAGAACGTGCAGCGCCGCACCGGCAAAGTCCAGCCGCCAGAACGTCCACAACCGCATATTCAGGCTTCCCGCCAGCGGCGGTGCCATCGTGTTCAGCCCCGGAATGAACCGGGCCACCAGCAGCACGCGCGGTCCACGCCGGTAGAAGAAATCAGCCGACCGGAAGATGCAGACCTCCGGATCCATCGTCACACGGCATAATCGCGCCAGCAGCCACCATCCCGTCAGCCGCCCACCCGCGTACAGAAGGCACGCGCCCACGTTCTCAGCCAGTACCGCCAGCGGCAGCAAAAGAAGCAGGTGAAGCGGCCCATGGTGCGCAGCTGCGCCGCCCAGCAGCAGCGCAAGCACCACCGGCAACGGCAGCCCCAGCGACGAGACGAAAAGTATTCCCGTCACTGCCACATACCCGTGCGCCGCAACCCATGCTGCCAGACTCATACCGCTCCTGCTCTGTTTTCCTGTTTGATGCGAAAATGGATCGTCGCTGAGAGAGACCACCGGTGTCCGCGTCCGGGCAACTCTCGCATCCAAAGTATTGGCAGGGAGTCGAGGTCAGAAACATGGCAACGGGGTCCGAGGGCGAAAACATCGGGCAGGATGGAGCAGAGCCGGTCTACGGACCCGCGTACGCTCAGGCTCAGCCAACTACAAAACGTTCCACAATCCAAGACGGAGAGCCGGACTCGCGTCTGCTTGACGGGCCTTCGCCGCCCTATACCGCTCCTTATCCTCCCTACCCCTCGGACGTCCCGGCAGCGAGCTATGTGTCGCGCGACGTCGCCTCGGGGCTCGCTTACTTTATTGGCCCGGCGATCTATTTTCTGCTTGCAGAGCCCTATCGCTCTTCCAGGCAGGTCCGCTTTCATAGCTGGCAAGCCATCTTCTTCTTTCTAGCGGTTGCGGCCGCTCGTGAACTGGAGCAGCTCTTCGTCGCCATGCTTCCCTCATCTGTTGCGTTCACCTTCGTCTCCCTCATGCTTCTCGTCTTCTTCACCGGCTGGCTTATCGCCATGATGAAGGCCTTTCAAGGCGGCAAATGGCTATTGCCGGTCGTCGGCAAGTACGCGGAACAGACCGCCAGCACCAGCAGCGCGCATCACTAGATCACCATTCCAAGCGCACTCCTCCCTGCAAACGCCGCTCTCGCGT
>CAXTRR010000104.1:0-2558 GCA_964246795.1 uncultured Terriglobus sp. | reverse complement strand
GTGCGATGCATGGGGCACATGCGCACTCGCGAGATATGGGCTGCAGCTATGCGGATTTTTCAATGGCTATGCCGGAGACGAAGGTGGCGAAGGCGCAGGGTGTGAGGAGCATGGCGATGAAACCGAGGGCGACGAGGAAGCTGTGCATGGGAGGTGGTCCTTTCGTGTGCTGGAGGGCTTGGCGTTGCGCTCCTGACATGATCAATATCGCCGGAAAAGGAGGAGTTTTCCATGGCTCGGCGGCGGAGTATGCCGGGTCTTTTGTGACAGGGATGGGAGGCTGTTTGGGCAGGGGTTGTTGTTCGTTGGAGGGAGGGGAACGTCGCGGGTTGGGACAGGTTGGGAAAGGTTGCGCGGGTTTTTGGTTTGGGTGTTCGAAGGTGGGGCACACTTGGTTTTCGTTGGTACTCCGGCGGCAAACAGCAGGTCTCTCCACTTCGCTTCGCTTCGGTCGAGATGACGATGTCCTGGTGCATCCCTACTTTGAAGGTGAGGCTTTACTGGTGCTTTGATTCTTTCGAGGTGAGGCTGAGTGGGTGTTTTGATTCTTTCGAGGTGAGGCTGAGTGGTTGCCTTACTTGCTTTGCTGTGACTTTGAAGGATTCGCTGAACACGCCTGAAGGCTTTAGGGGGGCGGCTCAGTACAATGAGGGTTGTGCGCTTTTCCGTTCACTGTGAGGCTTTTTTGTTTCGTCGTTGCTGCTTGCTGATGGGGTGTTTTCCGCTGGTGATGCTGGCGGGGTGTCCGCAAGAGCTGGGCGTGGGTGCCGCGGGTAAGGTGCCGGTACAGCAGACGGCACCGGCGCTGCCGGATACCGTGGGCGCGCAGGCCGTGACGGCGAAGCAGCCAGCGGTGCCGCAGGTGAGTACAGACCAGGCCCGGCGGGTGCAGGCGCTGATGCAGCAGGTGGACCGCAGCTATCAGAGCGGCGTGCAGAACTATCGCGCGGGGCGGCTGGATGCAGCGCGGCTGGATTTTGATTTTGCCGTGGACCTGATGCTGACCAGCGGGATCGACATCAAGGGCGACCCGACGCTGAGCGATGAGTTTGAGCGCACGGTGAATTCAGTGAACTCGCTGGAGATGGACGCGCTGAAGCAGGGCAACGGCTTTAGCCCGAAGCCGGAAGAGACGCCGATTGAAGTGGCGGACGAGTTGACCTTTGCACCGAACGCGGCACTGGCGGCGCAGCTGAAGGGTGAGCTGAACACGCAGTCCGACCTGCCGCTGGTGATCAACGATGAGGTGGCGGGATACATCAACGCGTTTGCGAATTCGCGGTCGTTCAGCGCGCACATGCGGAGCTCGCTGGAGCGGGCGGGGCGCTATCGCGTACTGATCCAGCAGGTACTGAAAGAGGAGGGGGTGCCGCAGGATTTGATTTACCTGGCGGTGGCGGAATCGGGCTTTCAGCTGCAGGTGGTGAACCCGAAGAGCGGTGCCGGGGGCATGTGGCAGTTCATGCCGTTTCAGGGAGCTTACGGGCTGCAGCGCAATGGGTACTTCGATGAGCGGTTCGACCCGGAGAAGAGCTCGCGGGCGTATGCGCGCTACATCAAGACGCTCTACAAGCAGTTTGGCGACTGGTACCTGGCGATGGCCGCGTATGACTGGGGGCCGGGCAATGTGCAGCGGGCGGTGATGCGGACGGGATATGCCGACTTCTGGCAGCTGTACCGGCGCAATGCCCTGCCCAAGGAGACCAAGGATTACGTTCCGAAGATTCTGGCTGCGGTCATTATGGCAAAGAATCCGACGAAGTATGGGCTAACCAACGCGATTGCGCAGCCGGCGATCGAATTTGAAACGGTTCCGGTGGATTACTCGATGGATCTGCGACTGGCGGCGGATGTGACGGGCACGACACTGAGCAACCTGGTGCAGTTGAATCCGGCACTGCTGCGGCTGAGCACGCCGGCGGGCATTACGTATGACCTGCACGTGCCGCAGGGAACGAAGGCCGACTTTCAGCAGCGCATTGCGGCGATTCCGATGGAGAAGCGCGCTTTCTGGAGGTTTCATGAGGTGCGCGCCGGTGAATCGCTGGAGCAGGTGGCTCAGTTGTTCCATGTGAGCGGGCAGGAGATCCGGGTAGCCAATGACCTGGCAGATACGGACCCGGTGGGCGAGGGCGATGAGCTGGTGGTTCCGGTGAATTCGCCGACATCGCCAAGCACGCGGCCGCTGCAGTACACGGCCCGCAGCGGCGACACGCTGGTGACGATTGCCGACAGATTTAATGTGTCCACCGAAGAGCTGCGAAGCTGGAACCACCTGGGATCACAGGAGGTGGAGGCTGGCTCAGCGCTGTATGTGGCGGAGCCTGTGCGTTTGCCGCCAACGGCGCGTGGGCATGTGCGTGGGCGGGGACGATCCTATGCGGCGCGTGGGCGGAACAGCCGGGGCGCCCGGCTGGCTGCGTACCATGCCGGGCCGCGGAAAAGTTATGGCGGGAAAACTTCGTCGAGCGGGAGCCGCCAGGCCGGTGCGGGGCGTCAGGCCGGTGCTGGCCGCCGAGGTGGTGCAGCCCTGTCTCGTTCGGTGAGGACTTCCCGCA
>CAXTRR010000103.1:0-2780 GCA_964246795.1 uncultured Terriglobus sp. | reverse complement strand
CAACGCTTCTGGGTTGAAGCTGGGAAAACACTGAACCCCAGAGAAGAAGAAAGCGTAACGCACGTCCTTGATCAGAGCTTTACTAACCAGGACAAGAAAGCCGATCTGCCGGACTTCTTCCAGTTGCCCAGCTGGAAGCCAGTTGGCCCGCGACAGACCGGGGTCGTTCCGGCCGCGGGTGAATGCTGGCTGATCTTTGCCGATGGGAGCGGCATAGCGGAGCAGCTTGTCCTGCTGGCCTCAGCCCACGGTGTGCGTACCGTGCTGGTACGTGCCGCGGACAGGTTCTCCGCACAGACGGACGCATACACCGTCAGGCCCGCGCAGAAGGACGACTACACCGCACTGCTCAAGGATCTCAAGCTCAAAAAGAGCGCGCCTTCCCGCATTATTCATTTGTGGGCGGCAGAGCCATGGCAGGAAATCCTAGGGGATGAATCATTCTCCACCGTGAACGAGCAAATGGAACTTGGCTTCTTCAGCCTGTTCTATCTCGCGCAGACGCTTGGAGACCAGCTTGCGGACACGGCCGTGGAGCTGAATGTGATTGCCACGGATCTCGAGCCGGTGCTCGGAACAGAACAAATTCATCCTGCAAAAGCTGCCATGCGTGGGCCGTGCCGGGTTATCCGCCAGGAATACGCCAATGTGGCGACCCGCAGTATCGATCTCGCAACAGTTTCTGAGCAGGCCAGCCCGGCCGCGCTTGCAGAGCGGCTCTATGGCGAGTTGCAGCAGCCCGTGGCTGATCAGTTCCTTGCGTACCGCCGAAATGTACGCTGGGTACCGACGCTGGAGAAGATGTCGGTCGAAGCTCCTATCGAGCCCACACCGCGTTTGCGCGACGGCGGTGTGTACCTGATCACCGGCGGTCTCGGCGCCATCGGATTCGAGCTCGCGAAGCATCTCTTCTCACGCTTCCGTGCACGGCTCGTGCTGATGAGCCGCACAGAGTTGCCCGACCGCACCGAGTGGCCGACCCTGGCCGCGGAGCCGGCGGAAAGCCGCGTTGGAGAGATCATTCGAAAACTCCTGGCTCTTGAAGAGGCAGGGGCAGAGATCCTTGTTCTTTCAGCGGATGCTTCCATTGCTTCTCAAGTGAGCGGCGCTGTCCACCAGGCTCTGCAGAGATTTGGCACGATTCATGGTGTCTTCCATGCCGCAGGTGTGCCTGCACAGGGACTTACCCAGTTGAAGTCTGCTGAAGCGGCGGCTGCGGCGATGGCGCCCAAGATCCAGGGCACCCTTGCGCTTGATGCCGCTCTGCGAAACGTGCCGCTTGACTTCATGGTGCTCGTCTCTTCGCTGGCGGCGCTGACAGGCGGTGGCCCCGGGCAGATCGATTATTGCGCTGCCAACGCCTTCATGGATGCGTTTGCGCATCGCTACCGCTCCCGCCATGGACTGACTGTGTCGATCAACTTCGCAGAGTGGGAGTGGGATGCGTGGGCGGATGGACTGAAGGGGTACCAATCCGAATGGCGAGACTCCCTGGTCAGGCACCGCAAGCAGTTCGGCATCACGTTTGACGAAGGCATAGAGGCCATTGCGCGCATTCTCGCGATGGATTTCCCGCAGGTACTGGTCGTGACCTATGACGTTACGGCCATGCTTGCGGCCAGCGATCAATGTGTTGTCGCGACCTTCTCACAGGCGATCAGCCAGATGCGCGAGCGACGCCAGAACAACTACCCGCGCCCTGCACTCACCACGGGGTACGTCGCTGCCGCCAGTGAGTTCGAGCGTAAGGTAGCCGAGGTCTGGCAGAATGTGCTGGGGATCGATGGCATTGGTGCGCGGGACAACTTCTTCGATCTAGGAGGCAATTCGCTGGTCGGCCTGCAGTTGGTCGGCGAATTGCGGACAGCGCTGGGGGTTAATGTATCGCCTGTGGCGCTATACGAAGCGCCTACCGTGGAGGCGATGGCGCGCCTGCTCGCGCCGCCCCCAGCGGAAGTGTTGCCAGAAGCGGAGCGGGTCGGCCGGCGCCGTCAAAAGCGGGAGCGTGGTCAGATCTCGCATGACATAGCGATCGTCGGCATGGCCGGTAGGTTTCCGGGTGCGCAGAATCCGGCCGCCTTATGGAAAAACATCACTGCCGGTCTCGAGGCAGTGTCTTTCTACTCGGATGCTGAGTTGCTGGAAGCAGGTGTGAGCCGGGCAGAGCTGCGGAACCCGCATTATGTGCGCGCGGGTTACGACGTTGAAAATCTGGCGGACTTCGATGCAGGGTTGTTTGGGTATGCGCCGCGTGAGGCGGAACTGATGGATCCGCAGCACCGCCAGTTCTTAGAGTGCGCGTGGGAGGCGCTGGAAGACGCGGGCTGCGATCCGGAAACTTTTGAGGGCAAGATCGGCATCTTTGCCGGTGCCCACAGCAGCGCTTACCTCCACAACATTCGTTCCCGGCCGGACCTGCTCACTTCAGGCGTCGCGCTTCTCCAGGCCGGCGTGGGTACGAGCAGCGACGCGCTGACGACGCGGGTGGCGTACAAGCTGAACCTGCGCGGCCCGGCAATGGCCGTGCAGACGTTCTGCTCCACTTCGGGCGTCGCGATGCACCTTGCGTGCCAGAGCCTGATGCTGGGCGAATCAGACATGGCACTGGCGGGGGGCGTGAGCATCTCGCTGCCCGGCAAGTCCGGCTATATCGCGGACGAGGGCGGCATTGAGTCGCCCGACGGACACATTCGCGCGTTCGATGCCGCTGCCAATGGCTATGTGATGGGAGATGGATCGGCGTTGGTGGTGTTGAAGCGATTGGAGGAGGCGCTGGAGGA
>CAXTRR010000102.1:0-3128 GCA_964246795.1 uncultured Terriglobus sp. | reverse complement strand
GCCTGTGTGTAGATCTCTTTGGCCACTTCCAGCGCCGCGTCACCCGATTCGGCCAGGCCAATCATTTCCTCCAGCCATGTGGTGCCCGCCGTCTTTACGTGAAGACCTGCATCCAGGTCGCGAATGGCCGCATGCAGCGCGGGATAAATTGCATATTTGTCTGAGCCCGAGTGCACGCTCAGCTTCAAATTCGCGGGCAAGCCGTACTGCTCAATCGCGTAAGCGATCGTCGCAAGGTCATTGCGGAACTCCAGCGCGAACTGCGAAGGATCCCCGATGTAATCGACCCCTTTCAGAAAGCTGCCAGTGAACTTCGGCGCGATGGTTTGCAACGGGATCGCCTCGTCCGCAACGGCGGCAAGGATGATGAGCAGTTCCGCCGGGGTCTGTGGCGTGCCGGTCTCATCCATCGAAACTTCCGCAATAAAATTGTCGGTACCCTTCTCCGCCGCCACCGCTCGATACACCCTGCCCGCTTCTCGGACGGCCGCGAGGAACTGCCGCGCTGTCCGCTCGACGAAGCCGCGGTCCAGATACACGGGCAGCTCGATCCCGGGAATGTGCAGCTTTCCGAGCAGCTCCGGATGCCGCTCGACAAACGCTTCAATCTCCGCCGGCTCCAGGCTCTGGCCAATGCGGTCGGCAACATCGATCGTGAAGAAGTCGCACGGTTCCACATACCGCGCATAGGTCGCCATCTGGATGTGATCGGCATCCACAAAGTAGGGCCGCTGCCAGCCGCTCGCCTGCACAGCGCTTTCCACTGCGGCGCGGGTTTGCGCGGGACCGGAACCGATAATCAGGTGCTCCCGGTTTGACTTGTTCCAGACAGGCGCAATCGCAACGTCGGCCCGGGCAGCCAGCATGCAGGCATGGAGCTGAGCCTCCGCCTGATGGGCGAAGCGGTCACCCATGCCGAATGAGTATTTGGGAAGTCGCACTGCTCCTCCGCTCCCCTGCATAGAAGGATAGTGTCACTTTAGCAAACTGCATCGGTCAGGTCGGAGCAATGCGCCCTGCGTTCGATTTACGCCTCACGCAATGGCTGGGCAAACCCGAATGGCGTCTAAGCACTCTGTTCAAAGACACGAGGAATCGCTTTACATGAGATTGTCGGACCTGCTGTTTGGTAAACCGCTTGCCACGACGGACGCGCAACATGAACACATCGGAGTGGCTGCGGGCATTCCTATCTTCGGTCTGGACGGCCTCACCAGCGCCGCGTACGGCCCGGAGCAGGCCATGTCCCTGCTGATCCCCCTGGGTCTGCTGGGTGTGCAACAGCACCTGATGCCGATCTTCGGCGCCATCCTCGTCCTGCTGACCATCCTCTATTTCAGCTACCGGCAAACGATTGAGGCCTATCCAAATGGTGGCGGCTCCTTTACCGTTGCCAGTGAAAACCTGGGCGACGGTGCCGGCCTGCTGGCCGCCGCTGCCTTGATGATCGACTATGTGCTCACCGCCGCGGTCGGCATCTCGGCCGGCGTCACCGCACTGGTCAGCGCCGTGCCCCGGCTGCACCCGCACCAGCTCTCGCTCTGCCTCGGCATCCTCGCCGTCATCGTCATCGTGAACCTTCGCGGTGTCAAGGAATCCGGCTTCGTCTTCCTGCTGCCAACGTTCTTGTTCGTGGGTACGCTGTTGGCCACTGTCGCCGTGGGCCTGCTGCATGCCTTCCAGGCGCACGGACATCCCGTCGCGCTGGCCGCGCCCCCGCCCCCGGTGCCGGCCACCATGCAATATCTGACCATCTGGCTGCTGCTAAAGGCGTTTGCCAGCGGATGCGCGGCCATGACCGGCGTGGAGGCTGTCTCCAATGGCGTGACGGCTTTTGAGGAGCCTCGCTCTAAAAAGGCCAACCAGGCGCTTACCGTCATCATCGGCATTCTGATCCTGCTGCTGGCAGGTTTGTCTTATGTGGCCAAGGCATACGCCGTTACCGCCATGGACCCCAACGATCCCGCATACCAGAGCGTGCTGTCCATCCAGGTGGCGGCGGTCTTTGGCCGCAGTTGGTTCTATTACCTCACCATGGGCAGCGTTCTGCTGGCATTGAGCTTCAGCGCAAACACCGCCTTTGCGGACTTCCCCCGCATGGCCCGCGCGATCGCCCTGAAAGACTACCTGCCCCGTGTCTTTCTGCTACGTGGCCGCCGCCTGCTCTTCTCTCATGGCATTTACGCGCTCACCGGCTTCACCGCTCTGCTGCTCATCATCTTTGACGGTGTGACCGACAGGCTGATCCCGCTCTACGCGATCGGTGCCTTTCTGGCCTTTACGCTCAGCCAGGCGGGCATGGTGAAGCACTGGCTTAAGTGCACCGACCAGAAAAGCCGTCATGTGAAGATGTTCCTCAACGGTCTGGGTGCCGTGGCAACGGGCATCACGCTCATGATTGTCCTGGTCGCCAAGTTCACCTCCGGTGCCTGGATCACCGCCCTGCTCGTGCCCGCGCTCATCCTCATGATGCACGCAATCCGGCGGCACTATAACCGCGTCGATGCCGAAACCTCCGATCCGCAGCCCATCCGCCTCACCGAGTTGGAACAACCGCTGGTCGTCATCCCCGTCGCACGATGGGACCGCATTAGCGAAAAGGCCATCCGCTTCGGCATGGTCATGGGCCGCGACATCAAGATCGTCAACGTGCAGACCGAAAACGATGACGGCTTCGACCAGATCTGGGAGCGCAACGTCATGGAGCCGCTCCGCACCCAGCACAACCTTGTCCCCGAACTCATTAAGGTGGAGAGCAACTACCGCACCGTGATCTCACCGCTTATGGACTACATCCTGCAGTTGGAGAAGGACAATCCCACGCGCAAGGTTGCCGTCCTGCTGCCGGAGCTCGTCGTTCGGCACTGGTGGGAAAACCTGCTGCACAACCAGCGCGTACAACTGCTCAAACTCCTGCTGCTGGTGCGCGGCAATCAACGCATCGTGGTGGTCAACATCCCCTGGTACTTGTAACGGCACGGCCACAACCCGCACGCGCGGTGGGGGGGGGGCGGCCAAAAGGCCCGGCCCGTCCACCCCCCCCCCGGGGGTTTTTTGGGGCCGTGGCGCGCGCACGGCCAGTTTGTAGGCAACCTTCCCTATCCATTTTCCTAATTGGAAGACGACGA
>CAXTRR010000101.1:0-3600 GCA_964246795.1 uncultured Terriglobus sp. | reverse complement strand
TGCAGCGCAGCTTCGCCGTTTCATTCAAAGCTGCCGTGAGTTAGACCTGCAGGTTTTTCTGACTGAGATGGATGTGGACGACCGCGATCTGCCCGTCGAATCCGCAAGCCGGGATGCGGGCGTGGCCGCAACCTACGCCGCCGCCCTGCGAGCCGCGCTTGCCGAACCGAACGTGCGAGCGGTGCTCACCTGGGGCGTGAACGATTCACAAAGCTGGCTGAATGAGAAAAAGCCCAGAACAGACGGTAATCAGCAGCGGCCGCTCCTGTTCGATGAGAAGCTGGCTCCAAAAAGCGCCTTCGCTGCTGTCGTTCAGGCTTTCGCCAACAAAGATCGATCCATCTCGACGAGTGGCGGCAGCGGAAGGTAGCTTCTGGATCGCAGCAGTTGCTTCTTGCGTGCCCGCGATCTGAGGGAAAAGCGCGGCCGGACTGAGCAACTTAGCATTGCCGCCGGGCTTTGCGCAATGCTATTCTTGGCAAAGATAAAAACGAAACGAACCGGAAGCAGGAGCACGAAAAACCAGTGTTGGCAACCCAGAAGAAGAACGAGATCATTACCAAGTTTCGGACGCACGATGCGGATACCGGCAGCCCGGAGGTCCAAATCGCCATCCTGAGCGAGCGCATCGGCCAGCTGACCGAACACTTCAAAACGCACAAGAAAGATCATGGGTCGCGCCGCGGCCTACTCATGCTTGTCAGCAAGCGCCGTAGCCTGCTGGACTACCTGAAGAAAAACGATTCTGACCGCTACCGCGACGTGATCGGCAAGCTCGGCATCCGCAAGTAATCGAATCGCAGCCGGCTGGCGCATTCGAGTCCCCGCACCTGCTGAACTCTGAAGCGTCCCACCCGGGTGCAAAGGGCCCTCGCGCACTTGACCTGTTCATCCAGTCTCCGTCTTCTTCCAAACCGCCTAGCTGCCGCGATTGCCCGATCTCGTGCGGCGGAGGCGGTTTGGTTGCATCTGGGCTGTTTTCAGGACGACTCATCGGCGTTCCCGCCGGCACAAACCTCCCATGACTTCCAAAACACAGTAAAGAGAGAACAGCCGCTATGAAGCAGCAGACTACCGTGGAGCTTGCCGGTGGCAAGCAGATTTCCTTTGAGACGGGCCGCATTGCCAAGCAGGCATCCGGTGCCGCCTTTGTTATATCCGGAGACACCGTTGTGCTGGCGACAGCCGTCGGCGCGCCAGACCCGAAAGAGGGCATTGATTTCTTCCCGCTCACCGTGGAGTACCGCGAGACCGCTTATGGTGGTGGACGCATTCCTGGCGGCTTCATCAAGCGCGAAGGCCGCCCCTCCGAGAAGGAAATCCTGACCTCGCGCCAGATCGACCGGCCCATTCGTCCACTCTTTCCGGAGACTTACCGTAACGAGACCCAGGTCGTGGCCTTCGTCTACTCTGCAGACAAGCAGAACGACCCCGACATCATCGCCATCAACGCGGCCTCGTGCGCGCTGGCCCTGTCGGATATCCCGTTTGAGGGTCCGATCGGCGCGGTCCGCGTCGGCTTGGTCGATGGTAATTTCGTGGTGAACCCCACCTATGAGGAGCGCTCGAAGAGCGTCATCAACATCACGGTTGCCGGCACCAAAGACGGCATCGTCATGGTGGAGTCCGGTGCCCGCGAAGCTACCGAAGAGCAGGTAGTTTCCGCCATCGAGTTCGGCCATGAGCAGATCAAGAAGATTTGTGAAGCCATTATCGAGTTTGCCAAGATAGCCGGAAAGACAAAGCGCCAACTCAGCTCCGCTGACGACCACAGCCACTACTACGATGAGCTTTGCAAGAATATTGGGGAGCAGCTCACCGATGCGCTGAACACGCAGAAACACGGCAAGACCGAGTCATACAGCAGCATCAAGCAATTGAAGGACGAGGCCAAGCGATCGCTGCCCGAGGGAGACCCGGTCGCCTCCAAGCGCTTCGGCAAGGTCTTTGAACTGCTCCGCGAAAATATCTTTCGAGAGCAGGTGCTGAACGAGCGCGTTCGCCCGGACCGCCGTGCCTTCGACGAGATCCGCAAGATTGATATCGAGGTCGGCATCCTTCCTCGCACACACGGTTCCGCGCTCTTCACCCGCGGTGAGACGCAGGCACTCGTCACCGCCACGCTCGGCACGGCGGACGACGCACAACGCATGGAATCCTACGAGGGTGAGCAGAAGCGCCGATTCATGCTCCATTACAACTTTCCGCCATACTCCGTCGGCGAGGTTGGCCGCATGACGGGCACTGGTCGCCGCGAGATCGGCCATGGTGCCCTTGCCCAGCGTGCGATGGAAGCGGTGTTGCCCGACGAGAAGGACTCACCCTACACTCTGCGCATCGTCTCAGATATCACTGAGTCGAACGGTTCCTCCTCAATGGCTTCGGTCTGCGGCGCCTCCCTTGCGCTGATGCAGGCCGGTATCCCGCTGAAGGGTTCCGTTGCCGGTGTTGCCATGGGCTTGGTGAAGGAAGGTGAGAAGTACGCCATCCTTACCGACATTGCCGGTGCCGAGGATCACTATGGCGACATGGATTTCAAGGTTGCCGGTACGCGCAACGGCATAACCGCGCTGCAGATGGACATCAAGATCGTGGGCATCACGCCCCAGATCATGCGGGAGGCGCTGGAACAGGCGCGCCACGGCCGGCTTTTCCTGCTCGACAAGATGGATGCGGTGATCAATGGGGCCAGCCAGGAGAAATCTCGGTACGCCCCACAGATTCGCACGCTGCAGATTCCCACGGACAAAATCCGCGATCTTATCGGGCCGGGTGGCAAAGTCATCCGCGGCATCATTGAAGCAACCCAGGTCAAGATCGATGTTGATGACTCCGGCAAAGTGGATGTGTCGTCCAGTGATCCGGAAGGTCTCGCGAAGGCTTTGCAGATGATCACGGACCTGACCGCTATTCCGGAGGTCGGCAAGACCTATCTAGGCAAAGTCGTCCGGCTTGCGGAGTTCGGCGCCTTTGTCGAGATCTTCCCAGGAACCGATGGTTTGCTGCACGTTTCGGAGATCGCTGAACACCGCGTGAAGGATGTCAAGGACGAGCTCCGCGAAGGTGATCAGATACTGGTGAAGGTCCTGGCGATTGAGGGCAACCGCGTCAAGCTTTCCCGCAAGGCTGTGCTGCGTGAGCAGCGTGTAAAACTTGGCCTTCCGGAAGTCGATCCAAACGCGACGGCCGGTGGGGATGACCGTGGCGGACGTGGCGATCGCGGTGGTGAGCGGGGCAGCCGTGACCGTGGCGATCGCGGCGAACGTTCTGACCGTAGTGACCGTCCGGAACGCAGCAGTGAACGCCAGGAGCGCACCCCGCGTCCGGAACGCGTCGCACCAGCAGCACCCGCACCATCTTCGGAAACGATCACTTTGGAAGGTGGAGACGACTTCGACGAAGAAGACGATCTGGATGACTTTGACGGAGACGATGAGGGAGAAGACGAAGCTGCCCCAGCCACCACGGATGGTGTTACGGCGGATTCCACTCCGGGTCAGCGTCCCGCCGCGGGTGCAGGACGTCGTCGGCGGCGCCGCAGTGGCCGTCGCGGTGCTCCTGGCGCAGCCGGGTCAGTTCGGCCGCGAGGTCCAGGTTCGC
>CAXTRR010000100.1:0-3863 GCA_964246795.1 uncultured Terriglobus sp. | reverse complement strand
GTGGGGGCGTCACGGCTTCGACGGGATTGCTTGTGGCAGAGAGGCATGCCGGGGTGTGGACACCCGTAATCGCTCACAAAATCATAAGTGCCGAACCTCAGTACGCGCTTGCTGCTTAATTAAAACCTAAGTAGCCGTCTTCAGTCTGGCTTTGCCCACGGGCTGGCTGCGGACGTCGCACAGTGGGATGGTCCAAGGTGTTCTGCTCGTACGCCAAGGATGACATTGATCGGGCTGGTGCCGCGCGTTTCTTTGCCCGTTCATAGCGCGAGGTACGAGACAAATTGAACCCGGGAAAAGCATGAAAGCTCTCTGTTGACAGTTATTTCGGACGTGGGTTCAACTCCCACCGCCTCCACCAAACTTTCTCGAAATTAGAAAGCCCGGCCAAATCATGCCGGGCTTTTTACATTTCCAGAGCTTCAGACGGCTACAAAGCAGTCGCACTCGTTGAGCCGGTATGGATGAACTTATGCACGTTGATCGCCGGAAAGACCCGGCGTACCCGGGGCGTACCCGTGCTGAAGTAGTCCACAATCTCCCTCCACTGCGCACCATTGGCTGCACCGCTACGCTGCGGATCGCTCATGACCAGCGCCGAACGCGCGCGCAACAGCAGTTCCCCCGCCGCTTCAGCGATTACGCCCTCTTTCTTGGAAATGTGATCTGTCCCTCTCAACCAGGTGTTGCACCGCATCAGGAAGCGGTGCGAGTACAACCCAAGCAGGCAGCGCGCCAGGGGCGACGCCGGCAGATGGTCCCACGCAACGTGATTGTTAAAAGCTTCCACGCTCCGCCGGAAGCCTGGAAAGATCACGCTCGTGTCGTGGATGAGAAATGCATACTCAAATTTCCACCGCAGCGGCGCTTCATACAGGGCGCTCCACTCCCAGCCATCATGGGTGGTGAAGGCATACTCCACACCCTCAATGGTCTGATCGCTGTCGGTCTCGCAGCCATTCACAACTACCTTGATCCGGCCCGGCTCAATCCCCTCGGCAAACAACTGGCTCAGAATCTGAGGCAGCGTCCGCTCATAAAACTTCTGGCACGACGCCACAAGGTATATGACCGCGCCTGGGTTGGTATTTGTGCGATGCGGGACAAGGCAGAGCCGGTCCATGGCATGGGTCATCTCGGGTTCATCACAAAAGAAGCCAACCGGCATATCGCCGATGGACTGTGTCCAGGTGGAACTTGGGATCCAGCTGTTACTTGAAGTGATGAAGGCGAACGCCTGCCTTTCACTCACTTCACCGTGCTTATATGGGATCCAGCTACCCTCATTGGGATGGGCATAACCGCCGATCCGCCCCTCTGGCTGGAGTGTCAACAGGCCGAGCGGCTGGATCATCATGCCATTTCTCAAGGCTTTTATCTTTCCAAATAAATGAGGATATCCAACCAGACGTTCCATATCTACGCCATCGATCACTGCCGGGATCTCCTGCAGGATCTCTGGAAGGGTGCGGGTATTTTCTGCAAGAACTTCAGGCATTCCTTATCACTCCGGACGACTCGGCCTATTGCCGGTTCCATATGTTGGACCGGGTTGAATGCCTTTTACACCCGATATCCAGGCGCATCAAAGCTGAGCCTCAAGGATGGTGCACTAAGAACCGAGTCTCAGGATGAGATGCAACATTCGGTGTGCGATGAATGGCCCTGCCATCTTCCGCAGCAGCTTCCGCGATCCGTTTGCCATCGGGTTGAGGGAAAGCCCTCAATCTTGCTACTGGCTGAATAAGCCAAACGGCTAAGCCTCTTGCTTCATTTCCCCGAAACACTTTTTAAACTCTGAACGCCTTTTCACGTATTCTGCACAGACCATTCCTACACATGAGGCGTCCTCACTGATGTTGTCTTTTCGGTCTCTCCGCTCTGCCGTTGCCCTGCTGTTCTCCTCCGCTCTCGTTTCGTTGGTGGCATCTGCCCAGAAAACACCGATTCAGATTACTGCCGATCTGACGGAAGGCGCGCGCCATCTCTACCATGCGGAGATAGATTTTCCCGTAAAGTCCGGGTCTGCTTCTTTTATTACGCCCAAGTGGATTCCCGGCACACACGCGCCTGGCGGCCCGCTGGCAGATGTCACTGGCGTGGTCTTTACCGCGAACGGCAAGGTCATTCCCTGGCGGCGAGATGATGTGGAGCTTGCCGAATTTCACGTGACCGTGCCCGCCGGCGTGAGCACGTTGCACGTGCACCTGGACAGTATCACCAGCGCGCGTGTCACCACGAACATGAGCGTGCTGGAGTGGGAACGGCTCATGATGTATCCGGCGCACGTGCCGGTGAAAAACATCGCCATCCAGCCTTCCGTAACGGTGCCAGCCGGTTGGGGAACCGGGACGGCCCTCAAGGCGATTGGCAAGGTACCCACGCCGCCCACCACGGGCACGGATGAGGGTGCGCACACGCCGCCCAGCGATGCCGTCACAACTCAATATGCAGTAACCACCGTGGAGCAACTGGAGGATTCCCCGGTGATCACCGGCCGGTACTTTCACGAGTACCCGCTCGCGCCGGAGATCGCGCCGAAGCACTTTCTGGATGTGGTAGCGGATGACCCGGAAGACGCGGAGATGCGGCCGAAAACGCTTGCGGCTATTGCCAACCTCGTCCGCGAGGCGGATGCCAACTACGCTTCACACCATTACAACGAGTACCACTTTCTGCTCACGCTTTCTGATGTCGCAGGGGGCGAAGGCCTGGAGCACGGCCAATCCTCCGACAATGGCGTGGGCGAAAAAGACTTCGGCGACGACAACCACCAGCTTGCCGTGGCGGATTTGCTTGCGCACGAGTTTACCCACTCCTGGGACGGCAAGTACCGGCGACCTGCACGGCTGTATCAGCCTGACTTTGAAACTCCGCAGCAGGGCAATCTGATGTGGGTTTACGAAGGCATGACGCAGTACTGGGGCAACGTGCTGGCGGCGCGCTCCGGACTGAAGAACCAGGAGCAGTACCGAGATATGCTGGCGCTCTCCGCCGCACAGCTGGACTACAAATCCGGCCGGGAATGGCGGCCCACTGAAGATACCGCAACCGCCGGCAGCCTGATTCGCGGTGGCAACCAGCAGTGGGCAAACTGGCGCCGCAGCCAGGACTATTACCAGGAGGGCGAGCTCGTCTGGCTCGACGCAGATACGACCATCCGCAAGCTCACCAATAATCAAAAATCGTTGGATGATTTCGTCAAGATCTTTCTGGGCAAGGGCGGCAATACAGGCCCGCTCATCGTCGGATACGAGTTCCCTGAGATCGTCGCTGACCTGAACCAGGTGGTCAAGTATGACTGGGACAGCTTCCTGCGCACCCGTATCAACGACGTGCAGCCGCGCGCCGATCTGGCCGGAATCAACCAGGGTGGTTATGAGCTCGTCTACAAGGACAAGCCGAGCGCGGCGGAGCGCACCTTCACCGCGCTCGGCAGCCGCCGGGGTGGGGGTGGGCCGAATGTCTGGTACTCGCTTGGCATGCGCGTCGGCGTGGATGGCTCTATCGGCGACATTCGCTGGGGAGGCCCATCCGACAAGGCGAAACTGGCACCGGGCGAGAAGATTCTGGCGATCAATGGAAAGGTCTTCTCCGCTGATTCCCTAAAAGCCGCGCTGACCTCGGCAAAGGGAAATACCACGCCGATTCGGCTGATCGTCCAGCAGCAGGACAGCGTGATCAACGCTGACATCGACTACCACGAGGGCGAACGTTATCCCGTGCTCGTCCGCAAGGAAGGCACGCCGGCGTACCTGGACGACATTACGAAAGCCAGAACGACACCACCAGCGGGAGGGCCGCTGCCCGCGAAGGACAACGGAGCGAAATAGCACGGCAGCGATTCCAAAGACCAAGGGCGA
>CAXTRR010000099.1:0-4082 GCA_964246795.1 uncultured Terriglobus sp. | reverse complement strand
CCGTTCTACACGCCGGTGGCCTCGACCCCACCGTCGTCGTTGGCGGCCGCGTTGACCTCTTCGGCTCCAACGCCCGCGCCGGCCAGTCGCAGTACCTCGTCGCGGAAGCCGACGAAAGCGACCGCTCCTTCCTGAAGCTCTCGCCCATCCTCGCCGTCATCACCAACCTTGACCGCGAACACATGGACAGCTACACGGACATGGCTGACGTGGAAAATTGCTTTGTCGAATTCATGAACAAGGTCCCCTTCTACGGCGCGGCCACCGCCTGCATCGACGACCCGATGCTGCGCGCCATCCTCCCTCGCGTGCGCCGCCGCCTCATCACCTACGGCAGTTCACAGGACGCTGACTTCCGCCTGCGCCCGCTCCCCCGCACCGCCGATTGCCACGCCAACTTTGAGGTCGATGCGCAGGGCATCCTCATCGGCCCCTTTCAGCTCCACGTCCCCGGCCGCCACAACTTGCTAAACGCCACTGCCGCCGTCGCCATCGCGGTGGAGCTCGGCATCCCGCCCTCACAAATTGCCGAGGGTCTGGCCAGCTTTCGCGGCGTAGACCGTCGCTTTCAGCACAAGGGTTCAGTTCGCGGCGTGGCCGTGGTGGACGACTACGGCCACCACCCCACCGAAATCCGCGCCACCCTCGCCGCCGCCCGCGAGTGCGGCTACCGGCACATCCACGTGCTCTTCCAGCCACACCGCTACACCCGCACCCGCGACCTCTTCGACGACTTCGCCCACGCCTTTTCCGAGGCCGACACCGTCGAGCTCGTGCCCATCTACGCCGCCAGCGAACAGCCGATCGACGGCATCACCAGCCAGGTCCTCGTGGCCGCTTTGGAGAACCAGGGCACCCGCGCCCACTTCTCCCCGGACCTTACCGCCGCCGCACAGTCTGCCGCCAAACACGCACACCAAGGCGACCTGATCCTGACCCTCGGTGCCGGCAACATCTCCCAAGCCGCGCCTCTGGTGCTAATAGAGCTTTCCAGCCTCTAAGGGCGATTGACGAAACGCCACACAACGTATGTACGTTTCGGTCAGTGAATGTTCTCTTCCCATTTCGGAATGCCTCTTTCGTCTGGAATGAGGACAAAGCACAATCCAATTTGGTCAAACACGGCGTCTCGTTTCACACGGCATGCGAGTCTTCTTACGTTGACGACAACGAAGTCGGGTGCCCCACCTTTACGACAGCTCGATCATGGCGAAGGACCGGGTACCCCACCTTCACGACAGCTCCACCGTCGTTAAGGTGGGTGTGCTGCCACAGATCTCCTGCTCCTGCCTCTTGTTAATCGACCCAGACCAGCCAACCTCAAACAGCCCGCAACACCGTCGCACTCCCAGCCTTGACCATCACAGCGCCACGCCCCTTGTCCGGCGGCAAGCCTGGCCGCCAGCTCCCATCCGCCGCCACGCTCGCTCCTGCGAAGCTGACTCCACTCGTGCTCTCCAGCGAAGGCCCGCGCAGTTCCATCTTCTCCGCCCGGCGCAGTCCCAATGACGAGCAGGAAACCGGCCGATCCACCGCCCCGCGGTTCACCACCACCACCGAACGCACCCTGCCGCTCTGTCCCAGCGCATACGCCGTCAGGCCTTCAGTCTCCCCAGGCACATCCACGGCATGCACCTCCGTGCAGCCGCGCGCAGCCTCGGCAAACGCCAGCATCCCGTAATACGGCACACCTGCGCTCTGCACCCCGTGCTCATCATCCTGGATCGGCGAGTACGAGCTGATGAAACCAAGCTGATTCACGCCCGTTTCCATGTTCACGCCGCTGCACCCGCTCACCGCCAGCAGCAGCATGTAATCCAGCGTCCACAGCGCGCCCAGCAGGGTGTCGCTCAGACCCGGCCGGCCCCCGCCAAAAAATGAATTCGTCTCGCACATCCGCCACGGGATCCCGCTCGTCTGCGCGGCAACGCGCAATCGCGCGAGCGTTGCCGGCAAGTTCGGATCCGGCTGCTGCAGCTGCTCCGCCGTTGCCTTCGTTTGGCCGCCACGGTAGTAGTGCGTCGTCAGCAGCTGCACATTGCCATGCGCGCCCGCCGCCATCTGCTCCACCCATTCCGTGGAGTGGGCCGTGTCCGGAGCGGCAAAGCGCAGCCCCGGTACCGCCGCCAGCAGCGCCGCGCGCCAGCGGGCATACTCCGCCCGATACTTCTCAAAGGTGTACGGCGGCGTGCGAAACGGCTTGGCACCTTTGTCGATGTCTTCCACTTCATTCCCAAGTTCAATCGACTGCAACCGGTCGCCCAGCACCGCCGCCACGGCACTTGCCTCCGCAACCGCCTCCTCCAAGGTGCCCTGCGCAAAGTTCACGCTCCAGATCGCCGTCCACCCGGTGGCCCGCAGAAATCCGGCAAACTGCTCCAGCGCCGCCCGCGTCATCACCGTATCTTTCGGCTCCGTCTTCGGCGTACCGTCGGGCTCATAGCGCGTGTAGTTCGCCACAATGCCGCCAACCCGGATCACCCCACGCACACCCAACTGCTTCACCAGCCGCGCATAACGCACGTTCTCCGCACTCAGCAGCCCAGGCCGCGCCGGCGAGGACATCTCATAGCCCAAGCCTGTGAAGTCAGCCGCCAGAGGAACTGCCGCACTCTTTGCCAGCAACAACGCAATCGCGCTCGATTGACCTACGACACGCCGCGTTATGCATGCCGCACTCACGGCACCAGCGGCCTGAAGACCTCGACCCACAAACGCTCTGCGCGACATCTCTGCAAACCCGCTCGGCATGGAACTCTCACCCCGTCAACATTCTGCCTCAGGGCTAAGTGCTTTGTTCAGCCCCGTTGTCGTGACCGTCGCATACACCAAGCCAGCAATCTCGGAGGTTCCCTCTGCTACCGTGAATCCATGGCTACAAAGGCAGCAAAGACCCCAGCGAAGAAAAGTTCAGCCTCCCCCGGAAAGCCGCCCGCAAAAGGCCAAAGCCGCTCCAGCCAGATGCCATCCCTTCCCGTCGGCATTCCGAAAGCCCCCAAGGGCAAGGAGATCCTCCACAACACCAAGGTCTCCTTCCAGGGCAAGATCTTCGCCGTGCACACCGACGATGTGGAAGAGCCAAACGGGGTCCGCGCCACCCGCGACGTCGTCCGCCACAATGGCTCCGTCGTCGTGCTCGCCGTGGACGACTCCACTAACCCTGCCGACCCGCTCATCGTGCTGGAGCGCCAGTATCGCCACGCCGCTGGCCAATACCTGCTGGAGATTCCGGCGGGCCGCGTCGAACCCGGCGAGAAAACTCTGGCCGCCGCCAAGCGCGAACTGATCGAAGAAACCGGCTACGCCAGCCCCGGTTTTGTGGGTGAATGGATGGAAATGTTCCTCGCCACTGGCATCGTCGCCGGCAAGGCTCAACCCGAGGACGACGAGAAGATCGATATCCACCTCGTCCCTCTCTCCCAAATCATCCAGATGGCGCTCGCCGGAGAAATCCACGACGGCAAGACCCTCGTCGGCGCCATGCTCTACGCCGAACAGCTCCGGGCAAAGAAGTAACAGCAGCAGCCACAGCCGGGTGCGCTCTTCTTCGCGCCCTTTGCGAAGGTGAGCTCTCAAAGGTTGCACTGGCACCAGAAGCCAGGTGCGCTCTTCTTCGCGCCCTTTGCGAAGGGTAGGCTCACAAAGCTCGACCAGGAACAGTCCATACAGACCGCCGGGAACCCTCCTCTTTGAAGCATCCCCTCCAAGCACCCCCTCTCAAATTTCAGCCAATCAAAAGTGCTCACCCCTCCTCCACCAACGACAATCTTTCTCGTACGCGAAGCGATATCCCGCCACGTCTACCAGACACCATCCTTGCCGGCGAGCTTCCCGGTGAGAGCGACGGACTGATGGTGCGAGGTGAGCACGCGTGGCACAGTTCAAGGGCACAGTGAAGTGGTTCAACAATGCAAAGGGCTACGGTTTCCTCGGCCGCGACGATGGCGCTGCAGACGTCTTCGTTCACTACAGTTCCATTCAGACGGAAGGTTATAAAAGCCTGAAAGAGGGCGACCCCGTCGAGTTCGACGTCATCCAGGGCAGCAAAGGTCCCCAGGCCGACCAGGTCATCCTTACTAACT
>CAXTRR010000098.1:532-4146 GCA_964246795.1 uncultured Terriglobus sp. | reverse complement strand
TAACAAACTCTCGCAACCCCGGCGCATAACGATAATGTGCGAATCCAATCGTTCCATTCGGCCGCCCCACCGCGCTGCCGCCGTTCACCATCTCAAACAGCCACGGCTCTCCATCAATCACCCGTGCGCGGAAGTTCTCCACCTCCTGAGCCGCCGCCAGCGACCGGTGCAGAAAACTCAAAAACACCGAAAGTCCCTGCTCCTTCGCAAAGCGGTACGTCGCCGTGCAGTCCACCCGCACGCAAACCCCGTGGTACGGCTCCTCAAACTCCTGAAAGAACGGAAAGACTCCGCGCCGCTCCCACGTTGCAAGATCAATCCTGCGCTTCACCGCACCAGCCGCGTCACTCATTCCCAAATGCTAAAGCTCCCCACTCCCACGACCTGTCATTTCGACAGGAGAAGGCACAGCATCACCGTGCATTCACAGCGAAGAAACCTGCTTTCGCCTTTACAAACGGATTCGTCATCTCGACAGGAGAAGGCACAGCATCACCGTGCATTCACATCGGGGTCAGCTGCTTTTCTCAACCGGGAACGCCGGCCCCACTCGCTCGAACCATCGGGCTTCAGCATCCCTTCACAACACACCGTCATCATGCGGACTTAAGGCCCGAGCTACAGTAGCCTGGGCAACGCCCCAGGTAGACGGCCCACAAAAGCATGCGGGCTGAAGGTCCGCGCTAAACTCTCAAACGCGATTCATAGGTTAGGCAAGATGCCATGACCTGCTGGTTCCCAGAAAACCCTGGAGAACCAAAACCGCTCAATCCGCCAGCGGCTCCCAAAGCTCAAGTCGGTTCCCCTCCGGATCGACAATCCACGCGAAGCGCCCAAACGACTCATCCATACGCTTCGGATCGATCTCGACACCGGAAGCCGCTAACTGCATCAGCAAAACATCCAGATCGTCGACACGGTGGTTGACCATCACCTGCTGCGCACGTTCACCCAGGTAATCCCGTCTCCGGCGGGGACGTATTCCAGATCGTCATGCCCGTGCCTGCCGGCGTTTCGTCCGTCCACGCAAACGTGGCGCCGCTGTACTCTGACAGTGTGATTCCCAGATGCTCCGCGTACCAGGCCGCCAGCGCCTTCGGATCCTGCGCCCGCAGAAAAACCCCGCCGATCCCCGTCACACGCGCCATGCCGATTACCTCATGCGAGCCTTTCTACCACCACGGCCGTTCCATACGCCAGCACTTCTGTCACGCCCGGCATCAATTCGTTCGCGTCATAGCGGAAGCTGATTACGGCATTTGCCCCATGCTGCGCCGCATGCTCACTCATACGCTCAAATGCATCGGCCCGCGTCTTCTCGCATAGCTCGGTGTAGATGGTGATGTCCCCACCCACAATGGTCTGAAAGCTCGCGCCAATTGACCCAAAGATCGATCTCGACCGCACCACAATCCCGCGCACAATGCCAAGATTCCGCACAATGCGATGCCCCGGAATCTCCAGCGCACTGGTGATAAGCGTTGGATCGATCAGCAGCCGCTGCCCCTGCGGATGGGCTACCTGCCCCGGGTAATGCGGCTGCCCGGCATACGCGGGTTGCTGCTGCACGGGCTGGCCAGGCTGTGGCGGGTACGGTGCGTTGCCGCTCATGCTTTCACCTCCTGCGAAAGGCTCGCCTTCTTGCCGCGGTACAACCGGATCAGGTGGTTCGTCGAGCTGTCGTGCTGCAGCTGTGGCTCCGCCGGGCTCTCCAACTCGCCGATGATCTTCTGCGCCAGCACCTTGCCCAGCTCTACCCCCCACTGGTCAAAGCTGTCGATATTCCAAAGCACGCCCTGCGTAAATACATTGTGCTCATACAGGGCGATCAGCGTCCCCAAAATTTCCGGCGTCAACTCATCCGCCAGGATCGTATTCGAGGGCCGGTTGCCCTCAAAAACGCGATGCGGCACCAGTGCCTCTGCCGTCCCTTCCGCGCGCACCTGCTCGGCCGTCTTGCCAAACGCCAGTGCCTCGGTCTGCGCAAACACATTCGCCATGAGCATGTCATGGTGCCGGCCCAGCGGGTTCAGCGACTGAAAGAAGCCGATGAAGTCGCACGGAATCAGCCGCGTCCCCTGGTGAATCAGCTGATAGAAACTGTGCTGCCCGTTCGTGCCCGGCTCGCCCCAGTACACCGGCCCCGTCTGCGTGTGCACATGCTTGCCCTCCAGCGTCACATGCTTGCCGTTCGACTCCATCGTCAGCTGCTGCAGGTATGCCGGAAAGCGCTTCAAATACTGCTCATACGGCAGCACCGCGACGGTCTGCGCGTCGAAATGATCGGTGTACCAGATTGTCATCAGCGCCATCAGCACCGGCATATTCTGCGCAAACGGAGCTGTCCTGAAGTGCACGTCCATTGCATGAAATCCATCCAGCATGCGGCGAAAATTTTCCGGCCCGACCGCGATCATCGTCGACAAGCCGATTGCCGAATCCATCGAATAGCGGCCGCCCACCCAGTCCCAGAAACCGAACATGTTCTCCGTATCAATGCCAAACTTCGCGACCTCCTTCGCATTTGTCGAGATCGCCACAAAGTGCTTCGCCACCGCGGACTCATCACCACCCGTCGCCTTCAGAAACCACTCCCGCGCCGAGTGCGCATTCGTCATCGTCTCCAGCGTGGTAAAGGTCTTTGACGCAATCAGAAACAGCGTCTCCTCCGCCTCCAGATCTCGCACCGCTTCCGCGAAATCAGTGCCATCCACGTTGCTCACAAAGCGAAAGGTCATCTCGCGCATGGAGTAGTGCCGCAGCGCCTCATACGCCATCACCGGACCCAGATCCGAGCCGCCAATGCCCACGTTCACCACATTTTTGATCCGCTTGCCGCTCGCACCCTTCCACGCGCCGCTGCGCACCTTCTCCGCAAAGCCGCTCATCTTGTCCAGCACGGCGTGCACCTGCGGCACCACATCTTCGCCGTCCACCACAATCGACTCGCCCTTGGGCGCGCGCAGCGCCACATGCAGCACCGCGCGGTTTTCCGTAATGTTGATCTTCTGCCCGGTAAACATCGCTTCAATGCTCTGCTTCAGCCCGGCCGTCTCCGCCAGCGCCAGCAGCAGCTCCAGCGTCTTGTCCGTCACGCGGTTTTTGGAATAATCCAGCAGGAGCCCCGCTGCCTCCAGCGTCATCCGCTCACCCCGCTTTGAGTCCTCGGCAAACATCTGCTTCAACTCGCGCTTGCCCACCTCGGCATAATGCGCTTCCAATGCCTTCCAAGCCTCGTGCCTCTGCTCCGCCGTCCCCGCTACCGCCATCTGTCATCCTCTTTCGTGCGCGTCGGCGCCGCTTCGTCTCGCCGCTATGCAGGATAGATGCCGACCGTGTCACAGGAGTGACGACTCCTCTTCAACTCGCATAGCCGGGTGCCCCACCTTCACGACAGCTTCATCGTCGGTAAGGTGGGAAGAACCACCACGATTCTGTCTGGAATCAAGCACACCAAACCGCCTTCGGAGCAGCATGGAACCCGGGTGCCCCACCTTCACGACAGCACCATCGTCGTTAAGGTGGGAAGAGCCAACACAATCCTGTCAGTAATCCAACGACACCAAACCGCCTTCGGAGCAGCATGGAACCCGGGTGCCCCACCTTCACGACAG
>CAXTRR010000098.1:0-432 GCA_964246795.1 uncultured Terriglobus sp. | reverse complement strand
CACCATCGTCGTTAAGGTGGGAAAGAGCCAACACAATCCTGTCGGGAATCAAGCACACCAAACCGCCTTCGGAGGGGCATGGCTTCAGCCATGCCAATAACACCCCCAACAAACGCGGCTTCAGCCGCTCAGTCCATGCTTCCGCTCCAACCAAACTCTCAGACCACCCAAGCTCCTCACCAACTCGGCATCACACAACCCATGGCCCAAACGGAACAAGCACCATCGGCCGCAACGGAACCCATGGCCGCCGCCATCGCCGGCCACACCTTCACCCACTTCCTCGAATCCCTGCCAAACGGCCCGCAAACCCACATCCACATCCTCACCGACGCAGACGCCGACGGCCTCCCCGCCGCGGCCGTCCTCCTCCGTGCATTGAACGCCGCGGGCTATCGAAACGTCACCGCCGAAACCCGCCTCAAGTTTGAA
>CAXTRR010000097.1:0-4326 GCA_964246795.1 uncultured Terriglobus sp. | reverse complement strand
TCTACACGCCGTCAGACATGCCTGACGAGCCCTTCGACAAGCCCTACGACGGTCCATTGCAATGATCCTGTATGTGCTGCGTCACGCGTCGGCGGGCACTCGGCGCGCCAATCCCGTACTCGATCTGCGCCGTCCGCTGGACAAGCAGGGCAACAAGGACTGCCTGCTGCTCGGCAACACGCTCTCGTCCATGAAAGTCTCGTTTGACCTGATCGTGTCCAGCCCCTTGAAGCGGAGTCTGCAGACAGCGTCGCTGGTGGGAACCGAGACTGGCTACGAGCAGAAAATTCTGCTCAGTGACGCGCTAGCGCCATCGGCGACCTTTCAGCAATTCCAAAAGCTGCTGGCGGAGTGCACAGGGTACGAATCGGTGCTGGTGGTGGGCCACAGCCCCAACCTGGTGCAGTTCCTGGGGCTCTTGATGCAGCCGGCCGGTGCCGGTGAAGATAGCAGCAAGCGACCGGCCTCCGTGCGTTTGCGGAAGGGAGCCATTGCGCGCCTGAGCCTGGAACGCGGCGCGGCTACGCTGCAGTGGATGCTGGACCCGCGCGTTGTGCGCACGCTTTACGCCAGTTCCACCACCAAGTCCCTGCGAAAGACTTCCCGGAAATAGGTTTTTTCCTTCTTGAGCGACCAGCGTTCCAGCTCCGCGCCGCCGCGCCGGGGGTGCAACTCCAGCAGGACACGCTTGGGGTAAACGCGCGTAACAAAATGGACATGCTCGCTGGCCTGGTCCTGGTTGAGGGCGATGGCCAGGCGCAACAGCACAATGGCCCGGCTCACACTGCTGTGCTCTTCCAGGGGAACGGAGCGCAAAGGACGGTCCATGGGGTCTGGACGGCTCTTGCCCATATAGCGCGCCACCGCCGCCACTAGGCCGCGCTGGGCTGGTGAGAAACCGAACATTTCGGAGTTCGCGATGATGTACTGTGTATGGCGATGGTGCCCCTGGTGGGAGATGTACTTGCCTGCTTCCTGCATCATGGCTGCCGCCGCTACCCACTCGCGGAACTCCGCAGGCAGCATGTGCACGCGCTGCAGTTCGTCAAAAAGCCGGCAGACGTCCGTACGCACCGGCTCGGCACGCTTCTGGTCTACGTGGTACCGCTTGCAGATGGCCATCACGCCGGCCCAGCGCTCCTGCTCGATGGCGCGGTGCACCGATGTCCGGCTGTCTGCCTCCGCCAGCATCTGGGCCAGGATGCCGTCACGCAGGCCAAGCGGCGAGTAGCGCATGCCGGGCAGCTTCAACCGCTCCAGTATTTCCGCATAAACCAGAGCACCGCCGATGATGATCTCGCTGCGCTTGGGGCCGATACCCGGGATCTGCAGCCGCTCTGCGTTGGTCATCACAGCGAGCCGGTTGGCCAGCGACCGCACAGCGGGTGTGCTCGCGGTGAGCGGCTCCAGTTTCAACGCTGACCGCAGCTCGTGTGATGCAAGTGAGGGCTGCTTGAGCTTTGATTTCACCCCGGACTTGCCGGCGGTCTTCGTACCGGCTTTCAGAGCGGCTTTCGGGGCGTTTTTGGCTCCTTCTGCTGAGCTGCTGGCCTCGGCCAATGCCGCCGCCGCGCCAGACGTGGCAATCACCAGCGGGATGCGCGCCGCGCCGGCAAGCTTGCGTTCCAGCCTGCGCAACTCGCGGTCCACATAGGTGCGCAGCTGCACCAGTTCGTCCTTGGTTGGTGGGTCGCTGTGCAGGAACTCCTGTTGCAGCCGGACCGACCCGAGCGGCAGCGAGACCATCTCCTGAATGCGGCCACCGTCGGAAAGCGTGACCTCGCAGGAGCCGCCGCCCAGGTCAATGAGCAGGCAGCGGCCGCGCGCGCCCGGTTCCTGTGAGGTCACGCCCAGGTGAATCAGCCGCCCCTCTTCCAGGCCGGAGATCACCTCCACCTGCCAACCGATCGCCGACTTGACCCACGCGATAAAAGCCGCGGCATTCCTCGCGTCGCGCATGGCGGAGGTCGCCACAACGCGGACCTGGTCCACCACGTATGTCTGTACGGCCTTCTGAAATCGCTTCAGGGCGCGGATTGTGGTCGCCATGGCTTCCGGCGAAATCATGCCCATCTCAAAAACGCTGTCGCCTAGCCGTACCACTTCACGGTCTTCGTGCAGGATGTCGAGCTTGTGTTGCTGGACCTCCGCAATGGCAATGCGGCAGGAATTGGAGCCAATGTCGATGGCGGCAAATCTGGGCACGAGCTCTCCTTACCGCTCACGCTCTCATACCGGCGCAATCGGCGCAAGCCGCTGGTTCACATCGAGTGATACAGCAGTTGTCACTCTGCCTTTGCGTTGTGAGCTCTTTGCAGGTGCTCACTCCATCTGCGCAGCGGCCCAAAAGCGGGCTGTTTCAGCTGCGATCCAGCCACAGACACGGTGTTGCCATTTGGCTTGGGCAGCAGGAGCCGGTTCAGCAGGCCGGCGGCATCTGATGCGAAACCCGGAGCAATGCCGACGATGCGCGCCGCCAGCCATGCCTGCGGCGTGATCATCACCTCGGCGGTGCGGTCCACCGCTGCCCGGTATACCTTGCGCGCAGCGGCTTCCGCTGAGATGGACGAGCCCGGAATCAGTGCGCCCATGGAGAACCACTGGTACTCGCCCTGCGCGTCCCCGCGAAAGCGTGCGTGCACATGCGACCCGGTCCGCATGATGCCCGGGTTGACGGTTGTAACCGAAACTCCGGTCCCGCCGAGCTCCGCGCGGAGCCCTTCAGAAAATCCCACCAGGGCATATTTGCTTGCCACATAGGGCAGCATGTGCGGCACGCCGATCTTGCCGCCAAGCGAGGCGATGTTGACGATGCGGCCATCTCCTTGCTCCAGCATGAGCGGAGCAATTGCCCGGATGGTATGCAGCGCACCATAGAAGTTCAGATCCATGGCTTCCTGGTAAGCGCTCAGGGGCTGGTCCTGAAACGGGCCGACCTCCATCACGCCGGCCACATTGATGAGTACGTCTATGTGGCCAAAGCGCGCACGCGCAGCTTCCGCGAGGCGAACACAATCCTCCGCCTTTGTTACATCACAGACGACCGGCTCCGCAGCGGTCTCCGTGGGGACGGCTCCACTTTTCCAAAGAGAGGTGAGCGCACGGTTCAGTTCATCCTGCTGGCGCGCCGCCAGAACCAGCCGCGCTCCATCCCGGCCGAAGACTCGCGCAATCTCCAGGCCAAAACCGCGGCTGCCGCCCGTGACCACAACCACCTTGCCACGCATGGAGCCGATGCGCTGCCTTACCTTCACGACAGAGGCAACGGCGAGTGCCGTACCGAGCATGCCCAGTGCCACCGTGCTGCTGATCCTCCGCGACTTCCACGCCGATGTATCCCGTGTGCCCAGGTTTGCGTCTCTGCGTACGGTTCTTGAGTCCATGGCCTGTCTGACGCAGTGAAATACCCGCGCCGTTGTGTGCGGTCCGCAGCCGCTTGACGCCATTCCGTAGAATGGAGGAACTGTGGTCACCCGGCGAAAGAAAAGCGGAGCGTACATGATCTCGGCCGTGGCTGAGATGTACGAAATTCATCCGCAAACGCTGCGTCTGTATGAGCGTGAAGGCCTGTTGCGGCCCTCGCGCTCTGACGGCAACACGCGCCTCTACACCGAAGGCGACCTGGAGCGACTGGAATTCATCCTGAATCTTGCGCGTGACCTGGGCGTCAACATCGCCGGCATCGCCATCATCCTGCAGATGCGTGAGCGCATGGAGCAGATGAACACGGAGATGCAAGGCTTTGTGGACTACGTTCGCACGGAGATGCTGAGCCGCATGCAGCAGGCAGGCCGTGGCGAGGCAGGTCTTGTGCCGCTGCGGCAGGCCGTGCTGACACCTCGGCCATCATCCAGCCGGGGCGAAGCACAGGTCATCTCCGCGCGCACGCTGCCCGGGGTAAAGGCAGCGGCGGTGAAGGAAGCGGCGCGAAAGCGATGAAGAGGGCGGGGAAGATCTCTGCATCATCGTTAGCTCTAAGCGTCGCAATTCTCGGCACCATTACCTCAGCGATCTACTGCGGTTTGGTAGGCGCTGCGGCTCTGCGCTTCAGCCGCCGCCGCACTCGCGCGGAGGCAGAAGCCGCGAGTTTCGCTCCGCCCATCAGCCTGCTGAAACCACTGCACGGTGCCGAACCCGGTCTCGAAGAAAATCTGGAGAGCTTTTTCCAGCAAACCTATGCCGGCCAGTATGAGCTGCTGTTCTGCGCGCGGCATAAGAGCGACGCCGGCCTGCGGCTCGCGGATCAGGTCGCGGCACGCCATCCCGAAGTCACTGTCCGCTTCCTGACCTGTGGCGAGCCGCGGTTTCCCAATCCCAAGATGTACT
>CAXTRR010000096.1:274-4791 GCA_964246795.1 uncultured Terriglobus sp. | reverse complement strand
TAGTCGTTGTGTTGCTGTTGGGCCTGCTGCTGGTGGGCGGCAGCTACGTCTCGGCACGCAATAGCATGGCTGTCAAAAGCAATCAGGTCGATGAGGCCTTTTCCGAAATCGATGTCAACCTGCAGCGCCGGGCCGATCTGATTCCCAATCTGGTCAACAGCGTGAAAGGTTATGCCAAGGTGGAGACCACCATCCTGACCAACATCGCGGAGGCTCGCTCCGGCCTGCTGCAGGCCAAAACACCGGATGAAAAGCTGGCCGCCAACGACCGCCTTTCCGTCTCGTTGCTGCCACTCACCCGGCTGCAGGAGAACTACCCTGACCTCAAGAGCAACGGCCAGTTCCTGCGATTGGAAGATGAGCTATCCGGCACGGAGAATCGCATTGCCGTCGCGCGCCGCCGTTACAACTCGGCGATTCTCGACTACAACAACACCATCTCCATCTTTCCTAACAGCCTCTACGCCGGTGCCAAGTATCAGAAGAAGAACACTTACTACACAGCCGACCCCGGCTCCAAATCCGCACCCAAGGTTGACTTCGGCGGTTAGCGCGTTGCCCCGGGTATTGTCCTGATCCGCGTGAAGGATCTGCTTTGTTCCGCATCAATACGAGCGTGAATAAATCAGATCCTTCTTTTCGCTCACGATGATTTCATCTAGCGGTGAAGTTTGTCTCCTGTCAGGAGAAGTACTGGCTTCGGTACGAAAGACCCGAACGACTCTGGAGCATGTCTCCTCAGGCACCATCGTATGTTTGTCGGGCTGAGAGCCGACTCTGGACAGAGTTACACCTGAAAGAGAAGCGCCCTCGCTCGCGCTGGTGCTTTGGAGAAAGTTCCGCCAGAAAAAGTACCGCCCATCCCGCTCACAACCCCTTGTAGCCAGGCGCCGACAAGTCCCTCCGCAAGCGGCATCATTGGCCGGTGGATCGCGCAATCAACAGCAGAGGCAATGATGCCGCGCTGACCACCTCCCACGTAGATGAGGTGGTCCGGGCGCCCTCAGCGCTATCGCAAGGAGGCACCTATGTCGGAAAACATGATCGCCATGTTCGGAACCACCGCGTTCTTTGTCGCTCTGCTGCTTTGGATTCCCCTGGTGGAAGGCACCTGCTCTCTCTGTGGCAAGGCGAGAAATGCACTGCGCCGAAGCCGATCCGCAAGCGTAAGTGATCGCCAGATCGCGGGTACATTCGCAGTCACTCCACACAAGCGGCCCTGAGCATCAGGCCGGAAAACATGAAGGGCCGCCGCAAAATCGCGACGGCCCCGCATGTAAGAACTACCTTGGGAATTACCGCGAGAAGGAAGCCACCGCGCTCGCTTCATCGTCCTTCACGTCGAACACGGTATAGAGCTTGGTGATCTGCAGCAGGTCCTTCACCTTCTTGGTCAGGTTCAGCAGCTTCAACTCGCCGCCAGCGTTCTTCACCGTGGTGTAGGCGCTCACCATCTCGCCCAGGCCTGAGCTATCGATGTAGCTGGTATCGCCGACATTCAGCAGGATGAATTTTTCGCCCTTGTTCACCAAATCACGAATCGCATCGCGCAGCGTAACGCTGCCTTCGCCCAGGGTGATCCGGCCGCTCAAATCCAGAATTGTTACGCCGTCCACCTGGCGCGTGCTTACCTTGATGCTCATCGTCTCTCCTTCGTTCAGTAGCGCCCTGGTTGCGGCGCAATCTTTAGGATTCCGGCGATCCTGCACTGCGATGCTTCACCATCGTCAATTCAGTTCCGGGAGTAAGTTGGCGAAAGTCGACCTCGTCCATCAACGCGCGCATCAGGAACACTCCACGCCCTGACCCCCGCAAAATGTTTTCCGGGCTCAGCGGGTCGGGCAGCATCGCCGCGTTAAAGCCCGCTCCCTCATCCGTGATCCGCACTGTCAAATCTTCGGCATCGGCCTGCAGTGAAGCCGTTACCTGCTTTTCCCGGCTGTAGCTGTTGCCATGTAGAACGGCATTTACTGCTGCCTCGCGCACAGCCATGGCGATGTTCGCGGCTGTATCCCCGTCAAACCCATGCGCCGCCGCAAAGCTTTCCGCTTCCTTCTCCAGCCGGTCCACCGTGTCCAGCGTGGAGGGCAGAGTTAAGCTGGTTCGGCCTGTCAGCGATTCGTTCAAGCGGCTCCGTCGTCTTTGCCAGATCAAGTCAAGTTACCCTGCGCTGCTAACCCGCAGTGTGCTTGCCCAACGCACGAAAGTCAAGACTTCCTTCCAAAGCCATGCGGTCGGAGTGGTTGGGTCGCAGCAGGCCCGCATCCCGTGCTTGCAGTTAGACTTGCTGAAAGGGAGGGGCATCGCCGCCATGGCTCATCACGATGTGCGCCGCACCACTCTCTCCAGCCTGCTGGGCAAACCCGTCCTCACCTTCGCCGGCAGCACCTCCGGCCACATCGCCGAGCTCGTGCTCAGCGGTTCGGCTCCCTTTACTCACGTGACCTCCTTTGTGGTCACACCGAGCGGCAAGGCCAGGGACAAACAGGCGACCAGCATCTTGTTGAGTGATCTGTCCTTTGCGCAGGACGGCACCATGCGCCTCCACACCGGCGCCTCACCTCAGCCGCTCCAGTCCGACCCCGCCACCGTCCACCTGGAGCGCGACCTGCTCGATCAGCAGATCATCGACGTCTCTGGCCGCAAGGTCGTTCGTGTCAACGACGTCGATCTTGTTTGGGAAATTTCCGGCGACAATATCTGCGATCTTCGCATCGCCGAGGTCGAAGTCGGCCTGCGCGGTGCCGCCCGCCGCCTCCTGAAAGGCCTGCCCCCTTCCACCGTGGACGCTGTGGCGGAACGCTTCCAACCCCGCGTTATTCCGTGGGAGTTCGTGGATCTGATCGATCGCGACCCCAACCGGCGCGTCCGTCTCAAAGTCGGTCAGGACCGCCTCTCGCACATGCACCCGTCCGATATCGCGGACATCCTCGAGGATCTCGCCCCCGCTGAGCGCGATGCCGTATTTACCTCTCTGAATGAAGAAGTTGCCGCCGAGGCCCTGGAAGAAGTCGAGCCCAAACTGCAGCGATCGCTGCTGGAGCACATGGAGTCCAGCCGTGTTGCCGACATCGTCGAGGAGATGGACCCGGGTGCGGCCGCCGATCTGCTCGCCGAACTTCCAGAGGAACGCTCTGACGCCATCCTCGGGCACATGGAACCGGACGAGCGCCAGGAAGTGGAAGACCTCCTGGAATTCGCGGAGGATGAAGCCGCCGGCCTCATGACCACCGATTTCGTCGCCCTGCCGCAGGATGCCCTCGTCGCCGACGCCATCGAAGCACTTCGCCACTTTGAAGGCGACATCGAAACCGTTACGGAACTCTTTCTGCTGGACGCACTCGGCCATCTTCGGGGCGTCGTCAATCTCGCGCGCATCCTGCTCGCGCAAAGCGGAACACCGCTGAAGCAGATCAAGGAAGGCCGCATCCACTGCTGCCATTTGGAGACACGAGGCAAGCAGATCGCCGAGCAATTCGACAAATACAACCTCCGCTCCTTGGCCGTCGTCGATGAGCACAATCACCTGGAAGGCATCATCCAAGCCGAACACGTCATTGCCCTGCTGAGAGAGGGCAAGAGATGACGCGGCCAACACAATGGGTGCCCCATGTCTCACCCCTGAGACATGGGATCAGGCCTGAACTGCATCCGCAACCGTCTCAAGATTCCAAGGCCAGCGCATGACCATCCTCTACGCGGCCTCCCTCTCCCCCAATGACTCCGCCCACTACCGCCGCCTCGCCCTCGAGCGTGCCGGCCACTACATCCTGCCGATCAACACCTACACCTACGGCCAGAAAAACCGCCTCCTGCGCAAGCTTGAATTTCGCCTCACGGTCGGGCCGGAGGTCGACCGTCTCAACCACGACATCCTCAGCACCGCGCGCGCTCTCCACCCCGATCTCGTGTGGTGCGACAAAGTTCTATGGATGCGTCCCGATACGCTCGACGACTTGCGCAGGCTCGGCATTCCGACCGTCTCCTACATGATCGACAACGCCTTTGGCCCGCGCCGCGATCCCGGCTGGCGTCTCTATCGCCAAACCATTCCGCACTACGACCTGCACTGCACCCAGCGCGACAGCAACGTGCGCGACTACCTGGCCGCCGGCGCGCGTGATGTCCTCAAGATCCAGACCGCCTACGAGCCCACCGTACATTTCCCGGCGCCGGAGCCCTACACCGACGCCCATCGAGACCGCGGTATCTCCTTCATCGGCACCAGTTATGACGACCGCGCCAAAACCCTGACCCGCCTCGCCGCGGCCGGCTTGCCCGTCGTCATCTCCGGAGGTCCCCAGCACTGGCAACGCGCACTCACTCGGCAGCAATTCGACAGCCTCTATCGCGAAGGCGAGCTCTACAACCAGGACTACCGCTCCGCCATCTGGCGCTCCAAAATCAACCTAAGTTTTCTCACCCATAGCAACGCCGACGAGTTCGTCCACAAAAGCTTTGAAATCACCGCTTGCGGAGGATTCCTGCTCGCCGAGCGCACCCCCGGCCATCTGGAG
>CAXTRR010000096.1:0-264 GCA_964246795.1 uncultured Terriglobus sp. | reverse complement strand
CTTCATCGAAGATAAGGAGGCCGTCTTCTTCAACGGCTATGACGAACTCCTCGCAAAAATTTACAAATATCTGCCGGACGAAGCCAACCGTAACCGCATCGCCCTGGCCGGCCAGCAGCGCGCCCGGACCAGCGGCTACGACAACGACACCCAGGTCCACCGCATCCTCGCACACCTGCAGCCGCTCATCGACCAAAGCCAACGCAACCATCCGAGGCCCGAACCGCCCGCCTTCGTGCCGCCAGACCTCGCCATCCCCCCAGG
>CAXTRR010000095.1:0-4798 GCA_964246795.1 uncultured Terriglobus sp. | reverse complement strand
TCTCTCGTTCGAATACTGCGGCGACAGCATTGACGCCGGTTGCGCGACCAGATGGGGACCTGAAGCCGGCCAACAATACGAGATATTAGGCATCAATCCATTCTCAAGAGGGTGGTCAAGCGAGCTTCTTCAATTTCCCGCTTCCGTAACGGGAGGTGCCTTCGCTGTCACGAGTAACCGGAGATTTGACGGTCGCCAAACTTCTCTGATAGTCGGCGGCGATTACGCCGCACCCAACGCATCTCGCGAAACCGCAAACGTTTACCAGTTAGCGATTGCCTGTACGCAATGTTGGCAGCCCGCACAGACCCCACCCCACGGCTACCGCAGCTCCGTCGCCTATGACGCAACCACGAAAACCTGGCTCACCGTCGGCCCCAACGGCTCGGACATCTCCACCGACGACGGCCGCAACTGGCGTCCGCTGCGCCCCATGCCCTGCGACGCCCCCGGCACCGACACCAACTGGAACGCGCTCGCCCTGCCCTGGGTCGTCGGCCCCCACGGCCGCGTCGGCAAACTCCACAACGACACCCTGAAACCAAAGTAGGACCATAGAAGCGATTACAGACGTGGGTGCCTCACCCTTCACGACGGGCCCCTCGTCGTTAAGGTGGGAACGGACGAACCCTGACCTGTTCCCCATTGTTTCACCAGCCTTACCTGCAAAAGGACGGGATCGAGGCGGCCAACACAGCTGCATGTCATCCTCACGGCCTCTCCTGGTGCCTCATCTCCTGCCTATTTGGACGTGGAACCCAAATCGCGAGCGAGGTCGCCTGCTTTCTCCGGCAGAACCAATCTTTTCACCGCAAGCAACGCAACTCCGCCATTTCGCGCATCTCATGCAGTGCCTATGAAAACGACCCGGATTACGCGCCCACTCGCCGCCCTTGCCCTTTCCGCCACACTGATGGCACCCTCTGCCCTGCTAATGGCGCAGACCGCCAGCCAGGATGCCCACGCCGCCGGTCAGGACACAAAGAACGCCGCCGTGGAAACCGGCCATGCCGTGAAGAAGGGCACCAAGAAGGGCTACCGCAAAACCAAGCACGCCACCAAGACGGCCGCCAGTGATACCAAGAGTGGCACCGCCAAAGCCGCTGACAAGACTAAGGAAGGCACCACGGTCGCCGCAGACAGAACGAAGGAAGTCTCCGTCAAGGGCTATGACCGTACCAAGGAAGGCGTCCAGAAAGTCTTCGATCCAGGCGCCCAGAAGCGCAGCAAGGTAACCGACCGTACCCGTGAAGCCAGGATGGATTCCAAGGATAAGACCCACGAAACCACTCAAAAGGTCACCGACTCCACCCCCAAATAAGACCTCAGCGATCAAGCTTTACAGCAAAAGGTAAAACGAGCTAAGGGCAGCGGGACAAACCTGCTGCCCTTTCAATTTCTTCAGGACTTCCCCACCTGATCAATGAACTGGTAAGCAGTCCATCCCGCGCAAGTTGCAGAGAACGCACAAACCGCCGCATGTCATCATGAACATGCCTTTCAACGAGCTGGCCGCTTAGGGCTACCGCCGCGAGTCGAAAAGTTTCGCCCTGAAAAGCGAAACACTCCGGGGTAGCAGCCCCGGAGTGATCTCGTCAGAAAGGAACCACACCATGAGACCGTTCATCGTCAAGTGGCGTGGGCATCGGGTTGAGGTACCAAGCGAGTTGGTGCTTTACCTGTTTGTCCGTGTGCTCAATCATCTGCACTTCTAAAGCTGATTGAGTTTTAATAGGGTGGGCGTGCTTTACCAGAAGCGGGCCCGTCCCAGAATTGCTGGCGAATGACTCAGCTCGCCAGCGTTTCTCTTCGTAATTTGATGCTCCTCCTGCCCCCGCGTCAACACAAAACCACTCAGAATTTGCTCCATGGCCCAGCCTTCATTGCAAGCCGGAACCGGTGCGCCGCCCCTCCCGCGGCAGCAGGCCCGCCTCCACTAAACTCACCTCATGACCGCCGCCGAGCTCAACCAGCGCTTCGCCATCCGCGACCACCTCACCTTCCACGATGGTGCCAACGGCGCGAACCATCCCGGCCTGACCGAGATCCGTATCACCACACCTGCGGCGGAGGCGACCATCTACACGCAGGGCGCGCACCTGACCCGCTGGACGCCCATCGACCAGCCGCCCGTCATCTATCTCTCGCCGAAATCGAACTTCACCCCCGGCAAAGCCATTCGCGGAGGCATTCCGGTGCTCTTTCCCTGGTTCGGCAACGGCTGGGATGGCCAGCGCAAGCCCATGCACGGCTTTGCCCGCACCAGCGACTGGACCGTCGAAAGCACCCACCTCGACAGTAGTTCAGCAGGCATCGGCGATGTCCTCGTCACCCTCTCGCTCAGTCCCAACGACCAGTCCCGCGCCATCGCCTTTCCGGACTTCCGCGCCGCCATCCAGTTCCGCATCGGCGCGGAACTCGACATCACTCTCGAGATCACAAATCATTCCAGCCAGCCCTTCACCTTTGAGGAAGGCCTGCACAACTACTTCGCCATCGGCGACATCACCCAAACCACCACGGAAGGCCTGGAAGGCACCACCTATCTCGACAAGCGAGACCCCACGCCGGACGGCGGCTTCACCCGCAAAGTCCAGCGCGACCACCTGCTCCGCTACACCCGCGACGTCGACCAGGTGCACGTCCAAACCACCGGGCCGCTCACCATCCATGACACCGCCAACCGCCGCGACATCCACCTCCACAAGCAAGGAAGCAACACCACCGTGACGTGGAACCCATGGTCGACCCTCACCCCAGGCCTGCCCGACCTTCCACCCGACGCCTGGCAACACTTCGTCTGCGTGGAAACCGTCAACGCCGGCGACAACCGCCTCACCCTGCCCCCCGGCCACACCCACCGCATGGACTCCCGCATCGCCGTCACGCCTGCCTGACCGAAACAGGCTTACTCCATCCGCCAACAGAACAGCTTTTCTCAGAAGTAACTCTGAGGCAGTGAACGCAGAGGTGCATTCATGCCGGACCATCAAACCTTGTTAGTAAATGCAAATGTGGGATTGACGACTCTCGGCATCTCTCGATAAAAAGTTCACATGTTCCGCTTGCGGCCCTTACTCTGCTTAATCGCCCTCTGTCTTTCCGCATCTATCACCTTCGCGGAAGACTCGTGGACTGAGCTTCGCAGCCCGCATTTTCGCCTTGTGACAAACGGCTCACCTGCGGAAGCACGCAAGGTCCTCTCTGAGGTCGAGCAGATGCGTTCCGTTCTGCGGTGGCGTTTTCCGGGCTTTCAGATCGACACAAACGCGCCCACCACTATTTACGCCGCCCGCGATCTGGGCACTGCATTTCGGCTCATCCCTGCCTGGAACAGCACTGTGAATCATGCGATCAAGGACAATCGCCCCTCTGGTGAGTTGGTTCAAGCCGCTTACATTCCGAACTGGGAGCGCAATCTTGCCTTGGTGCAACTCGACACCTGGAGCAAAGTTTCACATGACCGGCTCTATGCCGGTTACACACACGAAATGCTGGTGCAGAACTCGAAACGGCTGCCACCCTGGCTCGACCATGGCATCTCTCAAATGCTCTCGTTTACTCACTTTAGAGCCAGTAACACTGTGCTCGGACCGCCTGCCCGATGCTGGCCCAGCCTGAAGTCACAGCGCCTTCTGCCCATTGCAGACATGGTGAGTGCGGTTGCTGAAGAAGACTGGTTCAGAGAAGACCCGAACCGGCAGGCCCTGCTCAACGATGAAGCCTGGGGACTGGTACACTTCCTGACCTTTGCGCCCGGCATGAAATCCGGGGCATTGTTGCTGGACTACTTCCATCGCGTTCAAACGAACGATCGCGCTACGGCAAGCGCCGCTTTTCAGCAGGTCTTCGGTGACCCTGCCAAACTAGACGCCGCTTTCTCCGCCTACGTCCATGCTCCGTCGATTGGTGCCATCATTGCGCCCGACCTTCCCGCGCCCGATGCCGCAAGCTTTCTGGAAAAGAAGCTTTCCGAAGCCGAATCGCTCACCGAACTTGGCATTTTCCATGCCATGAGTTACGAACGCGGCATGGCGCGCCGCAGTTTTGAACAGGCTGTCCGGCTCGATCCTTCCGTCGCATCCGCGCATGAGCAACTCGGTCTCCTGGACTATATAGATGGCAGACTGCTGGACGCCCGCAACCGATGGCAAACCGCGCTGGCACTCGATTCCAACACGCAAATCGCCCCGTTCGCCATACTAATGACCGGAACCGCTTACCATGACCAGACCGACGCTGAGCGCGCTGCAACACTGAAGCAACTGCGCGCGATCGTTCACAACAATCCTCGATTTGCTCCCGCCTACACGCAAATCGCCATCGTCGACTGGTGGCGGGGTGACCTGGAAGGCGCTTCACGGGCCGCTGCGGAAGCTGAGCGCCTGGAGCCACACCGCGACGGTTACGAGCTGCTTGCAGCGCGGCTGCTGATCGCTCAGCACCAGTCAAAGCCGGCGGCAGATCTGGCTCGTGCAATCGCAATCAATCACACCAACGAAAGCAAACGGCTCGGCATCCAGCTCTGGCAAAGCATTTCACCAGCCGAGCAAGAGGGAGAAAAGCCCACCGTTGATGGCCTTTCTAGCGGATTGGTCGTCGCCTCCGGATCGGTTGCACGTTTCGAATGTGGCACCTATACACCGATCACAGGAGTCCGCTGGCCACCTAAGCTGGTTATGCAAGTTGATGGCAGCTCCCCTGCTCAGACCCTGCAACTCACGGCGGCGTCTCATTCCCAATTCGACATAGAAGACACCTCCTGGATCGGCGGTGGACGTGTCTCAACCTGCCATAC
>CAXTRR010000094.1:0-4897 GCA_964246795.1 uncultured Terriglobus sp. | reverse complement strand
GAGGAAATGCTGTTCCGTGTCGGGGAATCGCTCGAGCGGAGATAAAGGCAGAGCGCATTTCAGGAAGAGCCGCTCTGCTATGCTCTGCGGAGCTTCCCCGTTCCGGAGAACGAGACACATGCAACCCGCGACACTCCTTGGCAACGCTTCGATGAACCCTGCCCTGCGCCGCATCTCTTTCTGGATACTGTTCATCCTGGTCGCGGCTTTTGTTTTTCTCGATTACTGGACCTACAGCCGGCAGTTCCAGGCGAACCCGGAGAGCATCGCGGCGCTCGCCGGCGGGACAGGACCGGCTCCCGCGCAGTACCGGGTCGGGGTGATCTACGCGGCCAAGCTGTTCCTCAAAGCTACACACGGCCACCTCTCCTACCGCCATTCCTTCGCGCTGTTCGACTTCGTTTTTGCCTTCGCGGCGGGGCTGCTTACGCGCTCGGTCCTGTTCGGTTCCCGCTCGTTTAAGGCGGCACCGCCGGTTTCGCAATGGCTCCGCCTGTCGATCCTGCTGGGGCTGACAACGTACTACATGAATTGGTCGCTGTGGTATCAACGCCCTGAAACCTGGGCCTGCACGCTCTTCGTCGCGGCCAGCGTGTATCTGCTGACCACGGCGCGCTCGGGAGCCGTGCTCGCGCTGGGACTGATCGCGCTCGCCGTCGTTCAGGGTGTGATCCGCTCCGATGTCGCCATGATCTTTCACTTCGCGCTGTTCGTGTACGTGCTCCTGCGCGGCGCGCGCGGCTTCCTTGTCAGCAAACGGGTATTGCTGGCGAGCAGCTTCGTGAGCGGTCTGTTGGCCACCGCGATCCTCTGGGTTCTGACGCACAAGGCATTCCCGCACGCGACTTACGGCGACACGCCGGTTTTTCAGCTTCTGCGCAACCTGGCTCCGATGCAGTGGGTGCTGGCCAGCCTGTTCCTCGCGCCAGTTCTTTACACCTTCTGGCGAGCCAAGGACTTGGACACAGCCACGGAAGGCTGGACCGGCACGCTCCTGCTGGCCTCGGCGCTCTACTTCGCGAGCTGGGCGGCGGTTGGGCGCTTGGAGGAGGTACGCATCTTTGTGCCTTTCGCCTTCGCGCTGATGCCACAGACGGCAAACGCGCTTGCGACGCGGCTTGGCTTCGTGGTCCGCACTGAGTCCAGTTCGCCGTCGTTACGCTTACGAGTCCGGCGTCGCCTCAAATTTGAAAGAAGCTTACCCGCGATTCCTTCCGATCGCATGGTGCTTGGGACTTCATTCAAGCAGATCCAGATTAACGAGTTTCGACAGTGGAGGGGAGCATGCCCTACGACGCAAACCGCGCATTGAAATTGCTCAGGCTTGCTTCGGGACTGGCTGATGCAGAGTTCCGCGAAGGACAAGAGGATGCGATTCGGCACGTCGTTGATGGGCGAGGCCGCTTGCTCGTCGTGCAGCGAACGGGTTGGGGTAAGAGCTTCGTCTACTTCATCGCGATCAAGCTGTTGCGCGAGCAGGGTGCCGGGCCGGCATTGCTGATTTCACCGCTTCTCTCCCTGATGCGGAACCAGATTGCGGCGGCAGAGCGGATGGGTGTGCGAGCGAAAACCATCAACTCTGAAAACGATTCGAATTGGCTGCTGATCGAGCAACAGTTCCGACGAAATGAGATTGACATTCTTCTGATCTCGCCGGAGCGTCTGGCGAACGAACGCTTCGAGCGAGAAGTTCTCGCACCCGTAGCTGGTCGCCTTTCTTTCCTTGTTGTCGATGAAGCGCACTGCATCTCTGACTGGGGTCATGACTTTCGACCGCATTACCGGCTGCTGGGGAGAATCATACGGGGACTGCCTCCTAATCTGAGATTTCTGGCCACGACCGCTACTGCGAATGATCGAGTGATGGCCGACCTAGCCGCAGTTCTTGCGCCGGGATTAGAGATTATGCGAGGAGACCTGAACCGGCCCTCACTGTCTTTACAGACCATGCGCTTGCCGGACCCGGCTGATCGGCTCGCATGGATAGCTGACGCGCTCCCTGCTCTTCCGGGAAGCGGCATCATCTATGCCTTGACGGTCCGCGATGCTTACCGGATCGCGGAATGGCTCCAAAGTCGCGGGATCGATGCCGAGGCGTACACAGGCCAAACAGGGGACGATCGGGTGCGCTTAGAGCAGGCCTTGCTGCACAATCAGGTAAAGGCACTTGTCGCGACCACCGCTCTCGGGATGGGTTTCGATAAGCCGGACCTCTCATTTGTTATCCACTATCAAGCTCCCGGGTCTGTGGTCGCCTATTACCAGCAGGTGGGTCGCGCTGGACGCGCCTTGAACAAAGCGTATGGAGTCTTGTTAAGCGGCCATGAAGAGCTCGACATAACAAACTACTTCATCTCGAGCGCTTTCCCTTCTCCTCAGGAAGTTCAGGATGTTCTGAGGGCACTTGAGGCGGCACCGGACGGCCTTTCCACTCCGGAACTCCTGATTGTAGTGAACATAAGTAAAGAGCGTCTCCAAAAAACGACCGAATTGCTGGCTCTGGAGTCCCCGGCTCCTCTCGTCAAACAAGGTAAAAGATGGCAGCTTACTTCGACATCGTTGAGCGAGACATTCTGGGAGAGGATCGCACGGCTGACGGATGTGCGAAGGTTTGAACAAAGACAGATGCAGGAGTACATCGACCTGCCGACCGGTGCACATATGCGCTTTCTGATTGAAGCGCTGAACGGCGATGACCGCGAGATTGATGTTCCCTTCTCGCAACTCCTCCCCACTACAACGAATCCCTCTTTGGTACAGAAAGCCGGCGCCTTCCTCAGGCGAACGAGCTTTCCAATCGAAGCGCGCAAGAAGTGGCCGGAGGAGGGCTTGCCGCACTACAAGGCAGCGGGCAAAATTTCTAATGAAGCTCGGGCGCAAACAGGCAGGGCTCTCAGCGTCTGGGGCGATGCAGGAGTGGGAGAGGCGGTTCGCGTCGGCAAGTACCGAGACGGACGCTTCTCTGACCAGCTTGTTATAGAGTGCGTGCGATTGCTCCGGGATTGGAGCCCGCAACCGGCACCGGCGTGGGTGACCTGTATCCCGTCCTTCCGTCATCCCGACCTCGTTCCCGACTTCGCCCGGCGTCTCGCTGACGCGCTCGGGCTTCCGTTTCTGGCATCATTGAGCAAGACCGACGAACGCCCCGAGCAGAAGACAATGGCAAACAGCGCACGGCAGGCACGCAATCTCGACGGATCGCTGAAAATCATCGGCGAACCGCTGCTGAAAGGCCCAGTTCTGTTGGTGGACGACATGGTGGATTCCAAGTGGACCTTCACCGTCGCCACGTGGCTGCTGCGGACGCATGGCAGCGGCGAAGTGTACCCGCTCGCGCTCGCGCAGACAGGGCACGACCAGTGAACAACCTTCTTTCAGAAAACACGAAAGCGATCCTGCTCCTCACTGCGCCATTGCGTGTGGGCAAGGGGGAGTCCACCGCGCGATTGCTGACACCTTCCGAGTACACCCGCTTGGCGCGGCACTTGCACGAGCTGCAACAGCAGCCGGCGGACTTGGCGGCTCCGGATGCCGGGGATCTCATCGAAGCTTGCGAAAGCGTTGTACCTGCCGAGCGCCTGCATGAACTGCTCCGTCGAGGATTTCTCCTCAGCCAAGCGGTCGAACGCTGGCGCTCAAGAGCGATCTGGGTCGTGAGTCGAGCCGACGCGGATTACCCACACAGGTTGAAATCTCAACTTCGCTCAAGCGCACCTGCGCTTCTTTACGGATGCGGCCCTATCGAACTGCTGGACGAAGGAGGTTTAGCTGTTGTGGGATCGCGCCACGTCGACGAGACACTGATTGAGAGCACGATGAGCATCGGCCATCTGAGTGCCCGCGCCCGCAAGACGGTCATTTCCGGGGGCGCGAAAGGGATCGATCAGGCGGCGATGCACGGCGCTCTCCGCACGGGCGGCAAGGCTGTAGGCGTCCTTGCGGACGGACTGGAAAAGGCTTCGCTTGCCCGGGACTGCCGCGCTTATCTTCAAGACGAGAAGCTTGTCTTGATCTCTCCTTACGATCCCAACGCAGGATTTAATGTTGGCCATGCGATGCAGCGTAACAAGTTGATTTATGCGCTGGCCGACCGAGCGCTTGTTATGAGTTGCGATCTGGAAAAGGGAGGCACCTGGGCGGGAGCGACCGAGCAATTGAATCGCCTACACTCCCTTCCCGTGTATGTGCGAGCTCCCGAGAACGGGTCCGACGGGCTTAAGGCACTGCTGCGTAAGGGAGGACAACCGTGGCCCGATCCCCAAAGTGCGGACAGCTTTAAGCAGTTGTTTCTTGACAAGACCGAAGACGTGATTGCGGACGTTCCCGCAATGCTTTTTCCTCATGCGGCAACTGAGCCGAAAATGAACGAGACGCCTGCGGAGCAGGACAGCGATTCCACGGTTAGTATGGCATCAACTCGGACGGGTTCGGGTGAGAAATTAGCTCCGTCTGATGCCGCGAATGGAGCAGGTGTGCTACTAGCTGATGCCGCGCATGCGGATGTGCTGTTTTCCACTGTCCGACAGGTGTTTGAGGAGCTTCTGCAAGAACCTTTGAAGGAAAAGGACATCGCCTCGCGATTGCAGATATCCACTGCTCAAGCGAAGCTCTGGCTCAAGCGCCTGCTAGATGAAGGATTGGTAGCCAGACGTAGGAAACCCGCTGGTTTTGTTGCTCGACAGTCGCGACTGTTTCGGTAGCACTGTCGGACAGTGTCTTGCGCGAGATTACCTCGAAATGTGACAGAGAACGACGGATAGCTCAAGCATGTGCAGGCCCCATAAACCCGAGCGCCCGGACCAGCCACCCCTTTAATTTCCGTCGCTCGACTACCGCGTCGAGCATGCCGTGCTGGAGGAGGAACTCGGCGCGCTGGAAGCCTTCGGGGAGGCGCTGG
>CAXTRR010000093.1:0-5037 GCA_964246795.1 uncultured Terriglobus sp. | reverse complement strand
GGGCCGAGGCGGGCGGGGTTGCCGGCGACAGTGGCCGGCGGATCCGGCTGCGGCGCGCTGGTTTGCTGTGCGCGCAGGGCCGTGGGGGCAAAGGCGGCAAGGCAAAGGCAGGCCAATATGGGCAGGAGGCGGGGCATGGATGGGCTCAAATGTGTTGTACGCAAGCTAAGGGGGAAATCGACTGCAAAACACGTGGCCGCCACGAACCTGCCCGTACAGCAGCGTACCGCGCCGGTGGCTGTTTGAGAAAGAGTGAACACTTTCCGGGGAATCCCGGTCATACCTGACAAGAGAGCGCGCATGCCTGTAACGAGTTCAAACCAGATGCCGCGGCCGATGGGAGACCTGCTGAGATTGCATCGACCCAGAGCCGCCGAGCCAGCGGACGCGCGCGACGAGATGGAATTTGCCGCAATGGTGGAGCGGAATGCCGGTTTTCTTTACCGCATTGCCTACAGCCTGCTGCGGCAGCGGCAGGACGCGGAGGATGCCGTGCAGGATTGCCTGCTGAAGCTGCACCGCTCCGGCGGCTGGAGCGGCATGCGGGAGGAGCGGGCGTTCCTGGCAAGGTCGTGCTGGCGGGCGGCGCTGGATCGCCTGCCCCGGCGCGGCGTGGTGTATGTGCAGGCGGACGACTCGACGGTGCCCGGCAGCGAGAACACGCCGGAGCGGGATGCAATGGAGAGTGCGGACCGCGAGCGTCTGCATGCGCTGATTGAGGCGCTGCCAATCAAGCTGCGGGAAGCGCTGCTGCTTTCCGGCTTTGAGGAGCTGAACTCGCGGGAGATCGCGCTGGTGCTGGGCATACCGGAGGGCACGGTGCGCACCCGGCTGAAACGGGCGCGGGAGCAGATTCGCCAGCAGTGGTTTGCTGCACCCCCGCCGGGGAGTGGGCGGCGGTTGAGACGGTTCTGGGAAGGAGGAGAGGGATGAGTGAGTCAGGCACGCATGGATTGGGGCGACATCCAGACGAATCAGAGCAGATGACCTTCCAGAGAGAAAGGCGCTCGCTTGCGCAGGTGCAGCGGTTCGATGAGCTCCTGCAAACGGCGGTGCGGGAGCGCGCGGCAGGTTCTGCGGCGGAGGGCTTCTCCGGTCGCCTGCTTTCGCGCCTGGAAAGCGCACCGGAGGCTATGCCGGAGCGGCACAAGGGTCCGCGCCTGCTGTGGCTGTCTGGTGTCTCCGGGTTGGCTGCCATGGCAGTGGTGGCCGCGTTCTTACTGCACAATGCAAGCACCCACTCTCATGATTTCCAAGGCAGCCATGTTGGCGTGAGCGCGATGTCGTCCCCTACGTTTCGTGTGGAGAGCCAAAGCAGACCGTCACGACAGGCTAAGGTGTCTGTTGCTGCGATTCATACTTCGCCAAAAGCACACGCGCAATCGACGCCAGCTTCTATTCCGCAAGATGAAGCTCCGGCATTCACCAGGCAAGAAGCTGATTTGCCCAGGCTGGAGACCTTTCCTGCAAGAGAACAAACCGCTGCCGGAGGTCGCAAGACAGAGGCTGCGCCGGATGCAGTCACAGCCGTTGCAGTAGAGGTTGTCGTCGTGCCCGCTCCAGCATGGGAAACGGCGGAACTCCACATTCAACCCATCTCCGTGAAGGCGCTGCCTTCTGAAAAGGAACCTCAATGATGCAGGCCAATCGTCTAACCTCCCGCGTTCTGCTCGCCTCAGTGATGTGCACGCCTGTGCTGCTTGCGCAGACTGGCGGAGACGCCGTGCAGGCGAACCATCTGGAGAAGCTGCCACCTCTGCACGCGCAAGCTGGCAACGCGGCTGCGGCAACCGGTGGAGAGCAGACATCTGCAGACATGCAGCCGCACATCTACGAACTTCACTTCACGGCGAAAGAACTGGATGGTAAGCGGCTGATCAACACCCGTGAGTACAAAACCTATGTCACGATGCAGGGTACCGAACGCGGCTTTGCCACGATCCGCAGCGGCACGAAAATTCCACTCACCACGGGATCCAACACGGACAAGGGCACAGTCCAATCGACCGTCTCCTACATCGATATCGGCATCAACATCGACGTACGGGATGCTCATGTGATCGGCGGCAAGCTTGTCACTAAAATAGTGGCGGAGATTAGCTCTGTGGCCGATTCCGCAAACAAGGCGGACCCAACTATCAGCCAGCGCAAGTGGGAAGGGTCGGTGATCCTGGTGCCAGACAGAGTGATTCCAATTTTCTCGTCGGACGATGTTGAATCGAAGCATACCTTTCAAATGGATGTGGTCGCGCGGGAGATGCCCTAAGTCTGCGCACACAGCCTGCGGCATAGACTGGTCGGATGGGAGAGCCTGTTGCCGTCCGCTCGTTTTCCAAGATCAATCTGGGGCTGCGGATTGGGCCGCCACGGGCGGACGGCTTTCATCATCTGACGACGCTCTTTCAGACGGTGGCTCTGCATGATGTGGTGACGGTGCATGCGGAGCCGGCGGCGGTGACGGAGATCACGCTGGAGTCGAACGATCCGCGGGTGCCGCGGGATGCGCGCAACACTGCTTTCCGCATGGTTGCGGCGGCGCTGGAAGTAATGCGCTTGACGGCTCGGGTGCATGTGCATCTCGAGAAGAATCTGTCGCCGCAGGGGGGTATGGGGGCTGGTTCGGCCAATGCCGCGGCGGCGCTGCTGGGGTTGGAGCGGCAGATTGCCGGGTGGCCTTCTGGTCTGTCCTTTGAGGATCGTGGCGAGGAACCCACCCCTTCGCGAGAGAGCCGCGAAAGAATGGGGTACGCGGTTCCTGGGTTTCCGAAGAGTCCGGTTGGGCACGGTTCGACGCAACGGTCTTTAAGTGGGCCGGAGCGGCTGCGTTTGGCGGAGGCGGTTGGCTCAGATGTGCCGGTATTTCTGCTGGGCGGCACGGTGTACGCGCACAACCGGGGGGAGCTGGTGGTGCCCTATCCGGACCTGCCTTCAATGCCGTGCGTGGTGGTGTCGCCGGGGGTGGGGTCGTCCACGCCGCTGGCTTTTCGCGCTTGGGATGAGCGGATCGCGCGGCTGGGTGCCGAAGCCGGCCAGGCTCGGCTGGACGAACTGAGCCGGGTGTATGCCTCGGCTTTTTGGGAAGCTGGGCTGGGCGGCGGTGAGTTGGCCGGTGATGTTGGGTCAGATACCTTGGCGGCGCTGGTTCGCATGGGCATCGCCAACGATTTTGAGGAAGTGGTCTTCCCCCAGCAGCCCCTGTTGCGGACGATCAAGGACGTGCTTGCCCTGGATGGCCGGGCGGTGCTGGCGATGCTTTCGGGCTCGGGATCGTCGCTCTTCGGGCTTTACCGCAGCGCGGCGGATGCCGAGGAGGCGCGGGAGAAGGTGCTGGGCCTGGGTGGCGGGGTGCGGGCGTTTGTGACGCATACCGTCACCAGGGAGGAGTACTGGGGAACGATGTTTGGCGGCTAGACCCGGGTCGAGTCGTCCGGAGTTTTGGAAGGCACTATTTTGAAAAACGGTGGAACCCATGTCTCAGGAGCAAGTTACGGGCCCCCGATGGATATGGGGCACTGTGAGTTGAAGACCGCGTGGAGTTCTGGTTTTCCTGGTGCATATGTCACCAAACTTTCGTTACACTGGTGACGGTCGTTCTCGTTGCCGGGCGTCCTTTGGCCGGCACGTGAGTTTGGGCGATCGACTAACGGTAGGTCAAGTGCCTTTGGAGCACTTTGTCCAGGTTCGAATCCTGGTCGCCCAGCCAACCATCAGAGCCGGTCCTCTTTCTTGCAATTCCGCGCGGACTTCAGGCGCGGAGAGCGAAAAGCAGGCAGGCAGGACATCTTCGGCAGCAGCCCTCTTTTGCCAACGCTAACCGGCTTGGAAAGGACCCGCACCGCACATGGCACCTCAGCAGGAAACACCCACGTTTGTCTCCACCCCGGATTTGGCCCAGGGCCCGAACGGGAGCTCTTCTTCGTTACACAACTCAAACGGCAACTCCCTGGGCAGCGCGGGGCACGCAGTCGTGACCTCCGCGCCGCCTCAGCCCACGCAGTCAACGCAGCAGCCCGGCAAAGTGGCCGTCCCGGCCGCCACACCGGAGCGCAAGCGATCCTCCCGGCTGGCGGATGACAAGCGCTTCAAGATTTTCTGCGGATCAGCCAACCGGCCCCTGTGTGAAGAGGTTTGCGCCTTTCTGGGTGTGCCCATGGGGCAGACGAAGCTGCAGGGTTTTTCCGATGGAGAGATCCACTTCCAGCTGCTGGAAAACGTGCGTGGCGCGGATGTTTTCCTGTTGCAACCGACGTGTGCCCCGGTGGAAAAGCACCTGATCGAGCTGCTGATCATGATCGACGCGCTCAAGCGGGCATCGGCCGGCCGCATTACCGTGGTGATGCCGTATTACGGTTATGCGCGGCAGGACCGCAAGGACCGCCCGCGCGTTGCGATCACGAGCAAGCTCGTTGCCGACCTTTTGCAGACCGCCGGTGCCAACCGCGCACTGCTGGTGGATCTACATGCGGCACAAATTCAGGGTTTTTTCAATATTCCAGTCGACCACCTGTTCGCATCGCCGGTGCTGGTGGGGTACTTCCGCGACCTGAACCTGCCCAACCTGACTGTGGTCTCACCCGATGCTGGCGGCGTGGAGCGGGCGCGCTTCTTTGCGCAGAAGCTGGGCGTGCCGCTGGCCATTGTGGACAAGCGCCGCACCGACATCAACGTGACGGAAGTGATGAACGTGATCGGCGATGTCCGCGGCCGGACGTGCATCATCCTGGACGACATTGTGGATACGGCCGGCACACTGACCAAGACGGCCGATGCGCTGCTGGAGAGCGGTGCCGAGGAGGTCTACGCGTGCGCTTCGCATGGCGTGCTGAGCGGCCCCGCGGTGGAGCGCATCGCCAACAGCCGGCTGAAGGAGCTGGTGGTCACAAACACCATTCCGCTTAAGCCGGAAGCGGCGGCGATCAGCAAGATCAAGGTGCTGACGGTGGCGGGGCTGCTGGGCCGGGCAATCGAGAGCATACACATGGAGACGAGTGTGAGTTCGTTATTCAATTAGTGGGAGCAGGGAGCAGGGAGCAGGCA
>CAXTRR010000092.1:0-5429 GCA_964246795.1 uncultured Terriglobus sp. | reverse complement strand
CCGTTATAGGGTCAAAAGCTCTATCGGGGGTTCGAATCCCCCACTCTCCGCCACAGATTCTCCCTCACGCGCAGCGCTGGGGTTCGAATCCCCCACTCTCCGCCAGCATTTCTCCCTCTTGGTGACAAGCCAGGCCTACTCCTTGCTGGAGCGGCTCATTCGACGCCACTGAGCTGCGATCTCACCAGTGGGGAAGTCGGTATGCGCCTTCAAGCGCATCGTCAGCGGCTCTCGTGCAGTCCAAAGCGTACGTATGCGCATACTCGCCTTCCTGCTCGGTGTGTTTTTCATGGCGGGTGCGGTGCTGGACGCTTTTCAGACCATCATCCTGCCGCGGCGGCCCAAGGGGCGCTTCCGCATCACGCGACTGTTCTATCTTGTGACCTGGCGGCCGTGGGTCAGCCTTGCGGAGTGGACGCAGGACCGGCGCCTTCGCGACCAGATCTTCAGCGTCTTCGGCCCGCTTTCTCTATTGGTGCTGCTGGTGGTGTGGGCCACCCTGCTGGCCGGCGGCTTCGGTCTGCTGTATTTCGCGTTCGGCACGCCTTTTAACGATGCGCTGCACACCAGCGAACACGGATGGGCGCAGCTGCGCACGGACTTCTATGTCAGCGGTACCACGCTCTTTACGCTCGGCCTGGGCGATGTGACCCCGCGCAACCAGACGGCCCGGGTATGTACCGTGCTGGAATCTGGCATGGGCCTGGCCTTTGTGGCGCTGGTGATCGGCTATGTTCCGGTGCTTTACCAGGCGTTTTCCCGGCGCGAAATCCTGGTGGCACTGCTGGATGGCCGCGCCGGCTCACCGCCTACGGCAGCCGAGTTGCTACGCCGGCATGGGTATGAGGGCGGGCAGATTGCGTTGATTCAGTTGCTCTCCGATTGGGAACGATGGGCTGCGGAGCTGCTGGAATCTCACGTTTCCTATCCTATTCTGTGCTACTACCGTTCACAGCACGACAATCAGAACTGGCTCTCCGCGCTGGTATGCGTGCTGGATACGTGCGCGGTGCTGATGGCCACCATGCACGGGGAGGCGGTGCGCCAGGCGCAGCTCACCTTTACCGTTGGCCGGCATGCATTGGTCGATATCGGCCACATCTTCAACATTACGGAGAACTGGCCGGGAACCTTGGAAACAGGCGAAGACCGCATGCCGCCTGACCAGTTCGGCAAGCTGTGTGGAGCTTTGGGTGAGCTGCGCATGGAACTCTGCAACGACGATGCGGCCCGGCAGCGGCTGACCTCGATTCGAGCCCTGTATGAGCCGCAAGCCCTGTCCCTGTGTACCTTCCTTCGGCTCAATCTGCCGACATGGATGGCCAAGCAAGGGCCGCCCGATATGTGGGAACGCGTGAGTGCGTTTATCCGGCCAGCGAATGAGGCGTTGCGCATCGGCGATGGCGGCGACGCCCGGGAGCAGCTGGACCGACTCCACCATGAAGAGCACTAAAGCAGATGCCCACTCCTTCTGAGTGGGCATCTGCTGTCCTGGCTTGCGCCTCTCCAATTCACTTACCGCTCGCGGTGAGGAGACCAGCGAAGTCCACCACCATAAGTCGGGCGATAAAACTCACGCTGAATTGGGTAGATGGTGCTGCCCTGGTAGAAGCCGAAGACCTCGTTATTCATGTTCAGGCCATAGGCAACAGCCTGAAAACCCTTTGGCAGGTTGTAAGTTCCCTGCAGGTCAATCTGCAGGTGAGAGTAGAAGTATTGGTCACCATTGGGACCGTGTATCCCGCCGCCTCCACCGCCTTGTGTAATCGGACCACTGTACCTCGCGTCGTTGTAGGTGTAGGCGTAAATATTGTCCTGGTTGTATGTCATGCCGAGACGGAGTGACAGGTTCTTCTTGTCATAGGTCGGCGAAAAGTTATAGCTGTTCGGTGCTTGCCCAATCAGAGCCGGGCTCGACCCTCCCGGGCCACGGTTCGGGCCGCTGATCGTTCCAACTGGGACATTCGGCTGCGTCAGGTCTACATAAGCTGGCAGATTTGCTTGCGAGTTGGTGTAAGCGTAGTTGGCTGAAACGCCCAGGCCGTCCAGCATGCCGGGCAGATATGTGAAGTGTTGCTGAAAGGAAACCTCAAATCCGTAGACCCAAGCCGATCCAGCATTGATTGTCTGATTCAGAAAGTAGTTCTGGCCATTGCCTGTGACGGACGCATTTGGTGACTGGAAGGTCTGAGTCGGCAGAATTGGATTGGTAAAGCGCTTGTAGAAAAATCCCGCCTGTAACAAGCCCTGGTGTGACAGGTTGTTTTCGTAAAGCAGGTCGATGTTGTCGGCGTATTCCGATTTCAGATTCGGATTGCCTTGGCTGACTGTGTTCCGCGCATTTCCGCCGGATGGCGCACTCTGGAAAGGTATCAAGTCGCTGAAGTTCGGGCGGGAGATGCCGCGTCCATAAACGAGGCGAATACCAGATCGCGGGTCAAGTTCGTAGCGCAGGGAGGCGCTTGGAAGTACGTCAAGGTACGACGTCTGTACACGGATGGGCGCCGTTCCCGTTCCATTCGCGTTCGTGCCGCCCAGGTATCCAAGATTGTTTTCGCTTGTGTTCTCAAAACGCACACCCAGAACCAGCCGGAAACGATTCAGGGTGGTCGAGTTCATCAGGTAACCGGCAGATACCTTCTCGATCTGATTGAAGGAGTTTCCGACATTGTCGTTTGTTCCAAGGTCGGTTTGCCCCGCGTAGAGCCGTAGACGCTCCACATCCGCGCCCTGGCCAAAGGTGTAGGACTTTCCGTAATAGTTCGAATCGGAAAAGTTGTTGTTGAAATTAGAAAGCGCCGCGGCTGCAAGTTCGCCGTGAAAAATTGGCTGATGTCTTGCGTTAAAGGTTGTTCCCGGAGCGTAATAATTCCGTGTGTCCTGGTTGATGAACTTATGCTCATTCCGGAAGCGGCCGCCAAATTCAAAAATGCTGCTATGGCCTGCCAGCGAATAACTCGTCGCGAGGGAGGCGCCAAAGCCGAGATCCACTTCGGGGCTAGAAAAGTTCTGAGAAGACCGGTACTGGAAGAAGTACTTTGTTGGGTCGAAGATGCTGGCGTTACCTGGAACCTGCTGAGCGTTAATGTGTGGAACCAGCGGATTGGATACATCCAGGTTGTAAGTGATGTTGTTCAGCGGATTTGCCGAGCTATTCGGGCCAAAGTGCGAGTTGTCGTAACCAGCATCCCGCGTGCGCCCGAGTGAGCTGTTTGTGTCCCAGGCCAGAATAGAACGGCCAAGCACGTGATGCCCGCCAAATTGCAGCCCACCAATGTCCTGGATGGGACGGCGGCGCAGCGCCTGGAAGCTGATAGTTCCATCCACATCGCCCTGCGTGAGGCTGTCGCCAACAAAGGTGTTGATCGTCGGGCTATAAATCCAGTCATCGCCGAAATTCTTGAAATGAGCGTACAGGTACTTCAGGTAAACATTGGAAGTGTCGGTAAGGCGATAGTCGAAGGTGCCGCCCAAACCCCACCGGTCGCGGAAGTAGCGGTAGTCACGAAGATCGTAGGTACCGCTAAGCGCCGGGCCCGGCTCCACGTCATTGATGCCTTCCCCGTTGAAGTCATAGGAGGCGCCGAACAGCGCGCCCAGCTTCTTGCCTTCCAGGAATCGCCGGCCAATCGTGCCGTCGAACTGGTACTTGGGGCGGCCGCCGAGAATGGGTGTATAGCCGCCGGTGGACTCGACATAGACCGTTGGCCGGTTTTCCGCGCTCTTTGTGCGCAGGTCCACTGAGCCGCCGATGCCGTCTGCCTCCATATTGGCCTGCAGCGTTTTGTTGATCTGCACGGATTCGACAAGGTTCGCGGGGATGATATCGAGCTTGATCTGGCGCACCGACTCGGGCGACGCGATGGTTACACCGTCCAATGTGGTGTGTGTGAGGCGCGGCTCAGTACCGCGGACTTTCACGTATTTGCCTTCGCCCTCATCGCGCTCCAGCGTGACCCCGGCCAGCCGGCCAATCGCGTCTGCAACGTTGGCATTCGGCAGACTGGTGATCACGTCCGCCGGCAGAACGTTGATGATGTTGTCTGCATTGAAGGTGCGGTTGATGGCTTCGAGTTCGCCACCCTGCCGGTCGGCGTAGACGCTCACGTCCTCACGGCCGGAGGAGATGGCGAGCGCCGCATCCACTCTGGCTCCGGCGGCGGAGGTGAGAGTTACGGATTGGGTAAAGTTCTGAAAGCCGGAGTAAGTCACGGTCACTGTATAGGTGCCGGCGGGCAGACCCACCAGGGAGAATTGGCCGTCAGCACCAGTGAGCGTTCGGGCCCCACCCGGATCGACGCTGACCTGCGCTCCCTGAAGGGCGGCATTGTCAGGCGTATGAACGCTGCCCGTGATGACGCCTGTACCCGTTTGCGCTGCCGCTGACACAGCCGCGATGGCCAGACACACAGCCGCACCGCGAAAAAGGATCCTCTCCAAATGCATATACGCACAACTCCCGCAAAAGCACGTCTTTCGTTGCTGATGGCAAGTCCAGCGTGACAGCGACTCATGCCCGCGTCGGTAAATGCACGATGAAAAGAACGGCGTCGAAGGGTGCCATCCCGGGGTGCTTTGCGGAACAGGAGCGTTGTGTGAGCAGACCGTGAAATCTACTCAGGATTCAGCGTTTCTTAAGGTGGGCTTCACTAATGTGTCCGAACGCTAGCGCGCATTTCCACCAGTCTTGGCGCGTCGCTTTCGAACTCACAGCGCTTGCTGAACCTAACCCGCACTGAACGGTGATGTGGGACGAGGGGCACGTGCGATGCTAGACGCACGGCTCTTCAAAAGAGCTCGGCGCGGCCCAGAGAACACCGGCGAAACGGGAAGCTGCTCCGCCGGGCAGGAGAGTGCGATGGCAGAGAGTGTGTTTTCCAGTTTTGACACGGTGCGGTTTGAAGGTACTTCTTCAGAATCGGAGATGGCCTATCGCTATTACGACCCGGCCAGGGTTGTCCTGGGCAAGCCGCTCGCAGAGCATCTTCGCTTTGCCGTGGCCTACTGGCATTCGCTCGCGATGAACGGCAGTGATCCATTTGGGGCCGCAACCATACAACGCCCCTGGATGGACGCCTCTCTCGACCCGATTGCAGCGGCAAAGATGAAGGCCGATGCGGCTTTCGACCTTTTCCGTGTGCTGGACCTGCCCTTCTTCACCTTTCACGACCGCGACCTCGCGCCGGAGGGCGCATCGCTGAAGGAGTCGCTCGCCAACTTCCACACCATGGCTGACTACCTGCAGCAGAAAATGCAGTCGGCCAAGGTAAAGCTGCTGTGGGGTACGGCAAACCTCTTCTCACACCCGCGTTTCATGGCCGGGGCCGCCACCAATCCTGATCCGGAAGTCTTCGCTTATAGCGCAGCCACCGTAAAGCACTGCCTGGACGTGACAAAGGCGCTGGGCGGGTCAAACTACGTGCTGTGGC
>CAXTRR010000091.1:0-5603 GCA_964246795.1 uncultured Terriglobus sp. | reverse complement strand
GAGCATCTGATTTGTAATCAGAGGGTCGGGGGTTCAAATCCCTTCGCCAGCTCCAGTTCCAGACCCACGCCGATGCGGCAAACGAACCTTCTCTGGTGAGCGTTGAGAGCGGGAAAATGCACAGGTGGCCGAGTGGTTAATGGCAGCAGACTGTAAATCTGCCACGCAACGCGTTACGGAGGTTCGAATCCTCCCCTGTGCACCATAAGTTTTGCCGGCGGGTGCCGGTGTGGTGGTTTGACCTGTGATGGACGGACCGGGATCGCAGCAGCGCATGGTTCTGGCTCTGCTGGTGCTCGCCGGTGCGGCTGTTGGAGTGTGGTTCACGATCGACCCGGGTAGATACCGGGCGCTGGCGTGGGTCTTATTAGGGTTTTTTGCATTCCGGGTGCTGATCGGGCGAGCGCGCCAACGGCAGTCGGAGAGCAGGGCGAAGGAAGATCTGTAAGCTTCCTTCGGAGAAGCTGATGTAGCTCAGTGGCAGAGCACTCCCTTGGTAAGGGAGAGGTCGAGGGTTCAAGCCCCTCCATCAGCTCCAGATTTCAGGCTTCCAGCTACTGTGCAGCTTTCCGCTCATTTGTCGCTCGAAGCTGTTTTTTCGCGGGAGTAACTCAGTGGTAGAGTCACAGCCTTCCAAGCTGTTGGTCGCGGGTTCGATCCCCGTCTCCCGCTCCACATCGGTATTGAGGGAAACAGGCAAGGCATGTACGAACAGGCAGTGATCGCGGTCGGCAATGAAGAGGCATACGGCATCGTCCGGCAGGCCGTTGAAAGCTCCTTTTCCAGCGGCAAGGTCCCGGGCTTTCTCTCTTCCCTGCGATCGGACAAGCTGCGCATCCGTCACTTTGAAGAAGTGCTGCATGCGGGCAAGCTCGGGCCCGCCGCCGCCGCGGAGTACGCGAAGCTGGGCGATGGCGACCAGGGCATGATTCGCGAGCTCTACCTGAGCATGCTGGAGCAGGTGGACCCGGAGCTGCGGCGCAGGTTCCTGAAGGTGTACGCCTACTATTGAAGTTTCCCAATTTTCCTGGGCTTGGAGCCGTGCAGTGCGGCAGCCCGAACAATGTTTTGAACCCATGAAGCCGCCTGGCAAACGGCTTACCACTACGGAGCACTAAGATGGCGAAGGAAAAATTTGACCGTTCCAAACCGCACGTGAACGTTGGAACGATTGGTCACATTGATCACGGCAAGACCACGCTCACCGCGGCAATCACCAAGGTGCTGAGCAAGCACAACCCGAAGATCCAGTTTCGTTCGTTTGACACGATCGACAACGCTCCAGAAGAGCGGGAGCGCGGCATCACGATCGCAACGTCGCACGTGGAGTATGAGACGGCAAATCGTCACTACGCGCACGTGGACTGCCCCGGCCACGCGGACTACATCAAGAACATGATCACGGGCGCGGCACAGATGGACGGCGCGATCCTGGTGGTTGCGGCGACCGACGGCCCGATGCCCCAGACCAAGGAGCACGTTCTGCTGGCCCGCCAGGTGGGCGTGCCGTACATCGTGGTCTTTCTGAACAAGTGCGATTCGGTGGAAGACGAGGAGCTGACGGATCTGGTGGAGATGGAAGTCCGCGAGCTGCTCTCGAAGTACGACTTCCCCGGCGACGACGTTCCTGTCATCCGCGGCTCGGCACTGGGTGCACTGAATGGCGAGGCGCAGTGGGAGGCCAAGATCGATGAGCTGATGGCCGCCGTGGACGCAACCATTCCGCAGCCAGACCGCCTGGTCGACCTGCCCTTCCTGATGCCGATTGAAGACATCTTCTCGATCTCGGGCCGCGGTACCGTCGTCACGGGCCGTATCGAGCGCGGCAAGATCAACGTGGGCGGACCTGCGGAGATCGTGGGCTTCCGCGAGACGCGCCAGACCGTGGTCACGGGCGTGGAAATGTTCAAGAAGCAGCTGGACGAAGGTCTGGCCGGTGACAACGCCGGTCTGCTGCTGCGCGGCATTGCCAAGGAAGACGTGGAGCGCGGCATGGTTCTGGCCAAGCCGGGATCGATCACGCCGCACACCCAGTTCAAGGGCGAGATCTACGTGCTGAGCAAGGAAGAGGGCGGCCGTCACACACCGTTCTTCAACGGCTACCGCCCGCAGTTCTACTTCCGCACCACGGACGTAACGGGGTCGGCCAAGCTGCCGGAGGGTACGGAGATGGTGATGCCGGGCGATAACGTCTCGCTCGAAATCACGCTGCACACCCCAGTCGCCATGGAAAAGGGCCTGCGCTTCGCCATCCGCGAAGGCGGCAGGACCGTCGGTGCCGGTACGATCACGGAAATCATCAAGTAATGGCACGGCACGCAGCGGATGCGAGCTCTGCTCGTGTTCCGTCGCAAGCCCAATACAGGAAGGGCCGCATCGAGAGATGCGGCCCTTGTTATTATTGCGGCATTTCCGTTGAGGTGTACTTTCCGGACAGGGCCGATATGCCGGGCCTTCACCCTTGAAAGCGGAGCTCTACACCCTTAAGAAATTCGCTGTTAGCTAACGTGCTCAGAGAAGTTCTCCTTGGGAGCACGTCACAGACCGCTCTGTTAGAACGGAAGAATGTCCGTTCCTGACTATCAGACGCTCATGCTGCCGCTTCTTCGAAGTCTTGCCGACGGCGCGGAGCACGCATCCGCCGAATCAGTGAAGAGTGTCACAACGGCGTTTTCACTATCTGGGACAGATTTGCGCGAGACACTGCCCAGTGGGCAGACAACATTCGCGAATCGATGGGGCTGGGCGCGTACTTATATGAAAAAGGCGGGCCTGCTTTCCTATCCCAGGCGAGCCACTTTGCAGATTACCCTCGCCGGCAAGCAGCTTCTGGCAGGATCTCCCTCCAAAATTGATCTTGCGACGCTTCGGAGATATCCGGAGTTCGTCGCTTTCCAAAACAGTGGCAAGACGCAGGAGCAAGTTCAACTGCCGAACGCTGTTGTTATCAATCTGGAGCAAACTCCAAGCGAGCTCATTGAGGGCGCTTACCTCGCATTGCGCAAGCAGGTGCAATCAGACCTGCTTGCCGCGGCGAAGGCGGGTTCTGCGAAGCGATTTGAAATGCTCGTGCTCGAATTGCTGGTTGCCATGGGGTATGGAGGATCGCGCCAAGATGCCGTCAATGCCGCTCGCCAGCTTGGTCGCGCCGGCGATGGAGGCATTGATGGTGAGATCAAGGAGGACAAGCTCGGATTGGACCGTATTTATGTGCAGGCGAAACGCTGGGACAACGGTACCGTTGGGTCTCGCGAGATTCGAGACTTTGTAGGTGCGCTGACTGGTAGGCGCGCACGAAAAGGAGTCTTCATCACGACCTCAACCTTCACCAAAGACGCGCTGGACTTTGCAGCCCGTGTGAACGAGATTGTTCTCATAGATGGCGAGCAGATGGCTGAGCTCATGTTTGAACATGGCCTGGGTGTTACGACGGAACGGGTTTTCGAATTGAAACGAATTGACAGTGATTTCTTTGATGAAGAAATCTAATCCTCGCTTTACAAGCGATTGATCCGCGGAATACACTTTGCATTGCAAAGCATATCGTGGAGAGCACCGTGAGCGAACTGAATCAGGCACTGCTTGAAATCCGCAGCATCCGCCGGCAGGTGGCGCAGACGACGGAGTTCCGCGGCTATGGGCCGGCGACGCTGTTTGCCACAGCGATAGTGGCGCTGCTGGCGGGCGGGGCCCAGGCGCGCTGGCTGCCGGAACCCTGGTTGCGTCCCACGCATTATGTGACGCTGTGGCTCAGCACCGGTGTTTTTTGTGCCGCGCTGATCGCCACGCAGATGCTGCGGCGGGCGAACCGGCTCCACTCTGGCATGGCGGACGAGATGATCCGTATGGCCGTGGCGCAGTTCCTGCCCGCGGCCATCGCCGGCATCGCCCTGCCATTTGCTCTGCTGCAGAGTGCGCCGGCCGAGTTGTGGATGCTGCCCGGCCTTTGGCAGATGATCTTCAGCCTGGGTGTTTTTGCGTCGTGCCGCTGCCTGCCGCGGTCCATGCTGCTGGTGGGCTGTTGGTTCCTTCTGAGCGGGCTGGTGTGCATCAGCGTTGGCGGCACACGTGCGCTCGCACCGGTTTGGATGACGGCGCCGTACGCCGCCGGCATGGCTTTGGTGGCGGCCATTCATTTCCTTGCGGCCAGGGAGACTTCGGTCCATGAAGACTAAAGCGAAAACCGCAACATCCGGAGCGCCGTTTGCCTATGACGGCCTGGACCGCGTGATCCATGAACGCGCACGACTCAGCGTATTGACCTCACTGATGACGCATGCAAACGGCCTGAGCTTTGTGGAACTCAAGCAGCTCTGCGACCTGACCGATGGCAACCTGGCGCGGCATCTGCAGGTGCTGGGGGAGGAGGGCATGGTCCGCATCTCCAAAGAGGGCGAGACAGGCCGCGCCCACACGAATGTGCGCGTCACTGCTCCCGGCCGGAAGCGGTACCTGGAATACCTGACCATACTGGAGCAGATTGTCCGCGATGCGGCGTCCGCACGTGAGGCGAGCGGAACTGAGCCGCGCCGCAGCGAGCGGCTTTCCCCCATCAACGTCTAGGGTTTCTGCCTTGCCTTTCCTGGCTGGTAGCTTCCCGCGTCCACTAACTTTGCAATACAAAGTCTATCAAAGGAGACACCACCCATGAGCACCTTCGCCCCGCCTCAGCCTTCCAACTCCATTTTGCGATTCCGTTCGCTCGGCACGAAGTTCTTCATCGTGACCCTGCTGGCCCTTGTAATGAGCATCTCCGGCTTTTTTGTGGAGAACCTTACGACCGAACGCGCCGACAGATACGGCGTGCTCGCGGCCTCTTCAGAAAACCCGACGGCCCAGCCGAAGACTGTCTGGGGCGTCCGTCTGGCGGATTCCTACCGGTCGATGCACCGCTCCCTGCACTACATCACGCTCTTTCTCGGCCTGGTGTTTTTGACTTACTTTCTTTTTGAGGTGTTGACCGGCAAGAGCCTGCACCCCGCGCAGTACGCCCTGGTCGGCATTGCGCAAACTATTTTCTATCTCCTGCTGCTGTCACTGGCCGAGCATCTTGGCTTCGACCTGAGCTTTCTGATCGCCGGTACATTCACCGTTGCGCTCTTCGCTTTGAACACGGATTGGGTCTTCCGCAGCAGGAAGCTGGCGTTTCGCTCCCTCGCGGTCTTTACTGGCCTTTATGCGTTTATCTATGTGCTGTTGCGCGTGGAGGCATATGCCCTGCTGGTGGGCGCCAGCGCCAGTTTTGCCGCCGTGGCCGCAGCCATGTACGTGACGCGGAACGTGGACTGGTATGGAAGTGGAATGCCTCTCGAAAGGTTTGCGGCTGCGCAGGCGCCGTCCGCGGCGGGAGTCCGCGACTCCTGGCTAGAGTAGTTCGGCTTTGGAAGGAAGGGCCGGGGAGATCGCGGGGACGCAAGCGATCCCCTGGCATACGCGGGGAGGCCGTCCCCTCCCGCCTTTCCCGCTCCAACGAAATCGGCTATGATTAGGTGTTCGCCGGGCAAGCGGACGTGGCTTGTGCGGCCTATGGGGCGAAAGCTCAGAGCATACAGGGGCGTAAGCTCAACGGTTAAACTGTCGGTCTCCAAAACCGAACTTCTCGG
>CAXTRR010000090.1:0-5971 GCA_964246795.1 uncultured Terriglobus sp. | reverse complement strand
GCCGTCTCCTGGATACGACCCACCACATCTTCTTCATGTCGGTTGATCACAAGATCCGCCCCCGCAGATTTTGCCACAACAGCTTGCTCGGGACGGCTGACGGTTGTGAATACCCTTGCACCCGCCGCCTTCGCGAACTGGATGGCGTGGACACCGACAGAGCCCGCGCCTCCGGTCACGAGCACGGTCTTACCTGTCACGGGACCATCCGCGAATACGCAACGGTGCGCCGTCAAGGCCGGAACGCCAAGGCATGCACCCATTTCAAACGAGACGTTTTCCGGGAGTTCGACCGCGTTCCCGCTTGGAACGACGACATACCGTGCGGCACACCCAGCTTTCCCTGCGACCAGAGCTTCGTAGATCCACACTCGCTGTCCGAGTCGGGAAGCAGAGACACCCTCACCTGTCTCCTCGATGACGCCGGCTCCGTCCTGGTGCGGAATCTGTTGCTTGTTTCCGGGGAGGAGAGCTACGCGTGCTCGCCGTTTCGTGTCTGACGGATTCACTCCGGCTGCATGCACTCTCACCAGAACTTTGCCGGGTTCGATTCTGGGTTTCTCCAGTTCTCCTACCTTCAGCACATCCCGCGCGCTTCCGTTTCGTTCGTACCATGCCGCTCTCATTCCACACCTCGCGTCCCAGACTTAGTTGTTGAATCATGCTTTCTACAAGCCACTACTGACTCGTTGCGTTCGCCAAGTGAAGCAGCGTTTGCGTGATCGGGTGTGGCAGGGCGAACTCTTCCGCTAATTGTCGGAAGAGTCCAAGGTCCTTTGCTGGAATCGGAGATGTGTTGATGTCCTGCTTCTTCTCAGCAATGGCCGAACCGTAGCTGCGATAAATTGGCGAAGGGAAGAGCGTTTCCGTTAGCATCTTCACCGCGGCCGCCGGATCCACGCCTGCCCTCTCCGCAATCGCAAGACCCTCCACCAGGGAGCGTCCGGCGGAGATGATGAGGAAGTTGCCGAGTTGCTTGATTACGGTGGGAACTCCCGGCTGTTCTCCCATATCGAAGAGCGCAGAACCACCCATAGCGGTAAGCACGGGCTTCACGCGGTTCTTTGCCTCCAGGGGACCGGCATAAGGAATGGCCAGTTGACGAGCCGTGACTGCCTCAGGGCGACCGAAGACCGGGGCCTCCACATACGTTGAACCATGGTCTGCATGCAGCTTCGCCAACCTCTTCGCGGCCTCGGGTGAGCCGGTACACATGCCGACGTGTATTCCGCCTTCCATGCGCGAAAGGAAGGCAGGCGTCACAAGACTTTCGGTTATGTCAGAGTCCCAGAGGACCGACACAACGATGCCATCCTTATCTGCTACATGCCAAGGATCACTTGCTACCTGCGCTCCACGTTCGGCGAGCGGCTCAGCTTTGCCTCGAGTACGGTTGTAAATCGTGAGCTGGTAACCGCACTCCAGCAGATTGACGGCCATGGGATACCCCAGCTTGCCGAGTCCGATCCATCCAATCCGTTCGCTCATCTAGCGCCTTACTCCAAAACACACAGTTGACGTAAGCGTCACGTTACGGTCAAGCATAATCCTACCTGGCGTGCGAGTCCAGCCAACCTTCAAAACGCTTAATATGATCCATCAGCTCGGAGCGAAATTCAGTGAGTGATGCCATTTGTATGTCCGTTTCAGCAAGATGATCACGAAGCATCTCCAGCACCTTAATCTTGGCTCTTTTTCCCGTCGGATCGTCGAAGTAAAGATGAATTACCTTGCCGATATCTTCAAGGCTCAGACCCAGAGCCTTCAATTGATCGATCTTTTGAAGCCGCGCGACGGTCTGTTCGGGATAACGGTGCTGTCCGGCTCCCTCGCGCTCACCCGGTGGAAGAAGGCCAAGGCTCTCGTAGTAGCGGACAGTACGCGGAGTGACCTTTCCAAGCTTGGCGAGCTCTCCGATCCGCAGCATTTTGCTCATAGACCGATGATAATTGGCCCCAAGATAGACATTATGAGTGAGTCTGGTTCACTCCGTAGTGTCGCAAACAACTATGCAAGTCGGTGCTGATCGGTGGGCTCGTTGATATCGACCAGCGACAAAAGCCCACTTGGCGAGCATAGGCAATGCGCTCATGGAGTTGTAAGAGGTCAGGCTTAGACCTCACAAACGCGCTTGTAGTCATTTTGCAAATATGACTTTCGCCTACCCTGCCTCCAGTGTGGGCGTAGCTTCCGCGCATCTACCAAAACGCTTCGCTGCCGCCGGAACTACGAGGCAGGCGGGCCTGTTGCTTCGCGCTCCGACCACGCTGTGTCCGCGAGTACGACGGATGTTTCGATCTGCCGGTCCGGCACCTTCCAGTAGCGGCGCAGCAGGCGCGTCTTTGTGGATTCGTCGACTTGGCGAAAGCCATGCTTGCCATAGAAGCGGATCGCCCACGCTGCGTCTGCCCATGCGCCGATGAGGATTGGCCGGTCAGTTGTAGACCGCAGATGGGAGAGCAGGCGGCTACCCACGCCCGCGCCCTGCATCGCGGTGCGCACGTAGGCGTGCCGAATCAGGGTGACATCCTGTACCTGTTGGATGCCCATCACGCCCGCCAGAGCGCCATCCTTCTGCTCCTCACCCCAGAACTCGACACCCGCCTCGATCTCACGTCGAAGCTCTTCCAGCGGCATGTATGGGTCGTGCAGCCGGTCCGCCGGGATCACGCCCCGGTAAGCCGTTGCACCTTCATTGATGATGGCGCAAATCGCTTCAGCTTCGGCGAGCAGGCAGCGTCGGATCATGGCTTACCGACGAGTGTATAGGTCCGCATACGTCGATCCATTTGAACCATTTTGTCGACAGGCCTTCGTAACGCGTTTCCAGTTCTGACGCGGGAAACGAAGGATCGTTCTGAGGAGCTCGCGACGAAGCATCTGCTTTCTTCCTGGTCGATACAAAGCCCAAGAGCAGATCCTTCACTTCGTTCAGGAAGACGCCGGATCGAGAGGCCATGAAACCCTCGAGCGGTCACTTCAGGTCTGCTCCAAGACATTGCGTTGCAGAGCGCGGGCATCCAGGAAGGATTGCAGGATCAGCACGGCGGCGACCTGGTCGATGATGCCCTTGCGTCCCGTTGATGCGTGGCCCAGGTGGTCGAGATGGCGGTGCGCCTCGGTGGTGCTGAGCCGCTCGTCCCAAAGGTGAACGGGCAGCTGGAATTCCTGCCGTACCACGTCCGCAAAGCTCTGAGCCTTGACCGCCTGCGGGCTCAGGTCGCCGCTCATGTAGAGCGGATTGCCCGCTACGATTTCAGCCACGGCGTGTTTGCGCAAGAGCCGGCCGATCGACTTCAGATCATGTCGCAGGCTGGACCGCAGCAGAGTAAGCACCGGTTGAGCGGTGAGCCCGAAAGCATCGGAAAGTGCGATCCCCACACGGCGGTCGCCGATGTCGAGCCCCAGAATGCGCGGCTGCTCCTGCATGGAAACAGCCTACACAGTTCCCCGCGCGGGTTGACGCACTCGCGATGAGTCCCGCGTCAGGGTGTGATCGAGAGGCTGCTGCTCGCCTGGTTATTCGCGGGGAGAGGATCGTTCTCTGCCCCGCCCACCTGCACGGTCATCACAGCCGTACCGAGCGCATTCTGCTGGACGGTGTAGGTCACCGTAGCCATGCCGCCGCTGGGCAGCGAACCCAGGCTGCAGGTTGTACTGCCGGCAGTCTGGCAGCTTCCCGCGGAAGGCGTGATGGCGGCGAGTGTTCCTGTGGAGGGCGGAAACCCGGAGACGGTGACGTTGGTGGCCGTCGCGGGGCCGGCGTTGGTGATCGTGGCAAGATAGGTGGTGGCGCCGCCCATCGCTGTACCGCTGGCGGAGAGCGCGATCTGCAAATCAGCCGGCAGCCCGGTCACATCTTTAATCTGGGGGGACTGGATGGCATAGATGGCCTCCGAATCGCGGAAGAAGAGTCCGTTCGCACCCCATCGGCCCAGTTGGAGAGCGGTCGCCGCGTTTGAGGTTACATCCACGCGAACGCCCACCGGGATCGCGCCGTCGGCACTGAAGCTAGACAGCCGGAAAATCTGGACTGTTGCGGGGGCATAATTGCCGATCGTCTGCGGATCGAGAATGAATTCCTTGCCGGTGGAAAGGTCAGCGAAACTGGCACCCTCGGCAGGTGAGCCCGGTCCGGGGAAGGTGCCGAGCAGCTTGCCCGTCTGTACGTTGTAGACCTCTCCGGAATCGTTATAGAAGTTGTCGCCGGCAATCTGGAGGTTGTTGCCGTCGGGTGCGGGAAGCAGGTCCGCGGGCGTGCCGGGCACAAGGGTGAGTCCGTTAGCGTCATACGAGTAGACACGTGTTTCATTGAAGTCCCCGGCATACACCTGCCGGTGCAGCACATCGATGAGCAGCGCTTCAACGGGATGGTACGGCGCGACAGAAACGGAGCGGGGAACGCCGCTGTCAAAGATGTCAAGCCGGTCTGTGCCCGAGGTGGAACTGACCACCACAGAGTCGGGCGAACCAGGCAGAGCCGCCATCGCCATTGCCGTGGCACGGCTGCTGCCGCCGCTGCCCGGCAGTACAAATTGCATGCCGGCGATGCCAGTAGTCAGGTCGACTTTTCGCACGCTTCCTGTGCCGTCCAGACCAACCCAGAGCGATCGGCCGTCGCTGGTAAGCGCCAGCACATTGGGATTGCTGCCGGTGGCGATGGGCGTGCCCGGCATGCCGGTAGCTGGGTCGAGCGGAACGATGGAATCTGCATACGGCGGCCCAACCGACGTCGGCACTGACGCGTACAGCAGGCCAGTGACTGGACTAAAGATGACGCTGTTATTCGCAAGGGCGATGTAGACCGTGAAGTTTACCGGGAAACTGGTGCCGCCCCCCGCCCCTGGGGTTGCAACGGTCAAACGGCCGCTGCCTGGATGTTGAATCAGAGCAGCCGGCAACGTGGCGCTCAGCGCGCTGGGACTCTGGTAGGTTGTGGGCAAAGGCTGGCCGTTATAGAACACCACGGCCACAGACGTGAAGTTGGAACCACTCAACGAGAGTTGCGCGTCTGCCTGGATCGGCGCCGCCAGCGGCGAAACAGAATCCAAAACGGGCAGAACCCGCTTGATGACCGCGAGCGTGGTCTGAGCCGCGCCGCCGCCGGGAGCAGGGTTCGCGATCAGAATGTTCAGCGTCCCTGCATTTGCCTGGTCCGCTACGGAGAGCGGAAAGGTGAGCTGCGACGCACTGACAAGGGTGACAGGGCGGCCGGATGACCCGACCTGGACGGTGCTGCCGGGGAGGAAGTTCGATCCCTGCACCGTCACGATGGTCGGCGTTGTGGTGCCCTGGTAAAGCGTGGCCGGACTAATGGTCAGCACGGTGGGTGCGGGACTGTTCACCGCAAGCAGGATGGGAGCAGATGTGCCGCCGCCCGGCGCCGGGTTCGCCGCGGTGAGACTGAGGACGCCGGCTGTGGCGAGATCTGCCGCTGTGAGTTGAAGGGCCGCCTGCATCTCGCCGAGAACCGTTGCCATTCGCGCGGAACCATTCACCTGAAACGTGGTGGTGGGCAGAAAACCCATGCCGGCAACGTTCACGGTGGTGGCCGCCGAACCAGCCACAAGGCTGCCGGGTGAAAGCTGCTGAAGGGTGGGAACTGGATTGTCGATTTCGAGATCGACCACCGCACCCCCGGCGCTGCTCAGCGCCCCGTCCACAACAACAACCGGGAGCAAGGCCGCGCTTGCCAGTTGAGAGGCAGGTACCGTCACGGTAAGTTGCGTGCTGCTGACGAACGTGGTGGGCAGAGCGACGTTGCCCAGCTGCAGGATTGAAGACGCCGTAAAATTCGTTCCGCTCACCCTAAGAACCGTACTTGCTGCCCCGGCCAGCACCTTCCCCGGCAAGACGGTCAGGACGACGGGAGAGGCCGCGACAGGTGTGGGTGCTGGCGTCGGCGCCGGTAAGGGTGTGGGGGTTGGTGCTGGAGTTGGGGTTGGAGTCGGCGTGGGGGTTGGTGCTGGGG
>CAXTRR010000089.1:0-6109 GCA_964246795.1 uncultured Terriglobus sp. | reverse complement strand
GCCCCATGTCCCGCTTCTGGGACATGGGTTCCAAACCCCGCCCCACCTGAGAACGTGGGTGCCCCACCTTCATCGCGCTCTTTGCGATTAAGGTGGGATCCTCCCGCGCCCCCAAACGCCCGCTCACTCCCCAATCTCCCGCTTCAACTCCGCCACCAGCTGCAGCGCTTCCATCGGCGTCATCCTGTCCACGTCCGTCTCACGCACACGGTCCACCACGCGTTGCGAAAGTGGTGTAAAAATCGTCATCTGCAACGGAGCTTCCGGCAACTGCACCGCCGCCGCGCCCGCGGCCACGGACGCACTCTCCGCCTTCTCATGCAGCTTCAGCACCGCCCGTGCACGGGCAATCACATCCCGCGGCAGCCCGGCCAGCTTCGCCACTTCAATCCCGTAGCTGCGGTCCGCGGCGCCGCTCTCCACCGTATGCAGAAAAACAATGCCATGCGCACTCTCCCGGCACGCCACCCGCAGGTTCTTCAGCCGCCCCAGCTTCGCCTCCAGCAGCGTGAGCTCGTGGTAGTGCGTGGCAAAAAGCGTGCGCGCGCCAATGCGGTCATGCAGGTGCTCCACCGTTGCCCACGCCAATGACAAGCCGTCGTACGTGGCCGTGCCGCGGCCCATCTCATCCAGCAGCACCAAACTCCGCTTCGTCGCCGTGTTCAGGATAGCCGCGGTTTCGGTCATCTCCACCATGAACGTCGACCGGCCACGGCTCACGTTGTCGCTCGCGCCGATCCTCGTGTAAATCCGGTCCACCAGGCCCAGCCGCATCCGCGAAGCCGGCACAAACGAGCCGCACTGCGCCAGGATCACCAGCAGTGCCACCATGCGCAGGTACGTCGACTTGCCGCCCATATTCGGCCCGGTGATCAGCGCCAGCGATGGGCCCTCACCGCCGTCCAGGTAGCCGCTGTTCGGCACAAAACGTCCGCTGCCACTCTCCTCCAGCCGCAGTTCCACCACAGGATGCCGTGCATCGCCAAATTCGATCGCCGTCGAATCGTCCAGGATCTCCGGGCGCACCCAGCTGCGCAGCGCGGCCAGGTGTGCAAAATTCAGCAGCACGTCCATTTCCGCCACCCGCCGTGCGGTCTCCCGCATGCGCGCCGCAAACCCCAGCAACTCGCGCCGCAGATCGCTGAAGATGCGGCGCTCCAGCTCGGCAATCCGCTCCTGCGCGGTCAGGATTTTCCGCTCATATTCCTTCAGCTCGGGCGTGGTAAATCGTTCGGCATTCACCAGCGTCTGCTTGCGCTCATAATCGGCAGGAACGTTGGCCAGATTGCTGCGCGTGATCTCCAGGTAGTAGCCGAAGACCGAGTTAAACCGCACCTTCAGCGAGCCAATGCCGGTCCGTGTGCGCTCCCGCTCCTCAATCGCCGCGATAGACTCACGTCCGCTACGGCTCAGCCCGCGCAACTCGTCCAGCTCCGCGTCCACGCCTTGTGCAATGGCGTCCCCCTCGCCCAGCTTCAGCGGCGGTTCCTCCACCAGCACCTGTGCAACGCGTGCGCACACATCCGTAAGCGCGTCGAAGCCGTCGCGCAGTTGGGCCCAGCGGCCCCGCTGCAACTCCGCTCCAATTTTCACAAGCGCGGGCAGCGCCGCCAGCGTCCGCCCCAGCGCCACCACATCCCGCGGACCGGCCGAATCCAGCGCCAGCCGCCCCAGCAACCGCTCCAAATCCAGAATGCCTTCCAACGCACGCCTCAGCCGTTCCCGAGTGGTCAACGCCGCCGCTGCTTCACCCACTGCCTCATGGCGTGAGGCAATCTGCGCGGCGTCGAGCGAAGGCCGCAGCAGCCACGCCCGCAACAGCCGCTTGCCCATCGGCGTGCGGCACTGGTCCACCGCATAGCAAAGGGTGGTCTGCTGCGATTCACCGGAGAAGAGCGGCTCCACCAGCTCCAGGTTGCGCATGCTCACCGCATCCAGCTCCAGTGCGGTGGCGCGCTCGTAGCAGCGCGGCGTGTCCAGGTGCTCCAGGTCGTCATGCTTGGTGACCCGCAAATAATGCAGCACCGCACCCGCGGCAATGGCCGCCTGCACCCGCCCCTGCAGGCCGAAGCCGTCCAGCGAGGGCATCCGGTAGTGCCCCTCCAGCAGCGGCACGGCATAGTCGGCCGTAAAGACCCAGTCCTCCAGCGGTGTCTTCGTGCGCACCGACGCCAGCATCTCTGCCGAGGGATCGGCAGAGATGCCATCCAAAGACGCCTGCGGAGGTCCACCCAGCCGCAGGCCGTTGGCCAGCAGCAACTCGCGTGGCCGCGCCCGGCTGATCTCTTCGCAGGCCTCTGCAACCGCATCTTTGCCGCGGAACTCCGCGGTGCGGAACTCCCCCGTCGAAAGATCCAGCAGCGCAATACCGGCGCTCTCCGCCTTCCCGCTCACCGCCAGCGCCGCCAGGTAATTGCTGTCGGAAGCACTCAGTCCCGCGTCCACCGCCGTGCCCGGCGTCAGTACCCGCGTGACCTCCCGCCGCACCACGGTCTTGGTGAGCTTGGGGTCCTCCATCTGCTCGCAGATCGCCACGCGAAAGCCCCGCCGCAGCAGCTTCTGCAGGTAGCCCTCGGCCGCATGATAGGGCACGCCGCACATCGGGATGGACCGCTCCCGGTCTCGCGCCGTCAGCGTCAGCTGCAATTCCCGCGACGCCACCACGGCATCTTCAAAAAAAAGCTCGTAGAAGTCGCCCATGCGGAAGAGCACAAGCGCATCGGGATGCGCCGCTTTGGCCGCCGCATACTGCCGCATGGCAGGTGTAGACGTGGGGTCCGTCAGGGCCTTCGTACTGGTTTTTGGTTCAGCCGGCAAATCGGGATCGCTCCCTCACAGAATACCGTTCGCGGCAGAACTTTCCCCGCAAATGGATACAGCCAGCCCGAATCGGACTGGCTGCGGCCTGCAAGCGGGACAAGACGGATTAGCGCTTGGTGGCATCGCTGCCATGCAGCTTCACCTGCTTGTTATAAATGCCTAGGATCAGGAAGGGCGCAACCCACTGACCAACGAACAACGCCGGAATGTCCTTCTTCGCGATCTTGAAGCACAGTGACGCAATGATGGAGCTGATCGCAGCTGTTAAGAAAATGCCGCTGGGAATCTTGGATGTGTAGCTCTCAATGTAGGCGGTAAGTTGGCCTTCCTGAGCCTCACCCGCCTGCACACGCTTGTCGCCTTCCAGACTGAAATCCATGGTTTTCGCCTCCTGAATCCTCCGGGCTCTCCCGGGTTCACTTGCGTGGGATGCAACGGAGTCGACCCGGTGTGCCTCCCCTGTTGACTTTGTCCATCACTGCACGGAAAGGCCGCGCGGTTATGAGCATGGTCACAGGGTGACCTCCGCTATACCGGCCTATACTTGTCATTGGGATAGGAGGCTTGTTTGCCTTGTCCTGGATCGCTACCATGTCCCTTTTCTGGCTCAGGATCGCGGTGTTGTTGTACGGCCTTGCCTCCCTGGCGGTCTTGCCCGCCGTGCTCTATGACCGGCCCCGCTGGCGCAACGTCGCCATCCCCGCCACGGTCGCCGCTCTCCTCTTCCACTTCGTCTCCGTGGCGGAGATGCTCATGGCCGCGCACCGCTACCTGCCCGTCAGCGCCAGTGAGGTGCAGGCCGCGCTTGGCCTCCTCCTGGCCGCGGCATTCCTGCTCGTCTATGCCGTCTACCGCTCGCTCACCATTGGCGTGGTTCTCCTGCCGCTGGTCTTCATGCTCGGCCTGCTGCCCGCCTTTGCCCCCGGCCGCCATGAACTCGCCGCGCCCCTGCTGCGCTCCGGCTGGATCACCCTGCACATCGCACTTCTGCTCACGGCCTACGCGGCACTCATCGTCTGCATGCTGGCCTCCGTGCTCTACCTCATCCAGGAAAAACGTCTCAAATCCCGCTCCACCCGCGGCCTGCTCTCCCGCCTGCCCCCATTGGAGACAACCGACCAGATTGCCCTCCGCTCCCTCCTCATCGGCCTGCCCTGCATGACTGCCGGCCTGCTCATCGGCTCCGCGCTGGCCGCCAATGAGTACGGCGCGGTCTACTTCCGCGACCCCAAAGTCCTGCTCTCCTTTGCCATGTGGCTGGCCTACGTCGGCATGATCGCGATCCGCCGCAGCGCCGGCCTCCGCGGACGCCGCGCCGTCTGGCTTTCCTCTTTCGTCTTCCTCGTCATGCTGGCCGTCTGGTCCGCCAACCAGGTCTCCACCGTCCACAACTTCGCGGGCCGTCCATGAGCCTTCTCCTGCTCGGCGTCAATCACAACACCGCCCCGCTTGACGTCCGCGAGCGCCTCGCCATCCCGGCCGGCCGTCTCGCCGACGCTACCCGTTCGCTCGCCCACCGCCCCGGTATCCGCGAGGCCCTCATCCTCTCCACCTGCAACCGCGTCGAACTCCTTACCGAGCAGGAAAATGCCCCGGACCTGCGCGGCTTTCTCGAAGAGTATTTCTCCGTTGCCCCGCGCACCCTCGAGCCGCATCTCTACGAATTCCGCGAGCGCGAAGCCGTCCGCCACCTCTTCCGCGTCGCCTCCTCGCTCGACAGCATGGTCGTCGGCGAGCCCCAGATCCTCGGCCAGGTCAAGCAAAGCTACTCCGTCGCCCGTGAGGTCGGTGCCGTCTCCACCAACCTCGAGCGCCTCCTCCAGTCCGCCTTCGCCGTCGCCAAAAAAGTTCGCACCGAAACCGAAATCGGCTCCTCCTCCGTCTCCATCGCCTCCGTCGCCGTCGACCTCGCCAAGCGCATCTTCGGCTCATTGCAAAAGAAGCAGGTGCTGCTCGTCGGCGCTGGCAAAATGGCCGAACTCGCCGCCCGCCACCTCATCGCCCAGGGTGCCGATTCGATCCTGATTGCCAATCGCACAGCCGAGCGCGCCCAAAAACTCGCCGCCGACTTCCACGGCCTCGCCGTCCCTTTCGCCGACCTCCAGGCCCATGCGCCCAAAGCCGACATCATCGTCACCTCCACCGGTGCCGGCCACCACCTCTTCAACGTCGCGCAATCGCAGGCCATTCTTCACCAGCGCCGCGGCAAGCCCGTCTTCTTCATCGACATTGCCGTGCCGCGTGACGTCGACCCCGCCGTCAACCGCGTCGACGGCGCCTTTGTCTACTCCATCGATGACCTGCAGCAGGTCGCCGCCAACAACCTCACCGAGCGCTCCAAAGAGGCCGCCGACGCCGAGCGCATCGTCACCGACGAGGTCGAGCGCTTCCAACAGCGCCTCCAAACCCTCGACGCCGTTCCCAGCATCCTCGCCCTCCAGCAGCATGCCGAGCAGCTTCGCCTCGCCGAACTCGACCGCTCCCGCAACCGCCTGGCCTCCCTCACGCCCGAGCAGCAGGAAGCCGTCGAAGCCATGACGCGCTCCATGATGAATAAATTCCTTCACGCCCCCATTACCGGCCTCCGTGAAGCCGCCAATCAGGGCGACAACACCGCCCTCGCCGCCCTCCGCCGCCTCTTCCAGCGCAATCGCTAGATTCGCCTCGGTGACTCCGTCAGCTCAGTAATGAATCGTCATTTCGAGCGAAGAAGGCAAACCTCCATCGTGCCTTCGCAGCGGAGAAACCTGCTTTCCACTCCACCGAAAGACCTCTGCGAACTCCGCGCAAACTTCACTCGTACCCGGCACCGGATGCCCCCGCAAGCATGCCCCCGCAAGTGGGTGCCCCACCTTTACGACAGCTCCACCGTCGTCAAGGTGGGTGAACAGCCTCCGCTTCTCACCCGGCAAACTTGGCGGCCTTTGCGTTCGCTCTGTCCTCTCGCCCCACAGGTCACCACCCCCCCCCCCCCCCCATCTGAGGAACGGGAATGGGAGCGACCCCTTGCCCTAGAAACCCAACAACACACCAAACAACCCGAACCGCGCGGCCTTGGCGAACACACCCGCGGCCTCGCCAGCGAGTACGCCCACGAGCAGGGCTGGGGGCTCAACGAAGATCAACGCACAGAGCTTCCCGAGGGCAAGCAAAACACCGGCGGTGGCACCGACTACGACTACGGCGCACGCGACTTCGGCGACGAGCCGGTCGACACTTCCAGCACCCAGTCAGCCGACATCGACAAAGTTCGTGAACTTCTGCAGAAGGGAAACAAGCAATGAGCCAG
>CAXTRR010000088.1:0-6111 GCA_964246795.1 uncultured Terriglobus sp. | reverse complement strand
AGGTAGTGAAGGTGACCAAGGTTGTGGCCGCGCTGGACGCCATGACCGCGCCCACCAAAATTCCCAAGAAGATCGACACGACCAAGGAGCCACCTCCGCCGCCACCTGCACAAGTCGCCGGCGTGGCTGGCATGACTGGTTCAGGAAGTGGCACCGCGGGCGGCATTATGGGCGGTTTAGGATTGAACACGAATCCGGTCGTCGTTGCAAAACCAGAGCCGAAGCCGAAGCCGACTGGCCCGGCGAGAATCTCCAGCGGTGTTGCGACCGGTCTGCTGCTGAACAAGACCACGCCGCAGTATCCGGCAATTGCCAAGGCTGCCCATGTTTCGGGCGCGGTGGTGCTGCACGCTATTATTTCGAAGTCCGGCAGCATCGAGAGCCTGCAGGTGATTTCCGGTCCGGAGATGTTACGTTCGGCCGCCACACAGGCCGTGCAGCAGTGGAAGTACAAGCCGTATCTTTTGAACGGTGAGCCAACGGAAGTGGATACCACCGTCACGGTGAACTTCTCCTTCGGCGGTTAGCCGCGTAACCGGTCCGGGGTGGCACTCCCTCCTCTGTGGGAGTGTCACCCCCTCCGGAAGGATGTTCGTCTAATCAGGTACGTCCTCTTGACGATCCGAGCCACCTGTTCCTTTCACCGCACACCAATCTCTTGCAAAGTTTCTGGGCAGGCAAACCACATTGGGCCGCCGCCCCCAGCCCAACGCAGTTTTAACCCAGGAGGACTGAATCTCGTGATTCTCGCTCACGCATCCGCAAGCTTCGCTCAAGTTCCCGCCGCTCTCGGCATGATGTTTCAGGACGCGGCAGCTCCCGCCAGCAGCGGCGGCGGTTTTTCGCTTATTGACATGCTCAAGCACATGGGCATCATGGACGACATCATCGTTGGAATTCTGTTTGTCATGTCCATCTGGTCGCTCGCCGTCATGATTGACCGCGCTCTATACTTCGCCGCTGCCAAAAGCCAGTCCCGCGAGTTCGCGCCCAAAGTCGCCGGTGCCCTGAAAGACGGACGCCTGGACGAGGGCATCAAGGTCGCCGACCGCTCCAAGAAGTCGCACCTGGCGGAAGTGGTCACGGCCGGCCTGCAGGAGTTTCGCTCCTACGGTTCGGGTGGCAACATCACTGACGAGCAGATCGAGTCGTCCAAGCGTGCACTGGAGCGCTCTGAAGCGATTGTCCACGCTAAACTGAAGCGCGGCCTGGGTTCACTGGCCACCATTGGTTCCACCGCACCGTTCATCGGGCTGCTTGGCACCGTTATCGGCATCCTGCACGCCTTCCAGGAAATCGCCACACAGAAGACCGCCGGCATCGGCGCGGTCGCCGGCGGTATTTCGGAAGCTCTCGTCACCACCGCGCTTGGCCTGCTCGTCGCTATCCCGGCCGTGATGACTTTCAACTACTTCACAAACAAGGTCGAGGCCTTTGACGTGGAGATGGACAATAGCTCTTCTGAGCTGGTCGACTACTTCATCAAGCAGTCGCAGCGCTAGGCTGCCCTGCTCTTCCCAGGCGGCGTATGTCCGTCCGGCACTCGTGAGTCGGGAAATCCCGGGGCTGCGGTCTGGCCCCGGGGAATTGCCAGTCGGCGTCAACCGTGATTGCAAATCATCGTTCCCCTATCGCCGCAACATAGAGCTGTACGGAGCAAGCACATGGCAATTTCAAAGCGTGATGAGGGCAAGAAGGTAAACTCTGACATTAACGTCACACCCATGGTGGACGTGATGTTGGTGCTGCTCATCATCTTCATGGTCGTTACGCCCATGTTGAATAACAAGGTCAACGTCGAATTGCCGCAGGCAACCGCTGCCGTGGTGATGGATGACGCAAACAAGGAAGATTCGGTAGTGGTCGCGGTCACCCGTGATGGCAAAACCTACCTGGGTGGCGATATTACATCTGCCGAAGAACTGGGACCCAAGATCAGTTCGCGCCTGGAAAATAAGACAGACAAGCGCGTCTACTTCCGTGGCGATCAGCGTGCCAATTACGGAGTCGTAATGAGCGCGATTGACGGTGTCCGTGCCGCCGGTGTCAGTCAACTGGGCATGTTGACAGACAAGCCGCTGATGTAGCCTCCAGTGGCGTAATTGCAGCCACTGCAAGCCATCCGGATAGATGGTGCAGTGAAAAATCGAACGGAACGAGCCGCGAGCGCGGTGAAGGAGATTCAATATGGGCATGGGAGGAGGCGGCGGTAAAGGAGCACGCTCCGATATCAACGTCACGCCGTTGATCGACGTTCTTCTGGTGCTGCTGATCATCTTCATGGTCATTCAGCCAAACGTGGTGCGCGGCCTGGACACGCTGGTGCCGCAGCCCCCGAAGGACAAAACCGCCGACGTCGACACCCGCACCATCGTGGTGCAGGTGCTCGCCAATGGGAAAGGCACGCCCTCGTACAAGATTAACGAGGATGCCGTAAACCTCACCGAACTGACTGAAAAGCTGCGAACCATCTTTGAAGCCCGCAACGACAAGGTGATGTTTGTGAAGGGTGACAAAGACCTGGATTTTGCTGCAGTGACGCCCGTGATCGACAGCGGTCATGCTGCCGGGGTAGACAACATCGGGATCATCACGCCGCGTGTCGAGTCCGGCCAGTAGTCCGGGACTCTGTTTTTATAGAACGGACGGCATCTCTGCCGTCCGTTCTTCGTTGCAGCCTTCCGCTTCCACTCGGTGTGCGGCGACAATCATACGTTTTCGCAAGCTAGGAGAATCGAAGCGGGACGTTGCTCCTTGTTCTCCTTCTGTCCGGCCGTTAGCTTTGCCGGCTCATGCCTCCGCGTTACTACTGACCCTTCTTGGCGGTGCGCAGGTGCCGATAGCAGCTACGGCGAGTTAAATAGGGCAAGTTGACGCGCAACGCGGCAAGGCAATCATTGCCGTGCCGCTGGTCGATGTGTTCCCGATGCTGCTGGTCTTTCATAGTCATTCGGCGCCGTAACTTTGCGAGAATCGTTAGGAGCACGTGCCATATCCTCCGGCCAACATCGCCGCACAGCAGAATCAGCGGACGCTCCTGCTGCAGGCCGGGCAAGAGGAACGCGCTCCTACACGTACCGGCTCCATGGGCTAGACAACCGCAGCAATGGGCCGCCCTGGGCCGTGTGGCAAGTACCCGGAACAAGCGCCAGAATCAAGTCTTGTTCCTACGGGGCGACGGCGAGTTCGACTACAGCATCGTGATCTCCGCTGCGGATGCAGCGTAGTATTCCCGCGCTAAGGACCTTGGCGTCTCGACAGCGCATGTGAAATGAAAGAACTCTACTCAGGAGACGCGGAATAGCGCCAATCAACAGGATGCACAGAGGCTCAGGGTGGGGTCTCTCGAGCAAGCAGGACTAGGCGAAAGGACGACGCTTGATGCCGCTCTGCCATTCGTCGGAGGCGTCAGATCACGCGCGTCTCAGACGATGGCGTGTCGGCTGCAGACCGAAGAGACATGAAGCGACATGGATGTATTTTCTTTGCAGACGGGCAGGCCCGCCGTCGCTCTGATGTATGGTGGTCGGAACAGTTGAAACGAAAGTTTGCTTGCGATCGGGCATTCCAGCGACTGCCGCTAGTCATAAGTGCAAATCAGCGGATACAATCACTTCCACGAGAGACCTGAAGTAGTCAGGTCATCTCACCTTCTCTCTAGGAACGACTTGATCGCATGCGGCATCTCAAGGAGACTCTTCGCTCAATGAACATTCACGTACGTGTTCCCGCCGCGGCTGCGCTTTTGGTAACGCTGGGTTTGCTCACCGGCTGTCAGCAGCTCAAGGCGCGCGACCAGATCAACAAGGGCGTCCAGGCCTTCAAAAACGCAAAGTATGAAGAGGCGACGCAGCATTTCCAGGACGCGATCCACCTCGATCCCAAGCTTGAATCCGCCAAGCTTTATCTCGCAACGGCGTATGCCTACCAGGTGATTCCCAACGACACGGAAGATGCGAACCTGAAGACGGCAAATAATGCGATCGCCATCTTCAAGGAAGATCTCGCTTCGCATCCCGACGACAAGAACACGAAGAATGATCTGGCGCAGCTGGCCTCCATCTATCGCAATATCAAGAAGCCGGGCGAAGCTAAACAGTACGAGCTCCAAGTCATCAAGTACGACCCGAAGGACGCTGAGGCGCATTACACTATCGGCGCGGTCAACTTCGTCGAGGCCTATAACAACGCCGTGAAGCTGCTGGGTGAAGACGGTCTGAAGGATGACGGCGAAGGCAACGTCAAGATGTCCAAGGCAACGTGTGCCAAGATCAAAGCAGCCAACACCGGCCTGGTGAGTGAGGCCCTCGATCATCTCAAGCAAGCCATGAACTTGCGCACCGACTATGACGATGCCATGTCCTACGCCAATCTGATGTACCGGCGCAAGGCCGACACCGACTGTGGTGACGCTGCGGCCGTAAAGGCCGACGTTGCGCAAGCCGTGAGCTACTCCAAGCAGGAGATGGGTGCCCGCGCCAATAACGAGAAGAAGAAAGAAGACAAGGCAGCGCACGGCGTTTCCATGGATCAGTAGTAGGCCAGAAGTGGTAAGAACGCAGTCCGTAGGTTCGAACCACACTCAATGATCAGAAGAAAGGACCTTCCAGGCGGGGGTCCTTTCTTTGTTTTAGCCAAGCCTCCGGTTCGAAAACCCTTTCTTCGGATCTGATGAAGGCTTTCCTTTATGCTGATCAGACTTCGTTTTACGCCTTCATGGCACACACCATGGCATCACCCGGCACACCGACCAGCGGCAGCAACAGCGGCGCAGTGACGTTGCTCCAGCGCCTGTACCAATTCTCAGCTGCTGAATAAAACGTTGGTGATGAGAAAGTTGAGGGTGACCCGGGGGACGTGGCAGAACTGACCGCCCAACCCGGAGTTGCAGAGGCTCCACCCGGACATCGCGAAATCCAGAGGCGTGCATCTCGGCCAAGAAGAGGTCAAACTCGCCCAACGCCTCCATTGTCGAGCCACAGCACCGTGTGCGATGAACCGGCTGGTAGACAGGTGTTCTCCTAGCCGGCGCACAAAAAGTGGAAGATACCGGTTCCGTCTTGCCAAGCCACGTGCTCGCCCCTTGATTCACGGTCCGTGCACATTTGATCTTCCAGGGCACGAGCGTCACTCCCGTGAGACTGGCACGCGGCGAAACTTCTGGTCAGGCTGCACAGCGTTGCCACCCACAGGCATCCCCATGTCAGGGGGCCGGGAATTATTCTTCAAGATCCACCTGCAACTGCTGCACTACTTTGCGTTCATCTGTCCAAGATCGCGTCCGTGCGAATTGGGTTCATACCGGACCAGTAGGAATGGAAGTGCGTCTTAAATTCAAGACCCCGAGCCGCATAATCAAGCCCGGCCTCTTAGTGATGCTCGCGGAGTCTGGCGAGGCTGTTGGCAATCAGGGCCTGAAATCCAGGAGCTCTGGCGAATGCTCACCATCGGTCCCGCTCCACCGTGTTTCGTGCTGCCCTTGGTGCCAGCCGTCATTTTGCCTCTGCCTTCTTCCCGGTTGGGAGCCACCGCGTGATGCCGGCACCCAGCGAGATCAAGGTTCGCATTGTCGCTGGCGGCAGCTTTCGCATCTCCAAATACCAGCCATGCACCTCGGCAAGGAAACCCTCCATTGCGGAGATCCGCTTGCTCACTTCGGGAGGCGTTCCCATCTCATTCCGGGCGTCCGCGGCGCAGCGTTGCAGCATCTGCATGGTGGGCACAATCTCCCGCTCCACACGCTGCTCCACGACCGTGCGGAAGAGCTCCCAAACGTCGTGTTCTGTCCGAAAGAAATCGCGCCGGTCGCCCATATGGTGCACCAACTGAACCAAGTTCCAGTTCTGCAATTCGCGCAGACTATTGCTCACATTTGATCGAGCAACGGTGAGGGTGGCGGCAATCTCCTCGGCCGTCATGGGCTCAGTAGAGAGATACAACAATGCATGTACCTGCGCAACGGTACGGTTTACACCCCAGCGGGCACCCATCTCTCCCCAGTGCAGAACGAAGGTCCGTGTTGCATTGCTCAACTTCATAAGGCAATCCTAACAGTAATTTCTGTCGCGACAGAAAGTAATGCGATAAATTTCCGTGCGAATTTGCTGCCTT
>CAXTRR010000087.1:0-6575 GCA_964246795.1 uncultured Terriglobus sp. | reverse complement strand
ACGCAGATCGGCAGCGGGGGCGGTCTCGCCCACGCCGGGATTGGCCTTGAGGTTCGAATCGACCGCGCCCTTCTGGATCAGCGTGGCCCCCATCCTGACGCCCGAGATCCGCGTCTGCGCGGTGAAGGGGATGATCTCGGTGCCTTCGGGCAGCGCGGTCGCCGTCACGCCGAATTTGTCGCGCGCGAGGACGACGACCGAACGGCCCTCGGGAGTCTCGTCGGCGAGGCTGGCGAACAATGCGGCCTCCGCCAGTTCGGACGGCGTGACACCCGCGACCGGGCGGAACTCGGTCGCGGCGCGATCGCCGATCGTGATCGTGCCGGTCTTGTCGAGCAGCAGCACGTCGATGTCGCCCGCCGCCTCGACCGCGCGGCCGGACTTGGCGAGCACGTTGAAGCGCACCAGCCGGTCCATGCCGGCGATGCCGATCGCGCTGAGCAGCGCGGCGATCGTCGTCGGGATCAGCGTGATGAGCAGCGCGGCGAGCAGCACGACCGGCACGACGCCGCCGGCATAGCGGGCGAAGGTCGGGATCGTGCCCACCGCGATCAGGAAGATGATCGTCAGCCCGACGAGCAGGATGGTGAGCGCGATCTCATTGGGTGTCTTCTGGCGTTCGGCGCCTTCCACCAGCGCGATCATGCGGTCGAGAAAGGTCTCGCCCGGGTTGGAGGTGATGCGGACAGTGATGACGTCGCTCAACACGCGTGTGCCGCCCGTCACAGCGGAGCGGTCGCCACCGGCCTCGCGAATAACTGGTGCCGATTCGCCGGTGATGGCCGACTCGTCCACGCTGGCCACTCCCTCGGTCACTTCGCCGTCACCTGGGATCATCTGACCGGCAATTACGCGCACAGAATCATCCACACGTAGCTGCGAGCTTGGGACTTCTTCGACGTCGCCAGACTTGTTCAGGCGATAGGCGGTTGTCTCCGACTTGGCTTGGCGCAGCGCATCGGCCTGGGCTTTGCCGCGGCCTTCCGCCATGGCTTCAGCGAAGTTGGCAAAGAGGACCGTAAACCAGAGCCACAAGGTGATCTGCAGGTCAAAGCGGAAGTTGCCGTGCCGGGTAACGGTGCCCACGACCAGCAGGATTGCCGTGAGCACGCTGCCGATCTCCACCACGAACATGACCGGGTTTTTCATCATCAGCCGGGGGCTTAGCTTGCGCAGCGCGTCCACACTGGCGCGTTGCACAATCGCACGGTCAAAGAGGGACTTCTTCTGTGTTGCCATCTCTCAAAACTCCAAGGCACTGCGTAAAGCGCGGAAGGTCTGCTTCCGCTCGGAACCCGTGAACGACCAAGCCTCACAAGCGCGCGGCAGGCTTATGGAACCAGCCGTCCTGCGTGCAGCTGCAGGTGCTCCAGAATGGGGCCGAGGCTCAACACTGGAAAGAAGGTCAGCGCGCCGACGATCAGGATCACGCCCGTCAAGAGCACCGTGAACAGCGGGGTGGTCACCGGGAAGGTTCCCGCCGAGGCCGGCACGATCCGCTTGGTCGCCAGGTGGCCGGCAAGCGCCATCATTGGCACAATCATCAGAAAGCGGCCCATGAACATGGCAATGCCCAGCGAGTAGTTGTACCAATGTGTGTTGGCGCTCAGCCCCGCAAATGCCGAGCCATTGTTGCCGACCGCCGAGGTATACGCGTAGAGGATCTCCGACAGGCCGTGCGCCTCATGGTTGGCCTGACCAGCCAGGCCCGGGGCAATGCGGATTGCAATCGCGGATAACGTCAGGATGACCAGGGGAAAGATCAGCAGGTAGAGCATGGCCATCTGCACGTCGTATGCCTCGATTTTTTTGCCGAGGTACTCGGGCGTGCGGCCCACCATCAGGCCCGCGATGAAGACCGCCACGATGACAAAGACAAGCATGCCGTACATGCCGGCACCCACACCGCCGAAGACGATTTCCCCCAGCAGGATGTTGGTGAGCGGCACCATGCCGCCCAGCGGCGTAAAGCTGTCGTGCATGCCGTTCACCGCGCCGCAACTGGCGTCCGTGGTCACGGTGGCAAAGAGCGCGGAGTTCGCGATACCGAAGCGAACCTCCTTGCCTTCCATATTGCCGCCGGCCTGCATGGCGGACACATGCTGGTCAACGTTGTGCATGGCTGGGTTCCCCTGGGACTCTGCCCAGAAGGTGGTGAGCGTTCCCGCGAACCAGAGCAGCGTCATGGCTGCCAGCACCGCCCAGCCGTGTTTCGGCGCGCCCACCATCTGCCCTAGCGTGACCGTGAGTCCGGCGGGGATGAGGAAGATCGAGAGCATCTGCAGAAAGTTGGAGAGGGGCGTTGGGTTTTCAAACGGGTGCGCGCTGTTTGTGTTGAAGAAGCCGCCGCCGTTGGTGCCCAGCATTTTGATGGCTTCCTGGCTGGCCACCGGTCCCTGCGCAATGGTCTGCGTCGTCACGGTCGTGGTCTTGCCATCGGTGCCGGTCACCTTCTGCGCCTCCACCAGCTTTGCCGTGTCATACGCGCGGAAGTTCTGCACCACGCCCTGCGATACCAATGCCAGCGCAAAGACGATGGAGATAGGCAGCAGCACCCAAAAGGTGCCGCGGGTCAGATCGACCCAGAAGTTTCCAAGCTTGTCAGTCTCGCGCCGTGCAATGCCGCGGATAAACGCTACCGCGAGCGCCAGGCCCACGGCGGCCGACCAGAAGTTGTGCGTCGCCAGCGCAAACATCTGAGTCAGGTAGCTCATGGTCGATTCCGGCACATAGGACTGCCAGTTGGTATTGGTGGTGAAGCTGATCGCGGTGTTGAGTGCCAGGTCGCTGGGTACGTTGGGCAGGCCCTGCGGATTAAAGGGCAGCACATGCTGCAGCCGCTCCACCACGTAGGTCAGGATCAGGGTTGCCGCGCTGAAAATCAGCATCGCGCCGGTGTACCGAGTCCAAGGCATCTCCTCCTCGGGATTTACGCCAGTAGCCCTGTAGAGAAGCCGTTCCACCGGGACCAGGACCGGATCGAGCCAGGTGCGGCGACGCTCAAAGACACGCGTCATGTAGCTGCCCATGGGTTTGGCCAGCAGCAGCACCGCCGCGATAAAGACTGCAATTTGTAACCAGCCATTCAGGCTCATTTAGAACTTCTCCGGACGCAGCAGAGCGTAAACCAGGTAAACCATTAGAAGAATCGCCACCAGCAGCAAGACAATATTGAGCATCAGGAACGTTTCCCTTTCAGCGCATCGCAACCGCGCACATACAGCAGCGAGATGGCAAAGAGCACGGCCAAGATCAGCACTGCGACAGCATCAAGCATCTCTTTTTCCTCTTCAGACCAGCGAAGAACCTTCTGGGTATTCCGCCTCTACATCAGACTTCAACCCGCGTATGAAATCCGTAAGAAGCCCATCCGGATTTACAGGTTCATACCCTCACCCGAGGCAGACAGCCGATAGCCGACCCAGGGCTCGCTGTGGATGTAGCGATGGCCCGAGCTCTCCACCTTGCGTCGCAGCTGTGCCACCAGCACGCGCAGATTGTCTGATTGCACCTCCGCGCCCGCCCCCCAGACGGCTTTACTGATGATGCGGTGGGTCAGCACGCGCTCATCGTTCTTGAGCAGGAGTACGAGTAGGTCGAACTCCTTGGGTGACAAGTGGACCGGCTCGCCACGAAGCAGCACGCCATGTGCCGCCGTGTCGACGACGAAGTCCCCCGCGGCAAGACGCCGGGGCTGCTCCGGCACCTGCGCCGCGGCCCGGCGCAGCTGCACGCGGACGCGCGCCAGCAGCTCCGGCATGTTGAAGGGTTTGGTGACATAGTCGTCCGCACCCGCGTCCAGCGCCGTGACTTTTGCCGGCTCCCCGCTGCGTACGCTGAGCACAATGATCGGCACATCGGAGACACGGCGGATCTCCTGCGTAAGACCGTAGCCATCCATCACCGGCATGCTCATGTCCGTGATGATCAGGTCGGGCTTTGCGGTTTCAAAGGTGGTAAAGCCTTCCAGGCCGTTGCCCGCGCTCACTACCTCGTACCCGCTGCTTTGAAGGGAGGCGCGCAGCATACGAAGGATCTGCGGTTCATCATCCACGATCAGAACTCGGCTCATCTGGCCTCCTATACGTCCGCTTGCTCGTTGGAGAGCTCATCTGGCTTCCTGCGTGATGATGTGCAGATCCACATGCGGTGCCTCCGACATGAATTTCTGGATCGCAAGATAGTACAACCACTTTTTAAGACCGTTCAGGGCAGAGCGGCCAAAGAGCGCCTGGGTAATTCGCTGCTCCTTGACATACGCCGCCGTAGCCGAAGCGACGCTTTTGCCGGTTAGCGTGACAACCTTTGCGCCCAGGTTTGTTGCGAATTGTACGTGCGCTTCCAGGGTCTGACGGCGTTCGGTGGTGCCATCCCGGTCGCTTTGCACGTGAAGCACATACAGTTCGCCGTCCAGTGCTTCGGCCAGCCGCGCACCCCTTGCGATCAGGTCGCGCGCCTCCGGATTGGAACTGATGCAAACCGCAACGCGTTCCCGCACCGACCAGTGTGGCCCCAGCCGTTTACGGCGCACATAGTCGTCCAGAGTGCGGTCTACCGCTTTGGTTACCCGCTGAAGCGCCATCTCACGCAGGGCGATCAGATTGCCGCGGCGGAAGAAGTTCTGCAGTGCACGCTCCACCCGTTCCATCGGATAGATGTCACCCCGGCGCATGCGTGTAGCGAGCGCTTCCGGCGTCAGATCGCTGATGACTACTTCATCCGCACGGTCAAGCACCCAGTCCGGCACCTGCTCGCGAACGGTGATGCCGGTCAGCGCCTGCACCCGCGGCGTCATGCTTTCGATGTGCTGAATGTTTACCGTTGACAACACATCGATGTTCGCATCCAGCAGCAACAGCACGTCCTCATAGCGCTTGGCGAAGCGGCTACCCTCCACGTTGGTGTGGGCCAGCTCATCCACCAGAACCACCTGGGGCTGCCGGGCGAGAATGGCATCTACATCCATCTCCTGGAAGAGGGTGCCTCGATAATCCAATCCGCGGCGCGGTACCTGTTCCAGTTTGCCGGCCTGTTCGGCGGTGCCGCTGCGGCCGTGCGTTTCCACCACGCCGATCACCACGTCTTCACCCCGGCTGCGGCGGCGAATGCCCTCACTCAGCATGCCGAAGGTCTTGCCGACACCGGGCGCATAGCCGAGAAAAATCTTGAGCCGGCCGCCCTTGCGTTCGCCTTCGCTCTGGGCAAGCCACTCTTCCGGTGTCTTGCGATCGGTTTGCATAGGTCTAGAATGCCTCACATGAACTCGAGCCGATCGGTCGCGGCGTTTCGCTGGTGTGTCAGCTTTGCGGCTCTGGCCGGAATTGTACTGGTCTACAGCCGTTGGCTCCACGTGAACAACACAACCGTGGCGCTCACGTTGTTGCTGATGATTCTGATCATTGCAGGCCGATGGAGCCTGCGCTATGCGGTTGCCACCTCCCTGGCGGCGACACTCGCCTATAACTACTACTTTCTGCCGCCGGTCGGCACCATTGTCATTGCAGACGCTCAAAACTGGCTCGCCCTGCTGGTCTTTTTGGCCACGGCCGTGATTGGCAGCCGCCTTTCGCAACGAGCCCGCGATGAGGCGGAAGAGGCAAAGGCGCGCCAACATGAAATGGCTGTCTCCATGCAGTTGGGCCGGGAGCTGTTGCAGCTTGACAACATGTCCAACCTGATTGAAACGCTGCCCATGATGATCTCGCGCGTGACCGGGGCGCACACCGTGAGTCTCTATCTGCTGGAGGGCGACCGGCTCTCGCAGCATGGGCTGGTGCAGAGTTCCGCTGTAGAACTGCCGCACATGCGTCAACTTTCGCTCACTCTGCGCGATCTGGACCGTTCGCAACCGGAGGAGGCACGCATTCCCCTGTTTGCCGGGGTGAGGCCGCGTGGCCTGTTGCAGATGCGGGGCACAAAGCTTTCCCCGGAAAGCCTGCAGTCCATTGGCGGCCTTGTGTCCAATGCACTCGACCGGGCGCACGCGCTGGAGGCGGTCGCCAAGGTGGAGGCGAACAAGGAAAGCGAGCGCATGCGCACTCTCATCATTGATGCGATCACGCACGAGCTGCGTACGCCACTGACCTCGATCAAGGGAGCGGCATCTGCCATGCTGGCCAATGTGACCATGGACGCCGCAAGCCGCTACGAGCTGCTGCAAATCGTGGACGAGGAGAGCGACCGATTGAATCTGCTCGTCTCCCGCGCGACAGAGATGGCCCAATTGGAATCTCAGCAGGTCCGCATGAGTTTTGCGCCGACGCCCGTGCAATCGCTCTTGCAAAACGCTGTGGATGAAAGCGGTCCCGTCTGTTCACAACATTTGGTGGAGATCAATGCTGGGGGTGTGCCGCCAGTTCGCGCCGATGCTGAGCTGATGCAGAAAGTTCTCGGCAACCTGCTAGAGAACGCGGCCAAGTATTCCGAGGCTGGCACGCCTATTTTTCTCTCAGCGCGCCAGCAGGGAGAGACTGTTGCCATCAGCGTGGCCGATCGCGGATACGGCATCGACTCCAGTGAGCAGGGCTTCGTCTTTGATCGCTTCTACCGAGCGCGGTCCTCGAGTCTGACCTCCT
>CAXTRR010000086.1:4407-6625 GCA_964246795.1 uncultured Terriglobus sp. | reverse complement strand
GGGCTTACCCACTGGATCGCTTTACGGAAGACTGGACCACCTATAGCCCGATCGGGCCCATCCGCTCGCACCATGTCGACAAGTCGGTGACCGACGGCTCCGGCGTCTTTGGCACGACCGTCATCGTGGGCTCGACCATCAACGGGAGCAAGCGCCTGTTTCTACCGTATGAGCGTTCGGACGGATCCCTGACGTATCCGGCACCCCACATCTTTGAGTACTAAGCACGTCCAGCAAAAGGCAGAGTGACTCTGCTTTGCGGTGTGCAAACTCATGGCGGCTTTGGGCAACAGGCGAAGCAACTCGCACCCGCTGCTCACGCTCTACTGCTCCCATGCCGAATGCTTTGCTTGACTTTGCCAACGACCCAGACCAGATGAGCCGCGAAGCTGAGTTGCGCGACTTTGTTGGACCGAACGCCGAGAAGTTCCTTAACGCCTATCGAAAGATGCGCCCTGGCCCGGATGGCAAGACACGCTTCCGCATCTTTGGCGAAGGCTTCTGCTGGCCGGCTTTTTTTCTCGGGCCGGTGTGGTTCTTCTACCGCAAAATGTGGACGGTTGCCTGGGGCATCGTTGGATTGCTCGTTGTTACGAACGTTCTCGGGATTCTGGCTCCTAACCTTCCCATTCAGCGCATCGGTGTGCCACTGGCGATCATCATTGGCGGTTGGGCCTTTCGCCTGTACATCACGCAAGCCGCCTCACGGCTGAACGGAATGCGCGCGGCAAACGGCAGTGTCCTGCAGCCGGAGGCTGTGCGGCTGGCCGGTGGCGTGTCAGTCACCGCTGCATGGGTTTCGAGCGTAGTCTATGGGCTGCTTGTGCTGCTGGGAATTATCGGACTGATCTACGCGGCCCAACATGGCCAGCGTGTTTAACCGGACTGGAAGCGCTTGCAGGTAAACTGGGAATTGCATGATTCTCCCTTTTGTCCGCGAGATTGTTGCGGAACTGGAACACACTGACCCGTTTGAGCGAGTGCGCCGCCACCTGAGCGGCGGACTGGGACGCCGTCGTGTCTCCGGACTGACCGCGACCGCCCGTGCCATCTATCTGCCGCTCATGATCCGCGCAATGGATACGCCCGCGCTGATCCTTGTGAGCGACAATAAAGCCGCTGAAGCTCTGCAGCGGATGCTGAACGCCACCTGCGAGTTGACCGGCGCGCTGCGGTGTGAAGAAGTCCTGCGCCTGCCCGCGCACGATGTACTGCCCTTTGAAAATCTATCGCCGCACGCGGAGATCCAGGAGCAGCGAGCTGCCACGCTGTGGAAGATTTGCAGCGGACGCGGACGGGTCGTGATTGCGCCGCTGGAATCCGCGTGCATGAAGCTTTTCAACCGCGACTACTACGCCGCGTTGGCGCTGGAGCTGAAGCGGGGTGAGGAATACGACACAGAGATGCTGCTGGCCCACCTGCTGGAGGTTGGCTACACGCGCGTGGATGTGGTAGAGATGCCCGGGCAGGTCACGCTGCGCGGCGGCATCATGGATGTGTACTCGCCGGAAATGGACCGGCCCGTGCGCCTGGACTTCTTTGGCGATGAGATCGAGTCCATGCGCAAGTTCGATCCGGAGACGCAGCGCTCCAGCGCGCCCGTGGACGAGATCACGCTGCTGCCGCTCACCGAAACACCCGTTACCGACAAGCTGCTGGGCGCGGTGCATGCGCGGCTGGTACGCGGCGGTGCGGCTGGCGCGGAGTTGGAAGGCGGCGAGGAACCGCGCGAGTTGCACAAGCAGGTTGGTGAGGTTTCCGTCTTCCCGGGATGGGAGTTTTTCGCCCCAGTCGCCGGTGCGAACTCTACCCTGCTGGATCTGATGGGCCGCAAGACGCGCATCTTTGTAGAGGAGCCCGCCATGGTGAAAAACCAGGGCGAGCGCTGGTGGAACAAGATCGAGCAGCGGCATGACCGCAGTGGCATCGGCTCACTGGTCAAGCCGGAGGACATCTATCTCTCACCTTGGCACCTGGATGACTTGATTCGCCAGACGCCGGGCCTGGATCTGGACCAGCTGGGTGCCGTCGACATCCTGGACGTCGATAACTCGGCATTGAGCGAAATTGAGTTTGCGACGCGGCCGACCATGCGCTTTCATGGTTCCATTCCGGCCATGGTGGAGCAGATCCGCTCACTCATGAATACCGATGCGCGGGTGCTGATCGCCGCCACAAACCAGGGTGAGGTGGAACGGCTGGCCACACTGCTGCAGGA
>CAXTRR010000086.1:0-4397 GCA_964246795.1 uncultured Terriglobus sp. | reverse complement strand
CCGCCTGGGATCGCGCGTGCAAACTTCCAGCGGTTCAGCCACGGTCTACGACGAATCGAGTCATCTGCAGAGCAATCTGCGCACGCCTGTCATTCTGAAAACCTCCATCGCCACTGGCGTGCAGGTACTGGACCTTGAACGCTCCACCGCGAAGCAATGGGTGCTTTTTGGCGCGCAGGACCTGAACGACGAAGCCGACGTCACGGCGCGGCCCGTCCAGCGCAAGTCCAAGACGTCCGCCTTTATCTCCGACTTCCGCGATCTGCAGGTGGGCGATTATGTGGTGCACGTGGAGCACGGTATCGCCAGGTACATGGGCTTGCGCTCGATGGAGCAGGAGGGCGCGCCGCTCGAACTGATGATCCTGGAGTTCGCCGAGCAGGCCAAGCTGTACGTTCCACTCACGCGGCTCGACCTGATCCAGAAGTACCGATCAAGCGAAGGCGGCCCCGCGCCTGAGTTGAACCGCATGGGCGGGCAGGCCTGGGCCAAGACAAAGGCTCGCGTGAAGAAGGCCATGGCCGACATGAGTGCTGAGCTCATCAAGCTGTATGCACAGCGCCAGGCCGCGCAGGGCTTTAGCTACACCGCCGATTCACAGATGATGCGTGAGTTCGAGGACGCTTTCGACTTCAATGAAACCGACGACCAGCTTTCCGCCATCGCGGACATCAAGCGCGACATGGAATCCACCCTGCCCATGGACCGGCTGCTCTGCGGCGATGTGGGCTACGGCAAGACGGAAGTCGCCATGCGCGCTGCTTTCAAGGCAGTGCAGGATTCCAAGCAGGTCGCCGTGCTGACACCCACGACCGTGCTCAGCTTTCAGCATTTCCAGAGCTTCAAAAAACGTTATGCGCGCTTCCCCGTCAACGTCGAAATGCTCTCCCGCTTCCGCACCGCAAAGGAGCAGAAGAAGATCCTGGAGGACACGGCTGCGGGCAAAGTCGACATACTGATTGGCACACACCGGCTCATCAGCAAAGACGTTGCCTTTCAGGATCTGGGCCTGCTCGTCATCGATGAGGAGCAGCGCTTTGGCGTGCGCCACAAGGAGCGGCTGAAGCAGATGCGCGCGCACATCGATGTGCTGAGCATGTCCGCCACGCCCATTCCGCGCACGCTGCACATGAGCCTGGTGGGCCTGCGCGACATGAGCGTGATCGAAACGCCGCCCAAGGACCGCATGGCCATTCAGACCATCGTCGCCAAGTTTGACGAGAAGCTGCTGCGCACCGCCATCGAGCTTGAGCTGGAGCGCGGCGGCCAGAGCTATTTCGTGCACAACCGCGTGGAGACGATTTATGAGCTCGCCTCGAAGATCCGCGAGCTCGTGCCGCAGGCTCGCGTCATCACCGCCCACGGCCAGATGGGCGAGGGTGAACTTGAGCGTGTGATGCTCGCCTTCATGAACCATGAGTACGACGTGCTCTGCGCCACCAGCATCATCGAAAACGGCCTTGATATTTCCAAGGCCAACACGATCATCATCAACCGTGCAGACCGCCACGGCCTCTCAGAGCTCTACCAGTTGCGCGGACGGGTGGGCCGCAGCGACCGCCGCGCCTACGCGTACCTGCTGATTCCGCCGGAGAATGAGCTGACCGAAGTGGCCCGCCGACGCCTGGCCGCGCTCAAGGAGTTTTCAGACCTGGGTGCCGGCTTCAAGATTGCCGCGCTCGACCTGGAACTGCGCGGCGCCGGCAACATGCTGGGTGGCGAGCAGAGCGGACATATCGAGGCCATTGGATTCGAAATGTACACCAGCATGCTGCAGGAAGCGGTCAGCAAGATCAAGGGCGAAGCGCAGGAAGAGCGGCCGGCGGTCCAACTCAATCTGGGCGTTTCGCTGCGCATCGACGCGAGCTACATCGCCGAGGAAAACCAGCGTCTGCGCATGTACAAGCGCATCGCCGGCGCAACCGACACAGGCGTGCTGGCTGACGTGCGCGCGGAGATGATCGACCGCTACGGCGAGCTGCCGGAGGCTGTCGTGAATCTGCTCGCGGCCGGGGAAATCCGCCTCGCCGCCGAGCGCATGCACATCGCGCAGATCGACCGAAAACGCGTGCAGTTGGAAGAAAACCGGCAGAAAGTCTTCCGTGACATGCTGCTGATCAAGTTCGACACAAAGGCCAAGATCGATCCGGGCATGCTGATGAAACTGGTGAGCCGCAACACCAATAAGGGCGCGCAGTTCACACCACAGGGCATCCTGCGCTGGCCTGTTAGCAGCGCCGACGCACACGATGTGTTGAATGAGGCGAAGGCGCTGCTGGAGCAGCTTGATTTAGAGCCCGTGGCGGCGTAGTCTGGCCGCAACCCGGAGCCAATCACATGCTTGGGCGTATCGCGTACGCCGCCTCTGCTTTGCTGCTGTTGCAGACCGTCGATCATCCAGTGGACCCAACAGCCAAGGATGTCATTCCGCCCAAACTTGTCACTCAGACCGACCCAGAGTTACCCGAGCTTAAGCGAAAGGAACATTGCGGTCACATCAAGGTCAGCTTTGTCGTGGATGGCATGGCATGCCGGTGCGCTTGCATGTCGATCAGTCCGGCGGTGCCAAATGTGACGCTGCTGTGATGGACGCAGTTAGCCAGTATCGCTTCGAACCCGCCACGCAAAACGATCATCCCGTTGCCTACAAGGAGTACGTTGAAGTCGACTTTGGTGCTTTCTGAAGTTCTGATTGATTCGCCCTCACACAGACTTAAACCGCCAAGACATTCCGGAAGGACGGACCGCATAGGAAGTTTTTCCGCATCCCTCGAGAAGGGTGATCGCAACCTGGGCTGGACAATCGCCCGCGTGCCTTTCGACCCGGCGGCAGAATGGCCGGAGATGATTCGCCTTCGCGTGCGCGGCACCATCAACGGCTTTGCGTTTCGCACCTCACTCTTCCCTTCTGCAGGTACGCCGGACAGCTACTATCTGTTGGTGAACCGGGCCATGCAGCAGGCCTCCGGGGCAAAGCTGGGCCACATGGCCGAGTTCACCCTGGAGCCCGACCTGGAGCCTCGGCCCGCCGATCTGCCGGAGGAACTGGATGCACTGCTGGACGAGGCCGAGGGCCTGCGCACCTGGTACGACTCGCTGAGCGAATACACGCGCCGCGAGATCGGCAAGTGGGTCAACGTCGTGAAAGGCGGCGAGGCTCGCCTGCGCCGCAGCGAACAGATGGCCGAGCGGCTGCTGAGCACCATGGAGGCCGAAGCCGAGCTGCCGCCACTCATCATGCGCGCAATGCAGCAACGCCCACGTGCGCGCGACGGCTGGCAACGCATGACGGAGGCGCAGCGCCGCAATGAACTCCTCGCTGTCTTTTACTACCGCACACCTGAATCCCAGCAGAAGCGAGTCGGCAAGCTTTGCGATACTGCGGAGAGACGGGCTTAGCTGATAACGCATGCGCTAAGAGAGCCGGCTTATCGCGAGAACTGAAAAGCTGTGGTCCTTCACAGTGACATGTGCCGGTGGTGCTGCGTACCATAGCGCACTATGCTGTGCGGTCTATCGTTCCTGCTGCTGTGGCTGGCCTTCTCTTTTCAACCAGCGCCCAGGGACTCTGCCTCTCAAAACGTCCCGCCCGCGGCGCCTGCGCACAGAACAATAGGTGTGGGAAGAACGGCAAACGCGCCGGCGCTAAGGTCAGGCAGCAAACACGTGGCACCCCGTGGTACGCGCGGAAAGAATCGCGCGAGCCGAAGAGTCATCACCACGCGACCTCAAGTGATCCACTCGGTCAAGGCGGAGTTTCCTCACGAACTCGACAAGGTCGAAGTCCACGCCAGCGTTGTCGTTGCCATGGTCGTCGACACAGCGGGCCATCCCACGGCATTGCGCGTCGTCAGAGCCGCCGAGGACCAGGAGTTTAATGCGGAGGCCCTGCGTGCGGTGGGTCAGTATCGCTTCCGCCCGGCGCAGCGCGATCACAAAGCCGTGGCCGCTCCCTTTCGCGTCACGATTGAGTTCAGCAATCAGGATGTGGATGACAAGCAATGACGACTCGCTTTTACAAAGATTGGGCAGCTAACCGCAATCAGCAGCTGCCGAACTGGCCACCGCGCCAGCATGAAGCGGCAAGGAGCGGATACGATAGGCAGACCATGCGTTTGCTCTCCGCGATTGCTCTTTCACTTTTCTTCGCTCTGCCTGTTGGCGTCCCAGCTCAGCGCCTCAGTGCCGATGGCGCAACGCAGACATTTGGCGTTATGTCGGAACGCTACTTCTCTGACGTCTACTTCCGCTACGCGCCCACGATGGGCACACAGGCCGGCTTCCACCAGTACGACACGCAGCTGGAGAACTACTCCGCGGGCGGGATCGCCCGGCAGACCGCGGCTCTGCGCGAAACCCTGAAGAACATTGAAGCGATTCCCGCCGATGGCCTGGAC
>CAXTRR010000085.1:0-6771 GCA_964246795.1 uncultured Terriglobus sp. | reverse complement strand
CTCTTTCGTTGTCCGATAAAGTTCCTTTTGCAAGAGAATGAAGAGCTACGGTCTCGCGGCCACTCCGGTCCACGGCACCCCAAGCGCCTCCCACCAGCACGGAATGCTCGCCTTCTTGCTTTACCACGCAGCTTTTGCAGACGTCCGCGCGTCCATGCTCAAATGGCATTGCATGATCGTACTTGGGCGGAATCACGAACTCTAGCCGCCGGTTGACGAAGCCCGTTTTGCCCTTTGCAATGGCCCGCGCCATCCCGGAGTGGAATGCATCCGGTCCGTTGTCCATCGTGTCCATGCGCTGCGTCCGGCCGTCGCGGCGCGCGTACCACCAGTTGCCGTCGCAGTAGAGGTCCGTCAAGCCGTGCCGGTCAAACACCGCGTGTGACAACAGCCATGGCTGCAAACGGAGACCTTCCCCCTTGCGAGCCGCGCAACGCTTCACCGCGGTCATGCTCTGCTGGCGCGAGTCGTACATGCAGGGCAGGTTGAAGCGGGTCGTTGCAGACGGCGCACGGGCTGCCGCAACCGGAGCCATCAGTACCAGCAGCAGTGCGATCATCGCTTCAGCATACCGCCGTCTTGCGCTACGCTGGATTCTGAGCTCACGATGGAAGTCTCAGAGATCCGGGCGCAAGTGCACGCCGTCGCCGCCGACCCACGACACGGCTTCAGCAAACAGCCGCAGCTGTCCATTTGTCTGTTAGAAAATGTGGGGGTGGATGGGGACTCTCATTGCGGCACCACGGTTCAGCACCTTTATCTCAAGCGCCGCAATCCTTCCGCGCCGAATCGGATGCAGGTGCACCTTCTCCCACTCGAAACGCTATTCAACTTTGCGAACGACGGGTATGTGATCACACCGGGCCAGTTCGGTGAAAACATAACCACCACCGGTATCGATCTCCACATCCTGCCGCTGGGCACTCTGCTCAGCCTCGGCAACACCGCCACGGTGGAACTCACCGGCCTGCGCACACCTTGCGCCAAGATCGACCGCTTCCGCCCCGGCCTGCTGCGGCACTGCTGGCAGCGTGACAGCAAAGGAAATCGAATCGCCAGGGCAGGTGTGATGGGCATCGTCCGCCGGGGCGGCACGGTCTATCCAGAGGACGCCTTGCGATGCACACTGCCCGGCGGCGAGCATCTGCCCCTCCCGCTCATCTGAGCCCTGCAGCACTGCGGGAACCGCCCGGCAGCACTCCAGGAGTCGCCGGCAGAACTGCGGGAGCGACGCGCGCTCCCCCAAACGTGGACACACGGGCCCCATCCAAGCCCTCTGCACTAACACCCAGGTAACCTGCCTCTCCTGTCCAAAGTTTCTACCAACCATCCACGTCAACAAATGAGTGCCTTCCTCGAACTAAAATTTGAGCAGGCACCGCCGATACAACCTGGGTAAGGAGATTTCAAAATGCAGCCAACGTGCTCCGCCTGCCGTGACGGTGTGCAGCAGCCTATTCCGTTCAGCATGGCGTTTCAACCCATTGTGGACGTAAGCACCGGCCGGGTTTTCGCCTATGAGGCGTTGGTGCGCGGCCCTCATGGTGAGGGCGCGGGCGCCGTGCTTTCTCAAGTCAACGAACAAAATCGCTATGCATTTGACCAAAGCTGCCGCGTCAAAGCAATCACACTTGCCAGCCAGTTGAAGCTGCCCGCCACCGGTGCCAGACTTTCTATCAACTTCATGCCCGGTGCCGTGTATAGCCCGGCAGCCTGCATCCAGCTCACGCTCAAGACCGCACGTGCCATGAACTTTCCCCTGGGACGGCTCATCTTTGAATTCACCGAGGGTGAAGAGGTGCAGTCACCAGCGCACCTGCAGTCCATCGCGGATGAGTATCGCAAGCAGGGCTTCCTGCTTGCCCTGGATGACATGGGGGCCGGCTTCACCAATCTCAACCTGCTCGCACGTATCAACGCGGACATCATCAAGCTCGACATGGACCTGATCCGCGATCTGCCGCAGCGCCCGCGTGCGCAGAAGATCGTCACCGCCATCACGCAACTGTGCCACGAAATGGGCATGAAGGTCGTCGGCGAAGGCGTTGAAACCTACGATGAGTACGTGGCCATGCAGGACTGCGGCCTGACCCTGATGCAGGGCTATCTCCTCGCAAAACCAGCCTTCGAACGCCTGCCGGAAGTCAGCCTGCCGAATTCTTCCGGCACCCGGGAAGATGAAGCTCGCGGCAATTCCATCTTCCCGGCGTATACACAAATTTCATCCGCTCCAGGCCGGCATGCCCCGATTCGCCTTTGAAATCTGCACGGACTATGGTCAAGGCAGTTTGAGTTTCACCTCCGCGCTCCCGCCGTCGTTCCGAATCAGGACCGTATGCTCCTCGCCAGCTTTCCACACGGTTGTGTCCAGGGTGAGAACGATCTGGGTTGCACTCACTTTCTTTTCTGAAATCTGGACATCGGCCGAGGTCACCGTTGCCTTTCCGAAGTGCTTTCCTGTAATCGTCACGGTCGCCCCGGCACCCTTTGCACTTACCGCGGAGCTTGGAGCATCCGCTTCGGGCTTCGCCTCGAGAATGGTGACCGCAACACTCGCGAAGCCACGCGGGGACACAGCCGTGAACTGAACATGATTTCCCGCCTTTTCATCCGGAACTGCTACGTCAAAACTCACGCTGTTTCCATCACTGGCCACTTTTTGTTGGCTTACCGGCGTGACATCCTCGGCACTAGGAACAATGGTGACACCCTCCAGGTTAGTTCCACTCAGTGTCACCTTCGTGGTTGCATCCTCTGAGAGCTCGAGGGTGCTTTGGGCCAGGAGTGGCCCGGGGTTGCTTTCCGGCAAATCCGCCGTGCTCGTCAGGACGCGGACACGCTCCAGATACTGAATCTTGCGGCCGATCAGCGTCAACTCTCCAAGCCGCTCACGAATATCCGCTGGATTAAACTCCCTCTGGAACGGGACGCGCGCATCGTCATCAACACAGTCATAGGCGTGCCGTGACGTATGATCCAGCCGCCACCAGGCCGGCGGCTGGCTGCACATCACTACTTCCCGGCTGATGAAAACATTGATCCGTACGGACGTGTTGTTCGGTATCACTGCGCCATCCCGCAACGTGCGATTGTCCAGGCTTACCAGGTGCCGCGTCGTCAAATCCGGGTAAACCGCCTCGATGTCCTTCTCAAATGGGCCATTAAAGATTCCCGTGGTTTTAACAAAGGCACCTGCATCGGGGAAGAAGCCACCAATTCCCACCATCGTCGACCCGGCGGCCTTCACAATATTCACCACCAAGGCGCGGCGGCCAACGGACTGCTCCCGCTCCACTGTGCCACGAACCACGGGGTAAGCATCTATAGGCAGAGCCGTATCGATCGATGTGCGTGGCCGTGGACCTACACCCCCCTTCCCAGCGTCTCTTCTATTGCATGGGTCGTAATATGAATCGACGTAGTAGGGTAGACCGCCAGCTTGCGGGCGTTGCAGATTGTATTTAATGGCGGCATTTTCTGCCTTGTTTTTCTGAAGACAGTCGTAATAGGGCATTTCAAAGCCCAAGGCTGCCATCTGCAGATCGTAGCCGCTCTCATTACCAAGAGTCACTTCAATCGCAAAATACTGGTCCGCGACACGGTTGCCGTAGCTGTCGGCAACCGGCTTGCGTGGCAGTACCTTCCACATCAGATCCACGGAGGGAGCCAGTCCCGGGGGCAACGGCCCCGGAGCTTTGGCGATCTGGACCTTCAGCGGAACGCTTCCTAGGATTTCAGTTGGCTTGCTCTTGTCCCTTAAAAAGATCGTGAGCTCCTTGCCGCTCGGGTCCTTTGCCACCGTGCCGGCCACGGCTGCTTTGCAGGGATCATCCTTAAAAAGTGAGACCCCGCCCAATTCCAGCTCGCCCTGGGAACTGGACAAAAACTCGATTGAGTCGAAGGGATGCGTCGCTCCGCATTCGTCCTTTGGTATCCCGAACAGAAACGTGTACTGTCTGGCGGGAAACACGACTTCCGGAACGACTTTCAACTTCTGAAAGCTGGAGCGTGCGGCTTGCGGGTCCGCCTGACTTCCGGAGCCCGCCGTTGTTGAGCCAGTCTGAGCGGGAGCTTGAGCCCGGTCAGCGGGAGTAAGAGGCTCAGCGCGGCCCGACAAAGCGGCAAAGGCAAGACAGAGCAGCAGAAGATTGCGGCAGAAAGAGATCATACGGACTCCGTTCGTCAACCGGAACAGTTCAGATGCTTCAGTCTTCCGGCACTCGCACGACGGGTGAACACAATTCTCTAGAACGTCGGCCAACGGCAGAAAAGGCCGGGATCGCTCCCGGCCTTTTCTGATGGATGCATCGTGGCTGGTTTACGCGTTGGCTGGGACAGGCTCCTCGGCTCTTGCGGCCTGCTTGGCGGCTGCGGCCTTCATATCGGCCACGTTGCCGCCCAGTTCGGCTTCCATCTTCTCAGTGGAGAACGCCTCGATGATGTCGCCGACACGGATGTCCTTAAAGTTCAGGTCGATGCCGCATTCCATGCCGTTGCGCACTTCAGCCACGTCGTCCTTGTGCCGCTTCAGGTTGGCGATTTTGCCCTTCCAGATTTCCGCTCCGTCGCGCATCAGGCGAACCTGTGCGTTGCGCTTGATCTCGCCATCCAGCACCGAGCATCCGGCGATCTGCCCGACCTTGGTGATCTTGAAGACGTTGCGCACCTCGGCACGGCCCAGATAGTTCTCGCGGTAGACCGGCTCCAGCAGACCAAACATTGCCTTGGTCATCTCGTCCTGCAGCTCGTAAATGATCGAGTGCAGACGGATTTCCACGTTGTCCTGGTCGGCCAGTTCCTGCGCCTTGCGTTCCGGCCGGACGTTGAAGCCGATGACGACCGCGTTGGAGGCAGCCGCGAGCAGGATGTCCGACTCGGTGATTGCACCCACGCCGGAGTGCAGCACGCGGACGCGCACCTTCTCCGTCGACATGCGGCCCAGGCTGTCTTCCAGCACCTGCACTGAACCCTGCACATCGCCCTTGAGGATGATGTTGAGGTCCTTGACGCCGGCCGTACGAATCTGCTCGGCCAGGCCTTCCAGCGAGACGCGGCTGGATTTTGCAAGCTGTGCCTCGCGGTCTTTGAGCGTGCGGTAGCGTGCAATCTCCTTGGCGCGGTCGCGGTCGGCCATGACGATGAAGGTATCGCCCGCATCCGGGATAGATTCCAGACCCAGAATTTCGACCGGCGTGGACGGACCCGCCGACTCGATCGGACGGCCACGGTCGTCGAACATGGCGCGGATCTTGCCAAAGGTGTTGCCCACAATGTAGCTGTCGCCGGTCTTGAGCGTGCCGTTCTGCACCAGGATCGACGCAACCGCACCGCGACCACGGTCGAGCTTGGCTTCGATGACCGTGCCCACCGCTGGACGCTCCGGGATTGCCTTCTGCTGGTTGGTGTCGGCGACCAGGCAAATCATCTCTTCCAGGCCGTCCAGATTGATGCGTTGCTTCGCGGAGACTTCCACGAATTCAACGTCGCCGCCCCAGCCCACAAGCTGCAGGCCGCGCTCGGCAAGCTGGCCCTTGACCTTGTTCGGGTCGGCACCGGGCTTGTCGATCTTGTTGATGGCGACAATGATCGGCACCTTCGCCGCGCGTGCGTGGTCGATGGCTTCGATCGTCTGCGGCATCACGCCGTCGTCTGCCGCCACCACGATCACGACAATGTCCGTGACCTTGGCACCGCGCGCACGCATACGGGTGAACGCCTCGTGACCGGGAGTGTCCAGGAAGACGATCTCGCGGCCAAAAGCAGGTGAATCGGGCTTGGTGACGTGCACCTTGTACGCGCCAATGTGCTGGGTGATGCCACCGGCTTCTCCACCCGCCACGTCCGTGGAACGGATTGCGTCCAGGAGCGATGTCTTGCCGTGGTCCACGTGACCCATGACCGTGACGACGGGCGAGCGGACGATCTCAACCATGCCGGTAGTGTCTTCCAGCAGACCTTCGATCGCCTCGTTCTCCAGTTGTTCTTCGACAGTCTGTATCTGCGCATCGGCACCGTAAGCTGCGGCAACCTGCTTTACCAGGTCGTTGTCGAGCGACTGGTTGACCGTGACGAAGACGCCGCGCATCAGCAGCATCGCGATCAGGTCCTTGCCGCGGAGTTCCAGCTTCTCGGCCAGATCTTTCACGGTAATGCCTTCAGTCACGGTGATGGTACGGGTGATCGGCACCTCGCCCATGGGGACTTGCGCTCCACCGAAACGCGACGGCGGTGCGAAGCCCTTCATTGGGCCTTCTTTGGTCTTTTCGTAACGCTTCTTATTCGCGGCGCCCTTGCGAGCGGCGGGCCGCATGCCCGGCTTGGCCGAGCCAGGGGTTCCTTCCGTTACAAGCCCCGTAGCGCCGGGACGCGGGCCACCAAAACCGGGCCGTGCACCGAAGCCTGGACGAGCACCGAAACCAGGACGAGCACCGGGCGCCCCCGTTGGAGGACCGCCGGGATACGTGCGCGTGGGGTGCATGGGACGGCGGATGCCGCCAGGGCCGACTGGACCGCCGGGGCCACCAGGACTGGCACCAGGGCCACCGCTGAAACCGGGTCTCGGCCCGCTAAAGCCGCCTGAGCCTCCGGGACCGCCGCCTGGGCGGCCTGGGCGCTCAAAAATAGGACGGCGCGCCTGACCGGGAGGCGGAGGAGGTGCGATGTACGTGGGACGCGGCCCCGTCTGCGGCATAATAACGCGGCGTACCGGTGCCGCGGGAGCTGCAGCGACTTCTTCCACCGGCATCGGCGGGGGCGGCGCCTGAGGAACAG
>CAXTRR010000084.1:0-7695 GCA_964246795.1 uncultured Terriglobus sp. | reverse complement strand
CCCCACAGACATCCCCGTCCCGGTAAAAAAGCCAGAGAAGAAGGAGCCGCCAAAGAAGCCCGCGGACAAGCCGCAATATGCCACGCCCAAGATCGTGAACCCGCCCAAGGTAACACCGGATCGCATCCAGACCGGGCAGACCGGCGGCATCCGCATCGCGATGCAGGCGATCCAAAATAAGGTCGGCACCTCGGCCATCAACGTGACCGACCAGAGTTTCGGTCAACGCTTCGGGTATTACGTGCGGCAGATGAATCAACGCATCGCCCAGCAGTGGTTCACCCAAACGCTGGATAGTAATGCGCAGGGCCGTCGCGTCTACATGACCTTCCGCATCAGCCGCGACGGCACGCCCGGTGATGTGCGCATTGTGCAGTCCAGCGGAGATCAATCGCTCGATCAAAGTGCGGCGCGCGCCCTGCAACGCATCGACAGCTTCGGCCCGCTGCCGGAGGAATACAACGGCAGCTACATCACGGTGCAGTATTACTTCGAACCTACATGAGGCGTCACTCCCCATGCAGGAAAGAAGTGGGTGCCCCACCTTTGCGAAGCTAAGGTGGGTTTCCAGCGAAGTTTGTGGCAGCCCAACCCGCCTCAACGACGAGAAGCTGTCGTAAAGGTGAGGTACCCAGGTCGGAGTAGTTCTCCCGCAAGCGCGTACACCCTCGGACGCCCTCACAATTGTGGCCGCCCAAGTGGCTCCTGGTTCCGTCTACCATGGCAGTGATGCGATGCTTTCGTTTTTTCGGCTTGCTGCTTCGACATTTCCCTCTTGCGACTCTTGTTTGGCTTTTGCCTGCAGGCCTGCAGGCGCAGGACACCGTGACCGGCAGCGTGAACAAGGGCGTGGATCGCGTGCGTATTGCCGCTGCGAACTTCCACGGCGAGTCCGCTGAAGCATCCCCTCTCAAACAAACCTTCGACACCGTGCTGGAAAGCGACCTGAAGAACGCCGGCGTCTTTGACGTGGTTTCCAAAAGCCTGCAGCCGCAAGCCGAGCCGGGTTCGCCGAAGGAAATCAAACTGGACAGCTGGGGCGGCGGGAACGTCAACGCCGCGTACGTTGCCTTCGGCGGCTTCGGTGTAAGCGCCGGCCGCGCCACCGTGAGCGCATGGGTTTTCGACACGCACAACCCGCAATATCCGCAGGTGATCGGCAAGCAGTACACCGACGCAGCCACCGATGAGAATGCTCGCAGCATCGCGCATAAGTTCGCAGACGAGATCATTCTGCGGCTTGGCGGCGGCATCCCTGGCATCGCCGAAACAAAGATCTACTTCATCCACGCGGGCGGCGGCACCAAGGAAATCTGGGCGATGGATTATGACGGGGCGAATCCGCACGCGGTGACACACCTGGGCACGATTGCCCTGTCGCCGCGCGTCTCGCCGGACAACTCGCGCATAGCATTTGCTGCGCTGGGCAAAGACGGTTTCCAGATTCGCGTCTTCTCGCTGCTGCTTGACCGCATGGTGAACTTCGCCTCGGCATCGGGCACGAATATCTCGCCGGCGTGGTCCGCCAACGGCCAGCTCGCATGGTCATCCTCCCGCTCAGGCGATCCCGAAATCTACGTCGGTGACGCCGCCGGCAACGGTGCCCACCGCGTTACCACCTCGCGTGGGCCAGACGTTTCGCCGACGTGGAACCCAAAGACCGGCTCGCAGATAGCCTGGATCAGCGGCCGCACCGGGTTGCCCCAGCTCTACATCATGGATGCGGACGGCGCGGGCGTGCAGCGCATGACGGATGGCGGCTACGCGACTTCCGTTTCATGGTCGCCCAACGGCCAGTTTCTGGCCTTCGCATGGAACCGCAAATACGGTCCAGGCGCGCCAGGCGGCCAGGATATTTATGTGATGAACGTGGCCACCCGCGCCTGGGTGCAGCTCACCAACGGCCTCGGCCAATGCGACTTCCCCACCTGGTCTCCTGACGGCCGCCACATCGCCTTCGCGGTAGGCTCTGGGCCGCGCGGACAAATCTGGTCCATGCTCGCCGACGGCACCGGCAAACACAAACTCACCCAGGGCGATATGCCGAATTGGAGTTTTCGGTAAGCCGGTTCACCCGCAGACGATCAAGTCCGCAAGCTCTGACCTTGACCCTTCTTAGGTAAGCAACCGTGACCCAAGCTTTTCGTATCACCTGAATAGCCACGATTCAATCTGAGGCGCCAGCCGCTGCGCAGCCCGCTTTAATGCTTCTTTCGTCAGTACATAAGCGGTTCTGCCGAGGCGGGATGGAGCGACAGCAACACTCCATCCCACCCGCTTGATCGGCTTTCGTCTTACAATTTCGATTATGACGCGGGCTGGATTGTGGATCTGCAAGTGGCTCGTTCTGATGGTAGGGATTGTCTCTTCAAGTTTGTCGTCAGCACAACCAGATCACTGGGTGACGTCTGATCCTGGCTTCCGAGTTCTGAATGTATCTGCCGTGAAGCAGACTCTCTGGATTTGTGGCGTGCATGAGTCGATCGCTTCATCGACCGACAATGGCCAGCACTGGAGTATTAAGCATCAGGCTCCGGAGGGAGGCTTGCTGCTCCAGGTCAATTTTGCTGATGATCACTTTGGATATGCATTTGGGTCCGGTGGCATCCTTCTTACAACCGAGGACGGTGGGATGACTTGGCTTACCCATGCACTCGGGCAGGAAACGATACTTCAGGGATCGTTTTCCGACTCTAAGCATGGCCTGATACGAACGGCTAAGGCACTCATGTTTACAACAGATGGCGGTCAGACTTTACTACCTGTGTCTGCAGGGCAGAACGCAGACGCTTTGAGGAGATTTCCCTTCACATTCTCGGTGGTCACGCTGAATGCCTTACACATGGCAGTTCTCACAAAGGAAGGACCGTACAGCGAAGGTGGTTTTCTTGCCACGTCGGATGCAGGGAAGACTTGGCAGTTCACCGATATCCCGAGTACAGGGACAGCCAGTCTTGTAACTGCCGAAGGAAAGTACTGGGCAATCGGTCATGAAGTGGTCGGTAAAGATAAACCGGGAGGTGGCTACGGAGTACCCATGGCGCTTACCTCTTCAGACGGTGTGAACTGGACACATTCCGCACACGACCTTTCAGTATGCAAGTTGGAGGGTTGCGGAGTGTGCACCACGCAAGGCTGCTTGGCGGCGAACAACACCCTGGCTTCCATCTTCGGAGAGCAGGTTTCTTATGCCACATTTCCTGTCGGCGAGGAATTGACCCCAAAGTGGGCGGCTACTTTGTCGACGATTTGCTCTGTTGACAGGACACTCAGCTGTGCTCAGCTCACCCCGTCGGCTTTGCCTAAGGATTTTCCCGGGCCGCCCCCATCTGCCTTAGCGCCGCAGCGGTTAGGCACTGTTCCCCCAAATGGGCCTCAGTGTCTGTCATGTCCGCTTGATCCTGTTTTCTTAGATCCTAAGATCCAAGGGCAATTTACTGTAAAGCTAAGATTGCAGATTGGAAAAGACGGGATAGTTAACAAGGTTTCAGTGGAAGGGGCACCAACCCCCGCGATCGATGCGGCCATCCAGAAGAGAAGCCAAGACTGGCTATTCGAGCCCTACCGGAAGGACGGCCAGCAAGTGGCAGTGCTCCTGAAAACCGCTGCTCGGATCAACGTTATAAAGCAGCACTAGGCCTCGCACCCGCTCAGCCTAGGACAGTTCCGGTTGCCAGGGCGCTTGTCACATCAGTCCTCATAAACGCGCTTAGCGGAAGTTGATCCGAGTTCACTTTCCTCATTTTGAACTGGCCAGAAACGCAGCAGGCTCGCGTACGGCTCCTGCTGTCCTCACGCAGGAAGTTTGCTCTGCAAGGACTGAGTAAGACAAGGTCAAATGCTGAGCGTCTGCCACAAAGGTTGCATCGCATAGAGTTTCAGTTTAAGGCGAAGGTTGTGCGAAGATAAATCAGCTGGTCATGTCCTCCGAACGCCTCCATTCCTTGCTGCACAGCACCTTCGGTTTCGCGGAGTTTCGCGCGAACCAGCAGGCCGTTTGCGAGGCTTCTGCGGCGGGCCAGGACGTGCTGCTGGTGATGCCGACCGGCGCGGGCAAGTCGCTCTGCTACCAGTTGCCGGCGATTGCGCGTGGCGGCACAGCGCTGGTCATCTCACCGCTGATCGCGCTCATGGACGACCAGGCACATAAGCTCTCGAAGCTGGGTTTGCGTGTGGGCCGGATTCACTCGGGCCTTGACCGTGAGCAGAGCCGGCAGGTCTGCCGTGAGTATCTTGACGGTACGCTGCAGTTCCTCTTCATTGCACCGGAACGGCTGCGTGTGCCGGGCTTTGTCGACATGCTGCGCAAGCGCAGGCTCGCGTTAATCGCCGTGGATGAAGCACATTGCATCTCGCAATGGGGCCATGATTTCCGGCCGGATTACCGCAATCTGGCGCGTCACATTGAGGCATTGCGGCCCGCGCCAGTCATCGCGCTCACGGCGACAGCGACGCCGCAGGTGCAAAAAGACATCGTGAGTGAGCTGCGGCTGAACGGGGCCAGGGAGTTCATCCATGGTTTCCGCCGCACGAATCTCGCTGTAGAAGTGGTGGAGGTTTCCAAGCCTCGCCGCAAGGAAATGGCACTCAAACTGTTGAGCGACCGCGAGAGCCGGCCGGCGATTGTGTATGCACCATCGCGGAAAGAAGCCGAAGAACTTACCGCCGCGATGCAGGACAGCTTTTCAACGGCGACCTACCATGCCGGCTTGCCGCCTTCGGTTCGCGATGCGGTTCAGAACAGGTTCCTAAGTGGCCAGCTCGATGTGGTTGTTGCCACGGTTGCCTTTGGCATGGGGATCGATAAAGCCGATGTGCGCACCGTAATTCATGCGGCCATGCCGGCGAGCGTGGAAAGCTATTACCAGGAGATTGGCCGCGCGGGCCGCGACGGCAGGCCAAGTCGTGCGGTCCTGCTGTACAGCTATCAGGACCGGCGCATGCATGACTTCTTCCTGGAGCGGGATTATCCGCCGGCCGACACGCTGGGCCGCATCGCCGGACGGCTTGGCCGCGAGCCCATTCACGCGGATGATCTGCGCATCTCGCTCAAGCTGGACATGGAAACCTTTGCACCGGCTTTGGACAAGCTTCTGGCGCAGGGTGCGGCTGAGATCGACTTTGCCGGTAACGTCATAGACACGGGTCGGATTCAGCGGGAGTGGCGCTCCTCTTATGAGGCGCAGGTGAACTTCCGCCGCGGCCAGATTGAAGCAATGATGCGCTTTGCAAACGCGGCCGAATGCCGGATGGCCGCGCTTGTCCGGCACTTTGGCGACCGTTCTGACAGCAGCAGGAGCTGCGGGCTCTGCGATTTCTGCTCGCCGGAGCGGGCTGTTGCACAGCCGTTCCGCGATCCGACCTCCGCGGAAGAGCGCGAGATGCTGCGCATTTTGCGGGAGCTCTCGCACGGGCAGAGCAAGTCGACCGGCAAGCTGTACAGCGAACTCTTTCCCAAGGGCCAGATCGATCGCAAGGAGTTCGACACTTTGCTGGATGCACTTTCACGCGCGGGTTATGTCGGCATTGAGTCCGCGACATTCACCGCGCAGGAAGATGGCCGCGCGATCAGCTATCGCAAGGCGTCGATTACGCATGAGGGCCGTGAGGTAGAGGATGGCTCCGCAACGCTCGCCGGTGTGCAGTTGCGTGATGCGGAGATGGCGAACGCTGGCCGCCCTTCGCGTGAGCGGGACCGCAAGCGCGATGCGAATGGTAAATCCACAGGCCGCAACTCCGACCCGGAGATGGAGCCGCTGACCGCTGCGCAAAAGCAGGCTGAAGCGGCGTTGCGGGCGTGGCGCCGGGAAATTGCCAGGGGTTTAGAGCAACCCGCATTTTGTGTCTTCAGCGATCGGGTATTGCGGAGCATCGCTCAAGCCGAACCAAGCAGTGTCAGCGATCTCCTCGATGTGTCAGGACTTGGAAAGACAAAAGTAGAACGTTGGGGTGCTGCGATTTTGCAGGTGCTGGGCCAACGAGGGACCAATAATCCCGGCGACAGCGCGGGCGAGTCGCGCAACTCTGAAGAGAATGTGAAATCAATAGAAGTATGTCTGACTTCAGCGCTGCAGACCTGGCAGCAAACTACTGCTCGAGCATTTGGCATTGCTCCTTCGCAAATCTTTCGCAAGCGCGGACTTGCTGGAATCGTGGACAGGAAGCCGCAGACCCTGCAAGCTCTGGCCGAGATCTCCGGTGTAAATAAATTGGCAATTGATCGATGGGGCGAGGCGATATTAGAAGTTATTCGCAGCTCCGATCGGCTCGACCAGGAGTCTCGCCACTTAAGCCCTACGAGCCACTCAATCAGTGTTCGCGAATCGCGTGCGCGGTCGCCATTACCAGCGACGACGTTGGTACAGCTGGCGGAGCGCCCAGCCGTAGGGTCGCTCGAGCACGCGCTGAAGGTCTGGCGCATGCGTGAGGCGAAGCGGCTCGGCATAGCGCCGTTCGTACTTTTGCTGGATGCGGCGATCCGGTCGGTTGTGCAGGCGCAACCAACGGATTTAGCGGCTTTGCGGGGCGTTGCCGGCATGGACAGCGACTGGGCAGCGGAGCATGGTGAAGCGGTCTGCGCGTTAGTCCGCGAGCATGCGGCAGTTCCCGCTTAGGCTGCGCGATTTCCGGTCATTGCCTGATGTGGACTGCTAGACTGGAGTCCTTCCGTCGCCACCGTGTTTACAGCCCTGGCGCGGCATTTCCAGGAGGTTTTGCGATGGCAGAAAGATCTTCAGCAAACGGCAATCCGACCAACGGCAACTATGCGCCGCAGAGCCTTCGCCTGAAAACCGGCTTGGCGGAAATGCTCAAGGGCGGCGTAATCATGGACGTGATGAGCGTGGAGCAGGCACGCATTGCGGAGGAAGCTGGGGCGGTCGCGGTGATGGCGCTGGAGCGCGTTCCGGCGATGATCCGCGCGACGGGCGGCGTTGCGCGCATGTGCAATCCCAAGCTGATCAAGGAAATTATCGCGGTCTCGTCGATTCCGGTCATGGCAAAGGCGCGGATCGGGCACTTTGCGGAAGCGCAGGTGCTGGAAGCGCTTGGTGTTGACTTCATCGATGAGTCCGAAGTGCTGACTCCGGCGGACGAGAAGCACCACATCGACAAGCACAACTTTACGACACCGTTTGTGTGCGGCGCGAAGGATCTTGGTGAGGCTCTTCGGCGCGTGTCAGAGGGTGCAGCGTTGATTCGTACCAAGGGCGAGCCGGGAACGGGCGATGTGGTTCACGCGGTGCAGCACATGCGCAAGATCACGAGTGAGATCAAGGCGCTCACGGTTCTGGGTGATGAAGAGCTCTTCTCCGCGGCGAAGATGCTCGGCGCTTCCTATGAGTTGGTGCGGATGGTGGCCAAGGCCGGCAAGCTGCCTGTGCCGAACTTCAGCGCTGGTGGCATTGCGACTCCTGCGGACGCGGCGCTGATGATGCAGCTTGGCGCGGAAACGGTGTTTGTTGGTTCGGGCATCTTCATGAAGGACGGCGCAACGCCGCTGGACGTGGCGAGCTGGACGAAGCAGGATTCGGACATTGGTCTTTGCACCTCGAGCGAAGTCGGGCAACCGCGCAATCCGGATGAGCATGCCGAAGCGATCTCGCGGGCGAAGGCGATTGTGCTGGCAACGCTGCACTACAACGATCCGAAGGTGGTTGCTGAAGCCTCCGAGGCCGTTTTGGGCAGCATGAAGGG
>CAXTRR010000083.1:0-8291 GCA_964246795.1 uncultured Terriglobus sp. | reverse complement strand
CCATCCCGAAGTCCCTGTCCGCTTCCTGACCTGTGGCGAGCCGCGGTTTCCCAATCCCAAGATGTACTCGCTCGGCGTAATGAGCGCTGAGGCAAAGCACGATCTGCTCGTCACCAGCGATGCCGACGCGCGTGTTGCGCCGGACTACCTCCAGCGCTGCATCCAGGAACTCAAGCCCTCGCAGCGACGGCTCGCATTCTGTCTCTATCTCGGCTTGCCGGAGCGGCCTGGCCTTTTTCTCAAGCTCGATGCTCTGGGCAAGAGCGTCGAAATGAGTTCCGGCGTGCTCGTGGCGGATCTGCTGAGCGGCACGGACTTTGCGCTGGGTGTCACGATGATTCTTCATCGCGCGGCCTTCCAGGAAGCTGGCGGCTTTGCAGATCTGGGCAGCTACTGGGCAGAGGATTTCGTACTCGGCAATCGACTCGCTGCGCAGGGCAAAGACCGCGTCGCAATCTCCACACACGTGATCCGCCTGGTGGTCACGGCGGACACCGCGTGGCACGGTTTTCGCAACCAGCTGCGATGGATGCAGAGCACGCGAAGATCACGGCCGTGGGGGCACCTGGGCACCGGCCTGACCTTTGCCATGCCTTTCGGCCTGCTTGGTTTCGCCGTGGCGGCGCGGCACGGCAAATGGCTGGCTGCCATGGCTTTTCTTTTCGCTGCCATAGCAAATCGTGTCGTACAGAGCGCCGTCGTCTTGCGTGCGCTCGGTGCGGAGAAAGTGGCCGCCGATGCACTGCTGTATCCCTTGCGCGACCTGCTGGGCAGCATCGTGTGGCTGTGCAGCTATCTGCCGGCCGACACGCGCTATCACGGCAGCCATTTCCGCATCATGCCGGATGGACGTCTGCAGCGCGAGGGCTGAAGCGTTGTGCAGTGGGTTGCGTTAGGCTGGCGAAGAGAGCCTATGCACAGTGCAAATAAAAAGCTGAATGAGATGAACCGGCTCGCCGATATGGGCCACTTTCCTACTGTGGTCAACGCTGGCGCCACCTTCAACATTCTGGTCACAACGGCGGCGACTTACTGGCTGGCGGGCCACTTCACTCAGCCGTATGCTCCCATGCTCTGGATCGCACTGGTGCTGACACTGAACGTGTTGCCGGTAGTGCTGTTGCGGCTGACCATCACGCCGGAGACTCAGTACCCGGCACTCCGCGAGATGAGCTTTGCCGGCGACCAGCATAAATTCTCTGACTGGGTCTACCTGGCGGCCTCCGCCAACATGGCTTTCTGGGTGCTGTCGTCCTGGGCAGTCTTCAGCATCTGGCACACGGTGCCGGTGCTGGAAGCGGTGCTGGTTGTTGAAGCCCTCGCCACCTTCTCTCCAGTGCTGCTACGCATGCTGCGGAATTAACCGGTACACATGAACCGTGGGGTGGCCGTGTCTCGCTTTTGAGGCATGGGATTGTGCGCCACTTAACGATTCACCAGCACCAGCTTGCCGCCGGAAGCCGCAAAGACATGCGTCGGCCCAAGCCGCTGCAGATCGGCTTGCCGGCCCCGTTCATAGGTGAGCAGAAAGATGCGTTGCGGGCCGGCCCAGGCACGGTGCAGAGCCGTTTCATCGGCGAAGATGGGTGGCGCGTCCGGCCAGAACGAGCCGAACCACGGCCCATTCACGCGGCCGTTTACGAGTACCAGCGGATGGCGCGTGTAGAACAGCACCGTCGAACCGCTGGTGAGCTCGCCGTCCAGCCACACACCATCCTGCGGCTGCGCTTCGCGTGCAATCTCCAGCGACAATCCTTTGGAACCGATGATGGGATAAAAGCGCGCCAGGCCGGCGTGCACACACAGCAAAACGCCGCACATGCTGACGGCAAGAGTGATGTTTGCGGCGAAGTCGCGGCCGCGCCGCCGTAACCACCACGCGACCGGGCCGACGCCGATCATCGAGAGAGCGACGCCGAGCAAAGGCGCCCGGAAGAAGCCCATTGCGCGCGTCGTCAAGTCGTGCAAGTGGCCCAGAGCCAGGTTGTACTGGTCGGGATTGCTGGTGAGTAACTCGGAGATGTCCGCGCCGGCACGGGCGGAAGGTGAAATCAGCCCCAGCGTGCCGCTTGTCGCGGTAATGAGAAGTGCAAGCGGCAGCAGCACCCAGGCAGACCAGCGCAGGATGGAGCGGCGCGCCCGCTTATCCCCATGGTCCGCGGCGACCAGCACTCCACCGGCCATGAGTGCGAGCGCGGGTAGCGCCGGCAACGAGTAATACTCCTGCCGGGACGATAGAGTGAAGAAGCCCAGTACCATGCCGGCCCACAGCACCGGCGTGAGCGCCGCCTGCTTGCGGCGATAGCTTTCCACAGGCCGTGCGCGCCACACGCGGGCATACTGCGTAAGCGCTGCCGGCAGAAAGACGGCCCAGGGAGTCAACCAGAGGAAGAACATGATCCAGAAAAGCGGGATAGGCAACTGGCCGTAGTCATGAGGGATTCGCAACCCACGAAAACGCAGAAAATGTTCGTTGATGAGATAAAACCAGAACCATCCTGCGCGCCCCGGCAAGCCCACTCCGGCGGGCATGGCGATCGCCGGATTGCGTAGTGCGGCAAGTACATGCCACGGCAGTGCGACAGCGCTGAAACACAGCAGGCTGGTGAGGGGATGCATCCGGAGGAGCGCACGCATCTGCCGTGTGAGCAGAGCGTACCCGAGCACAAAGCCGATTGGGAAGACGATACCGATCAGCCCTTTGGTGAGCAGATTCAGCGCCATGACGAGAGCAAAGCCGTACGCCGGCCAGCGTGCCGAGCGGCCCTCACGAACACGGTCCAGCGCGATGAGGAACAGGTGAACACCGAGCGTCATCCACAGCGCATTCAGAATGTCCGGGATGTAAAACCGTGTGAACAGGTAAGGACCAAGGCTGGTGGCCATGGCCAGGGCCGCATAGAAGCCGCCGCGTTCCGCAAAGAGCCTTTTGCCGAGGGCGTACACCGCAAAAAAAAGACCAAGCACACAGAGGGAAAGCGGCAGACGTGCGGCCCAGTCATGCGGGCCGAAAATCCGCATGCCGCCGGCGGCCATCCAGTACATCAGCGGAGGTTTGTCGAAGAAGCGGACGCCATCTACATACGGAGTGACGTAATCGTGGCGAATCGTCATTTCGCGCGCGGCCTCGATGTAGATCGAATCCACATCGTCCAGCAGGCCCGGCGTAAACAGGCACCCAAGGTGCAGCAGCAGCCAGATTCCAAAAAGCGAGGCAAGTGACCGGCGGCGTACGGCGTGGCGATGGTCAGACACCGACGCTTTCCGTTGAATCTCGGGTTGGGTTAAAACCGTCAAAGGTGTGAGTCGCTGCTTAGCCTTAAGCATACGTTTCTTGCCGCCGCTTCAGCAGTGGCGCTGCTGAAAGTTTCGTGCACAACCATTGCACGTGCCAGGGGTTCCCATGCTTAAGACTGCGCACAAAATTTGTGAGTGAGAGAAAAACCTGAACGTCCGCACCTTAGAGCCGAACACCCTGGAACCCCACGCGCTGGCGACCCCTCGCGCCCTCGAGTCTACGCCGCCTAAGCTCTCCTCTGCGGTCGCCTTTCGTCTCCGTTCGATTGCATTCCTGATGCTGCTGTGGCTTTTGACGCAGTTTGCGTCCATGTTCTGTCCGCCGCTGCTGGATGATGTGGATTCGATCCATGCGGAAGCCGCCCGCGAGATGATCGTGCGTCATGACTACGTAACTCTCTACGTCAATGGAATCCGGTACCTGGACAAGCCTCCGCTGCCGTACTGGCTGGCAGCTGGCGCGATGCGGTTGTTTGGCCAGCATGACTGGGCTATCCGCTCCACGCTGGCCATTGCCATGCTTGGCTTGACGTTCTATCTTTATGCGCTGGGCAGTCGGCTCTTTGGTGAGCGGGCCGGCTTCTATGCGGCATGCATCATTGCCACGTGTATCGGGCCTTACATTTACACCCGCTTCTTTATCCCGGACATTGTGGTCGGGTTGTGGATGACGGTGGCGTTTGACATGACGCTGCGGATGCTGGATACCGTCGGAATGGCGGGCCGGGCAAGGCCATGGCAGGCCGCGGTATTTGCGTTGGCGTGTGCCGCCGCAGTGCTGAGCAAGGGGCTGATCGGCGTAGTCTTTCCATTGGTCATGCTGCTGGGCTTTCTGCTCATCACGGGCAGGCTGCAGTGGTTGCTCAGGCTTCGGCCGGTGCTGGGCAGTGCGGTCTTTCTGGCTGCAGCGGTGCCGTGGCACGTACTGGCCGCGTTGCGCAATCAGGCGTCTGGTTCTGCAAAAGGCTTCCTTTGGTTTTACTTCGTCAACGATCAGATCAATCGATACCTGAATAAGCGCATCCCGCGGGACTATGACAAGGTCCCGTTGCTGTTGTTTTACGCGCTGCTCTTTATCTGGCTCTTGCCCTGGGGCGTATTCCTGCTTCGGGCCGGCGCGGGGTGGTGGCGGCAGTGGCGCGCCGGCAACCGCAGCCTGAACAGCCCGGCGGTCCTGCTTACGCTGTGGGCAGTGCTCATCGTGGGATTCTTTACCTTCTCCACGCGGCAGGAGTATTACACGCTGCCCGCGCTGCCCGCGCTGGCTCTGCTCTGCGGCGCTGCATTGGCGGATCGCGATGGTGAGCGTCAGACCGGACGGGCGGCTTACGTCGCGCTGTTCGCGGGCGCGGCGGTGCTGGCGGCCGCGTGCCTGCTGGCCTTTGCAGGGACACAGGCACCTGCGCCGGGCATGGAGCTATGGGAGGAGTTGCAGAAGCATCCGCAAGACTACACGCTCTCCTTTGGCCATCTCTTTGACTTCACACCGCAGGCATTTGGGTTCTTCCGGTGGCCATTGCTGGCCATGGCGCTCAGTCTGCTCGTTCCATTTGGTTTGGCGCTGCTGCTCAAGTTGCGGGGCCGCGTTTTTGCCGCGAACATCGTGCTTGCCGTTGGCATGTGCGGCGTTCTCACAAGTGTTCGGCTGGGGCTGACCACGTTTTATCCGATTCTTGGGTCTCAACCGTTGGCATCTGCCTTACAGAAGCAGCTGAGGAGTGGCGACAAGATCGTAGTGGATGGCGAGTACTCGAATGCGAGCAGCGTGCAGTTCTACACGCATGAGCCGCTGCTGCTGCTGAATGGACGCGTCAACAATCTTTGGTACGGCTCACTGTACGCGGATGCGCCGCATCGTTTTGAAGACGATGCGAGCATGCTGGCACTCTGGCGCGGCAAGGGGCGTGTCTTTTTCCTGACGCATAACCTGGAGCGGACACAGCAGTGGGTTCAGCAGTTCGGCGGGCGGCAAGTCTTCTCGTCCGGCGGCAAATACGTTGTGCTCAATCATAAGTAGATCTCACTGAGCGAAGTGCCGGTGCGGAGCCCGGAGCCCACCTTGACCGCAAAGAGCGCGGTGAAGGTGCGGCACCCACTGTCTTGCCACAGTGAACTATTTAAGCCAGCCGCCGCCGACGACTCTATCTTCGTCGAAGAAGAGCGCGGCCTGGCCGGGCGTGACGGCGCGCTGCGGCGTGTCGAAGGTGATTTCCACCTGGCTGTCGCCGTGTGGGCGGATGGTGGCCGGCGCTGGCTCGTGGCGGTGCCGGATCTTGGCAAGCACGCGCATGGGCTCGCGCAGTTCGGCAATGCTGATCCAGTTCAGGCGGTCCACTACGGCCGTACGACGATGCAGCGACGCTTCTTCACCGACGACCACGCGATTCTGCGCTGGTTCGATTCCTAGAACATAGAAAGGCGTGTTCTGGTGCGCATGCAGCCGCTGCTGTACGCCTTTCTTCTGGCCAACGGTGAAGTTGTGAATGCCTTCATGGCTGCCGACGACTTCGCCACTCGCTGTGACGAGGTCGCCAGCGGTATCGGGCAGTTCACGGCCTTGCTCGTCGAGGTAGGCGCTCAGAAAGGCTTTGTAATCGCCGCCAGGAATGAAGCAGATCTCCTGCGAGTCGGGCTTGTTGGCAACGCGCAGGCCTTGCTCGGCGGCCATGGCGCGAACTTGCGGCTTTTCCATCTCGCCGAGCGGAAAGAGTGAGTGCGCGAGCTGGTCCTGAGTGAGGCCAAACAGGAAATAGCTCTGATCTTTGGCCTGATCCGCGGGGCGTAACAGTAGCCATCTGCCAAGGTTTTCGCTGTACTCGACGCGTGCGTAGTGGCCGGTGGCAACGCGCGTGGCGCCGATCTGGCGGGCTGTGGTGAGCAGCTGGTCAAACTTGAGGTGGTTGTTGCAGAGGGTGCAGGGAATCGGCGTGCGGCCGCTCAGGTACTCGTCCACGAAGGGCTTCACGACGTCCTGCTCGAAGCGGCGCTGGTGATTTACGACGTAATACGGAATGCCGAGGTGCTCGGCGACGCGTCGCGCGTCGTAGACATCGTCAATGGAGCAGCAGCGGCCTTGTACGGCCTCGGGCATGCCTTCGTGGCCGGCGAGGCGGCGTTGATCCCAGAGCTGGAGCGTGAGGCCAATGATGTTTTTGCCTTCACTTTTCAGGAGGGCAGCGACTGCGGAAGAGTCGACACCGCCCGACATGGCGACGGCAATGGTTTCGTTGGTGTCCGGCATAGCTACCCCTCCCCCCTCTCTCCCAAATTCCCAGGTTTGAGGATTTTGCGATTTACGACGAATGCGGATGCGATACGCAGCCCGTCACTGTGTTTTACCCCTACTCCTATTGTAAGAGATGAGAGAAATAACTCTGCCAACTCATTTCGGAGGGTAAGTTGTTGCCTGGGCTTGAGATGGCGGGACCGGTGAGGTGCGAGGGGCTTGACAGGTTTTGGGACGGCGCATTCAGACGGAAGCATTCAACGCGGCCCTTCGGCCCGCTTGGGAATGACTTGGCCTGTGCCCCGGAGGCAAGCTTCCGCTCAAGGCTTTGCGAAGCGCTGGAGGGTTGTTTCGAGGAGGTCGAGCGCTGTGTTGAGGTCGGCGGCGGTGGTGAGTCTGGAGAGGGAGATACGGACGGTGTTGCGGGCATGGGCCTCGGAAAGGCCCATGGCGGTGAGCACATGGGAGGGCTCGACCGCGCCGCTGGTGCAGGCGGAGCCGCCGCTGATGGCGAGCCCTTTTAGATCGAGGGCGATGACCAGGGCTTCGGCGTCAACGCCGGGAAAGGTGACGCAGGTGGTGTTGGGCAGGCGCGGCACTTGCCGGGACTGGATCATCGCGTCCGGCAGGCGGCGGAGGAGTTCAGCCTCGAAATCCTGGTGGATGCGCTGCAGTTCCCGGTGACCGCCGCATTGCAGCCACGCTTCTGTCAGTGCGGCCGCTTCGCCAAACGCGACAATCCCCGGAACGTTTTCAGTACCGGCGCGGCGCTGCCGCTCGTGCGGGCCGCCATGCAGCAACGGGCGAATCTTGAGACCTTTGCGCACCCACAGCGCGCCCAGACCCTGCGGGGCATGCAGTTTGTGGGCGGAGATAGAAAGTAGATCGCAGCCGAGAGCGCGAACGTCCACGGGGAGCTTGCCCGCGGCCTGAACGGCATCGGTGTGGAGCAGGGCGTGGTGCTCATGCGCGATGGAGGCGAGGGCCTGTATGGGCTGCAGGGCTCCGGTCTCATTGTTGGCGAGCATGATGCTCACCAGACGGGTGTTGGGCCGCATTGCCGCACGGGTTGCCGCCGGCTCGATCACGCCATTGCTGGAGGGAGCAAGCCAGGTCACTTCAACACCGCGCCTTTCGAGTTCCTGGGCGGCATGGAGCACGGCATGGTGCTCCGTGGTGCCGGTAATCAGGTGGTCGCCGGGGTCGAGGATGCCGAAGAGCGCCTGGTTGTCGCTTTCCGTGCCGCTGCCGGTGAAGGTGAGCTCGGTAGCGCGGGCATTCAATAAGGCGGCGAGCTGCTCGCGAGCTTCGTCAATGGCGGCTCGGGCAGTGCGTCCATGCTCATGCACGGCGGAGGCATTGCCGAAACGCTCTGTCCAGTAGGGCTGCATGGCGGCAACGACTTCCGGAAGAACGGGCGTGGTCGCGTTGTTGTCGAGGTAGATGCGGCGCATGGCTGGGAATTGGATGTGGGGTGGGGAGTGAGGGAGCGGTCTGTTGTGTGTGGAACTGGGGCTGGACGGAGAACGTTGCCTCGGCGGCTGAAGCCGGACTTTTAGGGGAGCGGTGATGGCATGGCTGAAGCCATGCCCCCTTCCGAGAGCGGACTTGCTTGAAGTTTTGGGGCGGCTTTACTCACCTTAACGACGGTGATGCTGTCGTGAAGGTGGGGCACCCGGGTTGACGACGGTGGTGCTGTCGTGAAGGTGGGGCACCCGGTTACTGCCTACTATCGCCTGTTTACCGCTCGTGGACCGGGATGTAGGGG
>CAXTRR010000082.1:0-8734 GCA_964246795.1 uncultured Terriglobus sp. | reverse complement strand
GGGCGGCCTGGAAGGGCGGGATGGCTTCCACGGTGACGGGCGACTTAGGCAGGAGGCCGAAGAGCTCCGGCAGTTTGGGCTGCATCTGCGCAATGTATTTGCGGAAGTCGTCGAGGATTTGCTCAGAGGAGGTGGGCGTCCACTTTGGGTTCTTGGCGAGCGCGGCGCGGAAGCTGGCGAGGTCGGCAAAGCCCTGCTGTTTGGCGATGTCCGTCTCAAGCGCGGTAAGGCGGGCCACTTCTTTCAGGCCGAGTTCGTGGATCTGTTTCGGGGTCAGGTCAGTGGTGGTCTGGTTGCGGACGGCGGCGCGGTAACGGCGTTTGCCCTCGGGCAGGCTTTCGATGGAGAGCGTGGTGCGGCCGTGCGGGGCGTAGTCGGCCTTGATAAAAGCGGCGAAGGCCCGGTAGGCGGGAACGACTTCAGTGGTGACGGTGGCGTTGATTTCGATGGTGAGCCGCTGCTTATCCGCGTCGGAAAAGCCGCCGGGAAACTTAGCCAAAGGCAGCACGAAGGGATTGGCGGCAATCAGAACGTCGCACTGCGCGGGGATCTTGGCGAGCAGAAAGCCGACAGGCATGAGGCCGTCCTTCTGGCCGGCACGTAGGACGTCGGTGGTCTGCTGCAGGGCTTTGGAGATGGCGTGCAGGCGCGCGATGTAGTCGTCGTAATGCTTCACAGAATCGAAGGGCATGGCACGGGGCAGGTCGGCGAGCTGGGTGTGGGTGCCACCTTGCTGGTCGACAGGCATCTCGTAATTTTTCAAGACATAGGCTTCGTTCTCGCGCTCGAGGGCTCGCTTGAGCAGCTCGTGGGAGAGAGTGTCCTGCTCGGGCATGCCGTCGGTGGGGATGCTGTTGAGCCGGGCGAGAAAGGCGTTGGCCGTGCTGTGGCGCTGCGCGATGGCGGCAAGGGAAAAGTCGGGGAGCAGATTGTTGTAGCGGTAGTCGCCGATGGCGGTGGCGCGGGTGGGATACTCGCGGAGACCGTTCTCGAAGTAGTCGTCGAAGAGCTTGTTTTGCGCGTTGAGGCGCTGCTGCACGGCGGGGTTAGGGGCTGGGCTGGTGGTGGCCGCGGCTGTGCTTTGGGCCGGTGCCTGGGCGATGCCGGGGCTGGAGATCAGGCAGGCGGAGATGGACAGAGCCAAGGCTGCGGCGGCGGTGAAGAGGCGCATGATGGTGTGAGCGTAGCATGGCGTTCTTCCATTGTTCACAGCAGAGCGAAGAGGCGGATGCCGGCGATGCCGGCTGCTCCGGCTTGCAGACAGAGCGGCGCGTTAGCTGCGGTGACACCGCCAAGGGCCAGCACGGGGACGTTGCCGGCGGCCTGACATGCTTGTCGCAGGAGTTGCAGGCCGACGCCATCTTGTATCTGCAAGCCTGCGACACGCTTTTCGAAGACGGGTGCAAAGAGGATCAGGTCGGCATGGGCGGCGGTTTGTTCGACTTCCCGCGTGGTGTGGCAGGCGACGCTGACGAGCAGGTCGCCTCCGCTGCGCTGAGGCTTGAGCAAAGTGAGTTCAGGGGCCGTTGCGGGCAGGTGTACGCCGCCGGAGATGCTTGCCTGGCGCGCGAGGTGAAGAGGCGCGTTTAGCAGGAGGCGGAGCTTTGTGCCTTTGATGGTGTGGATGGCGGTGTGCATCCGCTCGGCCAGTGTGCTTAGGCTTATTGCGCTCAGGTCTTTCTCACGGATTTGCAGGAAGTCGATGCCCTCATGAGCGAGCCGTTCCGCTTGTCGTACCAGGGCGGTTTGGCGGTCGTCGTCTGAGCCGGGGTAGAGAGTTCGGTCGGTGATGGCATATCGGAGCATGGTTGGGTTTGGGTTCGGATCTGTTCGGTCTGTGACAGAGATACGACTCAGGAGTCAAAGCCGGGTTGGTCAAGCCCGGATTGGTCGCTTACTTAAGGCTATGCACCTCCGCAAGCGACCTGTCCGTGCATCACTCAAATGACGGTGGCCTGTTCCTAAAGGAGGTGCTGAGGAATCCACTCTTTCGCGATGAGGCCGCAAGAGAATCGGGCTCAGAGCTTTCCTTCAGGCGGTAGCTTACGTTCTGTCTACGGATTTGTACTACCAGGCAACTTCGATGTTACCGTCTGTTCATGCGGAAAGCTCTTTTTGTACTCCTTGCCGTGGCGAGTGTTGCCCCTTTTGCCTTTCAGAGCGCCTCTGCGCAGGCCCCGTCCGACAGCACGGTCCAACTCTTGCAGAAGCTGGCTGATGCGCCCGGACCTCCCGGCGCGGAGGAGCCGGTGCGTGCGCTGATGGTGCCGGTGATGAAAGTAAACAGCACATCACTGCAGTATGACGGGCTAGGTTCCGTGATTGCACAACAGGGCGCGGGCAGCGGTCCACGCATCATGATCGACGCGCACATGGACGAGCTGGGCGGCATGGTTCGCCGCGTGACGCCGAACGGTTTTGTGACGATGCAGATGCTGGGCGGCTGGCTGGATCAGGCGCTGGTAGACCAGCGATGGATCATCCTCGGCTCGAAGGGCCCGGTGCACGCGGTGATGGGCATTCGCGACATTCATGTGGTACCGGCGGATGAACGAACCAGGGTCTACCCGCGTGACGCGCTGATGATGGATGTGGGTGCCAAGACCGCCGCGGAAGTGGCCGCGCTGGGCATCACGCCGGGTGATCCGGTGGTGCCGGACGCGCCCTTTACCGACATGAACGGAACCGGCAACTACCTGGGCAAGGCCTGGGACGACCGCATCGGCTGCGCGGTTCTGCTGATGGCGATGCAGCGGACGGCAAAGCTGGCACGCCCCAACCAGCTCTTTTATGTCGCCACGGTGCAGGAGGAGATCGGCTTGCGCGGCGCGCGCACCGCATCTCAGGTGGTGAAGCCCGACATCGGCATTGCGCTGGAAGGCGGCATTGTGGGCGACACGCCCGGTTCGCATCCAGAGGAGACACAGGCCAAACTCGGCGGCGGCCCGGGTATCTTTCTGTATGACTCGAGCGCGCTTGCGAACCGCAAGGTTGTCGCCTTTGTGAAGCAAACGGCGGCGGCGAAGAACATTCCGCTGCAGCTCGATCTGGTGCAGGGGTACGGTGACGATTCAGCCGAGATGCAGCTCTCCAACGGCGGCGTGCCCACAGTCAACATCGTGGTGCCGGTGCGTTACACGCATGCCCACAACGGCATTGTGAACCGGCAGGATTTCGACCGGACCGTGGACCTGCTGGTCGCCCTGCTGGCGTCACTGGATGGAAAGACGGTGCAGCAGTTGCGGGACTTTGCTCCAGGTACGCCGTAGTGTCTCGTAGGGTGGCTATGTGCGCCAGAAGCTGGCCCGGAACTGCAGTTGGGGTCCGTGTGATGGCGAGGGATCCGCTGAGATTGGCGTCGAAATTTTGTAGCCCGGGGCGCATTCAGAGGTCAGACGCGCTCGGGTGAGTTCACATGTGTGCGCCTCGTCGGCGCTTGGAAATCGGCGGGTTTGTTGCGGATCCATCGCAGAAAGCTTTGCAAGTCTTCCCGGGATCGCAGTGTGTCCAGGTCTGCGTACTTCTCCGCCAGATCGTGATTGGACACATGCGCGTGAATGGCGCGGTGGCAGATGGGGTGCACCGGCACGGTCTGGTGGCCGCCTCGGCTTTTCGGAATGGGGTGGTGCCACTCCACGCGGGAGCCAAGCGGGCGGTAGCAGAGCGCGCATGTGGGGAGCTGTGCTTCGCTTGCGCGCGCGGCCTGCTCGATTTGTTGCACTTGCTGTTTCCGTTTGATCCTGCCCAGCATATCAAGTGGGCTATAACGGTTTGGCGTGTTAGAGCAGCCTGTTGCGGCACTCCCCAGTTCGGGAGAACTTGTAATCCATACTCGTGCCGGCCAGGTGAGAACTACCAGAGGCACCGGATGGGGTAGCGGGCGATGTCACGGTCGGAGGTGAGGAGCGGAACGTTTTCTATTTGGGACTGGGCGATGAGCATGCGGTCGAAAGGGTCGGCGTGATGGGGCGGCAAGGCGACCGAACGCTGAATGTGATGGTCGGTGATGGATAGTGGCTGCACTCCAAGTTGGACGATGCGGTCGCGGAACGTATGTTGAGAAAATTCATAGGCAAGTTTGCCTTTAGCGATTTTGAGACTGAGTTCCCACAGGGAGGCATCGCTAAGAAGCAGGACGTTTTGCGGGTTGCGAATGAGATTCGCGGCAGTGCTGGACAACTTGGCAGGATCGTAGATGGACCAGAGCAGGACATGCGAGTCGAGCAGAAGTCTCATCGTGTTTTGGCGGGGAATAGCGGGCTATTCAGCATAAGGTCTTCCAGCTCTTTACCCATGGCTTTCCATTCCTCGTCACTAGGGACCCGCAATTCGCCCTGGCCCGCGCCAAGAATGCGCTCGCAGTTCCCTTCCAGTGCTGGCCTTGCTTGCACCACGATGAGCTTGGCGGCGGGCTTGCCTTCGCGAGCTATTTCGATTTCTCCTCCGCCGTCCGCGAAGGTGAGAAGTTCGTCAAGGTGTTCGCTGGCGTATTGGGTGGTGACCTGCATGGCCTAAGGGTACGAGAGAGGGCTGGGACGTTGCAAGACAGAAAGGGGCGGACTCGGTTGAGTCCGCCCTTGAATTTTGGACCCATGTCCGAGAATCTGGACAGGGGGCACTCCGGTGTTGTAGTGGTGCTTACTCGGCGGCGAGTTCTTCTTGTTCGCCTTCCATGCGCATGGCTTCGAGTTCGCGTTCCTCGGCGTCATGGGCTTCCTGGACTTCCGCCTGGATTTTGGCGGCTGCTTCTTCCAGCTCGGGGGAGAGCTGGACGTTGCGGTAGTAGTCCATGCCGGTGCCGGCTGGGATGAGGCGGCCGACGATAACATTTTCCTTAAGGCCGCGCAGCGTGTCGACCGCGCCGTTGATGCTGGCTTCGGTAAGGACGCGGGTGGTCTCCTGGAAGCTGGCCGCCGAGATGAAGCTGTCAGTAGAGAGCGACGCCTTGGTGATGCCGAGGAGGAGCGGACGGCCTGTTGCCAGGCGGCCGCCTTCCTTGGCCACACGCTCGTTTTCCATGTTGAAGCGGAAGCGGTCGACCTGCTGCTCCATCAGGAAGTTGGAGTCACCCACCTCGTCGATCTTGACCCAGCGCAGCATCTGGCGAACGATGGTTTCGATGTGCTTGTCAGAGATGGCGACACCCTGGAGGCGATAGACCTCCTGGATTTCGTTCACCATGTACTTCTGCAGTTCCTGTTCACCGAGAACGGCGAGCACGTCATGCGGGTTGAGCGGACCATCCATCAGCTTGTCGCCGGCACGAAGGCGTTCGCCCTCTTGCACGTTGACGTAGATGCCGCGGGGCACGGAGTACTCGCGCTCCTCGCCGGTGTCGCCGGTGATGTAGATCTTGCGCTGACCCTTGACGATATCGCCGAAGCGCACCACGCCGTCGATCTCCGCGATGGTGGCGGTTTCACGGGGCTTGCGTGCCTCGAAGAGCTCAGTGACGCGCGGCAGACCACCGGTGATGTCCTTGGTACGTGTGGACTCACGCGGAATCTTGGCGAGGATGTCACCAGGGGCGACCTCTTCCCCGTCGGCGATCATGAGATATGCGCGGCTGGGCATGAGGTAACGCTTCTTGGAGCCATCGGAGCCGTTGACGAGCAGGGCCGGCTGGCGCTTTTCGTCGGGGGCGTCCGCAACCACCAGGCGGCTGAGCCCGGTGACCTCGTCGACCTCTTCGTTGAGCGTGACGCCTTCCTGCAGATCCTTGAACTGGATGGTTCCACCAATCTCCGTGACGATGGAGTAGGTGTAAGGATCCCACGAGCCGATGGTGGTGCCGATCTCGACCGCACCGCCATCCTCAATGAGGAGTTTGGCGCCGTAGACGATGGGGTAACGCTCGCGCTCGCGGCCTTTGTCGTCGATGACGGCGACGGAGCCCGAACGGTTCATGGCGACGAGGTACTTGTCCTTGGCGCGCACAGTGTTGAGGTTGATGTAACGCAGAGTGCCGACGGTTTTGGCATCGAGCTTGGACTGGTCAGAGACGCGGGAAGCCGTGCCGCCAACGTGGAAGGTACGCATGGTGAGCTGGGTGCCCGGCTCGCCGATGGACTGCGCCGCGATGACGCCGACGGCCTCGCCCATTTCGACCATCTTGCCCGAGCCCAGGTTGCGGCCGTAGCAAAGTTTGCAGACGCCGCGCTTCGACTCGCAGGTGAGCACGGAGCGGATCTTGACCTGCTCGATGCCGGCGGCCTGGATTTCGGTCGCCTGCGTCTCGTCGATCTCCTCGTTGATGTGGACGATGACCTTGCCGTCGATGCCCTTGAGTTCTTCGCGGGTGACGCGGCCGATGATGCGGTCGCGCAACGGCTCAATGATCTCGCCCGCTTCAATGATGGGGAGAACGTAGATGCCGTTGGTGGTGCCGCAGTCTGACTCGGTGATGATGACGTCCTGCGCAACATCAACGAGGCGGCGGGTCAGGTAGCCGGAATCGGCCGTCTTGAGCGCGGTATCGGCGAGACCCTTACGCGCGCCGTGGGTCGAGATGAAATACTCGAGCACGGTGAGACCCTCACGGAAGTTGGCCTTGATGGGTGACTCGATGATCTCGCCGCTCGGTTTCGCCATCAGCCCGCGCATGCCGGAGAGCTGGCGAATCTGCTGCTTGGAACCACGTGCGCCGGAGTCGGCCATGATGTAAATCGGGTTCATGGCTCCTTCCTTGTCGGCGCGCTTCATGTTGCCGAACATCTCGTCCGCCACCTTTTCGGTGACAGTCGACCACATCTGGATGACCTTATTGTTGCGCTCACCGTTGGTGATGGCACCGTCGAGGTACTGCTGCTGCACGGCAACGACCATCTGCTCGGCATCGTGCACGACGGTGTACTTGGACTCCGGGATGACCATGTCGTCCAGGCCGACAGAGAGGCCGGAGATGGTGGCATAGTGGAAGCCGAGTTCCTTGATGCGGTCAAGAGCGCGGACAGTAACCTCAAGCCCGAGATTCAAGTAGAGGTAGTTGATGAGCTGGCCGATGCCCTTCTTCTTGAGCAGGCCGTTGACGTACGGCATGCCGTCAGGCAGCGAGTCGTTCAGGATGGCGCGGCCGACGGTGGTGTTGATGAACTGCTTGTGGTACTCGACGATCTCCGTATGCGTAATGTCCTGATCGTCGTAGCTGGTGGTCAGATCGAGCACGGGGCCGGTGTAGCGCAGGCGGATGGGCGAGAGTGTCTCGACCTGCTTGGCTTCCAGCGCCATCAGCACTTCTTCAATATTGGCGAAGACACGGCCTTCACCCTTGGCGTTCACCTTGGCCTTGGTCAGGTAGTAGAGGCCAAGCACCATGTCCTGCGTGGGCACGGTGATGGGCTGACCCGACGCGGGCGACAGGATATTGTGTGCCGCGAGCATAAGGACGGATGCCTCGACCTGCGCTTCCGGCGAGAGCGGGATGTGCACGGCCATCTGATCGCCGTCAAAGTCCGCGTTGAAGGCGGTGCAGACGAGCGGGTGAATCTTGATGGCTTTGCCTTCGACAAGCACGGGCTCAAAGGCCTGGATGCCGAGGCGGTGCAGGGTGGGGGCGCGGTTCAGCAGGACCGGGTGATCCTTAATGACCTCTTCCAGGATGTCCCAAACGATGGGCTCCTGCATTTCCACCATCTCTTTGGCCTGCTTGATGGTGGTGCAGTGGCCGGTCTGTTCGAGGCGGTGATAGATGAAAGGCTTGAAGAGCTCCAGCGCCATCTTCTTGGGCAGGCCACACTGGTGCAGCTTCAGCTCCGGGCCAACGACGATCACAGAGCGGCCCGAGTAGTCCACGCGCTTGCCGAGCAGGTTCTGGCGGAAGCGGCCCTGCTTGCCCTTGAGGGTGTCAGATAGCGACTTGAGCGGACGGTTGTTGGCACCGCGCAGAACGCGGCCGCGGCGGCCATTGTCAAAGAGCGCGTCGACAGCTTCCTGCAACATGCGCTTTTCGTTACGCACAATCACCTCAGGCGCATGGAGGTCCATGAGCTTTTTGAGGCGGTTGTTGCGGTTGATCACGCGCCGGTAGAGATCGTTGAGATCGGAGGTGGCGAAACGGCCGCCGTCGAGCGGCACAAGCGGGCGCAGCTCAGGCGGGATCACGGGGATCACATCGAGAATCATCCACTGGGGCTTGTTGTCGGAGCGGCGGAAGGCCTCAACGACTTTCAGCCGCTTGGCGTATTTGAGCTTCTTCTGCAGGCTCTGCTCGACCTTCATCTTCTCGCGCATTTCAATGGCGAGCTCTTCGATCTCGACGCGCTTGAGCAGTTCCTTAATCGCCTCGGCGCCCATCATGGCGCGGAAGCCGGAGGGGCGGTACTGCGAGTCGAGTTCGCGGAACTTGGTCTCGTCCTTGATGATCTCGCGCTCCTTTACAGGCGCGTCACCGGCGTCAATCACCACGTAGGACTCGAAGTAGAGCACGGCTTCCAGCTCGCGCAAGGAGATGTCGAGCAGGTGGCCGATGCGCGAGGGCAGGCCCTTGAAGAACCAGACGTGCGAGCAGGGAGAGGCAAGCTCAATGTGGCCGAGGCGTTCGCGGCGGACTTTGGAGAGAGTAACTTCGACACCGCATTTGTCACAGATAACGCCGCGGTGCTTCATGCGCTTGTACTTGCCGCAGAGGCATTCCCAGTCGGTGATGGGTCCAAAGATACGGGCGCAGAAAAGGCCGTCGCGCTCCGGCTTGATGGTGCGGGAGTTGATGGTCTCTGGCTTGGTGACTTGACCATGC
>CAXTRR010000081.1:0-9922 GCA_964246795.1 uncultured Terriglobus sp. | reverse complement strand
ATCATGGCGGCATTGTCAGTGGAAAGCGACGGCGCGGGGAAGGCGACGCTCAAGACTCTTTTAACAGCTTTTTCTGCGAAGGCCGCCCGTAAGGGTCGGTTCGCCGCCACACCGCCGGAGACAACGATGCTGTGTGCGCCGTGGTGCCACGCCGCCCGCATGGTCTGCTTCACCAGATTGGCGACGACGGCATCTTGAAAGCTGGCGATCAGGTCCAGCGTTCTCGCGTCGCACAAAGCGCGGGCGTGTTCCGTGGTGGGTGCCTCCAGCGCGGAGAAGGCTCGCCGCCGCCCCTCGGCTGCCGCCTGCATGGCGTGTGTCTCCACGTAGCGGAGCACGGCCGTCTTGATGCCGCTGAAGGAGAAGTCGAAGCTTGGCTCATCCGCACTGCCGCGGTTGATTTCCGAAAAGCGAAACGGCACGGCGTGCGGGTTGCCAAAGCTGGCCAGACGGTCCATCCACGGGCCGCCGGGGTAGGGCAGGCCCAGCAGCTTGGCGGCTTTGTCATAGGCCTCGCCGGCGGCATCATCCACGGTGCGGCCCACGTTGCGGTAGTGCCAGCCGGTGTTTGGATCCAGGTGCGCCAGGTATAAATGCGTGTGCCCGCCACTCACCACCAGCGCCAGCACGCGTTCTTTCGCTGAGGAAAGTGGGTGCCCCATGTCCCGCATCTGAGACATGGGATCAGAGTTGTCTATGCCCTGCGAGCCAGACACTTGTTCGGATTGCATCAGCACGGCATGGATGTGACCTTCCAGATGATTGACCGCAATGAGGGGCTTGCCCAACCCGAAGCTCAGGGCCTTGGCAAAGGACACACCCACCAGCAGCGCTCCGGCAAGCCCCGGTCCTGACGTCACCGCGACAGCGTCAAGATCGGCATAGCTCACCTCCGCAACACGCATCGCCTCACGGACCACGGGCACAATGTTGCGCAGGTGCTCCCGCGAGGCAAGCTCCGGCACCACGCCACCATAGAGCGCATGCATGGCGATCTGCGAGCTTACGATATTCGATAGCATCTCGCGACCGCCCCGGACTACGGCGGCTGCTGTCTCGTCGCAGGAGCTTTCAATGCCGAGGATCAGGCCGCTGGACATGCTTCGATTCTACGGTCCGCGCATCCAAACAGGTATGCAGCAAGGTATCAGCGCAGCACGTAAATCACCCGAGTTCCAGGCTGCTCGGCGCGTGGTGGAGAGCCTTCGCGCGAAGGGGCATCAGGCCTACTTTGCGGGCGGCTGTGTGCGCGATCTCCTGCTCGGCATCGCGCCCAAGGATTACGATGTGGCGACCTCCGCCCGGCCGGAAAAGGTCCTGCTGCTCTTTCCGCGCACCTTTGCCGTGGGCGCGCATTTCGGCGTCGTTATTGTCTGCACCGCGCACGCGGAGAGTGGCTGCGAGATCCGCACGGAGGTCGCGACCTTCCGTGACGACGGCGCCTACCTGGATGGCCGGCGTCCGGAACAGGTCACCTACTCCGATTCGCCGGAGCAGGATGTGCTGCGGCGCGACTTCACCGTTAACGGCATGATGCTGGACCCTGTCGGCTTGACCGAGGCAAACCTGCACAGCCGTGTGCTGGACTTTGTGGGCGGTCAGCAGGATCTGGAAGCAAGGGTGATCCGTGCGATTGGTGAGCCGGAGCGCCGCTTCGCGGAGGACAAGCTGCGCATGCTGCGCGCTGTCCGCTTTGCCGCGCGTTTCGGCTTTGCGCTGGAGCCGGGGACGATGCGGGCAATCAAGCTTCAGGCCGCGGCAATCTCTCAAGTCAGCAACGAACGCATCCGCGAAGAATTGACGAAGATGCTGACGGAGGGCCATGCCAAGCGCGCCTTTGAGCTGCTGGACGAGACAGGCCTGCTGGCCGAAGTGCTGCCGGACATCGCTCGCATGAAGGGTGTGGAGCAACCGCCGGAGTGGCACCCGGAGGGCGATGTGTGGGTGCACACGTTGCTGCTGCTCAGCAAGCTGGAAGCGGGTGTTGCGCCCACGCTGGCCTGGGGCGCGCTCTTGCATGATGTGGGCAAGCCGCCCTGCTACAGGCCGCCGCAGCCCGGCGACGAGAAGCCGCGCATCCGCTTCAACGGTCACGCCGAAGTGGGTGCGACCATGACCCGCGCCCTGCTGAACCGGCTGCGCTTTTCCAATGAGGACATCGAACAGATTGTTTCGCTGGTGGCCAATCACATGCGCTTTGGCGATGTCAAGAACATGCGCCAGTCCACGCTGCGGCGCTTTTTTCGCCTGCACGATTTCCCGGAGCATCTGCAGCTGCACTGGCTGGACTGCACCAGCAGCCACAACCTGCTGGGCATGTACGACTACGCAAAGCAGCACTTTTATGCCGTGCCGGAGGAGGACCACAGCCCGCCGCCGCTGCTGACCGGCCGTGATCTGATTGCGCAGGGTCTCAAGCCCGGCCCGCGGTTTAAGCAGCTGTTGCGCGAGTTGGAAGATGCGCAACTTGAGGGTCTGATCCAAACACGCGAACAAGCCTTGGCGATGCTGGACGATCTGCTGACGACGGACTCAGTGACGGCAGGTGCGCAATGAGCGGCATGCGTTCCGTGCTGGTCATCGGTGCCGGTATTGCGGGGCTCACGGCGGCTCGGGCGTTGACGGAAGCGGGCCTCCAGGTCACGGTGATCGAGGCGGGAGCTCAGGTGGGCGGTCGCATCCGCAGCGTGCAGGCGGGCGGCTGCGCGATTGAGCTCGGTGCGGAATACGTGCATGGCCGGCCACCGGAACTGCTGGAGGCGATTCAGAGCCTCGGCCTGGCCGCAACTGAGCGCACCGGCACCATGGTCCACTTCGATGCCAACGAGTCGCTGTCCATCGAAGAACGCCACAGCAGCTCGAACGGTGATGACGATGAGCCCGGTCCATTCTCCGTCATCGAGCAGATGCGGCAGTGGAGCGATGCGCATCCGGAACAGGACCTGAGCTTTACCGGCTGGCTTGAACAGGAAAACGTCGACCCGGGGCTGCGAGGCAATGCCGCAGAGTATGTGGAAGGTTTTAACGCGGCGGATGCAAAGCAGGCGTCCGTGCGTGCGCTCGCCCTGCAGCAGGCGGCCGAGGACAGAATTGGCGGCGATGCCGTCCTGCACGTCAACGGTGGATATGCGCAACTGCCGGAGCGGCTGGCCGAACGCGCTCGTCAAGCCGGAGTTACTTTCCGCATGCTTGCCCACGTGTGCGGCCTGGAGTGGTCCGCTGGACGGGTGACGGCCGTGTTGGTGGAGGGAGAGCGCCTCGTCGCCGATGCTGCCGTCATCACCGTGCCGCTCGGTGTGCTGCAGAGCGGCGGAGTCCAGTTCAAACCGGCACCTGGCACGGTGCTGCAGCATGCCGCCCGCATGCGCATGGGCGAGGTCTGCCGCATGACCTTGCGCTTCCGCGAGCGATGGTGGGCTTCGCTCCAGCATCCGCAGGCTCAGTCATTGGCGCGGCTGTCCTTCCTCATTGGCACGGGCCGCCATGTGGAGCACGAAAGACCGCGTTTTGGTGTGTTCTGGACGCCTTTTCCCTCGCTTGATCCAGTCATCACGGCATGGAGTGGTGGACCTGCGGCAGAGCTCTTCGCCTCGCTGGACGACCATGCCATTGCGCACCTCGCCTGTGCAGAACTGGCTCACATCTTTGGCCTGCCGCGTGAGAACGTGCTGGACCGGCTGGCGAGTCATCACCGCCACGACTGGACACGCGACCCACTCTTCCGCGGCTCTTATTCCTGGGTGCCGGTGGGTGCCGCGGACGCCTCCGCGAAGATGAGTGAGCCGGTACAGAACACGCTGTTCTTCGCCGGTGAACATACCGATACCACAGGGCATTGGGGCACCGTGCACGGCGCCATGCGCAGTGGCCTGCGAGCGGCGCGGCAGGTACTTGCCGCCGTAGCGACTTAGAGAATGAGTGTGAGCGTCCAGTAAAAAACTTGTGGCGGAAGCGCACTCAAGCACAACGCCGCAGAGGCTGTCAGCGCATGCTGTAATTCACAGTCACCGTTGTATCGACTTCGGTTGGCTTACCATCCAGCAGGTAGGGCTGATACCGCCATTGACTGACCGCATCCATGGCCGATTCGGCGAGCTCCAGCGGACCGGACATGACCTCCAAATCCTCGATTGCCCATCTTTGCCGATAACGGCGTGGAGTACGACGGCACCCGTGATGTGCCGTTCTTTCGCCACCATGGGGTACACCGGCGCCACTTTATTAAGGAGACGCCCCGAGATGACGTCAGGGCCAACCTTCGTTCCGGTGGCAAGCCGGTCGGCGTCGACCCTGTCCATCGGCTCTGGGGGAAATTCGTTGTCCTTCAGAGCCGGTGCGCTACTTAGCTTTGTCACCTGTAGTCTTCCGCGAAGCCTGGTGCCCTGTCGCAGCGTAAGATCCTCGGCAATCGTATGGCCGGCGAAGTCGACCAGCTTGTTGTACGAAACCTGCAGGTTATAGCGCGAGACGGCGATGCGCAGAAGCGGCTGGTTTTGAGAGAGGCAATACATCTGCGGGAATCGGACAGCTCCCCTGGGTGTCTTGCCGGTGAGTTGCACAGTGATGCAGCGCAGCGTAATGTCTCCAAGCTTCTGGTCCTTCTCTTTCAAGAGCGCGCTGTCCATGTCCGACTGAGCCGGCCCGGGATGCAACAGCATCTCCACAAGGAGACGCTGCATGAAGCTGCCACTGCTTGCCGGTGCGGGGTCACCGATCTTCGCCTGGTCTTCAGGTGCGTAAACCTCCCCGCTGCTGCCCTCGTGCACGGTGAGTTTGTGTACGCCCGGGCGCAGAAATTCTTCGGTCAGGGTGCCTGCTCCCTGTGGCTCACCCTTGTAATCGAAGGTTTCGAACCTGGCTTCCAGCCGGAACGGCGGCGCTCCGGCGCTCTCCACGCTCGACCTGTCTACTGCTGCTTTTAACGCGGCACGTAGCGCGTCTATAGACTCCGCGCGAAGGCAAGCTGTGCCGTACAGAAGAAAAAGTGCAACCGAAAAGGCTCTCGAGACGTGACCGGTCCAACAGCAGTCCAACATGGCTGGTACCGTATCTCTATATAGGCGGCGCAGCGTCCTTCTCCGATTCAAGCGCTCTCTCCTGACCCAGCAAACTTAAAACAGCGTCGGCCGGTCGTCAATCCCCTGAGGGCGGCGTACCGGCATGGGCAGGCCCAGGTGCTCATATGCCAGCCGGGTGGCGACGCGGCCCCGTGGCGTGCGGTTCAGGAAGCCAATCTGCATCAGGAAAGGCTCATAGACCTCCTCCAGCGCGTCTTCTTCTTCGCTCAGCGCCGCGGCCAGCGTGTTCAGGCCGACGGGACCGCCGTCGTACTTCTCAATGATGGTGCGCAGCAACCGCCGGTCCAGTTCGTCGAAGCCATGCGCGTCGACTTCGAGCAGATTGAGGGCCGCCTGTGCGGTTGCGCGGTCGATGTGTCCGCCGGCGCGTACTTGTGCGTAATCACGCACGCGTCTGAGCAAACGATTCGCAATACGTGGCGTGCCGCGCGAGCGCATGGCAATCTCCGCCGCGCCGTCCCCGTCGATGCCGATGCCCAGGACTTCCGCCGACCGCGTCACCACAAAGCGCAGCTCGTCATCGGTATAAAACTCCAGCCTCAGCAGGATGCCGAAGCGCGACCGCAGCGGCGACGAGAGCAGGCCGGGGCGCGTGGTGGCCGCCACAAAGGTGAACGGCCGGATCTCCATCACGTGCGTACGCGCGGCCGGCCCCTGGCCGATCATAATGTCGAGCTTGTAGTCCTCCAGCGCGGTGTAGAGTTTTTCTTCCAGCACCGGCTGCAAGCGATGGATTTCATCCAGAAACAGCACCTGGCGCTCGCGCACGTTGGTCAGGATCGCGGTCAGATCGCCCTGGATCTGGAGCGCGGGGCCGCTGGTTTGCTGAAAGCCGACGCCGAGTTCATTGGCGATGATGGTTGCCAGCGTGGTCTTGCCCAGCCCCGGCGGACCGAAGAGCAGGACATGATCCAGCGCCTCGCCGCGGCTCTTTGCGGCTTCCAGCGCAATGGCCAGCTGTTCCTTGGCCTTGGACTGGCCGATAAACTCGCCCAGCAGCACCGGCCGCAGCTTGAGTTCAAACTCCTCGTCCTCACGGCCACGCACCTGCGCACTGATCAGCCGTTCGGCATCGCTTTCACGCTTGCCCTCGGCTTTGTTGCCGTCAAAGCGGCGCTTGTTCAGGAAGTCCATCACTGGCGATGGTAAAGCAGGGCGATGGAAAAGCGAAGAGTTGGGCGTACCAGTAACAGTCTGTGTGCTTCCTTACGCTGTTCGTCGTCTTACGCCCCGTTTCTGATCGGCCCGGACGATAGCCGGGCGCAGGGCCTCGAGCACGGCGGAAGGGTTGCGCTGGATCACCATGAGGTAGGCACGCGTTGGAGTTTCTGGCGTCCGGCGCCCGCCTTCCCAATGTTTTACCGTGTCGAGGCTAAATCCAAAGCTGTCGGAAAAGGTCACCTGTGTCATGTGAAGGCTTTTGCGGATGCTCCTGACGTCTACGGTCGAGGGCACAGTCGTCTTGAAACCCTCTCGCTCGCCATCCATGTACGCCTCTGCCTCCGCCAGGCCACACGCTATCTTGCTGAAAGCGTTCTCGCTCATGTGTCTCCCCATCCTGGGTTAGAAAAGTGTTTTAACAAGTTTCGCCAGATTATTACGTTCGGCTTTGCTGAGATTGGCTTTCTCGCTCTTTGCAAAAGCTGCCAGCAGGAATACCGGATGATGCTCATTATGGTGAATGTAGACGACCCGGCCACCTCCGCTTTTGCCCTTGCTCCCGCGACCTGCCCGTCATTTTCCGTACACCGCCAGTGCCTTTTATAACGTCGCCGCACTCGGGATCGGAGGCTAGCATTAGCACGATTGCTTTGCGCTCCTGATCGGTAAAGATCGCCGTCGCGTCTTTTAAATAACTTGGCGTCTCAACCACTGTGTGCATCGTGACGAGTGTACTCCATTGGCCACCATTGCTGGGCTTGCTTGCTACCCTTAAAAGACCGATGCCAATTCAAGCTCATCGCGCTGGCCGCTGGCGCGTCCCTGTAGCCTTCCTTTGCGTATACATCTTCTGGGGATCGACGTTTGTCGGCATTCGTTATGGTGTGCGCTTCCTCACGCCGGCGTTTGTTTCGGGCTTTCGATACCTTGCGGCGGGCCTCATCCTGCTGGCGTGGAAGGTGGTACGCGGCGGTTCGGTCCGCATCTCCGGGCGCGAGGCTTTGCGCTTTTTGGTGCTTGGCCTCTTCCTGCTCACCGGCAACAATGTTCTGCTGGGCTGGGCGGAGCGTTACGTGACCGCCGGCTATGCAGCACTGCTGACGGCGAGTGTGCCGATGCTCATTGCCTTGGCGGAAAGCTTTATCCCCGGCGGAGCACCGCTCAACCGTGCCGGATGGCTGGGAACGCTGCTGGGCGTGGGCGGGCTTGGTCTGCTGCTGGCGCCTGTGTTGCGCACTGGGTTAGTGCTGCATGGGGCCGGAACCAGCACGGATGCCGACCATGCGCTCACCCTTGGCACGATCATCCTGTGCTTCGGCATTGCCAGCTGGGTGGTGGGATCATTGCTGGCCGGGAGGCTGCCCTCCACGGTGGATCCGATGCTGGGGTCCGCCTGGCAAATGACCATGGCGGGCGCGGTCAACATCGGTATTGGCAGTGCGGCGGGCGGATGGCACACCGCGCAGTGGAACCGCGGCGTCCTGTTAGCGCTGTTGTGGCTTACGGTCTTCGGATCGCTGGTGGGGTACTCCGCATATACCTACCTGCTGCACCATATGCCGGTGGCCAAGGTGGCGACCTACGCTTACGTGAACCCGATCGTGGCCGTGATCCTGAGCACGCTCTTTCTGGGGGAGTCGCTGCACGGCTCGCAATGGATTGCGATGGCGGTCATTCTGGTCGCCGTGGGGATTGTGACGGCGTCGAAATCGGTGGCGCGGGAGATCGCACAAGCCGAGGAGCCCGCAGCGGAAGCGGCGTAGGAAGCAGCCTGCTCGCAAATCCCAAAGTTGCAGATCGGTGTGTTCTTCGCGGCGGAACTTTTACTGGAAGAGGGTCTTGAGATACTTACTGCGTCTTTGTGCTCTTCCTGCTTCGCTTCGCTTTTGCCGACGTTGCCGGGGCAGCTGGTGCAGCGTTCTGCGCCGCCGCGAGGTTGGCTGCCTGGCTCTTGACCTGGCCCTGTAGATCGGCGATCTGCTTTTCCTGCGCGGTGGCGAGTTGCTGTAGCTGGTCGTCCAGGCTGCGGCGCGCGCCTTCCAGCACATCGAGCGAATTTCTCAGCGATTGAGCTTCACTCGCGGGAGCCGTGCCGCGAGCTGTGTTGGCAACGCGCACCAGCACCGCAACCAGCGCGTTCAGATTTCGCAGGACAGGCATCGATGCGGCAACCGAGTTCGGTGTCGCGTCCGCTGTTTGCAGCAACGGCGGCAGGGTGTTCCGCAGGTCACGTTCGATGGAGCGGAGATTGGTGTCCGTGTCATCGCGGACACTCCGATTCCAGCGCTCCAGGTGGGTTTGGCTTACGGCTTTTGAGAGCTGGTCGACCGCCGGTGCAACCAGTTCCGTGGGTTTGGTCACCTGTGCTGTTGCTGGCGCAGGCTGCACATCGCTGGCGGGATTGGTCGACTGAGCGCCGCAATTGCTTAACGCGGTAGCCAGGACGATCATCGCAAGTACTGTCTGATTCACGTCTCTTTTCCCATAAAGTTGGATGCTGGCGCAAGCTGCTTGGCCTGAAACGAGCCGGGAAAGCGATACAGAACGCGGTTGCAGGCAAAACGCAGAAAGCCCCGCTGCCGGGGCCTCTGCATGCTCCAGCCTTGAAAGAGACTACGAAACGGACTCGACAGCGACCGGCTCCAGGGTGGACGGCTGGCCGCCAACGGCAGGCTTGCCGGCTTCTGCGCCGGGCTTGCGGATGTCGATGCCGCCTTTGAAGAAGGCGCCGTCTTCAATGGAGATGCGCGCCGCGGTTACGTCGCCGGTGAGCGAGCCTTCACTGCGGATGTCCACGCGGTCAGAAGCCTGGCAGTTGCCGCGGACCTTGCCGAGCACCACGATCTCACGGGCGGAGATGTTGGCGGCGACCTGGCCGTTGCGGCCCACGGTCACGCGATTGCCGGGCAGATTGATCGTGCCCTCGATGCGTCCGTCAATGTAGAGGGACTCGGAACCAGTGACTTCGCCCTTGATCATCAGGCTCTTGCCGATGGTGGCCTGCTCGCCAGTGGCGGCTGCGGGCTGCGGGCTTGCGGTGCGGGTGCTGGGTGCCTCAAACGACGGGGTGCTGGCTGGCGCGGCGGGGCGCACGGGTTCGGGAGTGGTGCTGGCATTACCGGAGCCGGGAGTGTTGGGTTTCCACATGAGCTTCTTGCATATCCTTTCGGCTTGAGATCCGGGCGCGGTGCAGGTACAACGGCCTGCCGTGCGCGCAGAGATGTCTGCATGCATCTTACGCTGCTCGTCTGCAAACAAAATCGGCTCACGCGAGGAAATCTCTTCCCAAATCAGGCGGAATCGAAGTGGGTACGCGAAGAAAGCTTCGCTTTCCGCCGTAAACTCCTCCTTTGGCAGAGCCGGTGCGGTACTCTCTCCCCCGTATGTCTACCCCCCGATATGGTTTCGCGGTCCTGATCACGTTGCTTTCCACCCATGCATGCGCCGCGCCGCCGAAGGTTCATACGGTAGCGCTCGGCCCCGTCAAGCGAGTGCCTTATGTGGCCGCTGATGTCGCGCGCGAGGCTAGGGAAGACGAGGCGAGCACGCTCCGCATTCGCGGCCTGTACGTGGACGACAAGCTGCGCGAGTGGACGACGGGCGACCAGCACGACCTGACCGACCGCAGCTTTGTCACGCGGCGCGTGCTGCACATCAACGACGCCTTGCCCAATGAAAAAACC
>CAXTRR010000080.1:0-10243 GCA_964246795.1 uncultured Terriglobus sp. | reverse complement strand
ATTGGTGTAGATCGCGTAGGCTTCCGGGAAGTTCTTCTGCTCGATAGCGGAAAGAAAGCGATCGACCTTGTGTTCAACGGGCAGGTTGGAGAAGAGCCAGCCGTGCCCGGTGATAAAGCCCGCGAAGGTGAGAACGATCGCGAGCACGAAGAGGGCCAATCCACCAATCAGCAGAGCCCTGGTTCGTTGCGCTGCGCGTTCATCGTAGGCGGGTGCATCCATCAGACTCATGGGTCGGGGTCGTCCTTTGTGTTTCAGTGTCGCTGATCATTAGACACCGGGCATAGGGGAATCGGGCAATCCCCTTCATGGTCCTGTGGGATCCCACCTTAACGGCAAAGATCCGCCGTGAAGGTGGGGCACCCACTTTTCGTGAGTCAAAGGACTTTAAAAGAAGCGGCCCAGCGTGAAGACGAGCTTGCGGTGGTCATCCGTACCGATGGCCGGGCCGAAGGTGATGGCACCGAAAGGCGTTTCTGCCGCCAGGCCGAGGAAGACATTCTGCCGCGTGATGTTAGCCGCGTTGGGGGAGCGTGTCTGTCCGGCCTCATAGGTTGCCAGCACATAGGCCGACTGGCCCAGCGGTGCCGGCAGGGTGGAAATGCGCCGGAAGTAAGCCGGCCGCACTAGAAAGTAGTCCGTGCCGCGATACTCCTCAAACGAACTGGCCGAGAGCCGAAGCGGACCACCCAGCGTGAAGCGGTACGGGTCGGCGACATTGCGGTTGAAATAGCTACCGCCCTCGCCGGAGAGCGAGAGGGTATTGCCGTGGCCGATGTCACGGAAGTAGGCCGCGACCGTTTGGAATCGCGGTGCACTGGCTCCGTGCACGCTGCCGTACTGATAGCCAAGCTGCACATCCGCGCGCAGGCCATGCAACGGAATCAGCGCGCGGTCCTGTCCGTTGTATCGGTATTGGGCTCGTACCAGTTGGGCGCGGTCGTTGAAGTCCGGCAGGCCGTCGCCACCTGTCTGCGTGTGCCAGCGCGCGGTCAACTCCTGCCATCCGGCGCGCACTTCCGTCAGGTGAGAGAGGGTGTAGCCCAGGTCGATGCCGCCGCCGGCGTTCAGAACTTGCCGCTCCGCGATGCGCTTCTGATTGGCCCAGATGTAAACCGGTGCCCGATAGAAGTTCAGTCGCGGCGCGATGAACAAGCCGCCGGGCGTAAGCCGCCGATAGTACTCCGGCTCCACATCCGTGAGAAATCCAAATCGGATGCGGGTGCGCAGCTCCGAGCGGTAGCCTCCCAGGTCCTGCTGGGTAAGCACGGCGTCAATAGTGGCGCGGGAGGTGCCCCCTGTCTGCGCGATCACATTTCCGCCCAGCAGCAGAAAAGGCGGACCGTAGGTCTTATCGCGAACCAGCAGGCTCAGGTTCACGTCGCCCGGCTGCGGACGGTACCCCGGCAGCGTCACGCTGCTGGAAATCATGGCCGCTTGGCTGGAAGGTGCCACGGTTTCGTAAGCGGTTTTCCCTTTGTCTCTTTTGGGAGCAGCGTCTCGATTGCCTACGGGCAAGGTGTTGTTGACGGGTGTGTTGCTGATGGCCTCGCCCTTTGCACCGGCGCTCTGCGAGTTGGCCTGGTCACCAAATGTTTTTGCGGCGATCTCATCGCCGGGGCCGCGCTTCTCCTCAGGATGCAGCAGTTCGCGGCCGGGTACTTTGCGGCCTTCGTTGGCGGGACCGGTGACGCCCATGTCAAGCTGTTGGCCGGGCCGTGAGAGGAAGTAGACCGGGTCATAGCGGCCATCGCTGCGGACCTGGTTCTCGACGGCCTCGACCTGTTCCGATCTAAGAGGCTTGCCGGCGAGTTCGTGGGCGGCGCGCTGTACACCATCCACGGCGGACTGACTGGAGGCGAGCACGGTGAGCGACGCGACATTCCTGACCGGGCCGCGAATGCGGTTGCGATGCTGCGCGACGTACTCGGCCCAGTCTGCATCATTCAGCCGGTAGGCCAGGAGTTGGCTGCGCATCTTCTCCGTCGCGGCAAAGCCGGCGTCCGCCAACTGGGCTGATTTGGCGTAATCGGCTGCGCCTACTCCCACGGGGGCCACCGGCTCAATCAGGACATCCGCAAGCGCACGGGAGCGCACCTCATTCGACCACGAAGCGACCGAAAAGCTCCGCTGCAAAATGCCGAGCAGCGAGTTGGTATCGCCCTTGTCCGGCGGTGTGAGCGGCAAAGATACGGCGATCACCACGTCCGCATGCATCTCGCGCTTGACCAGATCCGTCGGAAGATTTTCAGTCAGCGCTCCATCCACATAGATATGGCCGCCATCTTCCAGCGGGGGAAAGACGCCCGGGATGGAGATGGACGCACGCACGGCTTCCGCCAGGGGTCCATGCGTGAAGACGGCTTCACGCCCGACCAGAATGTCCGTCGCGACGCAGCGAAAGGGAATCGGCAGCTGATCGAAGCTGTAGTCCGCTCCATAAGGCATGTATTGCGCATTGAGGAACTGGTTCAGCCCGTAATCCAGCAGCACGCCATTGCGGAAAGAGACGCCATGCTTCAGGCCCAGATTGAAGCCACCCGGCAGAAAGCGGGCGTCCTCGCGGCGGCGAAAGTTGATCTGGTTGAAGTCCTGGTCAAGCCGGAAGACACTGCCAAAGACCTGATCGGTGGTGAGCTCGGCCATCTCCCTGGGTGTGTGCCCGGTGGCATACAGCGATCCCACCAGCGAACCCATGCTGGTGCCCGCAATTGCGTCAACCGGGATGTGATTCTCCTCAAACCAGCGCAGCACGCCGATCTCGCTCAACGCAAGAGCGCCACCACCGCCCAGAGCCACGCCGATGCGCCTGCGCCCCAGGGCCGGCAAAGCTGGCGGCGGTGCCGTGCTGCCTGTACCTGCCGGCGGTGCGACCGGGGAAGGGTTTGGTGTGGAGCCATTTGCAGACGGCAGCGCTTCGTTCCTATCGGCGGGCTTGCCGGTGTCGGGCTTGCCGGTGTCGCGCTTGCTGCCTTGCGACTCGATCTGAACACCAGCTGCGCCGGATTGGGGTATCGGCGCCTGTGCGCTCCCGCGGGGCGCTGCCGCAAGCGCAAGGCCTGCCGACAGCAGAAGCAACAGGGGCCTGACGTTTGCGCGACGCCGCATCCTGCTCTCGCAACTGCTTCTCAAACCGGCCACTTCGTCATGGTAGCGGCAAGCTGACCATGCTGCTGCGTCATTCTCTTCCGGGATATGGAAACAGGTGGAACTGGCAATGGTTCCCGGGGAGGCACAAGAGCCTCCTGCTGCGATATGCTCGGCAGCATGTCTGCTTCTCCGTCGTCCTTCCGGCATCCGGTGCTGCTGGCGCAGGAACATCTGCTGCGAGGCCTGGCACGGCTGCACTGGAGGTTGCAAGGCGACGACAAAGCTGCTCACCGGCAACGCGTCGGTGAAGCAGGAGAACGCGCAGCCTACTTTTTTCTACGGCGGCAAGGGTATGTGGTCGTGGCGCAGCGATGGCGTTCCGCGCACGACGACGGCGAGGTGGACCTGATTGCCTGGCACAACGACACACTCTGCTTTGTCGAGGTAAAGACGCGAACGGCAGAGGACCGTTTCGCCCCAGAATACGCCGTAAATGCGGGCAAGCAGAAGGCGCTGCGGCGGATGGCGCGCGCCTATGTGCATGGCCTGCCCTGGGTGGGTAACGAACGGGCGGAGCCGCAGCTTCGCTTTGACGTTGTGACGGTGTATCTGGAAGGTGCATCTCTGCCGCGCATCGAGCACCTTCCCGGATACTTTTAGGGGCTGTCTTAGCGGCCGTCGCGCAGGCGCTCGGCCAGCCGCTCCGGCAGACCCGCCATAAGGATGCGGCCCTGCGCCACGTGCAAATCATATGGCTCGCGATAAAAGGTAACGGCGTGTGCCTCTGTGTCCAGGACTGCAAATGCCGCGCGCCAGTCACCGTCGCGCGGCTGGCCCACTGATCCGGGATTTAGAAGATAACGTGTGCCGTTGTCGAGCAGCGGCAGTGTCCATTGGCTACGCTGGCGGCTGCCGGTGTGCTGCGGCCGCAGGGCGAGCCACTGGCGCTGCAGCAGCTGGAAGCCGCCCTGCACATGCGTGTGGCCGAAAAAGGTGGTGCGTACACCGGCGCGCTGCAGCGGTTCCCACGCGTCGCGAATGTTCAGAATGTATTGGTCCTCATGCGTAGGCGAACCGTGGGAGATGGCGCTGGCAAAGCCAGGCATGGGCAGCGGCCCCTGTGGCAGATGCCGCAGCCAGGCCGCGGATTCTGCCGTCAACACTGCGGCAGTCCAAGCCACTGCCAGCTTCGCAACGGGATTGAAAGTGTCAGCGGATACCAGACCACAGCAGACTTTGTCATGGTTGCCGCGCACGCTGCTGTCTGCCAGAAGACGTATGCAATCGACCACTTCGTTGGGGCTGCCGCCGTACCCAACAACGTCGCCTAGATTCCAAACCTCGTCATGCACGGGCGCCGCACCCAGCACGGCCATTAGTGCTTCCAGGTTGCCGTGGATGTCGGAAAGGATCAGTGCGCGCATGTACGGAAAAGTGCTCTGCCCATGCTACGCCAGTGGTGCATGTCCAGTGCCGTGTGCTTGTTTCTAGACCTTGACGCACGCTGTTGAAGGAGCCTCAGGCTTTGATGTATACCGCACGACTTATTTCAAAGTTGCCAGTGGCTGCGACCGGTCGGTATGCATGGTCGGAGCAGCGGCCAGCAGCTGCCGTGTGTAGGCATGCCGCGGGTGCCGGAAGAGCTCTGCCGTTCTGGCTTCTTCCAGGATGCGTCCACGCTGCATCACCGCGGTCCGATCGGCTACCTGCGCGGTCACCGCCAGGTCGTGGGAGATGAAGAGCATCGCCAGCCCGTGTTGTTCACGCAGTCGCCGCAGCAGCGCCAGGATTTGCGCCTGGACTGTGACGTCCAGCGCCGTGGTTGGCTCATCCGCAATCAGCAGTGCGGGTTTGTTCACTACGGCCATGGCGATCAGGATGCGCTGCCGCTGCCCGCCGGAGAACTGATGCGGGTAGTCGCGGTACCGCCTTGCCGGATCGGGCAACGCAACCTCCTCAAGGGAGGTCAGAACGCGATCGCGGACCTCTGCTCTGTTGAGCTTCGGATGGTGGGCGCGCACTGCCTCGGCAATCTGCTCACCGATCGGCATGACCGAATTTAACGCCGTCATCGGCTCCTGAAATATCACGGCAATCTCCCGGCCGCGATGGCTCCGCATCTCCTGCTCGGACAGAGCGAGAAGATTTTTGCCGCGGAACCAGATCTGCCCTGACATAACGGCATTCGGCGCGAGCAGGCGAAGAATCGCCAATGAAGTAGCCGACTTGCCGGAGCCGGATTCGCCCACCAGGCCCAGCGTTTCGCCGGCACGCAGGTCAAAGGAGATTGAGTCGACGGCGGCCGCGCTCGTGCGTCCATCCTTGCTGGTGAAGGCAATGGAGAGATCACGTACCGAGAGCAGCGGTGGTGTTGGTTCGACATGCTCCACTGCCGTCGTCTGCGGAAACAAGGTTAGCCCGCCGCTGCCGGTGGTTGCGACAGCGCTGGCGCTTGGAGTGAGGCGATCGTCCTCTCCAGGCTGGCCGCATCTTCGACATTCAGGCCGGTCAGGGTGCGATCAATCTGCCGCAGCAGTCCGGTCAGCACACGGCCTGGGCCGACTTCGATAAAGGTGTTTGCGCCTGCATTGTCACGCAACAGCGCCATGCAATCCGTCCAGCGCACCGGGCCGGTGACCTGCCGGATCAGGCAGTCGCGCGCGTCAGAGCGACGAGTGACCAGCCGGGCGTCCGCGTTGCTGGCCACGGGAATTGTGGGATCCAGAAAGACGGCGCGTTCCAGATCGTTTGCCAGCCGTTCGGAGGCGGGCGTCATCATGCGGCAGTGAAAGGGCGCGGAAACCGGCAGCAGAATTGCCCGCTTCGCTCCGGCTTCTTTGCAAAGTTCCACGGCACGCTCTACCCCACGAGTCGCGCCGGAGATCACGGTCTGGTCGGGTGAGTTGAGGTTGGCCGGGGCAACGTCGCTGTCCGTCTCATCGGAGGCCTGCTGGCAGAGGTCGTTGATGCGTTCTGGCGACAGACCCAGAATGGCCGCCATGGTTCCCTCGCCGGCGGGGACAGCCTGCTGCATGTATTGGCCGCGGCATCGCACGGCGGCCACAGCTTCCGCAAAGCTGAACGTTCCCGCGACTACGTGCGCGGAATACTCGCCGAGCGAATGCCCTGCAAGCACCGCTGGCGTCACACCCTTGTCCGCAAGCACTCGCGCCGCGGCTACGGAGACGGTAAGAATGGCCGGCTGGGTAAATTCGGTTTGTTTGAGCTGGTCTTCCGGCCCGTTGAAGCAGAGATCGCTGAGCGAATAGCCCAGCGTCGCATCGGCTTCCTCAAAGACGGCTTTCGCGGCGGGGAACTGATCGTGCAGCTCGCGGCCCATGCCGACATACTGCGACCCCTGGCCGGGAAAAAGAAAGGCAATGGTGCGCTCACTCATGACTCTTCGATTCTAAGCCTTGCCGGTGAAGAGTCCGTTCCAATGCTCAGACCGCGATGCGGTAGTCCTCTTCCAGCGCGCCATCCAATAAATCGGAGAGAGATGACGCGCGGCTGCGAGTCCGCGTTTCCGTGCGATCCAGCGACTGCAGCAGGTCGCGGTGACGTTCCCGCAGCTCCGCAAGTTCATCCGCGATGTTGAGTGCAGCCAGCACCGCGACGCGTAGTGAATCCACCGTGGCACCGTGGGCGGAAACAGCGCGCATCTTGCCATCCACCATCGCGCCCAGCCGGGTAATGTGGTCCGGATCGACGCCACGCAGGCGATACACCTGGTCGTAAATCTCCACGGAAGCGGCGGAATCGCGACTCATTGTTGCCGTTTGTTCATGCATGGTGGAGTTCTCCTTCCGGTGCATCTGTTGGGAATGCGCCAGGCCTGTTGCGGAATTAGAGTAGATCGTCCATCTGCTTCAGCATGGCGTCCACGCGGGTCTTCACCTGTTCGCGTTCCTGCTTCAGTGCGGCGAGTTCCACGGTCATCATGGAGTTTTCGTTGGAGGCGTGGTCCAGCAGTTCTTTCAACGCGGAAATTTCCTGCTCGGCCGAGCTGCGCAGTTCGCGCTCCTTGCGGATGAGCTCCACGGTGCGGAGAACGCGCTGTTCCAGCGCCTGGAATTCATCGACGCTCACGGTATTGGTCATGAAAGGGTGTCTCCTGCCGCCGCGTTTCGATCCGGGCCTGCCTGAAGTATAGGGAGCGGAATGCCGTTCCGAAATCGCCATATCGCTCGCAGGAATCAGAGTGGGATACACCCTGGTTCCGAGGCAGTTCCAAATGAGGAATGTGTTAAGGCCTAACGCGTTGGATCGATCAGCTTCAGGCCGGAGGCATCCTCGCGCTTCGCCAGCGGCGTGTCGTCCACCGTGAGGAAGACCTCCAGCGTAGGGTTCACCCGCAGTTCAAAGGTGTGACCGCCCATGGTGCTGCCGTCGGCATTGCTCAGCAGCGTATGCGCGTGGACGATCGGCTTGCCCTGGAAAGCGGCAATATCTCCGGTCATAGCAATCACCTCGCTCTGCTCCGTCACGGGCAGGGGCTTGTAGGCTTTCTTCGCAAGGTCGAACCAGGCCAGCAGGCCGCCCTGTACCGCGCCGATAGCGGTAAAGTGGGCATCGCTGATCTTGTGGGCGATGGCGAAATCGGTAAGGCCGCTGATCGGGTCGTCGCCCGTGGAGAAGATGATGGCGTACACATGTTCGCCATTGCCCTCCCGCACAAGTTTGCTCTGCATGCCCGGCGCGTGGCCCACGGGAACCGGCCGCGACGGCGAGATGTAGCCCTGCGGCACCGCGGTGGTTTGTGCGCTGATCAATCCACACATCCCGGCGAGGAGAGAAGCTGCGAAAAAGTTACAACGCATGGGCTGGTGCCTTTCACAGACGGTCTTGCAGGCGGCTATTTCCGCTTCCAGGTCACGCCGGCCTTGGTGTCCTCCAGGAGGACGCCTTTTTCGGCAAGTTCATTGCGGATAGCGTCACCGCGCGCAAAATTCTTTCGTCGCCGCGCTTCGTTGCGTTCTGCGATCAATGCGTCCACTTCGGCATCGCTCAGGCTCATTGACTGGCGCAGTTCGGGCGCAACCTGATCGGCGCGGCCCTCGGCTTCTGCCCATGCGACCGCTGACTGCGTGGTGGAGGCATCGTTGTCGGTCAGCACTGCAAATACCGCGTCGAAGTCCTGCAGTAAGCCGTGGGCGAGCTTTAAGTTGCCCCGCGACACAGGTCCACTGTCAATCGCGATGTTTATCGCGCGCACGACGTCGAACACCGCGGCTCGAGCCTCGGCAGTATTGAGGTCATTGGAGAGCGCGGCGTGGTACGCCTCGCTCTTTTTCTGTAGCAGGCTGGCAAGTTGGTTACTACTAAGAAACGTAGCCCCGCTCAGCCTTAGAGCTTGCTCCTGGTCGGGTATAAAACTGTCCATTGCTTTACCTTCCAGCGCAGCCTCCAGCCGCCGTGCGAAAGTGCGCAGGCGCTCGACCGCATGCGCGCTCTCCGCCAGCCCGTCAAAGGTGAAATTCATCTGGTGCCGGTAGGGCACGCTCAGCAGCAGGAAGCGGATCGCCGACGCGCGATGGCCCTTCAGCAGGAGGTCACGCAGGGTGTAGAAGTTCCCCTCGGACTTCGACATCTTGCGCCCTTCCACCAGCAGAAAGCGCACATGGAACCAGTGCCGCGCAAAGGGCTGGTGCGAGGCTGCTTCGGACTGCGCGATTTCATTTTCGTGGTGCGGAAACATCAGGTCTTCGCCGCCGGCGTGCAGGTCGAAGTCCGCGCCCAGATGCTTTAGAGCCATTGCCGAGCATTCGATGTGCCAGCCCGGCCGGCCGCAGCCCAGCGGCGTTTCCCAGCTTGCCTCGCCGGCTTTGCAGGCCTTCCACAGCGCGAAGTCGCGCGCGGAATCCTTCTCATACTCGTCCACGTCCACGCGGGCCCCATCCTCGATGCCTTCCAGGTCCTTGCCGCTCAGCTTGCCGTAGTCCGGGAAGCGAGCGATGCGGAAGTACCAGGAGCCGTCCTCGGCGCGGTAGGCGATGTCCTCCCCGGCGAGCTTCTCCACCATCGCGACCATCTCTGGGATGTTCTCCGTGGCGCGCGCCAGGATCTCCGGCCGCTCCACGCCGAGTGCATCCATGTCCTCCAGAAAGGCCCGCTCATACTTGGCCGTGTACTCGCTAATGGGCATACCGGCGGCGTTCGCATTGCGGATGATCTTGTCGTCCACGTCCGTGATGTTCATCACGTGCTTCAGCTGCATGCCCTGCAGCCGGGCATAACGGCGCAGCACATCCACATGGAGAAAGGTACGGAAGTTGCCGATGTGGCCGTAGTCATAGACGGTGGGCCCACAGCAATACATGCGCAGCGTGTTGCCATGCGCCGGCGTCAGCGTTTCCACGCGGCTGCCCAGGGTGTTAAAAAGTTCGATGGCCATCCGGGAGCCGGGCGTCCTTGCGGTGACTTGCGCGCTGGCCCGAGAGTATTCTGCCGCCGCAGTCGCAGTCTGATTCTAGCGGATGGGCTGCGTGGGTAGGGCCGCACAGGGTGTGAAGCTATTCTGCGATATGCTCATGTGCAATGAGCAGCATCAACGCAGCACATCGAGAGATCGGCTGCCCTTTGTGTGGCCACCTGAACGTTGAAGAGGCTGAGCTGACGTACTCCAAGGCCCCTTGGAGACTCAAACAGTGCGCTGAGTGCAAGATGGTGTACCTGGAGAACCCACCGGAGTACGCGTCACTCGAAGAAGACTATGCCTGGGAACGCACCTTTGCCACTGAAAGCAGCGAACGGAAGATGCGCCATCCGCTGTTGCACGCGATTGGCCGCATGCCGAAGGCTGTGGTGCAGGTTGTGTTTCGCAGGAACAAGCTGCTGGATTTGATCCGCCATTATGTGGCGCATGGGCCGATCCTGGACGTGGGATGTGCTGGCGGGCATACCCTCAAGGATCTGCCGCGAGGATACATCCCTTACGGGATTGAGATCAGCCACGAATTGAGTCAGCTTGCCGCAACACAGTTCGCGCCTCGGGGTGGTGCCGTGCTGCAGACGGACGCGATTACTGGGTTAAACCAGCTGCCCCGTTCTGAGTTTTCGGCTATCATCATGACTTCCTACCTGGAGCATGAAGGTCAACCGAAAATAGCTCTGGCGGCGGCCAGGCGAGTCATTATTTCGAGCGGGGGGGGGG
>CAXTRR010000079.1:8423-10262 GCA_964246795.1 uncultured Terriglobus sp. | reverse complement strand
CTTCCACCATGGTGCGGCAGAGGCGTCGCGTTACGGCAAAGGCACTTTCATCCTGATCCCCGGAACAGGTCACGATGCTCGCAATGTTCAGGACTCGTTTCCCGAGAAGGACGCCGTTACCCCCATTACGCAGGTCCAGCCACAGGGATATGCCGGCAGCGTCCACCTGCCAGAACGCAAAGGCAGAAGCTCCGGTTTTCACGCCCATGCCGGCGGTGCCGTCCGCGTCATGAAGCAGGGCATACCAGGGCAGCACTCGTTCCGCTTGCAAGGGTCGCCATTCCAGGTCTCCATAGCCTCTTTCCCAGGCGTCGCCAAGCGCCAAGGCACTCTCTGGAAGGCGGCATTTCCACCGCAGGTGAATTCGCTGGACTGCGATGGACGGGGCATCGAGTTGAAGACGCGACTGCCCTTCTCCCTCCTTCAAGGTGAACCGTAACCCCGCAGCTTGTTGACTGCCCGTCCAGTCGCTTCCACTCCTTTGCAAAGCGCAGCGCTCTGGCTCCGCGTCACCCACAAAAGCGAAGACCAGATCGGGTTGCGTAAGAACCGGCAAGGGCAGAGCGGACGATCTGGAGTGCGACAACGAACTGCCAAGCTCCGAATCCGCTTCGGCCGGAGGCAAAAGCACCGCAGCCGCGGAGGGCAGAGCAACGTTTGTGAAAAGTTCCCTGCGGGTCATAGGTTTCGGCATGCCACTCCAAATTGCGCTTCCGGTGTCACGCACCAAGCATCAACAGCAGCCAGCCCGCAAGGCCCGCGCCTACCATCGGTCCCAGCGCCGGCACCCAGGCATAGGCCCAGTCGCTGCCACCCTTGCCCGCGATGGGCAGTAAGGCGTGGGCAAGCCTGGGCCCCAGGTCGCGTACCGGATTAATGGCGTAACCCGTGGTCCCGCCCAAAGACAGGCCAATGCCCCAGATCAGACAGCTCACCAGCAGCGGGCTAAGTCCGGCAGCGGCACCGGTGGTCAGCACCAGCTTGCTGCTCATGCCGCCCGCCACGATCACCAGCACGAAGGTCGCCAAAACCTCACAGAAGAAGTTCGAGGCGTAGCTGCGGACCGCCGGGATTGTCGCAAACACTCCCAACTTCGTTGGGGCATCGTCAGTCAATCGCCAGTGCGGCAAGTAGAAGAGCCACACCGCCACAGCCCCCAGAAAGGCACCGGCCAACTGTGCTGCCGCAAACGGCAGGATTTTTCCGTACTGGTGACCTTTGATCGCGAAGGCGAGTGTAAACGCCGGGCTCAGGTGTGCATCGACTGAGCCAAATAGCTGCGCGACAAAGATGCCGGAAAGCACGGCGAACGCCCACGCGGTCGTGATCACAATCCAGCCCGCACCTTCTGCCTTGCTGCGCTTCAGCAACACACCCGCGTTCACTCCGTTACCCAGCACCATCAGCACAAAGGTTCCCATAAACTCGCCCAGCAGCGGGCTGCGTGCAATCAAAGCTTTCTCCTTCTGGGGCGCGCGTCCACTCTACTGCGGCAGGTACTGCGCTGCCAATGCCCGGAATGAACTGACCTGGTCCTGCTGCCATGCCTCATCGCGGCCGAGTTCACCGGCAAGCAGCAACGCCACACGCGGCGCGACCTCCAAGGCAGCCCTCGCGTTCAGCAGCAAAGCGCGTGTCCGCCGCGCCAATGCGTCATCCACGGTGCGGGACATCTCCTCCCGGGCCGCCCATACAACTTCCGCGGCAATGTAGGGCAGCGCCGGATGAAGCCGCTGCGCCAGCACCTCGGAAGACGCCGCCAGCGCCCGGATTGCCGCCGCATCTGAACCGTAAACCTGCAGGTCGGCCAGGCTCTCATCCTCTGACCAGCCATGCACG
>CAXTRR010000079.1:0-8413 GCA_964246795.1 uncultured Terriglobus sp. | reverse complement strand
GCCCGCAGTCACGCACACAGCGTCGGGCAGCTTGCCCAGCGTTGCCGCATGATTCACCGCGTCCTCGGCCATGTGCCGGTACGTCGTCCATTTGCCGCCGACAATGGTCAGCAGGCCGCTACCGTCGATGTGGATTGTGTGGTCCCGGGACAGAGCGCTTGTCTTGGAAGCATCACTGCCCGCGGCCTTCACCAGCGGCCGGATGCCGACGTAGATCGACAGAATGTCCGAACGCGAGGGCGGCCGGCTCAGGTACTCGCCTGCCGTGCTCAACACAAACTCGATCTCTTCTTCCAGCGGCCTGGGCTCATAGCTTGGTGACTCGATCGGCGTGTCGGTCGTGCCCACCACGGTGTGGCCGTGCCACGGAATGGCGAAAAGCACGCGGCCGTCACTGGTACGCGGCACCATAATGGCACTGTCGCCGCGCAGAAAGCTCGCCTCCAGCACCAGGTGAATGCCCTGCGACGGCGACACCATCGTCTGTGCCTCCGGCTCGGCCATGCGGCGCACCTCATCCGTAAAAATCCCGGTGGCATTCACCACACATTTGGCCCGCACGGTCAGTCGCTCGCCCGTCTCACCATCCTGCAGCACGGCCCCGTTCAAAAATCCATCACTGTCTCGCTGCAACTCGACAGCAGCGCAATAGTTCAGCACTGTCGCACCATGATCCGTTGCGGTCATGATCAGGTGGGTGAGCAGCCGCGTGTCGTCGAACTGGCCATCGTGGTAGACCACACCGCCGCGCAGTCCTTCCTGAGCAATGGTGGGCAGCCGCTCCAGCGTCTCTTCGCGGCTCAGAATGCGCGACCGGCCGAAGCTGTACTTGATCGCCAGCAGGTCATAAATCTTCATGCCAATGCCGTAGAACGGGGCCTCCCACCAGGAGTAGTTCGGCACCACAAACGGCATGTCATGCACCAGGTGCGGCGCGTTCTGCCGCAGCAGGCCGCGCTCCTTCAGCGCTTCCATCACCAGCGAGACATTGCCCTGCTCCAGGTAGCGGACGCCGCCATGCACCAGCTTGGTGGAGCGGCTGGATGTGCCCTTGCCGAAGTCCTCACGTTCGACGAGCAACGTCCTGTACCCGCGCGTGGCAGCGTCCACCGCAACGCCGGCGCCAGTTGCGCCGCCACCAATGACCAGCACATCCCACGGCGCCGCGCCCTGCGTCCGCACCGCTTGCAACATTGCCTCACGATTCATCGGCATCCTCCTGGAAGCTCCCTGCACGCCACCCAAAGGCTACACGCATCGCGTGACTGTCTACGCCTCTGTCTGCTTCCAGTTAGAATGAGCTTCGATTGAGGCGTGAAGGGCACAGCGCCGGGAGATGCATGAGCGAGATGGGCGGGACGGCGATGCTGCAAGCGGTTTCAGAGGCTCGGTTGGAAAACGCGCCGCGCAGAAGTGCAAAAATCGTCGCCACACTGGGGCCGGCTTCCTCCTCGGAAGAAGTCTTTCGCAGCCTGCTGCGGGCTGGGCTGGATGTGGCACGGCTGAACTTCTCCCATGGATCGCACGAGCAGAAGGCGGAGCTGATCCGCATGGTGCGCCGCGTTTCCGCCAGCGAAGGCAAGCCCATCTGTCTGCTGGCGGACCTGCAGGGCCCCAAGATCCGCACCGGCAAGCTGGTAGACCACACGCCCGTGAAACTGGAAGCCGGCAAGCACTTCACCATCACTCCCCAGATTATGGAAGGCTCTGCCGAAAAGGTGAGCACCACCTTCACCACACTGGCCGAAAACCTGGAGCCCGGTGCCGCGATCCTGCTGAGCGATGGCTTGATCGAGCTGCGCGTCATGGAAGTGCAAACCAACGGCGACGTAGTCACACTTGTGGTGAACGGCGGCCTGCTCGGCGAGAACAAGGGCATCAACCTGCCCGGCATTCCGGTAAAGGTGCCAGCGCTCACCGAAAAAGATGAAGAGGACCTGGTCTTCATCGCGGGGCAGAATGTGGATGCCATCGCTCTCTCGTTCGTGCGCACCGCGGAAGACATCCGCTACGCCCGGCGCCGCATGAAGGAACTGAATTGCACCGCCTGGGTCGTGGCCAAGCTGGAGAAGCCCCAGGCCATTGAGAACCTGGAAGAAATTCTGGCCGAAACAGATGGCCTGATGGTGGCGCGCGGCGACCTCGGCGTGGAGGTGCCGCCGGAAAAAGTGCCCGCCATCCAGAAGCACATCATCCGGCGCGCCGCCGTCTATCGCAAGCCAGTCATCACCGCGACGCAGATGCTGGAATCCATGATCGAGAATCCGCGGCCCACGCGCGCGGAAGCCTCTGACGTGGCAAACGCCGTCTACGACGGTACCGATGCCGTGATGCTGAGCGCGGAGAGCGCGGCCGGCCGTTATCCGCGCGAGGCCGTGGCTATGATGGCGAAAATCATCATCGAAACCGAGACGCAGATGGCCCAGGAGCATGAGGCAAATCCGCTTGGCATCCATCCCAAGCGCGGCTTAAAGCTGAGCGTGGCGGAGACGATTTGCGAGTGCATGGCCCATTCCGCAGATGACCTGGACCTGGGTGCCATCGCCATTTTTACCGAGAGCGGGGCTACGGCGCGGCTGCTAAGCAAATACCGCCCCAACGCGCGAATCTTCGCGCTCTCGCCCTCGCCTGAAGTGATCGGCAAGGCCATGCTGCTGTGGGGCGTCTACCCCATTCTGTGCGAGCGCTTCGACAACACCGATAAGCTGGTCCACATGGCCGAAGAAATCCTGGAGAAGGCGGGCCATGTGCGGCCCGGTCAGGTCCTCGGCATCGTAGGCGGCACCACTACCAAGAGCGGCGCCACCAACTTTATGCGGCTGCACATGGTAGGAGACCGGTAGGGCGAGAGCTGCAGAAACGCTGTCTCCAACCCCTCCGGAGTATCTGAAATAGCGGCCGTTCCACTACTTCACAGGCTCCGCCGTCACTGAAATCTCCACAGTCCGTGTGCTTCCCGGCACATCCAGCGCTCCCACCATTACGGGCTTGCCAAAGGGAACAGTAATTGTGCCTTCCAGCAAACTCTGCCGGATGACAGGATCGCCGCCGACCGAGGCACTCGCTCGCTCTTCCGCCACAACACTTCGTTCGATCTTGTTGCGCAAACGCAGGCCGTTCACGATCTCATCCCCGGTCGCATCCACGCTTAAACCTACATCCACATAGGTCACCTGTGAGGCGTTTCCCGCGTCCGCATTGGGTGATGGTCCGACCGCGATAGGAAGCCGGTTCCCGCCCTTCGCTTGGGTGCGTTGCCCCGGGGTCATCTCCATGCTGAAATGCTGTTGGCCGAGCGTCTTGCCGCCCTCCTTCTCGGCAAAAGTGTAGGTCAGCCGATAGCTCCGCGAAGGCTTGTCCATCTCCTGGATCAGGCGCTCAGCAAGAGCAAGATCATCAGGATCTCCACGCATGATGATCGCCCGCCTTGATGGCACCAGAAAAATCTTATCCATCGGACCGACCATATTCCGCAGAGCCGTTAGCACCTCGTTTTGGTCCGCTTGCGAAGTCGCATTTCGCAAGTAAAAGACTTTGGATTCGGAGAGTTGTGCCCTCTCTGCCCGCTGCGCCTGCGTGGGCAGTGGTCCCGTTCTTGCCGGCTGCAGCGTAACACTCTGGGCCAACGTTGCGGTGCTCGTTGCCATCAGCAGTAGTCTCAAGCCCATCCATGGGGTCGCTCGTTTCATGTCGGTCTCCTCGTTGTATCGATCACTCTTGCATTGCCCGCGTTCAGCTTGGTGTCGCTGGCTCACAATTCATTTGCCGCTGATGCTCCATCACGCGCACAAACGTGTCCTGCACGGTGTCCTCCGCCTCCGCCGCATTGCGTAGAACGGAGTGCGCCACGCGAAACAGCAACGAGGCATGCAGCTCCACCAGCGCGGCAATGTCGACCACCTCGGCGCGTTCGTCCAGCATCGGCAGCGCCAGGCTCCATTCCTCTGTCACGTCATTGGCCTTCTACCCCCAAAGACGCGGTGGCGGCGCGGAACGCTCGACTATTTTTGGGGAAGGCTTGCTGAGCAGCACGGGATGGCAACACACAGGTGGAACCGTTTGGATGAGCCAACGAAAAGGCCTCCGCAGGCGATGCCGCAGAGGCCGGTAGAGCACAGGCGGACGCAGTATCAGCGGCCGTTCGCCGCGGCGAGCTTCTCTTCCGCTACGCGTATTTCCGCTCGCGCATAATCGTACTTCTCCGCATCATCGCCGGCGTTGTTCCACTCCTGCTGGGCCGCATCGAGCTGCTGCTGCGCCTCACCCGGATTGATTTCTTCCGGCTTCATCGCTGTCTCCGCGAGCACCGTGACACGGTTCGGCAGAACCTCCACAAAGCCCCATGCGACAAAGAACTTCGCATCGCTGCTCTGGCCGCCATGCAGCCGGACCTCTCCCGCGCCAAGTTCCGCGAGAAATGGGGCCGCACCGTACAGCGCTTCCATGTAACCGGAAATGGCTGGCAATTCAATTCCATCCGCAGTGGTATCGATCAGCACGCGGTCCGGCGTAACGATGCGGACCGCAAGCTGGCCGGAGGAGGTGTCTGTCTGTGATGCGTCTGCCATAGGTCGCTTCTAGCTCCTGGCTTCCAGCTCTTGCTAAAAGCATCTTGGGGAGGAAGGTCATGGCAGGAGCCGCGAACCTCCCTCTCTTATGGAGGGTAATAACTGCGATGCACCGAAGCTGGTAGTTATGCGTTGGCCTTCATCTTCTCCGCAGCCTCAAGCACTTCCTCGATGCCGCCCTTCATGTAAAAGGCCTGCTCGGGGATGTCGTCATGCTTGCCCTCAATGATTTCTTTGAAGGAGCGCACCGTATCGGCCACCTTGACGTACTTGCCAGGGTTGCCGGTGAAGACCTCCGCCACGTGAAACGGCTGCGAGAGGAAACGCTGCACCTTTCGAGCGCGAGAGACGGTGAGCTTATCCTCTTCCGAAAGCTCGTCGATGCCCAGGATGGCGATGATGTCCTGCAGATCCTTGTAGCGCTGCAGGATGCTCTTCACACCCTGCGCCGTGTTGTAATGTTCGTCTCCCACAATGCGCGCCGTCAGAATGCGCGACGTGGAGGCGAGCGGATCGACCGCCGGGTAGATGCCGATCTCGGTAAGCGCGCGGTTCAACGAAGTTGTCGCGTCCAGGTGGGCAAAGGTCGTGGCAGGCGCGGGATCCGTAAAGTCATCGGCGGGCACATAGATGGCCTGCACGCTGGTAACGGAGCCGTTCTTTGTGGACGTGATGCGCTCCTGCAGCTGACCCATCTCCGTTGCCAGGTTGGGCTGGTAACCCACGGCTGAAGGCATGCGGCCCAGCAGCGTGGACACTTCAGAACCAGCCTGGGTGAAGCGGAAGATGTTGTCGATGAACAGCAGCGTATCCGCATGCTCAACGTCGCGGAAGTATTCGGCAATGGTGAGCGCGGTGAGCGCCACGCGCAGACGCGCCCCTGGCGGCTCGGTCATCTGGCCGTAGATCAGCGCGGCCTTGGATTTTTGCCAGTCGTTGATGTCGATGACGCCGGATTCCTGGAACTCCATCCAAAGGTCGTTGCCCTCGCGGGTGCGCTCCCCGACTCCGGCAAATACCGAGTAGCCGCCGTGCTGCATCGCCACGTTGTTGATCAGTTCCTGAATCAGCACGGTTTTGCCAACGCCGGCACCGCCAAAAAGGCCGATCTTGCCGCCCTTGAGGAATGGCTGGATCAGGTCGATGACCTTGATGCCGGTTTCAAACATCTCCTCGGTGGTGGCCTGCTCGTCAAAGGCTGGGGCCTGGCGATGAATCGGCATGCGTTTGTCGGTTTGCACGGGCCCGAGCTGGTCCACCGGCTCACCGATCACATTCAGCACACGGCCCAGCGTCTCGCGGCCCACCGGCACCATGATCGGCCCGCCGGTGTCGATCGCCTGCATGCCGCGAACCATGCCTTCGGTCGCTTCCATGGCGATGGTGCGCACGCGGCCTTCGCCCAGGTGCTGCTGCACCTCCACGATGACGGACATGGGTGTGGGAACGTCGAAGCCCTCGCTGGTAATGCGAAGCGCCTGGTAAATGGGCGGCATGTGCTTTTCGTCGAACTGAATGTCGACCGCCGGCCCGCTGATCTGCACAACTCTACCGATCTGTTCTGGCATGGAACCTTTCCAACGGAATCTACGCTTTCAGTGTAAATGGAAGCACCCGTTGCGTGTGTGGAGGAAGTCGACACTGGGCGGCGACTCGGTCTAGCGCCACACTACGGAGCCACAGTACGGAGCCACGCTGCGGAGCCACACTGCAGAGCCACCCTACATACAGCGCCACTCCGCGCAGCTTCCATTGCCAGTGTCACGTTTTCCGCGGTGCTCTCGCTTAACCAGACAGGGACTGGAAGGGAGTCCGGTGATGAACGCCTTTATCGATGCTCCACAATTAACGACCCTCATGCTGTTTGGTTTGATCTTCCTGGCACCCATGGTGCCGGCTGCCTTTTTCTTCTCCGTGCTGAAGTCGACGGCAATCGCGTCGGGACCTTTGCAGGGATTCGACATGAAGTTTGGCGGCGCCTTTGCCGCATACTTCGCGACGGCACTTCTGGCCGTCGCGACGTACCCCATTTATAAACCGCACTTTAAGCCGGAGCCGGAGGTCTGGACCGTGGAAGGCTCCGTTCTGGACGACGCAGGCCATCCCATGGCGCTGCTGACCACCAGTGACATCCGCGTGTACCCCGGACCGGGCGCGCCCATGGACGGCTATTTCAAGGTCACCATCACCGCCACACCCAGCCATAAAGATTATCCGAAACTCTCCATCGGTCATGAGGGCTACCTCGGATCCACGATCGATCTCGATCCGGACACGTCGAATGCAGGCCCGGTGACACCCGTCTGGGACGCCGCAGACAAAATCATTAAACTGAAAGCGGTCAAGCTGCAGAAACAAACCGCCTATGCGCCGACTGAAGCACCGGTTCCGGTGGAGGCAGGTGCGCGATGAGAACTCACATCTGCTGGAGCATATTGCTGACGATTCCCGCGACTCTTCAGGCATCGGTGGTGCGAGGCAAGGTGCTGCACAACGGCCAGCCTCGCCCGGGCGTCGCGGTCGCCGTGCACGGCGGCAGCATCGGCCAATCCAACCCTGTCCGCTCGGGAAGCGACGGGCTGTTCGTTCTCCAGAACGTTCCGGCTGGACAGTACACGCTTCAGGTCTGGCCGGCTTCGGGAGCGCAACCCCTCACCTTCCGCATCCAGGTGAAGGAGCCCCAAACCGACGTCTTTCCCGTGAACCTGCCCTGAGCGGCATGAAGATGTGAAGGCGGTAGTTGGTCACCACGATTTGCACTGCTGCGGCATACTGTCACCATGACCAGCCAGATACGCATTTCCGTCGAGGAGTATCTGCAAACCAGCTTCCGGCCGGATTGTGATTATGTCGCCGGTGAGGTCCAGGAGCGAAATCTGGGAGAGCGGTGGCACGGCCTTCTGGGAGAGCAGTGGCACGGCCTGATGCAAAGCATGATCGCGTCCATCTTCAAGGTGAATCGGCACGCCTGGGGCCTCAGGTTCATCACTGAGCAGCGCATCGAGGTCTCACCCAACCGCTACCGCATTCCGGATGTGTGTGTCGTCCGCGCGGATGAGCCGATCACTGGAGTGCTTCCGACCGCGCCGTTGCTGTGTGTGGAGATTCTTTCTCCAGAAGACCGCTTCAGCCGTACGTTGGAATGGGTGCAAGACTACACACGAATGGGCGTGCTCCATGTCTGGATCATCGATCCAATCTCGCGGGAAATCTGGACGGTGTCAGGCACAATTGGGCCAGTGCCCCTGAACCGAGACGAGTTGACCCTGCCCGGGACCGACGCGCGCATTCCTACGTCGGAAATCTTCGCGGAGCTGGACGAAGCTCCACAGTGAGGCGAGCAGGGCGGCTTTGAAACACATCTGCCGGCCGGTATCCAATCGTGCGGCGCATCCCGGCTTCTGTGGACTACCGTCGAAGGCTAGAGCGCTGAAGCTCCGCTGACGATCTCGATAATTTCCTTCGTGATGGCCGCCTGCCTCACGCGGTTCATCGTCAGCGTCAGGTCGTCGATCATGTCGCTGGCGTTGCTGCTGGCCGCGTCCATCGCGGTCATGCGGGCCGCGTGCTCGGAAGCAGACGACTCCAGCAGGGCGTGATAAATCTGCGTGGTGACATAGCGCGGCAACAAGTGCTTGAAGAGCTCGGCGGGCGGCTGGTCATAGAGGTAATCCACGTCCGCAGTGCCGAAATTCTTTGCTTCCTTCTCCTGCGCGCTTTCCGGCGATTCGTTGACGGAGATGCCGGCTTCCGCGGCGGCGCGGCCGGGCGCGGCCGTCTGGGCCACGGTGCTTTTTTGCAGGACGGTGATCTCCGGCGCCCCCAGCATGGGGCTGGGCCGCCGC
>CAXTRR010000078.1:0-10308 GCA_964246795.1 uncultured Terriglobus sp. | reverse complement strand
CCTGTGGGGCTCCGCCACCGCCAGCTACCAGGTGGAAGGTGCTGTGAACGAGGACGGCCGCGGCAAAACCATCTGGGATACCTTCAGCCACACCCCCGGCAAGACCCACAACGGCGACACCGGTGACATGGCCGACGACAGCTACCACCGCTACGCGGAAGACATTGCCCTGATGAAGGACCTGGGCCTGAAGACCTGCCGCTTTTCCATTGCCTGGTCCCGCATCTTTCCCAACGGCACCGGCCAGCCGAACCAGAAAGGCATCGACCACTATCGCAAATTCGCAGAGGCGCTGCATGCCGCCGGCGTAGAGCCTTACTGCACGCTCTTTCACTGGGACCTGCCGCAGGCCCTGGAAGACAAGGGCGGCTGGCAGAGCAAGGACACCAGCAAGGCTTTCGGTGATTACGCGGGCTATACCGCCGGCAAGCTCAACGACGTCATTAGTCACTTCATGACCATGAATGAGATCCAGACCTTTGTGGACCTGGGCTACGGCAATGGCACACATGCTCCGGGCCTGAAGCTGAACCAGGCAGGTCTCGCACAGGTGCGGCACAACGCCGTGCTCGGTCATGGTCTGGCCATGCAGGCGATCCGCGCCAAAGTCAAGGCAGGCACCAAGGTTGGCTCTGCGGAGAACCTGGCCGCGGTGACACCGGTTTTTGATGCGCCCGATCACGTTGCTGCCGCGCGCAAGGCCATCGTGGAAGAAAACGCCGGCTACCTGAACGTAATGCGCACCGGCAAGTACACCGACCGCTACTTACAGAAGCTCGGTGCCGACGCGCCCAAGTTCACGCCGGACGAACTGAAGGCGATCGGCTCCCCCATGGACTTCCAGGGGATCAACATCTACACGCCGCACTTCGTCCGCGCCGCCAGCAACACGGACGGTTATGAGGTTGTACACAATCCGGACAGCTATCCACACATGTTCAGCTCCTGGCTCAGCATCGGCCCAGAGGCGCTCTACTGGACGCCCAAGCTGGCCGCAGAAGTTTGGGGCATCCAGGAGCTCTACATCACGGAAAATGGTGCTTCCTCTGACGACAAACTCGCCGCTGACGGCGAGGTCTACGACACCGACCGCGTGATGTACCTGAAAAACTACCTGATGCACCTGCAGCGAGCAGTCAGTGAGGGCGTTCCTGTGAAGGGCTACTTCTGCTGGAGCCTGCTCGATAACTACGAGTGGGCCGACGGCTACGAAAAACGCTTCGGCATCACCTACGTCGACTTCCAGACACAAAAGCGCACACCCAAGCTGAGCTCAAAGTTTTATAAGTCAGTGATCGCGCGAAACGGCTTGTAAAGGGGCCGATGAGCTCGGGTACCATATGGTCGAGAGCGCAAAGGAGAAGGCATGGCATCACCCAATATCGCGAGCGTCACCATCGGCGAAGACACGTTCAGGGCGGTGGGCGTCCACTTCGGCGTCAGCACCCTGCATGATGGCGTGAGCGGTATGCCCATGATGGGAACGGCCGCGTGCGACATCATCGTGCTGGTGGACATGAACGACAGGATCAATATTTCGTTCTCCGCCCTTAGAAATTTATTCGACCTTGCTTTTCTGGTCAACCGTCAAAAGATTCGTGACATCAAGTTGACCTTCTGGAGCGACGATGCCGCGCAGGACGTGATCTGCTCGTACACTTTCCGGGGCTGGGTCAGTAGCTATGTCACAAGTACGGGTGCCAGCCGTTCCGCGGAGACTGGTGCTGCGTCCGGCGGGAATCATATTCTCACGCTGACGCTGCAGCCGGAACTGGACCAGAAGCAGTACATGAAGATTGAACTCGGCAACTAGCATCTGTCGGCGACAGAACGGGAAGGAAATCGTCATGCCCAGCTATGCCGGTCCACAGAATCGCCGCACGCGCGACCTTTTCGGCCGTGCCTGGACGGTTGTTTACACCGACCGGGACGGCTCAGAATATGGCGCGCTCTTACCGGGAACCAGTTCGGCACGTCATACACCCCACCACGGGCCTAAGGCTTCGCACCACAACGGCTCGTATGGTAACGGCTCCCAGCACAAAGGCCGGGTCTCGCGGCCCGGCCCGCCCGCGTCCCGCTACAATCCTTATTCCGGCGAGCGTATCGCGGCAAACGACGGCATGGCTGACAATCCGCTGGCACAGGCCCTCTTTCACAGCCGAGCTGGTGGAGACCAATGGCAAGCAAGCTATCGCTTCGTCCGGAACGCGACCGCGGGCTACGCGGCACTGGCTTTTATGGCCTTCTTCGCTCCTGAGATTCTGGGCGGCAGCAGCTTCATGCTTCGTTGGTCGCTGAACCAGACTGGTGCCTTTGGTCCTGCCGTTAATCGAATATTCTGGTCCGGGGCAGGGAGTGGTGGACTGCTTGCTAAACGGTACGGAGCTCAATTTAGCGGGTATGTGGGCCAGACACTCGAAGATGTGCCGATTGGTAGGTTGGCCGTTTGGGCTCAGACGACCTACGCGCAGGAAACGGAATTTACGAGAGTTGCTTGGGATTGGCTGTCAACGAGCTTTGCAGAGGGGGCTGAAAACGAAGCAACATATTTTCAGGGCGCAGGAGGCTTCGAAGGTCGGGTTTGGCTTGAAGTCGAATCCCGCGTCCTGCTGCAGCGCGGGATTCCAGTTCGAAAGGTTTTAAACCCATGAGTGACACATTTCGCAGTCCTCTTTTTCGCTCAGGAACAATCATTTCAAGCGGAGGCTACAGCGTCGCTCTTCGCTCCCGTTATGCTCTTGAGTATCGCGAATCTGATTTGCGAATAACGGCAAACTATGACGCTGCAACTACTGATCTTGATCTTTTAACCGAATCATTTGTAGTCTGGTCTCACGACCATCTCGTAACACTTACCGTTGAAGCCATGGAGCGCATTCAGAGCAACATAAAGGCCGCTCTTACCTGGAAAGGTTATCGGGTCCATTTTGTTGCCAGTGCCTGAAGCCATCTCCGCAGGGTGGTTCGGATGCGGGTCGGTATGAATGCGGCATTCATCAAAGATTTCGTGAACTGTTAGTGAATCCGGGTATCCGCGGCTGTCCCGCGATACGATAATGTGGATATGCCGACCAAACAGGAACTCCTCCAGCAGCCCATCCAGCACATCGACATCAAGCAGCACAACGTGGTGGCGCTGGTCGATGCCATGAGCCACATGGCCTACTCCTCCCGCGACCTGGCGCGCGCTGCCACCATTTACGACATGATGCTGCGCGACACCGACTGCGGGGTCATCCTGTGCCTGGCCGGCTCGCTCATTTCCGCGGGCCTGAAGGATGTGATCGTCGACCTGCTTCGCAACAACATGGTCGACGCCATCGTCTCCACCGGGGCCAACATCGTCGACCAGGACTTTTTTGAAGCGCTGGGCTTCAAGCACTACATTGCCGGTGAGGATTATAAATACGGCGGCCAGGACGCGACCCTGCGTGAGCTCATGATCGACCGCATCTACGACACCTTCATCGATGAAGAAGAGTTGCGCATCTGCGATGAGACGACCGAAAAAATTTGTAATTCCCTGCAACCCCGCCCGTACAGCTCACGCGAGTTCATCCGTGAGATGGGTGCCTATCTGCAGCGTGAAGGCCGCACCCCGCAGCAGGGCAACGCCGATTCCATCGTCTTTGCAGCCTATGAGAAAAACGTACCGATCTTCGTGCCCGCTTTCTCGGATTGCTCTGCCGGCTTCGGCTTCGTGGCGCACCAGCACGCGCGGCAGGGCAAGCCAATGGTTTCCATCGATTCCGCCAAGGACTTTTACGAGCTCACCCAGCTCAAGATTCAGAACCCGACCACCGGCCTGTTGATGATCGGCGGCGGCGTTCCCAAAAACTTTGCGCAGGATATTGTGGTTGCGGCGGACATTCTGGGCGTGGACGCATCGATGCACAAGTACGCGATCCAGATAACGGTAGCTGATGCACGCGACGGTGCCCTTTCCGGTTCCACGCTCAAGGAAGCCAGCTCCTGGGGCAAGGTGGACCTGACCCACGAGCAGATGGTCTTCAGTGAAGCCACGATCGCTTTCCCACTTATTGCCGGCTACGCCTTCCATAAGAACGCCGCCGCCGCGCGCAAAGGCAAGCACTTTGCGCAGATGCTGGAACCAGTCGCCGCATAGCCATGCTTGCCAGACGTATTTTCCAGCGCGCGTTCCATTTTGGAACGCGCGTTCTACCGTTGGCGGAAGCCAAAAGGATGACGAGGCGACGGCTTTTGCTGCTGTTTCGGCAAAACCCGGTACGGCTCTCAACCAAAAGTTGAGTTTACTTCCACCTCAGCCGGAGGTGGCTGATACAAAGGTGCTACAGCGTCCACCACGTCCGGGCCCTACGATCAGGGACACTACGATGAAGCACCGCATCCTTATTATCGATGACGAAGACGACATCCGGGCTGTAGCGGCTCTGACCCTGGAAGCCATTGCCGGATGGCAGGTAATTACGGCCGCCTCAGGAGCGGAAGGCATTCAGAAAGCAATCCAGGAGCAGCCAGAAGCCATCCTTATGGACGTAATGATGCCTGACCAGGACGGCCCAACAACCTTTCGACAGATGCAGCGCGTCAGGGAGATCGCGCACATCCCGGTGCTGCTGCTGACGGCGAAGGTGCAGGGAGTCGATCAGCGCCGCTTTGCCGACCTGGGGGTTGCGGCGATTCTCTTCAAACCGTTTGACCCAATGACTCTCGCGCAGCAGATCAGCGACGCGCTGCAGTGGGACAGGGAAACGGTCCAGCAATAGACTGTCGGACGACAGGTGAGCTCCGCGCAAGTTGTAGTCGCATTCAGCCACAACGCGGCGGCCACCGCTGGACAGAGCACCTGTCTTTCGGATACTTTGTTGCGAACGTTGCGAAGGCGATCCTGCCGCTGTGCAGCCCGGATTGCCTCAACGAAAGCGAGCACTGCCATGCCTTTTCGCAAGAGATTTCTGTCGGTCAAATCCTGGTATCTGCTCGGATCTATGCTCGTCCTCTTCTTGTCTTCTGCTCTACTGGCGCAGAGTGGTTCAGCCGGAGCTGATGGATTTGCCTCTCGGAACGGTCGCGTCATTTTCCACAAAGGCCAGCCTTTCCGGATTGCCGGGTCCAACAATTACTACCTCATGTACTCCTCACAGTTCATGGTGGATAACGTCCTAACAACCGCGGCGTCACAAAACTTCAATGTGATGCGGACGTGGGCATTTCTCGATGTCGGCAACCAGGATGGCTCAAACTCGATTGACGGGCCGAAAAACGGCATCTACCTCCAATATTTCAATGGCACAACGCCCACTTATAACGACGGCGCCAATGGTTTGCAAAAACTTGACTATGTGATCTACAAAGCAGGACAGCTCAACCTCAAACTGATTCTCCCGCTGGTGAACAACTGGAACGCATTCGGCGGCATGGATCAATATGTGAAATGGAGGGGCGGTCAGTACCATGACCAGTTCTACACCGATCCGGTTATCCGCCAATGGTACAAAGACTGGATTTCACACTTACTAAATCACACAAATGTATACACCGGAGTCCAATACAAAAACGACCCAACGATTCTCACCTGGGAACTTGCCAACGAGGAGCGTTGCACCGGCTCCGGCAACTATCCCGCCTCCGGCACCTGCTCCACCAAAACCGTCACTGCGTGGGCGGACGATGTAAGTACCTATCTGAAGAAACTCGATCACCGGCACCTTGTTTCGCCGGGGGATGAGGGTTTTTACTGTTCGGATCCAAAATCTTCGGACTTCACCATCAATTGCAGTCAGGGTGTCGACTCGATTGCTCTTGCCAAGCTGCCCAACATGGACGTGATCTCCTATCACCTCTATCCAGATGCGTGGGGTAAGACATACGAGTGGGGTACGCAATGGATTCAGCGGCACATTGACGACTCCCATCGCCTTGGGGACCGCGCGATTGGCGGCGAGTGGGGCATTCTGGACAAGAATCAACGGAACCCGGTTTATCACCAGTGGGAAGACGCCGTGCTGAAGGACGAAGGTGCGGGAGGTCTCTATTGGATCCTTTCCGGCTTGCAGGATGACGGTACACCGTATCCCGACTACGACGGCTACACCGTGGATTGCCCCACGCCGGTTTGCAGCGCCTTTACAAACTTTGCGCGGCAGATGCAGTCCCTTCCGTTCAATCACGCGCCGGTCGCGGATAACGACATGGCATCCACGGCCAATTTAAAGCCGGTCACCGTGAATGTTGCCCTCAATGACGTTACTTATGGGACAGCCCGGCTGAATCCACAATCCATCGATCTGGACCCGGCAACACCCGGCCAGCAGACTACGTTCAAAACAGCGTCAGGAGCGTACACGCTGCAGTCGGGCGGCAACGTTCTTTTCCAACCTGCAACCTCCTGCGTTACAGGCAGCATTACCACGCCCTACACGATTCGGGACAGTCGTGGACGCGTGTCGAACCCGGCGAACATCGTGGTCACCGTCGCGGGGATCGCCGCAGAACTCTTCAACTTTGAAGACGGCACCGACACCTGGGGGCCAGCCACTTACAACGCCGGAGCGGGAACAGTCTCGCAGGGAACCACCGGGGCCACGAGCTGCGGACATAGCTTGCAGGTCAACGCGACAGGCGGCGGCTTCTTCGGTCCGTCGTATAAGTCAGGACCGCTGCCTCTAAAGACGGCCGGCATCTCTAACCTGCTCTTCGACATAACAACCGGGGGCGCTGGAAGCTCCCTATCCGTTGCCGTCCAGTTCGGCGGTGATTATCACTACTGCTCCACTCTATTCAGCTATGTCAACGCAAATACCGCAACAACACTTACGGTCAACCTACAGAGTGTGGCGACTGCGGCAAACTGTTACGGTAGCGCCCCGGCAGATACAAGCGTCATCCAGGGACTCTTTGTCTATTTCAGCGGGGGCGCAACTTATTACCTGGATAATGTCCGCGCGCAGTAACTTTAAGGAAAGTCCGGCTGCAGATCGGTACTCAGGCGTTCCCCACCCAATGCAGCGCGCAGGTGCGGGACACACGCTCTTGGCAGTCGCTCATCAGCCTTGAAAGCTCCAGGCATCGCCAGATGAGAAAATAGCTGCATGCTGCAACTTGCCAGCGGAGCCAAGCGCTTCGGTCACAAATCGCTCTTTGAGGATGCCAATTGGCTCATCACGCCGGACGAGCGCACCGGCCTGGTGGGCGGTAACGGTACTGGAAAATCAACGTTGTTGAAAGTTCTGGCCGGTATTGAGCAGCTGGACGGCGGCCAACTCAACCGCTCCAAGGGGTTGACCCTCGGCTACCTGCCGCAGGATGGCCTCACGCTGAGCGGCCGCAGTGTTTTTGAGGAGTGCCTGTCCGTCTTTGCCGAGGCGCACGCCATGCAGGCCGAGATGGAGCGGCTCGGTGACCAGTTTGCCTCGGTCGATCCTACTAGCCCCGAGTATGAATCCATCGCGGACCGCTACAGCGAATTGAGCGAGCAGCTCATGGTGCAGGACCTGTACAACCTGGACGCTCAGGTGGGCGCGGTGCTGGGCGGCCTCGGCTTCAGCCGCGAAGACTGGACACGACGCACGGAGGAGTTCTCTGGCGGCTGGCAGATGCGCATCGCGCTCGCGAAATTACTGCTGCAGAAGCCTTCGCTGCTGCTGCTCGACGAACCGACAAATCACCTCGATCTGGAGTCCCGAAACTGGCTTGAAGACTACCTGCGCAATTACCCGCGCGCCTTTATTCTCATCTCGCACGACCGGTATTTTCTCGATGTCACGGTCAGCAAGATCACCGAAGTCTGGAATAAGCGTGTGTGGTTTTATATGGGTGGATACGAGAAGTACGTCACCCAGAAGACCGCCCGCCGTGAGCAGCTGGCCAACGACTACAAGAACCAGCGCGACCGCATCGAGCAGTTGGAGGCCTTCATCACCCGCTTCCGTTACCAGGCCACCAAGGCCAAGCAGGTGCAGAGCCGTATCAAGGAGCTCGAGAAGATCGAACGGATCGAGGTGCCGGAAGATGAAGAAACCATACATTTCAGCTTTCCGCAGCCGCCCGCCAGCGGCCGCACCGTCTGCGAGGTCAGCGATCTCTACAAATGCTACGGGCAGAAGCGAATCTTAAAAGATGTCAACTTCACCATTGAACGCGGCGACCGCATCGCCCTTGTCGGGCCCAACGGCGCCGGCAAATCCACACTCATCCGCATGCTCAGCCAGATGGAAGAGCCCACCGGCGGCACCGTGCGCTACGGCCATAACGTGCTGGCCGACTACTTCGCGCAGGATCAGTACAAAGTACTGAACCCGGATGCGCAGATGCTGGACGACATCAGTTCGGCGGCACCCAAAGTGCCCACGGTTGCCTTGCGCAACCTGCTCGGGGCCTTTCTCTTCAACGGCGATGACGTCTTCAAGAAGCTCGGCGTGCTGAGCGGCGGCGAGCGCAACCGCTACGCGCTGGCCCGCATGCTCGTATCTCCGGCCAACTTCATCCTGCTCGATGAGCCGACCAATCACCTCGACCTGCGCGCGAAAGACGTGCTGCTCGAGGCCATCCGCGCCTTCACCGGAACGGTGCTGTTTGTCTCTCACGACCGCTACTTTATCGACGGCCTTGCCACGCGTGTCTTTGAGTGCGAGCACGGCGGCGTGCAGGTCTTCCCCGGCAACTACGAGGACTACCTCTGGCGCAAGAGCGGTGGTCCGGAGAAGGTGCAGGCAGCGGCAAAGGAAATGCAGCGCAGTGCCGTACCCATCGCGGAGATGCCACCGGCGCTACATACACCAGCGTCGGTTCTATCGCCCGCGAAGAAGGTTAATCCGCTCAAGCTCAAAGCCATGCAGGAACGCATTCGCTTCGCCGAAGATGAGATGCCCCGTATGGAAGAGCGCATGACGGGTATTGAAACCGCGCTCGGCAACTTCACCTCCGCCGAGCAGTCCCAGCGCCAGCAGGCCGAACTTGCCGACCTGCGCCGGCAGCACGAAGTCCTCATGGCCGAGTGGGAAACCCTCTCCACCCAACTGGAAGAACAGGGCGTGCTGGTCTAATCGTCGTCCGCTTTAAGGCTGGCAAAAATGTGGGTGCCCCACTTTCACGAAAGCACCATCGTCGTTAAGGTGGGTTCCTCGCCTCATCTGGTGCGCTGGGCTCTGGACAAACCACTTCAGCTTCGCGAGGTGAGGCATCCACAGGGATAGGCGCTTCAAAAGCGGTAGCTTGCCGCAGCGTGCCGTATCGTGGATCAAACGAACAAGGACGCTCATGCCGGACCAGATTGCACCGCAAGCCAACGCCATCGCTGACACGGCACCGCCCACGTGGGCGCCGCCGCCCGAGGACGATAACCAGGCACCCGGCCAGCCGCCGCCCCGCGATTGGCGCTTCATCTTTGTCGGCCAGGACGGTCTCCGCGCCGGCTGGTCCATCCTGACGTTTCTTTTCATCGTTGCGCTCTTCAGCGCTCTGGCCACTTCCGTCACCCGCCATGTGCTGCACCGGCCTCCGCCCGCCCAGCAGCAAACTGTTTCCCTCAGCACCACGCTCATCACGGACGGCCTTTCTTTCCTTTTCCTGCTGCTCGCAGCCTTCATCGTTTCTCTGGTGGAGAAGCGGCGTTTTAGCTCGTACGGCATCGGCGTTTTCCGGATGGGCCAATTTGTTAGCGGCGCTTTGTGGGGTGCGGCAATCCTGTCGTCACTGGTCACTTTGCTCTATGTCCAGGGACTACTTGTGATCGACAGTGTGCTGCTGCATGGCACCGTTGCTACGAAGTGGGGCTTGCTCTGGCTCCTCGGCTTTTTGTGCGTAGGACTGGCCGAAGAGTTTCTGACGCGCGGTTTTCTGCAGGTCACCCTGACTCGCGGTCTGGCGGGCGTTGCGGGCCTGGTGGGAATGAGTGAGCGCGCACGGCAGACATTCGGCTTCTGGCTGGCAGCCTTTCTGTTCTCGTTTCTCTTCGGCTACGGGCACGGTTCCAATCCAGGAGAAACCCCCATCGGTCTCATTTCAGCCGGATTGATTGGTCTCGTCTTTGCTTTCAGCCTGTGGCGCACCGGCTCGCTCTGGTGGGCGATTGGGTATCACATGGCGTGGGACTGGATGCAGTCCTTTGTTTTTGGCACGTCGGACAGCGGCCTCATGATGCAGCAGCATCTGCTGGCCACACACCCGCAGGGACCCGTGCTGCTGAGCGGCGGCCTAACCGGGCCGGAGGGTAGCCTCTTCTGCCTTGTTGAGTGCCTCATCACCGGCCTCGTGATCTTCTTCGCGCTCCGGCCAGAGCCAGGTTCGCCTTCATTCAGAATCGAAGAAAGCCCTACCCTGCCC
>CAXTRR010000077.1:0-11100 GCA_964246795.1 uncultured Terriglobus sp. | reverse complement strand
GCCCAACCCCTAAACTTGCCGACTCTCGACTCCCCTGCTTTACTGGACGCATGCCGTCACTGTGGCAGCCCCCCAACTGGCCGAGTCGTCTGGAAGAGTTAAGCGCAACGGAACAGGAGCGCAAGGAAACTCCGCTTCGGCGCGATGTGCGCTCGCTCGGCATGCTGCTGGGCGAGGCGCTTCGCGAGCAGGCCGGAGCTCAGGTTTTCGATCTGGTGGAAGAACTGCGTCGGCTCGCGATTGAGCGGCGCGATGCCGACTTTGACAACGATGCGGCAACCGCCAACAGCAAGCAGCAGCAGGCGCTTTTTCTGGTTCACTCGCTGGATACGGAGACCGCCTATCAGCTTGCCCGTGCCTTCGGCTTCTACTTCGAGCTGATTAATCTGGCGGAAACCAATCACCGCAAGCGCCGCCGGCTTGCCACGAGCATTGAGAGCGGCAAGCCACCGCAGCGCGGCAGCCTGCAGGGCACGCTTCGCCGCATGCGCCAGTCTGGCTACAGCGCCGAAGAAGCTCTCCAACTGTTGCGGCAGATTTGCGTCACGCCGGTTTTCACCGCCCACCCGACGGAGGTCGCGCGGCGCTCCGTTATGTTCAAGCGCCAGCGCATCGCTTTTCTGCTGGAGGAATTGGACCGCGTCCCGAACACGGAAGATCACCTGCAGCGGCTCGAACGCGACCTGCTCACGGAGATTACCGCGCTCTGGCAGACGGACGATGTGCGGAACGAGCGGCCGGCCGTACGCGATGAGGTCCGCATGGCGCTGGATTACTACGATGCCGCGATCTTCGACACCTTGCCGGGGCTGTATGACGAAGTCAGTGGCGCTCTCGAAAAAGAATACGGGCTGACGCTCACCCTGACTGAACTGCCGACGCTGGTACGTTTCGGCAGCTGGATCGGCGGTGACCGCGACGGCAATCCGTACGTCACGCCCGCGGTCACCCGCGAGTCGCTGCAGATGTCGCGCGAGCTGGTGGAACAGCATTACCGCACACGCCTCTCCGCCGCTCTGCGTCAGATAGCTGCCTCGACTCAGCAGGTCGGCAGCTCGCCGGAACTCCAGGCCGCCATTGGCGATTACCTCGCTCAGCTGCCGGGTGAAGGCGAGGCCTTTGCCGCGCGCTTCCGCTTTGAACAGGTAAGGCTCATGCTGGCCTGCATGTTGCTGCGCTTTGGGGGTACGCCGTCCATCTCCTACGCGGTCTCACAAGGGGAACGGCTGCCCCCATACAGCACCGCACAGGAGTTGCTGCATGACCTGCAGCTGGTGCGGAACGCACTTAGCAGCCATCGTGGTGAACGCCTGGCGCGGATGTGGATTGACCCGCTCATTGTGGAAGCACGCACCTATGGCCTGCACCTGCAAACTCTGGACATCCGCCAGCACAGCAAGCTGCACTGCACCGCGGTAGAGGAAGTCTTGAACGGGACGCAGCTCGGCGCTCCAGTAGAAGGTGGCTGCCCTACGGGGCGCTTCTGGGAACTCTCCGCCCGGCCGCCGCAGCCCCTCTCCGCCGCCTCGGCGGAGGTGTTGGAAACTTTTCGCACCATCGCGGAGATACGGCAGGCGGGCGATCCTTCCGTCCTCCAGCAATATGTCATCTCCGGCGCCACCTCGGCCGATGACATCTTCCGGGTCCTCTGGCTGGCCCGCCTGGGCGGTGTGCCGCTGGAAGCCAATCTTGAAAATCACGATCCGGGCATGCTCATTGTGCCGCTTTTCGAATCGATTGAGGACCTGCAGAATGCGCCCGCCATCTGCCGCGAGTTGTGGACGAGTGCCGCCTATGCGCCGTTGCTGGAAAGCTGGAGCCGACACCAGGAAGTTATGCTGGGCTACTCCGATTCCAACAAGGACGGCGGGATGATCGCATCCACCTGGGAGATTTACAAAGCACATCGCGCGCTGCACCAGGTGGCGCGTGAGTGCAACGTGACCTTACGGCTCTTTCACGGACGCGGCGGCACAGTCGGACGCGGTGGCGGACCCACCCATCGGGCCATTTACGCACAGCCATTGGAGAGCTTCAACGGTGAACTTCGCATTACCGAACAGGGTGAGGTGCTGAACTGGAAGTACAGTGACGTCGTTCTGGCCGAGCGCAGTCTGGAGTTAATGATCGCCGCCAGCCTGGACGCTCTGGCACGGCCCGACTTGCGCAATTGCCGGCACGTTTGTGATTACAGTGGACACCTGACCGGCGAATTGCTGCCGGAGTGGGAGGAGGTTATGGACCTGCTCGCCTCTATGTCCTTCGCACGCTATCGCGCCGACATCATCGATAACCCGGACACCTTTGATTATTTTCAGCAGGGCACGCCCGTCGCGGAGCTGGAGCATGCACGCATTGGCTCGCGTCCGGCCAAACGCAGCGGCAAACGATCCCTGCTCGATCTACGCGCCATCCCCTGGGTCTTTGGCTGGATGCAGTCGCGCCACCTGGTGCCTGCCTGGTATGGCATCGGCACCGCGCTGGAAACTTACGCGCGCGACAATGTTGCTGGCCTCGACCTTTTGCGGACCATGCTGCGTGACTTCCCCCTCTTTCTGGACATGCTTCGCAACGTGGAAATGGCGCTCGCCAAGTCGGACTTTGGCATCGCCCGCATGTATGCGTCACTGGTGCCGGACGAGGCCATGCGGACGCGCATCTTCCAGATGCTGGAAGAAGAGTATGAGCGCGCGCGGTCCATGGTTCTGCTGATTACAGGGCAAAGCGTGCTGATGGAGCAGAATCCTGTGCTGGCGCGGTCGATACGACTACGCAATCCCTATGTCGATCCGATGAGCTGGATCCAGGTGGAACTGCTCCGGCGCAAGCGGGCATTGACAAAGGGAGAAGCGGATGTCGAGGCGGAGTCACTGAATCGCGCGATCACCGCGACCATCAACGGCATCTCCGCCGGGCTGCGGAACACAGGCTGAAGGGGACACGGGCTTCCACAAAAGGGGAATGGGCGAACTTCAAAGTGCACCCTAGCATGAAGTCACTTGCTTGCCTCGCGTTTGAGGTATTTCGTTCCACCCCTGCCCTGGAGTTCCCGTGTCAGCGCTATCCCGTCGTCTGTTCGCATCTTTGCTTGGGTGGATATGCATCCTCGCCGTCTTGCCCGTTCATGCTCAAAGTTCTTCTTTGCTGCGCTCAAGCCCCGGAGACGCTCTCGTTGAGGAAGCTGCCCTCATCGCACCCGTACCGGTGAGCCGTCGCCGGGACCTTAAGCCGCCGGCCACCTCCTCACCTGCGCTTGAAACGCATATCGGACTGAGCGGACCCGGAGCTTCGATCGCCACCCCGCTGGGCAGCCATCTCGCCGTACGCGTCGGGGCCGACATGATCCGCTACACCGGTCAGTTTCAGGAAGATGGTGCGACTATCAATGCTTCGCTTCGGCTCGGGTACATCAAGTCACAAGTGGACTGGTTTCCGTGGGCTGGTCAGTTCCACATTAGTCCACTCTTGATCCTGGGCAACAACACCCGCGTACGTGCGGATGTCCTGCTGGATCCGGCCCAGCAGTTCGACCTGGATGGGCACCAATTCCGCAGCAGCGCGACGGACCCGCTGCACGGCGCTGGCCGCGTCGACACGGCACACACCGCACCAGGCCTGACTATGGGCTTTGGCAATCTGACCCGGGGACGTGGCCATTTCAGCTTTCCCGCGGAGATCGGATTCTTCTATACCGGCCAACCCAAGCTGCAGGTGAGCTTCACCGGCACTGCGTGTGACCCTTCGCAGCCGCCTGCTGTCGGGTGCATGCGTGTCCAGGACAATGCGGACTTTGTCAGTTCACTGAACTCATTCATTGCGCGGAACAATCGCAATTTGAGCTATGCGAAATTTATGCCGATCCTGAGCTTCGGTGTCGGTTACCGTTTCGGCCATGCGGGTCCGAGATAGAGACTGCTTATCCAACTGCAAACCACGAGTGTCTCGTGCTGACCGGCGAACTCGTCCGTTCAATACCCACCACACCGACCGTCGCGTATAAAAGAAGTCGGGCCTGCGTATTCACGTTCGTGCAAATGCACTTTGACAGCGGCCCGAGCGAAGGATGAATGCGGCAGACAAGGCCCCGGGTGGCACTCATTTTAGGAGCGGGTCCGGCCGGGCTGACCGCAGCGCTTGAGTTCTGCCGGCGGTCGCAGATCCGGCCCATCGTTTTTGAGCAGAGTAACCATGTCGGTGGGCTGTCCTGCACGCTCTGCCACAATGGCAATCGCCTCGACCTGGGCGGCCATCGCTTCTTTTCCAAGTCAGATCGCGTGATGGACTGGTGGACCGGGATCCTGCCGCTTTCCACCGGTGACGACGATCCCCAGGAGGCCGTGATGCTGGTCCGGCCCCGGCACAGCCGCATCTTTTTCTCCGGCCGCTTCTTTGATTATCCGCTGTCGCTTTCTTGGCGGACATTGCGGCACCTCGGGCTGCGTCGCACCCTGCACATCGCCCTCAGCTACGCGCATGCCTGCTTCTTCCCACGCAGGCAGGAACGCACCCTGGAAGACTTCTTCATCAACCGCTTCGGCCACGCACTCTATGACATCTTCTTTCGCAGCTACACGGAGAAAGTGTGGGGTGTGCCCTGTCATCAAATCTCTGCGGAATGGGGCTCCCAAAGGATCAAGGGCCTGTCGCTGCGTTCGGCAGTCAATCACTTCCTCAAAAAGCTGTGGAAACCGCAAGGAAAAAATATAAAAGCGGTTCCCCACAAGGATTTTGAAACCTCTTTGATCGAACATTTTCTCTATCCAAAACTCGGGCCCGGGCAGATGTGGGAGCGCGTCGCCGATCTGGCCGCCGCACAGGGAGCGGAGATACGCCTCGGCTGGAAGATCACCGGTCTGAACGTCACGAAGAGCAACAGCGGCCTAAGCCGCGTCACCTCCGTGGAGGTCCGTACTCCGGAAGGTGAATTCGTTACCGCAGAAGGGGATTTCATCCTCTCCACCATTCCCGTGCGGCATCTTCTAAAGGTGCTGCACGCCCCTGTCCCCGTGCACATTGAAACCATCTCCAATGGCTTGGTCTATCGCGATTTCATCACAGTGGGCCTGCTCGTTGATCGCTTGCTCATCACCGGATGGAACGGATCGCCCACAAAAGACACCTGGCTTTACATACAAGAGCCCGGCGTCCTGCTCAGCCGTCTCCAGATTTTCAACAACTGGAGCCCCCATCTGGTTGCCGATCCCTCAAAGATCTGGCTCGGCCTGGAATACTTCTGCAATGACACCGACCCGCTCTGGCGTAAAACGGATGCAGAGATGACCGCCTTCGCGGTGGAAGAAATCGCGCGGCTCGGCTTTCTCAATCCTAGTGACGTGCGCGACAGCTGTGTGTACCGCGTGCCGAAAGCCTACCCGGCTTACCTTGGGACCTATGCGCGTTTTCCGGAGATCATCAACTATCTGGAGCGCTTTGAAAATCTTTTCCTGGTCGGCAGAAACGGCATGCACCGCTATAACAATCAGGACCACTCCATGCTTGCAGCCATGACCGCCGTTGATCAAATACTCAGCAATTCCGTGAGCCGTGAGGATCTCTGGAGGATCAACACCGAAGAGGATTACCACGAAGAACGTCGTCCTGCCCGCAAAAGCTTCTAGCGACGCGGCGTATGTAAAGCCATGACTTCTCGCAATAAGTCAGATCCCCTAAGCGGCCGCGCGCTCACAGCTGGCGAATGGGTAAAGTATCCGGCTATCCTGCTCCCACCATCCTGGTTTCAGCAACGCGGGATGCGAGGGTTCCTTGCCATGTGCAATTTGACAAACTACCCCGGCCAGTTCCGTGGCTTTCGGTACGCCACTGCTCACATCGAAAGCACCCGACTCATAATGGTCGTTGCTGCAGGTAACTAGCTGATTCCAGTAGAACGAACCGAAGACGGCCCAGATCGTGAGGCCGATACAAGAAACACCTTCCGCGCGCGCCTGCTGTATGCCCGTCCATATGCTCGCCAACCACCGGATTTGCTCGTCGCAGCAGCCACCCAGATGCACCTCCGTCACTGCCGTCGCAATGCCGTAACGATGCCACGCTTCCGCCAGCAGCGCACCAATCCCGGCAACTCCCTCACCTTCCACACGCACCGATTCCACATCTACAAACAGTCCCTCACTGGATGCACGATCGCGAGGATACAGGTCCATACGGTGATCCAGAAAGCGGTCGCTCGTCGGGTAATAGTTAATGCCGATTACATCCGGCGGGCAGGGATGCTCGGCAAACCAAAAGATCTCCGCATCGGTAAGCTGCTCCGCGTGCAGATAGGCAAACATCGGGTGCTGCCGATCCACGCGGCCGCAAAGCAGGTCAAAGGGCAGCCATTGCCGCCCCGCCATTTCACCGGAAATCGCCCGCAGTTGTGCCGTGCCCCCAATCCTGCCGACGTCATCTGTCTGGATCAGTCGCGCGCCTGGGTTGACCTGGCGGATCGCCGCCATGCTTAACACCACTCCCCTGAGCTGTTGCAGCAGCGCCCGCAGATAACTCTGGCGGTCCCGGCGATGCGGATACCAGAGGCCGTACATGCAACTGAAGCGGGCTGTGGTGTGCGGCTCATTCACTGGTGTATACGCATCGATCCACGGGTAACGTTCCGCGACCGATCGCGCATAGGCCGCCAGCTTCTCGGGAAAGACAGGATCCAGCAGACTCGTCTCCCGTGGCCCGCTGCCATGGTGCAGCAGCCCTGCGATGGGTTTTAGTCCCGCGCGCTTGACGCAGTCAAGACGCATGTCGAAGTTGTTCCAGGAACCGTCGCGGACATAGTGCTCCCAAAGCAACCCAAGGCGCCATGTGCGAACCCCTAATTTAGCGACGCGCTCGTAATCATCCAGCCGGTGCGCGTGGCCGGAGACGTCCATCTGATCGAAATATTCATCGCGCACGCGGTTATGCGTGTACTCGGCACCGCCCCACACCTCGAGCGGCATCTCTGGCGCGCAGAGAGAGGCGGGACGCATGGCCTCCCCCTGCACCATATTGACCATTTCAGGCAGCCGCGGCTTTTTCCGCGATCACCGCGTCGTCAAAGCCGATCACGCTTAGCACACGCTCCGGTGAGGCCTTCGGCACGGCCGAACGGAGAAGATGGCGCCGTCCGAGCTTTTCCGAGAGAGTAAGTGCCTGAGCCACAACCTGGTCCATGTTGTAGTACTTATAAGTTCCTAGCCGTCCCGCAAAGTGTACGTTCGGCACATTTTCCGCGAGTAGCTTGTATTTCGCATAAAGCGCGGCGTTCTCTGGCCTTGGAATTGGGTAATACGGGTCGCCCTCGCTGCGCGGATGTTCCAGCACCACGCTGGTCTTCGCATGTTCCTGCCCGGTAAGTGCCTTGAATTCGGTGATACGCGTGTAAGCATGTTCGTTCGGGTAATTCACCACCGCTGCCGTCTGGTATTGCGCACGGTCATGTGTCTGGTGCTCAAAGTGCAGCGATCGATAGGGCAGCTTGCCATAGCAGTAATCGAAATATTCATCCACCGGGCCCGTGAAGATAAGTTCCCGGAAGTCAATTTCGTTGCGAATATCCTGGTAATCAGTTTGTAGCATCACCCGGATGTTGGGATGACTCAGGATGCGCTCAAACATACGCGTGTACCCGTGCAGTGGCATTGCCTGGAACCGATCGGTAAAGTACCGGTCGTCGCGGCTGGTACGTATCGGCACCCGCGAAATTACAGAGCTGTCGAGTTCCGAGGGATCGAGCGCCCATTGCTTCCGTGTGTAGTTCCGAAAGAACTTGTTATATAGATCGCGACCGACCCGGTTCAGGACCACATCTTCCGAAGTCTTGATTTCATCGCGCGGCTCGGCCATGGATGCCAGGAACTCTTCCACCTGCTGGCAACTCAGATTCAAACCATACAGCTTGTTGAGCGTGTCGGCATTGATCGGCATCGGGACCAGTTGGCCGTCCACGCTGGTCAGCACGCGGTGCTCATACGGACGCCACTGCGTAAATCGGGAAAGGTACTCGAAAACATTTTCGGAGTTTGTATGGAAGATATGTGGCCCGTATTTATGCACCAGAATGCCGGCATCGTCATAATAGTCGTAAGCATTTCCCGCAATGTGCGGTCGGCGATCCACCACTAGAACCTTGGCATTGCGCTGCGAGGCAAGTCTTTCCGCAAGAACACTCCCCGCAAAGCCCGCACCTACTATTAAGTAATCGAACATTTCTTTGTTGTCCTATCTAGCTGCCAGGCACTCTGAAAACTCTTGGCGACTGGCGAAGCACTCCTGTATGTGCGCCCACATGGACGCAAATGTTTGATCCCATGACATTCCAGCAAGCATGTCATTCACTCGTTCTACCCACGCCTGGTCCAGCGGTGTAAAAGACTCCTGGATGGCCGCGGAAAACTCCTCCGCGGTCCCAGCGATGCGGACGAGACCGGAATCGCCGTACGGCGTAACGACATCACGTATCGGTGTGGAAACGACTGGTTTGTGTGCGGCCAGATACTCCGGCGTTTTTGTTGGACTTATGAACCGGGTAGATGTATTTCGCGCAAAGGGCAACATCGCCACCTGCCAGTTCGCCAGATAGGACGGCAACTCTGCGTAACTCTTCTGGCCCAGATAGTGAAGATTGGGCCCGTGCGGCAGCTCGTCTTCGCGAACTTTTGCTAATGGGCCCACAAGTACAAAGTGCCACTCCGGGTGAGTGCTCGCCACCGATGCCAACAGCTGCCGATCGAGACGCTCGTCCAGCACTCCATAAAAACCGATGCGTGGATACGGAATGCCCGCCTGATCTGCCGGGTTATCCATGGATTTCTGTGCCACCGCAAAGTGCTGCCGGTCCACACTGCTGGGAAAGAAGTGAACATTCGTGTGCTGGCTCCGCTTGGAAGAAAACAGGCTGGCTCCACCCGTGAAGACAACATCTGCTTTGTCGAAGAGGTGAAGTTCCTGCTCGACCAGTTCCGGTGGTGCTCCCTGAAACGCGGAAAGCTCGTCCATGCAGTCATACACGATCACGGCCGGCCGAAGATCACCGGTAAAGCTAAGCGCCATGGGTGTGTAGTACCAGGCGCAGATCTCCCGCAGGCCTTCCCGTTTCACATACTCGTCCAGAAGCAGGCGTTGCTGCTCAATCACCTGATCTTGAGAAGACCCTCGTGGCAACAGGGGCGTCAGTATTCGAAGGCCGTCACTTGCCACGGTCATGGCAAGCTCTGCGGTTGAACGATCCTGAAACTCCGGCTCCTCCCAGAAGTGGACCGGGACAATGCGATTTGCACGTGTGAGCAGATGTTGAGGACGTTGGTAGACAAACCGCCAGCGCAGGTGACTAAAACAAACAATAGCCTTAATTTTGCCCTGCGCCATTGCGTCTGTGTGCGGGTTTTGAATAGCTCGCCTCCTGCCTTCTTGCCTGAGAAGGCCAGCATCTCCGAGTCAACTCAACGGAATCCGGCGAACTTTCTCAAAGTTGCTGGCTGGACCCTATCGCGAGCCAGCCGTGATCTTTAGTCCCGACGGGAGAGGTGCGCATATTCGCGGGAAATCGCGCACACCGTGTTGCTCTACTGTCCGGTGAGGCGGGTCTGCTCATAGAAGCCGCAATGGACACGCTTAACACATCTGATAGCGTTTGGCAGGTGCGAGTTGGCTCACACACATCGCCGTAAAACGACAGACTGATTACAACATCGCTGTGCCACGAAATTACTTGCGTTGCAAACGTGAAAGCAGCTTCAGCGTTAAAGCGGTGGCAGCAACGTTGACCAATTCAATTCCCGGACAATCATCTCTCTCGGCGGCAGACTGTGAATGGCTTGTGTCGCAAGCACAGGAGTATCGTCATGGCCGCACAGCAAACGATCAGCTAGATGTGCGTAGTGGTCGGGGAGAGAGGATTCGAACCTCCGACCCCCTGGTCCCGAACCAGGTGCTCTACCAGGCTGAGCCACTCCCCGACGTTCCGTACTGTGAAGGCGTTGGCAGAGGACGTCAGGCACCTGATTTGCTGACAACCAACATCCTTAGTGTATCAGAGCACCTGAAACACCCAGCCCAACGCCTCAGGATCCTGAAGCCAAATCTCTTTTCAAAGCATTCGAAAAAAGAGCTTTGCACCTATTCTGCAGAGACGGATGTGTCTGGCCGAGCTCCCTCGTCATCCTCTTCGGTGCCCCTCTCCTCACGCCCTTGGATCCAAAAGAGCTTCAAAATTGTTCCTCAATCCAGAGAGCGTCAGCCCCTGTCTCGTCCGGTCGGGTGGTTTCGTTATTGTGCCCGGCATGGACCTGACGGCCGTACCTGGTTACGCTTCTCACTCTCTTAAGTGCTCGTGGTGATCTACTGAGCAAAAAACGAGTGGCCCTGTGGCTTGCGAAGATGCCGCAAGTAGAACGCCGTGACACCCGTGATAAGTATAAGGGCCGCCAGTCGAAGCTCCACAAAAACCTGCGGGCGGGAGACGAGGATAAACACGAAGCCCGCCATGGCGAGAAGCGTGGGCAACGGGTACAGCGGCATGCGAAAGCGGCCGGGCAACGTACGTTCGCGGCGATGCCGGGGCAGCAGCACGGCGATGCCCTGCAAGAGGAATTGGAAGAGGATGCGCAGAACGACAAGCGAGGCAATTACCTCCTGCAGCCGGAACAAACAGCAGACTGCCGTGACCGCGGAAAGCGTCAGCAAGGAGACGACGGGAACTTTCAGTCGTGGGTGCAGCCGTCCGAAGATGGCCGGAAAGTTGCCGTCTCGCGCGGCGGCAAACGGAATGCGCGAGTAGCCAAGCAGAAGTGCGTATACAGAGGCCAGCGCCGCGGTCGCCACAAGCACCACGGCAAAGGTCGCCGCATCGGGTGCCCAGCTGTGCGTGGAGAAGGCGCGTTCCGTGAGGGTCGCCATGGTGTACCGGCGGGCTCCCGCATCGGCGTGGCTGAACTCGCGCCAGGGCAGAACCCCCAGGGTCGCCACATTCATCAACAGGTAGAGCGTGCCAACAATCACAATAGACCCGAGAACCGCGCGCGGGATCGTTCGCTGCGGGTCACGTACCTCGGCTCCAAGAAAGCAAACGTTGTAATACCCCCAATAGTCATAGGCGGAGACGAGCAGGCC
>CAXTRR010000076.1:10633-11545 GCA_964246795.1 uncultured Terriglobus sp. | reverse complement strand
GCGACCGCCGGGTTCACCGTGGTGAAGGGGACGGAAAACCAGCAGGTGTACACCAGCGCGGTCGCCCTGACGCGGGGCGTGCCGACCGTAAGCTGGCTTGCGGCCCGCAACCGCACCACGGCGGACTTTTCCTCCTCCTACGGCAAAATCACGCAACCGGCATACGTGGCCGGCGGGCTGCCGGTCGCCGCGGTCACCACGCTCACCTCGATCTTCCACGCGGACGCGGAGCGGGACGAGTACTTCTCGAACCGGGCCTACGTGCTGGCGCAAACCGCGTTCGATCACAACTACTCGCAGGGGCTCGACCTGCAGCAGATTTACGGCGCGGGCCTCGGCGTCACGGTGATCAAGCGCGCGGTGCAGGAGCTGGACCTGAAAGCCTCGCTCCAGTACGAGAAGCAGCTGTTCTTCAGCGGCGCGGGCGGGACGAACCAGAACCTGATCGGGGCCACGCTGTCCGGCACCTACCGGCTGAAGCTGAAGAGCGGGATCGCCTTTACGCAGCAGACCTCGTATATCCCGGCGTTCAACAACACGCGGGCCTACTCGGCGAACGAGACCGACGCGCTCTCGTTCCCGGTGTACAAGAACCTGGCGTTCACGGTGGGGACGATCGACACCTACCTGAACGACCCCCCGCCGGCCGTGCCGCCGGTAACGCGGAACTCGTTCCAGTTCACCAGCGGGGTGACGTACAACATCAAATCGCGCTACTGACGCGGTCCGCTGCCGTTAGCATGCTGCTGTCAGGGCGCGGGCGGCCCAGGGCCGCCCCCCCGGGCGGGCACGCTGCGGGGCGCAGGCGTGGACGGCGCGGGGGTTTGCGCCCCGGCGAAGGTGGGCAGGGCCAGCAAAGCGAGCAGGGCGGCGGCGAGGCGCAGGGACGGCATCGTGCTCTCCACTGTAATG
>CAXTRR010000076.1:6646-10623 GCA_964246795.1 uncultured Terriglobus sp. | reverse complement strand
TTCCCAAACGGAGGACAGCCTCGACTGTGGGTTTTAAAACCGAATGGGGCCGGGGGGGGGGGCGAACCCCCACGAGGTTGCCCTCGGCGGAATTTGAGTTGCTGGAGAGAACCGCAAGTCTAACAAAAAAAACAATATGTGACCGTAATGCAGTGTAAGCGTAAGTAGTTGGGCGCCCATTATTTAATGCAAATACTTCTTCTGTGGAAAAGCTGACGGGTGTACCGCTACTGTACCGCCTGCTCACCAGGTCGGAGAGGCATTAGCGTAGTCGCGTATTCGTAAGAGGGTCAACAGCCCGATCTCTGGAAACGCTCCATGCTGCGTTCGAGCTCCCGCAAGACATAAAAAGTGAATAATTGTTGCACTGATTGCGCGGTCGTGTCATCATATGTTTCTGATTACAGGAGCTTGCGGATGCACATTTGCGGATCACAGGACTGGGTCATTTCTAAATTGAAGGCGAGCAGGGCTAAGCTGTGGGACATCCCAGAGCGTGCGCTGCAGGCATACAACTCCATCGATCCAGTCCTTCGATTGCCGCTAAACGCAAGGGCGGTGGCCAACAATCTCAATTCCTACGTTCTTGACGAGGCCAAGCGCTCCTTCGACGGAGTAAGCAATTCGAGATTTGAAGAAAGAAACGGTACTGTTCTTCATCACTTGAACGGATGCACGCTCTGGTACAAGCAGTTGGGAGACGACGGCTTGCCTTCCAACTATCCAACCGAAACAGCGAAGGAGCTTATGCAGGGTCATTTCCATGGGCACCTAAATGCCTTTTGCTGATCGTTGGCTTCAAAGTCGATCTGACGGTACAGCGTCTGGAATACGTCGAAATCCAGCGCTTCAGTTCAGCAAACACTCTTCAGTTCCACATCACTCTTGAGAAAGTGACATCGTCGCGCGTGCTGACAATGCCAGGCAAGCAGGCCTCTCCATCACGGACCAAGATAGCGATACGACGTAGCCCTGAACAGGAAGAGCTCCGGGTCGGAAAAGAGTAGTCGATGCAACACTTCAATTCAGGCATGCTTACCCTCGCCAGGGAATCGCGGGACCTTACGCAAGCAGAGCTCGCGAGAGAATCGGGAGTTCCGCAAGCAATCATTTCCCGGCTGGAGGGCGGAATCGCGCAGCCGTCCGGTGACAGCATTAGCACGCTGGCGGACCGGCTGCGCTACCCTGCCGATTTCTTCTTCCAGGAAGACCGGATTTTCGGGTTTAACGCATCAGTTTTCTTCCATAGGAAGCGAGCGGATATGCCGGCGAAGACTTTGCGACGAATCCACTCGCAGCTCAATCTGACCCGTATTCATCTTGGTCGACTCCTTCTCGCGGCAAGCCTGGACCCCGCCATTGAACTCGTTCGCCTCTCTATCGAGGAATACGGCACACCGGAGCGCATCGCGCAGCATGTCCGATCTCTACTTCAGCTTCCTTCTGGACCGATCAAAGATCTCACAGCTTCATTAGAGGATGCTGGCGTCATCGTCGTCTCACACGGTTTCGGTTCAACCAGAACTGACGCTGTAAGCGAGTGGGTACCTGGGCACGCGCCCATTGTACTCATGAACGGTGATGAGTCTGTTGGCGGAGACAGGTACCGCTGGACACTTGCACATGAGCTGGGTCACCTCATTATGCATAAGCTCCCCTCGGAGACAATGGAGGAAGAAGCGAACCGCTTCGCCTCCGAACTCCTGCTACCTTCTGCGGAGATCAAGCATCACCTCAGAAACGTTAGGCTCTCCAATCTCGCCCTCCTCAAGAGCATCTGGAAGGTTTCGATGGGTGCACTGCTCGAACGTGCGAAGCAATTGAGAACGATCAGCCCCACTCAGTATCGGTACATGCGGATCAACTTCAGCAAGCTGCACTACAACACGAAGGAGCCTCCAGAACTGGATTTCCCAGTAGAGAGAGCGACCCTCTTCTTGGGCCTGGTTCAGGCGCACGTGCAGGATCTCGGCTACAGCATAGAAGACCTGGCAAGACTGCTGAAGTTATTGCCGGACGAATGCAGTCGGCTGTACGCGCCCGATCTCAAACCGGGGCTCCGTCTCGTGTCGGCAAAGACAGTACAGCGGATGGCTTAGCGATTAGCTGAGCTCGGATGGCGGCACCTGGGGCGTTACGTCTCCTTCCGCTGCCACCTCGTGCAGCACTGTTGGGGCGCGATTCGGTATCATCCTCTTGGAGATCCAAGAGGGCGCCGGGCGTTCGTTCGGGGAGGAGTCTCCGCCGGAGAGAACTCCTACGTGAACGCGGTCGAGATTGAGGTTGCGGTATCGGCGCTTGCGGCTCAGCCTTTTGACCGGGCCGAGTTTCCGTTCGCCTTTCTCGCCGCCTTCGGCAACAAAGAGACCACGATCAAGCGCCTGCGCAAGGGCGAGTCCAACGCCTCCGACGTTCCCGGCGGCGTGCTGCAGCGCAACAACATTCACCTTGCCGTTAGCCCGCCTGGGCGCGTGGGCGAGACGCTGAAAGCGTTGCGTGAGAGCTCTAAAACCGCGGCGGCCAAAGCGAAGTTCATCCTAGCCACCGATGGCGAGACGCTCGAAGCCGAGGATCTTACTTGCATCGGCGAGACGATTGCGCCCGCCTACCGCGACTTCGCCCAGCACTTCGGCTTCTTTCTTCCCTTAGCCGGCATCTCCACGGTTAAGGAGATCAAAGACAATCCCATCGATGTGCGCGCCACCGGCAGGCTCAACAAGCTGTATATCGAGCTGCTGAAGGATAACCCGGAGTGGTCGACCGAGGCCCGGCGTCACGACATGAACCACTTCATGGCGCGGCTCATTTTCTGCTTCTTCGCCGAGGACACAGACATCTTTAATGGCGCTGGGCTGTTCACCAAGACTGTCGAACAGATGAGCACGCGCGATGCCGCCAACACGCATGAAGTCGTTGGGACCATCTTCGCGGCCATGAACATCAAGATCGCCGACCGCGCCGAAGTAGCATTGCCTGGGTGGGCCGATACCTTTCCCTACGTCAATGGCGGGCTGTTCTCCGGCTCGACCGACGTGCCGGTTTTCTCGCGCATGGCACGCACCTATCTACTGCATGCGGGTGAACTAAACTGGCGCGAGATCAACCCGGACATCTTCGGCTCCATGATCCAAGCGGTGGCCGACGACGAGGAGCGCGGTGCGCTGGGGATGCACTACACCAGCGTGCCCAACATCCTGAAGGTGCTGAACCCGCTCTTTCTCGACGACCTGCGCGCGCAGCTTGCAGCTGCCGGCGACAACGCCCGCACCCTGCTAAATCTGCGCAAGCGCATGTCAAAGATTCGCGTCTTCGATCCGGCCTGCGGCTCGGGCAACTTCCTCGTCATCGCCTACAAGGAGATGCGGAAGATCGAGGCCGAGATCAACCGCCGCCGGGGCGAGGAGCAGGCGCGGACGGACATTCCGCTCACCAACTTTCGCGGCATTGAGCTGCGCGACTTCCCGGCGGAGATCGCGCGGCTCGCCCTCATCATCGCCGAGTTTCAGTCCGATGTGCTCTATCGCGGTCCGCTGGTCGCCCGGGCGGAGTTCCTGCCGCTGGACAAAGAGAACTGGATCACCTGCGGCAACGCCCTGCGTATCGACTGGTTGAGCATCTGCCCACCAACCGGCAGTAGCGTCAAGCTCGTCAGCGACGATCTATTCTCCACGCCGCTCGACCAGGCGCAGATCGAGTTTGAAAATCAGGGTGGCGAGACGGACATCTGCGGCAATCCCCCTTATATCGGACGGCGAAATCAGACGATTGAACATAAAACGGAGCTTAAGGAGCTTCTATCATCCAAAATTGATTCGAGTGCATCTCTGGACTATGTGTTCGGATGGTTTGAAAAGGCATCTGACTACGTGTCTGACAACAAGGGTGACTTCGCATTCGTTTCAACCAACTCCGTTGCACAGGGGACACAAATTCCAATTTTTTGGCCGCACCTGCTTGCCAAGGGACTGGAAATAAAT
>CAXTRR010000076.1:0-6636 GCA_964246795.1 uncultured Terriglobus sp. | reverse complement strand
CTCCTGGAGCAACAATGCTGTACATAATGCAGGCGTAACTTGCGTGGTCATCGGCATTGGAAAATCGCGTAAGCGGAAATTTATCTTTGAAAATGAAAATCGATTGGAAGTCGGAACGATCAATCCCTATCTGCTTGCCTCTGCGACGAAGATTGTAACGACATCGAACAGACCGATATCGTCTATCGCTCGAATGTGTTATGGAAACCTTCCTGGAGACGGCAATTACCTTACGCTGAGTCGATTGGATCGCGATACTCTGCTTCGTGATGCACCCAATCTACGGCGACTGATTCTGCCGTTATTGGGAGCACAGGAACTGATTCGCGGTCTGCTCCGTTATTGTCTTTGGATCGACGATGATGACCTGGATCTCGCATTGTCAAATTCAGTCGTAAGAAAGCGGATCGAAGGTGTTCGGCACACGCGAGCTACAAGTAAAGATTCAAGTTACAACATGCTAAGTCACCGACCACATCAGTTTCGTGATCGCAATCTAGCAGACGGGGTCACAATTCTTGCGCCCACCATCTGCTCGGAAACCCGCGAGTACTATCCAGTGGCTATCTTTCCGGGACGAACAGCTACTACTAATCAAGCATATGCTCTCTATGACGCTCCCCTCTGGAACATGGCCCTGATCGCCTCCCGCACCCATCTAGTCTGGATCGCCACCGTCTGCGGCAAGCTGAAGACCGATTTCCGCTACTCCAACACCCTCGGCTGGAACACCTTTCCTGTCCCCCCGCTCACCGACCAGCACAAGGCCGACCTCACCCGCTGCGCGGAGGACATCCTGCTGGCGCGGGAGGCGCACTTTCCCGCCACCATCGCCGATCTTTACGACCCGGAAGACATGCCGGAGAACCTGCGTCAGGCTCATGAGCGGAATGACGAGACGCTGGAGCGCATCTACATCGGCCGTCGCTTCCGCAACGACACTGAGCGGCTCGAGAAGCTCTTCGAGATGTACACGAGAATGACTGCCGTGCAATCCACCACTGCGGCCACCACGAAAGTCGCCACGAAAAAGATCTCCGTCGGACGAAGAAAGAAGGCGACCGCATGACAGAACCGGCCACCACTCCGGCGAACAACAGGACCATTCCCTCGGTCTCGATTACGACCGCGCGCACAGGTGTATCGAGCAAAGCCGATTCGCTGGGTATGCGCCCGATGCAGCAGCGCGCCTATGGGCGTCGTGGCGAGCAGTACCTCCTCATCAAATCGCCTCCGGCGTCGGGCAAGTCGCGCGCGCTGATGTTCATCGCTCTGGACAAGCTGCACAACCAGGGGATCAAGCAAGCGATCATCATCGTTCCCGAGCGCTCGATCGGCGGCAGCTTCGCGGATGAGCCGCTCAGCGCGTACGGCTTCTGGGCAGACTGGACTGTGCGGCCGCAGTGGAATCTCTGCAACGCGCCCGGCATCGACGACCCGCGGGTGGCTAAGTCGAAGGTCAAGGCGGTCGGCGAGTTCCTGGCGGGCGAAGACAAGGTGCTGGTCTGTACCCATGCCACTTTCCGGTTCGCTGTAGACGAGCTGGGCGTGGGGGCCTTTGATGGCCGGCTGATCGCGGTGGACGAGTTTCACCATGTAAGCAGCAATCCGGACAACCGGCTGGGCAGCCAGCTAGGTCGGTTCATCGCGCGTGACAAGGTGCACATCGTCGCCATGACCGGATCGTACTTTCGCGGGGACGCCGAGGCTGTGTTGGCGCCGCAGGACGAGAACCGCTTCGAAACCGTCACCTACACGTACTACGAGCAGCTGAACGGCTATGACTTCCTGAAGTCTCTGGAGATCGGCTACTTCTTCTACACGGACCGGTACGTCGACGCGGTTGAGAAGGTTCTCGATCCGTCGCTGAAGACGATCGTGCACATCCCCAATGTGAACTCGCGCGAGAGCCTGCAGGACAAGGTTCGGGAAGTGAACGAGATCATGAACACTCTGGGCGAGTGGAAGGGCGTCGATCCGGCGACGGGCTTTCACCTGATCGAGCTGCCGGCTTCGGCCAGCGGCAAGCCTGCCCGGGTGATCAAGGTTGCCGACCTTGTCGACGACAGCGACCCCGCCAAGCGTACACGTGTGCTGGCCGCGCTCAAGAACCCCGCGCATCGTAACGACCGGGACCACGTGGACATCATTCTCGCACTTGGCATGGCCAAGGAGGGCTTCGACTGGATCTGGTGCGAGCATGCCCTGACCATTGGCTATCGCAGCAGCCTGACGGAGGTGGTGCAGATCATTGGCCGCGCAACGCGCGACGCGCCAGGCAAGGAACGGGCCCGCTTCACCAATCTGATCGCCGAGCCGGACGCCTCTGAGAGCGCCGTGGTGGATGCCATCAACGACACGCTAAAGGCGATAGCTGCCAGTCTGCTGATGGAGCAGGTGCTGGCTCCACGCTTCGAGTTCACACCCAAGAATGCCGGTGCCAGGGAGGGCTTTGTCTACGGGCCTGAGGGCTACGTGGAGGGTGGAACAAACGTGGGGGTGCACGGCGAAAGCGGACAGGTTCACTTCGAGCTGAATGGACTGGTGGTGCCCAGCAGCCCCGAGGCCGGCCGCATCTGCCGTGAAGACTTGAATGAGGTCATCACAGCATTCGTACAGGATAAGATCGCCGTGGAGCGCGGGCTCTTCGATCGCGAGAACACCGTGCCGGAAGAATTGACACAGTTGCGCATGGGCAAGATCGTTCGCGAACGCTATCCCGACCTGAGTGAAGCGGACCAGGAAGCGGTACGCCAACACGCGGTGGCGGCCTTAAATATCACGCAAAAGGCCAAGCAACTCGCCGCCGTGGATGAATCAGGAGTGAAGGCTAATCTTTCACTCATCCAGGGCGTGCGCAAGTTTGCCATGGACGTTCGTGAGCTCGACATTGACCTGATCGACCGCATCAATCCGTTCGACGCAGCCTACGCGGTCCTGGCAAAGGCTATGGACGAGAGGACGTTGCGGCAGGTGCAGGCGAGCATCGCCGGCAAGCGCATCAGTTTGTCGTACGGAGAAGCGCGCGACTTGTCGCAGCGGGCATTGCGGTTCAAGCGTGAGCGCGGCCGGTTGCCGGACATCACTTCACCTGATGCCTGGGAGAAGCGTATGGCGGAGGGCGTTGCGGCATTGGCGCGCTACCGCGCTCAGCAATCGACCTCCGCCGCTGGACGGTCCGCATGAAACCGAAGCTGAATCATGCGGAGCTCTCAGATGACGATCTGTTGGCTGAGCTCGGTGTGCCAGTGGCCGCACCTGCGATCTCGGGTCGTACCGCGCGCGAAGAACGCATCCTTGCGAGCTTTGAAGATATTCAGCGCTTCTTCGCAGAGCATGGGCGACTTCCGGAGCACGGGGAAGGTGCGGATATCTTTGAGCGGATGTACGCAATACGGCTCGACCGGATACGCGGAATGTCAGAGGCGCGCGAGCTGCTTGCGGCTATCGACAGGGATGGACTGCTTTCGGAGCCAACGGCTCTAAACGAATCTACCCCCGAAGCACTGGATGATGCAGCGTTGCTGGCAGAACTGGACGCTGGTGTCACACCCACCGGGGACATCAGCGTTCTTCGACACGTCAGTTCGCGTGAAGAGAGGAGGGTTGCTGAGGAGATCGCGAATCGCGCACCTGCCGCTAACTTCGAACAGTTCAAGCCTCTCATCGCGCAGGTCGAGAGCGACCTCGCAGCAGGGACGCGAACCGCTCGTCGCTTTGCCAGAGACGCAAGCGTAGCGCTGGGTGACTTTTTCATTCTTGGCGGCCAAGTCGTCTATGTGGCTGAAATGGGCGATGCAATCAAGGCTCCAAATGGAGAAAGCGATGCGCGACTCAGAGTCATCTACTCCAATGGCACGGAAAGCAATTTACTCCGCAGGTCACTCCAGCGTGCGCTCTACAAGGACGAAGCGGGCCGCAGGCTGACCGATCCAAACGCCGGTCCTCTGTTCAGTGAAGAGTGGAACGAGGCTGACATCGAAAGCGGCACGATCTACGTGTTGCGCAGTCTATCGACTCATCCCCTTGTTGTTGAACATCGCGAGTTGATTCACAAGATCGGCGTGACCGGTGGGAAGGTCGAGACTCGCATTGCCGATGCGGCACACGACCCGACGTATTTGCTGGCCGACGTTGAAATCGCCGCAACCTACAAGCTCGCTGATCTAAACCGACGTAAGCTTGAGAAACTCTTTCATCGCATCTTTGCTCCGGCACAGTTAGATCTCACCATCCATGATCGTTTTGGTCACCCGGTTCAGCCGCAGGAGTGGTTCCTGGTGCCCTTACAAGTGATCGACGAAGCAGTTCAGCGCATCCGCGATGGCTCGATCGAGGGTATGGTTTATGACCCAAAGAGCGCCCGCCTGGTCGAAAGCTGATGCGTTATCCATCTACTGCCGCAGCGAAGGGTAACGGCGGTTCGTTTCGATGTGGCCAAGCCTACCTTTCCAGACCAGAAGATTTTCTCTCGACACGGCCCGCGACTCCTTCGGCCTGCTGATGAGGTCCGAGCTTCTGTGTCTCCTCATGAGGCGGTCGACCCTCAAGTACACGCCAGCTTGCTTTTCGCTCACCGTGACTGGTAAGTTCGCGATCTCCACGTGCACTGAACACCGCGTCTGCGGTGCGTCGTGCGTAGCGGGTCCAGTCGCGACTTTCCAAAGCTCGCGATGGAGTCCCTGCCTCCAGCAGCTCTTTCGCGATTGCTTCCTGAGAATGTCCTGTAACGCGCATACGGACAGCGATCATGTAATCGAGCCGCGACGGGTTCTTTATATCGACCTTCGACACAATGTCACGTCGATGCGCCTCATACGGGGACATTGGCGACTCTTGGCCGGTTGCCTCCGGCAAGAATCGTTCTTCCCGGGTCATCGCCGGTACTGCCGACAGGTTCTGAATGCGGAAGCCATGCTCCCGGGCCAGCTTCGCGCAGAGGAGTTGAAACTGAGCTGGTCCAGTGACGGTGAGGACGCTCCACTTCTGTGAAGCAACCTGCAGAGCCGCCAGAACAGCAACGCGGTCAGTGGTCTGGTAGATTTCAATCTGCTTGCCTCGATCGGCGAAGCTGAGCGTTTCTGGACGGCTCTGGGCGTAGTAGCCGATACATACCTCTCGCTTGCCCGCACCGCGTTCGACCCGTGTTTGAAAATTCCGAATGTCATATCGCGCAGGTTCATCCGTGCCCTCACCAGACAAGCTCGCTACTTCCGGCGGGGCGTCCCTATACCGCCAGAGGTCGGCGAACTGTTTTTGACCGGCAACCCTGAGAAACTGCTCGTATGTGGGACGGGAGCCTAAACGCTTTCGCGTTGTTTCGCGTTCTGCCTCCTGTTCGGAGGTCAACGCAGCTTTCCGTCTCGCCTGATCTGCAGCCAACAGGCTCCTGGCTACATTGAGTGATTCACCATGCCATTTACCACCGGTGTTGAGGGCTTCTCGCTCACCCCGAAAGCTTGCGATCTGCTCTCCTCTTGCACTTCGCTGGAAGGTCCGTAACGCCCTTTGTGTCTGATCCCTTTCCAATCTATGGGATTGAAGCAATATGCGGTACTGCTGCCATCGATTCCCCCGTTCCGCGTTCAAGGGCGTCAGTACCTGGGCAGCAGATGCGACAGCCATCTTCTCTCCCGTGGGCTCGAACGGCCCAAAGCGTTCCTCCATACGTTTCCTGCTGAATTCCCGTCCGACTGCTGATGCCTTTACAGCCGTGTCACCGACCCAAGCCAGTGCTCCGCTACCCTTCTGCTCATAACGAAAGCCTCTCGCTGCCAGGGCAGAATGGACGTCACTCCAGCTTCGAGCGAATTGAAGTAGCTTCGGAAGCTCTTCCATCGCGATACGCTCGGTCGATTTCGCTCCGGTCGCATTCTCGGAGTCACGAGCCTTTGTACGCGGTGCTACTACGGCGATGTCAGTTCGCTTCGCGGTCTTTCCAGCTCTATACACGGCGTTCACTTCCTGCTCCCAGCCCTGCCGCTCGACAATTTCAGCCAGAGCCTGGTGCGCTCGATCTATGCTCCAACCATTGTCGGCCACGCGAAACGTCTCTGGGTCTGTCCTATTCACCACGACATGCAAATGGAGGTTCTCCGTGTTGCTATGGAGGGCACAGATCGCCTGGTGCTCTGGAGACATGCCAAGATGCCCTTTCAGGATCTCGACGGCTTCCCGGCACTCTGCGACGCTCGGCTGCTCACCGGCCTTCCAGCTGAGGAGCCAATGGTCGATCGGGTCTTTGCTCCGTGTTGCCTCTCCAGCGAGGGCAATCATCTCGGCCCTCTGACCTTGCCGCGAGTTTGTCAGGAAGTCACCGGCCGCGAAGCGCAATTCCACTTTCTCCTCGGTATGAGCCTCGATATAGTCAAGCAGATTACCGATGCGTGAAGCCTTTGGAGATGGTGCTTCGGATTCGGAATTTTCTTGACGATCATCGCGCCAGTCTCTCGATGGCGTCACGCAGCGCCTGGATGGTGGCGATACACTCGGCCGCTACACCGGTCTTGTCTAGGAGCTTGTTCATGGTGTGCTTCTGGAGCCCTCCTAGGCGGCGAAGCTCTCGAATCGTAGTTAGGGCTTGTTAACACTAGATGTGATTCTGTGGTATAGCTTTTGCATGGAGATCACCGAGGC
>CAXTRR010000075.1:0-11815 GCA_964246795.1 uncultured Terriglobus sp. | reverse complement strand
GGGGGGGGGGGGGGGGGGGGCCTGGGGCTGGGCGGGGGGCTGCTCTTTCCGGGTTTGCTGCGGCGCAAGGAAGCGTTGGCGCTGGCCGGCACGGAGTCCGTGCGGCTGCTGAGCGGCACCGTGCCCATGCTGGTGGTGGCTGGTGTGCTGGAGGCTTTCGTGTCACCGACAAAGACACCGGTGGCGATCAAATTCGGCATCTGCGCGGCGTTGCTGAGCATGCTTTGGTTCTGGCTGTTTGCGCGGCGCACAGGTCGACCACTCAGACGTCCAAATCTGCTTTAGTCTGATCCAATCCGAGTCCGGCCCGGTAACCACCGGGGTCTTGAACCTTGAACGGAGTCGGCTTACCGGGCGACTTCCCTGAACCTTTGGAGGAATCTATGGCAATGCCCCGCAACACGACAGTCACGATCGACAAGCAAAAGTTCAACGCGCTTTCAACGCACTTTGAGGTAGCCACACGCCATGACGGCACAGGAATGCCTCTCATGGGGCAAACTGCGTGCGCCATCGATGTCGTTGCGGACATTCACGACGACCGGAACGTGCCTTTTCCCGTTCTAAAGAGCCTCTTTGATTTGTCGCATACTATGACGAAGGACAAAATCAAGGACATCAAGCTGGAGTTCTGGAAGGACGATAACGCGGAGGATGTCATCTGCAGCTTCGCTTTCCGGGGCTGGATCAGCAGGTTTGCGATCCAGGGCGGCGACGGTGGCAATCACATCTTGTCCCTTGCCATCCAGCCGGCGCTGAGCCAGAACCAATTCATTGACATCGCGGTAGGCAACTAAGTGGCGATCTACAGTCCCTTCACCGACTACCTGCCGCCCTTGCGCCGTGGCGACAAAGGCATCGAGGTCTCGGCGCTGCAGCGCGCCCTGAGAGAGATCGGCCGCAGCACATTCACCTTTGAGTACACCACGGTCAGCGACACCGGCGTTTTCGACCTCGCCACCGAGACCGCCGTCAAAGCTCTACAGCGTACCTGGAACCTGAGAGTAGACGGCATCGCCGACCGCGACGTCCAGCGCGCCGTCTATCTCTCGCAAACGACATTGGGTCACTTCCGCGACCTGAGTGTCTTGAGCAACCCCCGTATCCGGCACATCATCGAGACGTTAGGATCGTTCCCGAATGCTGGCGAGACACCTAGGCCAGCCTCCAGCCAAACCGTCTCTTACGCTGCAAAAGAATGGATGTTCTTCGACGAAACCGGCGACGTTCTTAAGGCCGGAGCTTACCTTCACTATCCGGGAACGAAAGACAAACATGGGAACAGCAGTGGTGTGACGCTGGGACCCGGGTATGACATGGGATATCACTCAGAAGAAGAAATTGTGACTATGCTCACAAGAATAGGCGTTGATAAGAAAGTAGCAAGTCAAGTAGGTACAGCCGCTCATAATCGAACCGGAGCAGACGCGGAGCAATATGTGGCCAAGAACGGCATCAACGGTACGCGGCTCATTGAACTGAGCAAAGCGCAACAGGTCTTGATGCAAAACTTGTACTTACCGAATTACGAAGGGATTGTGAGAAAACGTCTAACAGCTCCTGTTTTGCAAAGGGAGTATGAAGCGCTCGTGAGCCTTACCGCAAATCCAAGTTATTCTATTGCTTCTGTCGTGAATCTTCTGAATCAAGGTCGCGTGGCTGCCGCCCTCGAAGACATCCTTAACCGTATACACGTAGGTCCCTCAATCCTTTGCGGCATCATCGCAAGGAGACGGCGTGAGGTGGAATGGTTTGTGTCGGGACGATACACCAGAGCTAGCTGCGGTGTTGCGGGAGGTGGAAAGAAGTGAAAACGATCATCTTTTTCGGTTGTCTTCTAATCGCTTTAGCGTTCAGCGTCGGTTGCACAGGGCAAGCTGTGCCGAGCCAACTTGATCATGAATTACTTGACACTTCCGTTGTTGACGGCATTTCACAAATCCAGTTGCTGCTGGACAAGGGTGCCAACGTGAACGCGCGCGATGCTAAGCAGGAAACCTTACTGCTGTTAGCTGCAGACCATGGGCGATTGGAGGTGGTACAACTTCTAATTCAGAGGGGGGCGGAGATTGACACCAAAGACGAAGTGAACCGAACGCCACTGACCGCTGCCGCGCATAACAACGATGCAGATATTGTCAAGTTCCTGCTTGATCATGGAGCAAACGTGAACGCTGGGGTGGAGAGAGGTGAGACTCCGCTCTTCGCCGCAATTACTGGCGAACCATGGCAGGAAAGATCGTCGATTCTGGAAAAAACGCGGTTGTTGATAGACCGTGGCGCGAATATTCAAGCGGGTGACAGCAAGGGAATGACTCCTGTGCGGTATGCTTCGCAGTCAGACAGTAATAACGATATTTTGAAGTTGTTACTCGAGCGGGGGGCACGACCGAATGCTAGGGATGAGCATGGCGACACCGCTCTTACGTGGGCAGAGGCAGCCGCGACGAGGCTGCTGCTGGACCATGGAGCCGATATCGGAACTAAAAATAATGAAGGTACGACGCCGCTCATGGAGGCGGCAGAGTTCGGCGATACTGTCAAGATTCGACTGCTTCTCGCAAGAGGTGCAAAACTGTATGTTAGAGATAACAAGGGACGGACAGCTCTCGACTACGCAAGAGCATCTCACGAAGTGCATGGGCGAAAGAAGTTGCAGGCGATTCATCTGCTGACTTCCCTCGGAAAAGGAGTCTGAGGTCCTGATGTTCCCTCCAAACTCTATAGATGTTCCTGCGAGTAGAGTCAACAGACGCGTAAGACGCGTTCGGCTGTTCTGCGCAATCCTCTTGTTCCCCAGCGTTTCTCCCGCCCAGAGCTCCTCACCAAGCCTGGATCAGCAACTCCAACATGCTTGGGATGTCGAGAATGCTGACCGCCGCTCCTTTGAGCTCGCGACCAGAGCTGACGTGAATGCAAGAGACAAGTTGGGCGACACGGCTCTATATAAAGCAGCTGAGAATGGGGATGTGGAAACAGTACTGGTACTTTTGCAAAGAGGTGCAGATGCTAATGCTCGGGACGATTTCGGTCTCACTCCGCTGACAGCCGCTGCTCAACTAGGTGCGCTGGATGTCATAGAAGTTCTGCTGAACGCGGGAGCCAATGTCCACTCCCGGACATCTCACGGGTCGACACCGGTGAGCTTCGCCGTCCTGGGCAATAAGCTGGAGGAGGTGTCGGACAAACTAGCTGCAGTTAAACTGCTTATCGAGCATGGAGCTGACTTCCAGAGCGGTGGAGACCGTGGTGAAACTCCGCTGATCACCGCAGCACGAAGTGACCAGGATCTGATTGTGTTGCAATCTCTTCTGCAGAAGGGAGCGGCATTGGAAACGAAGGACGACGCAGGCGACACGACTCTCAGCTACGCAGCCAAGTCGATGCAGGTAAAGTCCTTGCAGACTCTGCTCGACCATGGCGCGAAGATCGACACGCGAAACAATGCGGGCGCGACCCCGCTTATGCTCGCGGCGGCAACAGGATACCCCAATACCGTCAAGTTGCTGCTCGTTCGCGGAGCAGAGATTCATCTCAAGGACATCAAGGGTCATGACGCACTGTTTTATGCGAGTCAAAAGACCTATCTTGGCCCGGCGATGAAGCAAAAGACCATTCGCCTTCTTCAGACTTACGGAGCGCGTTAGACCACTCGCCATCGCAGTAAATATCTGCCCACAGTAGATCTACCTGTGCGGGCATGTCTGGCTACTTCGCCGCCGTTACCGCGATTAAGAATGTTGTCAAGTTCAGGCGCGACGAGGCTGCTGCTAGACCATGGAGCCGATATCGGAACTAAAAGGAATGAAGGTAGGACGCCGCTCATGGCGGCGGCAGAGTTCGGTGAAACCGCCAAAATCCAACTGCTTCTCGCAAGAGGTGCAAAGCTGAATGTTGAAGATAACAAGGGACGAACAGCTCTCGACTACGCAAAGGATCCCACTACATGCATGGGCCAAAGCGGTTTCAGGTCATCAGGCTGCTGAACGTTTGCAGTGCGCACTAGAGCTCGTCTGCAATAAACCATACTTACGCCATCTAATGCTCGAACAAGGTCACAAGCCTGAATGACCTTCCTGCCGTGACGATGTGCCGCCTTTCGACCCACAAACGCATTCCGGCTACTTCGCCGCGCTAGTCGTCCCTGAGGGCACGAGCGAAGCATCTCCCGTACCGATCCGTCCCGTGGACGCGACGCGCACCACAAACCGCGCCCGCACGGCCTTGTTGTCGTGCGGCAGGGTCATGATGAGGTCCATGGCGCGTTCCAGCCGGCCGGCGGGTGGCACGTCCGCCGGAGCCGAAGCGCGGATGCTTTTGGCCACGCGCTGCAACTCATTGCCCTTCTTATCAAAGCTGGTCGCGACCAGAATGACCTCGCAGTGGCGGGCCGGCGCGGCGTCGGTGGCAACCGTCCAGTTCAACCCCTTGCTGTCCAGGTGCACGGTGAATTTGTCAGGATTGGCAGTGTCGCGGATCAGCGTAAGCGGGACGCCGTCGTAGACCATGGTGCTGGACGCGGCGGCGCCCAGGTCAAAGACAAGGCGCTGTGAAGGTTGCGCCGGATTCACGCGGTAGGGTCCCCGCTGAGGGTAGTAGCCCTCCCGGGTAACCGCGTGATAGCCCGGCGTATCAAAGGTGACCTGGATGCGGCGGAACTTATTGTTATCGAGTGTCGCTCCGGCCTCCGGACGGTAAACGAGTGTGTAGAAGCTGGAGCCGTCGCGCACGCTGGTGCCAATTTCGGCATCCACATCGTTCCGGCCATACAGGGTGCGGCCGCCGGTGGCACGGGCGAGTTTGTTGAATCCATAGTTGCCGCCAAACGGGTCATTGGCCATGCCGGTCAGGTCCAGGGTGCTGTCGTAAACACTGGGGTCCATCTGCACACCGGCCGGGTCGATGGTGTACAGGGTGACGCGGGCATCCCGAAGCTTGTTGACCGTCTCCTGAACGATGTCGTCCAGTCTCACCTGAGCGTCGATCGCGACATTGGTGAGGTTCAGGCTGGGAAAGCCGCGGCCGATCCAGATCATGTTTTTGTGGCCGGGATGACCCTCAGTTGCCGTCGCCACACGAAGCAGGGTGGCGAAGGCGGTGCCATAGCGCTCGGCGATCCAGCCGCCCTGGTGCACCTGCCAGGGATAGGCGGCAAAGTGCCGATTGAGCGCGTCCAGAACCACGGATCTGTCCTGCGTATAGTCGTGCAGCACGGTGAAGTTTTTGAGGGAGACGGCGATCAGCATGGTGGGCTGGGTGAGCTTGCCCGGCTGACGGTCTAAATATTTCTTGAGCGAGTAGCGCGCAAAGGCCATGTCTTCAAAGCGTGTATTGAACTCGTCCAGCAGGATGATGTTGACCGGTGCCTGCGGCGCGACACGATCGAGTTCGGTGGTGGAGTTAATGGTCAGCTCGGGCTCTGGAGTGTGTGCGCCTGCCGCCTCAAAATTGATCAGAGTTTCAGGCTGGCCGCTGTCAGTGACATGGAAATCGTTTTTGGTGAGACCAGTGACGACGTTGCCCTTCTTATCGAGCACGACGACATCCAGGATGACAATGCGCGTGGCGGTGCGGATGACGGGAACGTTGCCGACCTGCGATGTGGGCGTGCCATTTGCAGGTGGCAGCGCGGGCGGGGTGGGCGCGGCTTGTGAGTCAGTGCTGCCGCTCGGTTGCGGACCGGAGACGCTGGGTGAGCTCTGCACTTGCAGAGACTCTGTGCGAGCCGGAGCGAGTGCCGGGCTTTGAACCTGGGTCGGTGGCGAAGTTTGAGCCGACATTCGGACAGAGGCAAAGGGAAGTGGCAAGAAGAGGAGCAAGTGAAGCAGTGGAAGGGTAAGCCGGCGCACGGGCGGAGACCTCGTTTGCAGAAACAGACGGTGAATGCGTCATGGAAGTTGCTGTCGCCGGCCCAGTGTATTGCGTGCAGGGATAGCTGGCAACCGCATTCTAAATTGCTTCAATGGCTTCAATCGCGCCGTTCAATCCACTTTCCAGGAGCATTTGCCCAGCGAAGACCCGGGTGCGATCACGAAAGCTTTCATCCTCCAGGAGTCTGCGCAGATACGGCAATGCCTGCCGGGCCGTGTAGCTGTCGCGCGGCATGGTCAAGCCGAGACCCAGCCGCTGGACACGGGCCCCGTTGTCGGGCTGGTCGAAGCCGTGCGGGGTAATCAGCGCCGGCACTCCGGCCCGCAGCGCCTCCGCGGTGGTGCCAATCCCTCCCTGATGCACCACCGCCGCCGCATGGGGGAACAGGTCGCTGTAATTGGCGTAGGGAACGGCGAGAATCTCCGGTGTCTCCATGCGGCTTAAGTCGGCGCGTCCCCCCACCAGTACCGCTCTGCAACAGAGAGCACGCGCAGCCGCGGCGGACTGCGAGAAAAAGTCACCAGGAGCGTGGACCGCCGCAGAACCGAGCGTGAAGACCACGGGAGGCGGACCGCCGGCCAGAAAGTCCGCAAGGCGTGGATTGGGCATCGGCGACTGGCGATAGTACACAAAGCCGGGCTGTGCCAGGTGTTCTGGCCAATCCGGCTGGGGAGCGCCGAAGCGCCGCGAGAAGAGGCAGAGGACCAGGCTGGCTGCGAATTTGTCCTTGAGTATGGCGTTCGGCGTCTTTGGCAGCCCAAGTTCCCGGCGTACCTCATGAATGGGGGCGGCCCAGGATTGCAGGCGGCCCTGCACTGCCCGCGCCGCAAGCCTGTGCAGCCAGGGTGCATTTCGTATTCTTGCCAGCCATGCGAGTCCGGGAATGATGGATGGGTCATGCGCGGAAAGGAATGAGGACGGCGACAGGATGACTGAGACCCAGGGCAACTTCCGCTTTGCCCCAATGAGCGGAGCGGCAAAGACGACCTCTCCCGCGAGCAGAAGGTCGGCACTGCTGCAGGCGTCGTCCAGTTCGGCATACACCTGACGTAGATGGGGCAGGAAGAGCTTCCGCAACAAAAACTCCGGTCCACGGCGCAGGTCCATGACTTTCTTGATCATGTCCGGGTCGTCCGGCGCGAAATCCGGGCCGATGGGAACGAAGGACAGGCCATGCCGCTCGATCCGATCCCGGTAGAAGGGTGCTGTCGCAAAAAGGACGTCGTGCCCGCGCTGCCGGAGCGCAAGCGCAACGGCGAGGCAGGGATGTAAATCTCCCAATGAGCCGGTGGTGGCGATGACAATGCGTTTGAAACGAGGTTGTGGAATGGCCATAACTCCCTATTTTCCACTGTGTAACGATGGGCGAAGAGCGACGGCCCGCGTTGACCATGGCCGCTTGCGGTTGGTATAAACATAAGGATTGCTGCAATTGATTTGACCCGGTCCGGGTTCGCTGGAGTGACTCCAGCTGTCAAATTTCAGCGCTCATGGCCAAATCATGCAAGACATCCTCCATACGCTTGGCGAACTCATGCTCGGGTCCATACCGACGATTTGCCTGTTCCTGTTGTTGTTGATCGCGTATGCCTTCCTGGTGCGCCGTCCGCTTGGAAAGACACTGGCTGACCGCCATGCGCGCACCGGCGGTGCGATGGACGAAGCCCAAAAGGCCATTGCCGCCAGCGAGGCAAGGACGGCCGAGTACGAGAGCAAGCTGCGCGAGGCACGCGGCAGGATCTTTGAAGCTCAACAGGCCCGCCAGAAGCAGGCCGCCGAGGCGCGTGACCATGCCCTTGCTGAGGCGCACAACGCCGCGCAACGTCGCATCGATGCCGCGCGCGAGGCGGTAGAGCGGTCGGGCGTGAAGGCTCGCCAGCAGATAGAGTCCGGCACCGAGTCGCTGTCGCAGCAGATACTTGCGGTGATTCTTTCCCGCCGGCCGGAACAGTCGCAGGACACTCTTCCCGCATCGCAGACGGGAGCCCAGCTTTGAGTCGTTTACGTCGTCCGGTTGCCTCAGTCCCGGCTCTCAGCACCTGGTTGAGTGTGATCTTCTTCATGGGAATGCTGTCTGCACCGGTGATCCCGGCGCAGACACCTTCACCTGAACCGGCTTCCTCCTCCACGGCCGCTGGCAACCGCTCGGAGCCAGAAGCGAACAATGGTCAGAAAAGGCAGGAAGCGTCTGAGGGAACCGAAGCGTTCCGGCATTCGCCTTCCGTGATCAAGCTCGGCTCCATGGTTGGGTTGAGCCCCGCTGCCGCGTCGTCAGTCTTTGAGTGGCTCAATTTCCTGGTGCTTGCCGCCGCCGTACTGTACGGGTTGTTCAAGGCGCTACCCAGGGTCTTCCATGGGCGTTCGGAGAGTATCCAGAAAGATATCGTGGAAGCCCGCGTCGCCACCGAGCAGGCCAACACGCGTTTGTCTGCAATAGAAGAGCGTCTCTCCAGACTTGATGGCGAGATCGCGGCCATCCGCTCAGAATCGGAGCGCGATGCAGTTGCCGAAGAGGAGCGTGTAAAGCAGCAGATTACGGAGGAAACCCAACGTATTCTCGCCGCTGCCGATCAGGAGATCGCCGCCGCGTCCTCACAGGCGGAGCGTAGTCTGCGCGCCTACGCCGCAGACCTCGCCGTTGATCGGGCCGCGAGCAATTTGGTGATCTCGACTGACGATGACCGTGTGCTGATTCAGAACTTTGCCGGCAAGCTCACGGAAGGGAGCCGCAACTAGTGTCCGTCTTCTCTCTTCGCTATGCCCGCGCTTTTCAGCAGGTGGCCGCGGCGCAGCACATGGACAATGATGTTGTTCGCCGGCAGCTTGCGGACTTTTCTGGAACGCTCCGCTCCAGCCGTGAACTACACGAATTTCTTCTGAACCCGTCTCTGGCACAGAATGACAAGCTGAAAGTTCTGGATGCGCTAAGCGGCCGCATTGGCCTGGACAGGACTGTACGTAACTTCATCGCCGTGTTGATGGAACATCAACGTCTGGACGCATTGGATGAGATTACCGCCGAGTACCAGACCATGGCGGACGAGGCGAACGGCGTGGCAGATGTCGAAATTGTCTCAGCCAAACCGCTGGGCGAAGTGGAGCGGGACCTCTTGCTGAGCAAGGCGGGCGAACTGGCCGGCTCGCATGTACGCGTGACCTGGAGCGAAGATGCGGCGTTGCTGGGCGGCGCAATCATCAAGCTTGGCTCGCGTGTGTACGACGGTTCGGTTCGCGGGCAGCTTCAGCAAATGAAACAGCATCTGGCCGGCGCGCAGTAAGGCACGCCGCAAAAGCAAGGAAGAGCAGAGAAGACATGGCACAACTCAAGGCAGACGAGATCACGGAACTGCTCCGGCAGCAGATTGAGAATTACGAGCAGAAGATCTCGGTCGACGAGGTCGGCACGATCATCTCGCTCGGTGACGGCATCGCGCGTATTCACGGTCTCGATAAGGTGATGGCGGGCGAGCTGATCGACTTTCCCAAGGGCATCAGCGGTCTGGCGATGAACCTGGACGAGGATCAGGTGGGTGCAGTGCTGCTGGGCGACTACACCGAGGTCAGCGAAGGCGATGAAGTCAAGCGCACCGGCAAGATTATGTCCGTTCCCGTGGGCGATGCACTCATTGGCCGCGTGGTGAATGCGCTAGGCCAGCCCATTGACGACAAGGGACCCATCGACACGCCGCACAGCCTTCCCGTGGAGAGGCTCGCTCCCGGCGTCATCGACCGCAAGTCTGTCACCGAGTCTATGGCTACCGGCATCAAGGCGATTGACACCATGATCCCGATTGGCCGCGGCCAGCGCGAGTTGCTGATCGGCGACCGGCAGACGGGCAAGACGGCGATTGCGCTGGACGCCATCATCAACTCTGCGAAGAACAACCTGATCTGCATCTACTGCGCTGTCGGCCAGAAGCGGTCGTCCGTGGCGCAGATCGTGCAGACGCTGGAACAGTATGGAGCGATGGCGTACACAATCGTCGTTGCCGCCACGGCTTCCGAGCCGGCGCCGATGTCCTACATTGCTCCTTACGCTGCGACCGCGATGGGCGAGTACTTCCGCGACAGTGGAAGGCACGCGCTCATCATTTACGACGATCTGTCCAAGCATGCCGCGGCTTACCGGGAAATTTCCCTGCTGCTGCGCCGTCCGCCCGGCCGTGAAGCTTACCCTGGCGATGTTTTCTACCTTCACTCGCGCTTGCTGGAACGCTCCTCACGCGTTTCCGACAAACTGGGCGGCGGCTCGCTGACCGCGCTGCCGATCATCGAGACGCAGGCGGGCGATGTTTCCGCGTATATTCCGACCAACGTGATCTCGATTACCGATGGCCAGATTTTTGTAGAAACAGATCTCTTCAACTCGGGAATTCGACCAGCTGTCAACGTTGGCCTTTCCGTCTCGCGCGTGGGCTTTGCCGCGGCCATGAAGGCGACCAAGCAGGTAGGCGCGACGCTGAAACTTGATCTGGCGCAGTATCGCGAGCTTGCCGCGTTTGCGCAGTTTGGCTCTGACCTGGATCCGACGACGCAGAAGCAGCTCAATCGCGGCCAGAGGCTGGTAGAGATTCTGAAGCAGCCGCAATTTCAACCGCTCACCGCAGCGCAGCAGGTCTCCATTGTCTTCGCCGGCACCAACGGTCTGCTGGACGACGTCGATGTGAAACAGATTCAAGCCTTTGAATCCGGATTTCACCAATACATGGGCAGCACGGGCAAGCAGGTGCTGGACGACATTATGACGAAAAAGGCGATCGACGATGACATCAAGAAGCGCCTGACCGACGCGATCAACGACTACAAGGCGTCCTTCAAGGATGCCGCGAAGGAGAAAGAACCGGCGCTGGCAACGGCATAAGTAGGAGATCGGCAAGCTTGCTGGCCGCATAGGCGGTCTGGAAAATCGCCGGCACTCCGACCTGATGCAAGTGATCGGTAAATTGACGTAGCTTGAAGTGCGAGTCGCACGGCTCGAAGAAAAGCAAATCAGATAAATGGCAAACGTACTCGACCTGAAGCGGCGCATTCGCTCCGTCAAGAACACTCGGCAGATCACCAAGGCCATGAAGATGGTCTCTGCCGCCAAGCTGCGCCGCGCGCAGGAGCGGGCGATGCAGGCCCGGCCGTACGCGCAAATGCTGGCAAACATCCTGCAATCGCTGGTGCGCCGCGCGGACTTGTACGGAGATGGCTCCGAAGGCGAGGCAGGTGCGGTAGATGTCCTGCATCCGTTGCTGATCGAGCGTGAGGAGAAGAACGCGCTTGTTCTGGTGATTGCCGGCGACAAGGGCTTCGCGGGTGCCTTCAACGCCAACGTTGGCAAGGCCGCACAGAAGTTCATCGACGCGCACAGGGTACCCCGGCAGGCGGCCGGGCAAGATACGGCAGCAGGCGATCAGAATGTCGACATCGAGACCGTCGGACGCAAGGCGCGGGACTTCTTCAAGCGCCGCTATCCCGAGGCCAACTGGGAGCACAAGGAAGTCGAGTACGACAACGGGCTCTCCCGCCACATTGAAGACATTCGTCATCGCGAGCACCCGGTAGAGGTCACGCATGACCTTTCCAGCCTGCTTGCCAAGTTGAATTTTTCTGAAGTGGACAGCTGCACCCACTCCATTATCGATCGTTACGAGCGCGGCGAGATTGATTCGGTCTACCTGGTCTACAACGAGTTCAAATCCGTGATCGCGCAGCGGGTGGTGGTAGAGAAGCTGCTGCCCATCCGCAAGCTCGGGTCGCCGGAGATCACCGTCCTGGAACAAATGACCGAGGAGCAGAAGGAAGCTGCGGCGCGGGCGGCCGGTGCCGCACGGGGTGGTGGCGGCGTGCGGGATCGTGATGGACACCGATGCGCGCACGGTGACCGCCGCGGGGTGCCCGCTGGATCTGACCCGGCGCGAGTTCGACGTGATGGAGGTGCTGGTCCGCAACGCCGGGG
>CAXTRR010000074.1:5709-12072 GCA_964246795.1 uncultured Terriglobus sp. | reverse complement strand
TTCGAGCTGGCGGCAAAGTCGCTGGGTGCCATGACGACGCTGGTGAGCGATAAGGCCTCTTCGATTGAGAAGGGCGAGAGGCTGCATGACACGGGTGTGACGCTGCGGGCGCTGGGGGCGGAGTGCATCATTCTGCGCTCAAACCACTCGGGTGCGCCGGAGTTGCTGGCGCGGTCCGCGGGGCTGCCGGTGCTGAACGCCGGGGATGGGATGCACGAGCATCCATCGCAGGCGCTGCTTGATCTGCGGACGATGCTGGAGTGGTTCGGCATGGACGCGGATGGGCTGAGTAAGAGATCACTGGCGGGCAGGACCGTGGTGATTACCGGAGACATCCGGCATTCGCGGGTGGCCCGCAGCAATGCGATGCTGCTGCCCAGGTTGGGCGCGCGAGTGGTGCTTTGCGGGCCGGAGGAACTGCTGCCGGAGGACGCGCTGGGGCTGTATGGCGGAGAGGGACCGCCGCTGGAAATTGAGCGGGATTTTGAGGCTGCGTTGCGTAGTGCGGACGTCGTGATGATGCTGCGGATCCAGCGGGAGCGGCTGTCCGGCCTCCATGTGAATCTTGAGGATTATGTGAACCGTTACCAACTGCATGAGCGGCGGCTTGCGGCTTGCGCACCCAGTGCGCTGGTGATGCATCCGGGGCCGATGGTGCGTGGATTGGAGATCGATTCCGCGGTGGCGGACGGGCCGCAATCCCGCATTGAACGGCAGGTGACGCATGGGCTGGCGGTGCGCATGGCGCTGCTGTGGCGGGCGCTGGGAAGAGGGTGAGTACGAGTGCCTGTGACGGAGGGTAATGGTTGTCTGCCGAACCCACCCTTTCGCGAAACAGCCGCGAAGGTATGGGGCACCCGGCTTTTGTGGTTGGGTAAGGTTACCGGAGATTCGATTTGACACCGATCTATCTGCGAAAGGCCAGTTTGCTTCAGCCATCTGTAAATTTGCAGGTGCAGGGGTCGCTGCTGGTACATGGTGGTCTGGTTCTGCGGATGCGTGTGGATGGGGCCAGTGGGCCCGAGGACCTGGCTGAACTGGATGCAGAAGCGAAGCAGCTGGACGCGGAGACGATCGACTGCACCGGGCTGGTGATTGCGCCGGGGTTGATCGATGCGCATGTGCACCTGCGCGAGCCTGGGCAGACGCACAAGGAGAGCATTGCGACCGGCACGGCCGCGGCGGCGGCGGGCGGCTTTACGACCGTGGTGGCCATGCCGAACACCGTGCCCGTGACGGACAGTGTGGAGTGGCTGCGGTTTGTGCAGGCACCGGAACGCCGCGGGTGTGTGCGCGTGCTGGCGATGCCGGCGGCGACGGTGGGCAGCCTGGGCGAGTCGCTCACCGACTACGCTGCCCTGGTTGCGGCGGGAGCCGCAGGCTTTACCGACGACGGCAAGCCCATTCTGCGCGATGAAATCATGCGGGCGGCACTGATGGCCGCGGCACGGCTGGGCGTACCCATCTCGCAGCATGCCGAGGACACCCGGATGACGGTGGGTGCAAGCATGAATGCCGGGCCGGTGAGCTTCCGGCTGGGCCTGCGGGGCATGGCGGTGGAGGCTGAAAGCGGCATCGTCGAGCGGGACCTCCGGCTGCTGGAGGAGATTGAGCGAGATCACAGACTGCGGCCGCATCTGCACGTGCAGCATGTGTCCACGGGGCGGGCCCTGGACGCAATCCGGCAGGCAAAGGCGCGTGGGCTGCATGTCACGTGTGAGGTGTCGCCGCACCACATCGCGCTCACGGATGAGGCGATTGCGGGGGATCCATCTCAGGGCTCGCACCAGTACGACACGCGATTCAAGATGAATCCACCGCTGCGTTCGCGGGAGGACCGTGATGCGTGCATTGCGGCTGTGCTGGAGGGCACGGTGGACATTCTGGCGACAGATCACGCTCCGCATGCAGCGTGGGAGAAGGGCGTGGAGTTTGAGCGCGCGCCGAACGGCATCACCGGGCTGGAAACCGCACTCGGCGTGGTCCTCCGCGTTCTGCACCGGGAGCAGGGGTTACCTCTGACGCGGACGCTGGCGCTGCTGACATCGGTACCGGCGGATGTGCTGGGGCGGCCGGAGTTGGGGAGGTTGGCAGTTGGTTCGCCGGCGGATCTGGTGGTCTTCGATCCCGCCGCGGAGTTTGCTTATGATCTTTCGTCGAGTGTGTCGCGGTCGCGGAATACGCCATTCCATGGTGCGGCGATGGTGGGGCGCGTGCATGTGACGATCGCCGGTGGCCGGGTGGTTTTTCGCCAGACTTAGGGTTACATCTCTGGCTTGGAAGATCCCACCTTAACGACGATAGAGCTGTCGTAAAGGTGGGCACCCACGGTAGGACAGGTTTCGATGTGGACCCCACGCAAGGCGGGACGCAGGGTACTTTGGTGCTCGGCATGCGGCGAATTGTGCCGGGGCGAAGGCAGCACCGGCGCTGCCGGGCCGCATCCATGGCTGAAGACGTATTCCGGAGGCCGCCGATGCCACGTTCGCCGCTACACCATGCCATGATCTCCGCCGTGCTGCTGCTGACACTGACGGGCTGCAAGTCCGATTACGATCGCGCGGTGGAGAAGGCCAAGCTGGACGCGGTATCGACTGGGCAGCCGCAACAGGTGATCTCGGTCGATAAGTCCGGCAATACAACAGTGACAGTGGTGCAGCCGCCAGCGTTGGCGGGTCAGGCCGCGGCGGTGGCCACCAACACGGTGCCAGCGGGCTCCGCGGCGGCAATACCGGCGGGCCAGCCGGATTACAGCAATGGCGCTCGGCCTGCGCCGGGCAATACAGTCGTGTTTTCCGGCCCCAAGCCGGTGGCGCATATGAGTGCGCCGGCATCGCCGGGCACTTCTTCCAGCGGGGCAGCGGCTTCTAACAACGCGGCGACGACGACCGGAACGACGCAATCTCTGGAAACCTCGAACGGCGCTGCAACGGCAGCTCCAGACTCACAGCAGGCCACAGACTTTGTGCCGACCGATGTAACGATCCCGGCGGGCACAGGGCTGGCGATTCGGCTTAACCAGACGATCTCCGTGAAGAAGAGTCATGCCGGAGACCGGTTCACGGGGGCACTGGCGGAAAGCGTGCTGCGGAACGGCAAGACGGTCCTGCCGCGCGGCACGCGGGTGAACGGTGTGGTGACGGAATCGCACCGGCGCGGGCATTTCAAGGGCAGGTCCTACCTCGGTTTGCGCTTGACCTCCCTGGCTTATCAGGGCAAAACCTACCCGATTGCAACGGCAAATCTGACGCGTACCAAGAAAGGCAAAGGCAAGCGCTCGGCAGCCTTCATCGGCGGCGGTGCAGGGCTTGGCATGCTGGTGGGCGGGCTGGCAACTGGTGGCGTCGGTCTGGCCGTGGGCGGCTTGTCGGGTGGCGGCCTAGGCACACTGCTGGCCGGCGTGACAGGCAATCGCGACATCAGCATTCCGGCCGAGTCGTTGGTACGGTTCAGGCTTGAGGACGATCTGACGGTCCAGCCGGCGGAGTAAGCCTGCGATGGCGATAAGGCTCGTCCTCAAAGATCATCAGCTGGTGCGCGCAGTGCGGAGTTGTAGAGCGCAGGCACCCGTCTATTGATTGCCTCCGGCAACACCTATCATCACCGCTTCGAAGCTTTCCTCCCCGAATGTTTGCAGCCACTGGATACGTGTGTCCTTGCGGAACCAGGTGCCTTGGCGTTTGGCGTAGTTGCGGTGGCCTTGCTGGGCGGCGGTCAGAGCTTCCTCTTGGGTTATTTGACCGGCCAGGGCGGCTTTTGCCTGTGCGTAGCCAAGTGCGTTCAGGGCTCGGCAGTCGGGGCCATAAAGCTCCTGCAGGGTGCGGGTTTCCTCAATGAGACCCTCCTTGAACATGCGGGCGCAGCGGTCGTCGATACGGCGGTAGAGCTCGGTGCGCGCGGGCGCAAGGCCAAACTGGAGGATGCGGATGCCGGTAAGCGGCTCCGGGCGAGCGGCTTGCCAGGCTGCTTCTGTCGGCCTGCGTTCAAGCAGGTTGAGCTCGATGGCGCGGATGAGTTTGGGTGCGTCCTTCCAGTGAATGCGAGCCGCGGCGGAGGAATCAAGTCGCCGGAGCAGGCGGTGCAGGTAGGCCTCGCCTCTGCGATCGGCTGCGTCGCGCAGGCGTTTGCGGAGAGGCTCATCGCGCGGCGGCATCTGGCTCAGGCCGTCGAGCAGTGCGCGGAGGTAGAGTCCGGTGCCGCCGGCGACGATCGGCGTGCGTCCACGAGTGGTGATCGCCTGAACAGCTTTGCGGGCAGCCCGGCCGTAGTCGCCGGCACTGTATTCCACGTCTGGAGTGACGACATCAATCAGGTGATGGGGGATGCGGGCGCGTTCGGCTGGAGTGGGCTTGGCCGAGCCGATGTCCATGCCGCGATAGACCGCGACCGAGTCGCAGGAGATGATTTCACCGTTCAACTGCTCCGCGAGGGCGAGCGCCAGGGAGGATTTGCCGGAGGCGGTGGGACCGGTGATGACGATGAGGTTTGGTTCAGTCGGCATAGTGTTGCCGCGCCTGGGATGCCGTGGCGCATCTCCCACCTTAACCGCAAAATCGCGGTGAAGGTGGAGCACCTACTTCAGTGGTCGGCCTAGGCGGGTTTACCAGAGGTGCCACCAGCCGGGGAGGAAGACATTTCGCGGGCCAACGTAAAGGACGGTGCCGCCGAGGACTGCTGCCGCGAGTGCAAGCAGGCCGAGGAGTTGCAGACGGCGTTCTGCGGCGTGCCGGTCGCGGTAACGGCTTGCCTCTTCAGCAGCGGCCTGCTCGCGAGTTGGCCGGACGGAAGAGTTGGGATACATGGAATCACCCGGCATTGCAACCCGGAGGCAGCAGCCGAACGAGAGCGCTGCTACTGCACATCACGATCCTTGTTGACGCGGAACTCGATGCGGAGTTCCAGGTTTGGACCATGGAAGTCCTTGGGGAGCGGCGCGGTCTGGCCCAGGCTGCGAATGGACCCCCAGGCGGCGCGGTCAATCGCGACATCATGTGTGGAGTAGTCCAGGTGCATGGCGGAGATGGTGCCGTCCGGCTGAATGGTGAAACGTACGCCGGTGATTCCCTGCTTCAGCAGCGGGCTGTTGCACTCCTCCGGGATGAGCGGCAGCCAGTTGCGCCGCACATCGGAGAGGAGGCGCTGCAAGTACCGGCTGAAGTCGACGCCCTGTGTATCAGAAAGCACCTGAACGCCGGCCTTGCCCTGGCCCGGAGTGCCGCGACCAGTGCTGCCGTAATCGCCTTCCTCCTGCGCGCCGCCGCGGGAAGTGCGCGCGGCGCTGGCGATCTGCGAACCGGCGCTGCCACCCGTGTTGAAGGTGGGTTGGCGCTGGGATGAGGGCGCGGGTGTGTCCGCCAGGGGTGGCGTTGGGCGTGGGATAGGTGTGTTGCGTGCCTGCTGCTGCGGCTGCGGGGCCGGTGACTGCGTTTGGGCGGCCGGTGACTGCTGCTGCGGTTGCGGTGCCTGGGGCAGCTGCTGGCGGGGTTGCGATTGTTGTGGCTGGGGGCGCGGTGCCGGTGGTTTCGGAGAGCCGGCCCTGGGCTCGGGAGCGCGTGGCTCACGGACCGGGTGCGGCGTTTGCGCCTCAGTGCTGTGGGTGCTGATGGCGGCGGATGGATGATTCTTGAGCAGCTTTTGCAGATCGGGCGGCGTATCCAGATAGGTAAGCGAATTTGGATTGCGTTGCTGGACGATGAGCACGGGACGCCGCGGCAGCCAACGCGGCAGAAAGATGTAGAGCAGGAATAGGCCCATCCAAAGAATCAGGGCAAGATAGACGGCTTCCCGGAAACGGGCGCGGGATCGCTCGTCGTCGATTTCGTCGAGCAGCGTGATCAGTTCATGCGTTTCGAAAAACCGGTAACGTCCGCCGCCTCCGCGCCGCGAGATGAGCTCCTGCGGCGACTCGGGGGACTGCTCTTCCGGCGGTGTTTCCAGTGCGGGCATGTACGAGTGTCTGACTGCGCGGGACGCGAAAGAGTTTCGTCCGGCCGCGGTGCAGTGCGGGCCAGTGAAGCGCCACACACCATTTTCGCACCTGGAGGCAGGCTTACGCGCGGATACGCCTGGCCGCCCTGCTCTGGCTGGTTTCGCCAGCGATGGTACGGGCCGGAAACCCCACCCTTTTGCGATGGAGCCGCAGGAGAATGGGGCACATGGGTTCGGTGCCGATGGGGCGAAGCCGGTCAGCCTGGAGCTTCTCGCCCCGCGTTCCGAAGGGTACGCCGGCTTTAGAATGGGGAGATGCTTCACCTGCCAGTCGCGGCCCTGCTCGCCTTCCAAGCGGTCGCGGCCGCGAGTCTAAATGCCCGCCACGCGGGCCAGGCGACGCCAGGAGTCTAGGGGTGCGTTTGAGACAAGTTT
>CAXTRR010000074.1:0-5699 GCA_964246795.1 uncultured Terriglobus sp. | reverse complement strand
GACACGCGGCCGTGCAGCACCATGGCTTCTGGAGCTCCATTGGACACTGGTTTCAGCACGCCAGCCAGGCGCTGGAAACTTTTCTAAAGCAGTTCGGGATTTGGGGCTTGGCCGGGATCGCCTTCATCGATTCGGCCTTGATACCCATTCCAGTGCAGATCGCGCTGGTGGACTACGTTACGGGCGATCCTTCGCGCTTTGTGCTGTATGCGTTTGTGGCGGCGCTGGCCGCATCGCTGGGAACAATTCTGCCGTATTACGTGGGGCGATTGGGTGGGGAACTCTTTCTGCTGAAGCGGATCAACCGGGACCGCTATGAGCGGCTGAGGGACCGGTTTGAACGGCAGGAGTTCCTGGCCATCATGGTACCGGCGCTGGGTCCGCCGGGCACGCCCATCAAGCTATTTGAACTGGCGGCAGGCGTCTTTGAAGTCAAGCCACTTACTTTCCTGCTGGCGATGTTCACCGGCAAGTTTCTGCAGTTTCTGCTGGTGGCGTTTGTGACCTATAAGTACGGCCGGTCAGCCGTGCACGTGCTGATGGCGAGTGTGCACGCACACACGCGGCTGCTGCTAACACTGCTGGGGTTGGTGTCGCTGGCCGTACTGGTGTGGGTGATGCGAAGAATTTTCGACCGCAGGCGGGGAACGCCTTTGCCGATCGAAGAGGGCGAAGGAATGACGCCAAGAAGGTGATTGAAGAGTAGCTATCGATTACGTGGCAAGGGCAGAGCCGTCGAGCGAATACGATCAATCGCTATGGTAAGAATGCAGCCGTTTTCGAGTTGCGGTATGTAGTTTGCGATCGCCATGGCGACACGCGCTCCGATCAAAGCTGGTGTGACATCCTCAAGGCGTACCTGGATCAGACTTGGCCGCTCTGTTCCAGACCGGGCGTGCAGGATGCCGAAGTCAAGATCGTGTGTGAGGATGGCGAAGGCCTGTTCAGTAGCCCACCGCATGAGTTCGGGATCCAGTGCGTCACCGGCTCCCACAGATGCCCAATAGACGGCTTCATGCCCTTGTTCGATCAGAAAAGGTATCCAGGATTCAGGAAGGTTACATCAACAAGTATCTTCAACTTGCGGCCTGCACCACGTCAGTCGAGTCTGGCAATTCAGCCAAGTGTGCCGCGTATCGCAGAGCTTCGAGAACGTCTTCCTGTTCAAGAAAACGATAGTCGCCGAGCAGCGCATCGATGGTGCGACCCCGGCCGATTTGACCGACGATCATCGCAACGGTGACACGTGTTCCGCGGATTGTGGCTTTTCCGCCCATGCGGTCCGGATGATGTGAGATACGGTCGAAGAGCTCCATCCTCGTTCCTTTCGCCATGATGCTATGCAATAAAGCGAGACCCGCGTAACAGCTCCAAGCGGTGTGCGAGTTCTCTTGCCAATGCCGGCAGGCCGAAGAGAATACCGCAGAGTGCAAGGGTTGAGAGAGCGTCATTGCGATAGAAAGGCAGGCCGGCTGCGTAGCAGGCGAGCAGGCCGCCGAAGCTGCGGGGGTACATCTCGCCGCCGATCCATACCAGGCCGTTGCTGAGAATGAAGAATCCAGTTGCCGAGAGAAGTGCCGCGCCGCCCACGCGCACGACCGAGCGGCGGCGATGCAGCAGAGCCGCGCCCAGCACGGCCACCGCGGCGTACCACAGCCAGGGAATTACGTAGCTGCGCAGGTGAAAGGGAAAGCCGTAGACCCGGGTCGTGAGGTACCAGTCGGTTGCGGCCAGCAGCGGGATGGCGGCCAGGGCCTGCCAACGCTGGCGGCTTTGCAGGCGTGATCCGAAGAAGAGCATGCCGCCACCCAGCGCCGTGACGCCCCACGCCGGGGTATGCAGCAGGTGCGGTACCAGACGGCTGAAGATGGCGAAGACCAGGACGAGATAGGCGAGCATATCTGTATTGTTCCACAAGGAAGCCGCAACCCTGTGAAAAGTAGCAGGGTGCCGAGCCCGCGTTCAAGCCGTTCCACAAACGATTCCAAGTCGGTTCAGGACACTTAACAAACTTGATAACGTTTTCAGGTACGGTCTGGTCAAAGGTGCACCGTTCTGAATTCACATCGATGGGTGGCTGTGCTGCATGCTTCGCCTGAAGGTTTCACTTGCTGCCTCAATCACATGGTGCTGCGCTGCATGCCAGGCACAGTCAACAGTCTTGCCGAATGCGGTTTCCGGTGTTGTGACTGATCCTTCCGGCGCAAAGATTTCTGGCGCTGCCGTTCACCTGGAAGATGGCCTGGCCGGCGCGGCGCTACCGGAGTCGGTCCATTTGGACACGACGACCGACAAGGATGGCCGGTTCAGCTTCAACGTGCCCGCGGGCAGCTACACACTGCATATTGAGGCGGCGGGGTTCCGCCCGCTGGACCAGTCTGCCCTGCGGGTGGACGGAAAGCCGCTCGCGCCCATTGCCGCACGTCTCACCATCGCCAGCAACGATGAAGTCCTGAACATCGACGCGAACGCGACCACCAGCACCAGCGCGGCCGACAATGCCAGCGCGCTCGTCTTCAAGAAAGAGCAGCTCAGCACGCTTTCCAACGATGAAGGGACTTTGCAGCAGGAGTTGCTGGCCATCGCGGGCGGCGACGGCCAGCACCCGCCACAGCTGCTGATCGATGGATTCAGCGGTGGCCGCTTTCCACCCAAGGACTCCATCCGCGAAGTGCGCATCAACCAGAACCCATACAGCACGCAGTACGACAGTCTGGGCTTTGGCCGGATTGAGATCTTTACCAAGCCCGGGAGTGACAAGCTGCACGGCAACCTGCAAGTGCAGGGCAACACCAAGGGCCTGAACGCGCGCAACCCCTTCACGGGCGTGCAGCCGAACTACCACACGCTGTTCTTCGATGGCAGCGTCGGTGGGCCGATCGGCAAACTTACTTCCTGGTTTGCCGGCGCCAACTACAACAACGCACAGAGCAACGCCGTTGTAAACGCCGTTGTGCTGGACAGCAACCTGCAGCAGACGCAAATCTCGCAGGCAGTTCCCAATCCCAACACGACGCAAACCTACTATGTGCGCCTGGACCGCCAGCTCAGCAAGAACAACACCTTCACGTCAAGGTACGAGTACAACCGCAGCTCCCAGCAGAACGCCGGCGTGGGCCTGCTTGTGCTGGCCAGCCAGGGCTACAACACGGCGAACAGTACGCAGACGCTGCAGCTCGGCAATACGGAGATCATCGGCCCGCACCTGGTGAACGAAACCCGCTTCCAATATCTGCGCACGCGCACCCGTCAGGCCAGCAACAGCGCCGCACCGTCACTGCAAGTGCAGGGCTCCTTCAGTGGCGGCGGCAGTCCGGCTCAGACCTTCAGCGACAATGGCGACCGCTACGAGTTCCAGGATTACCTCGCCATTGACCGCGGCAAACACTTCCTCCACGTGGGTGCGCGCTACCGCCTCTTCCGCGACGCAAACCTGGCCACAACGAACTACAACGGCCAGTTCACCTTTCCAGACATCGCCACCTACCAGCGCACCTTGCAGGGCCAGGCCGCCGGCCTGACGCCTGCACAGATTCGTGCCAGCGGTGGCGGCGCGACTCAGTTCAACCTGACCGCCGGCATCCCAAGCGCCGCCATACTCACGGGCGACCTGGGCGTTTATGCCGAAGACGAATGGAAGCTGAAGAGCAATCTTTCACTTAACTACGGCCTGCGTTTCGAGTCGCAATCCGCCGTGCCGGACCATGTGGATCCAGCACCACGCGCCGGCTTTGCCTGGGCCGTGCGCCAGGGCGACAAACACCCCGCCTGGTTCAGCCTGCGTGGGGGTGGCGGCCTATTTTACGATCGCTTCGAGTCTGGCGACATCCTGCAAACGTATCGGCAGAACGGCATTACGCAGCAGGCTTATTTCGTCCAGAATCCGGATTTCTACCCAGCGCTTCCCGCACCTTCGACGCTTGTCGGCGTGCAGCCCACCATTTACCGGCTCGCGCCCCAATTGCGTTCGCAGTATGTCATCATCTCCGGCCTGAATATCGAGCGTTCCCTCGGCAAGATAGGCAGCATCAGTGCGAACTACCTGAACTTCCGCGGCGTGCACCAGTACCTGTCTGAGAATGCGAACGCACCTTTACCCGGCACTTACAACCCGGCGGTGCCGGACAGCGGTGTCCGTCCTCTGGGTAACTCGCAGAATATCTACCAGTTCGCCTCAGACGGTTTACAGCGTGGCAATGTCATCTTCATCAACACGAACCTGCATCCGGCCAAGTGGATCAGCATGTGGGGAACCTACGTCTGGCAGGGCTTCAAGTCCGACGCAATTGGATCCACCAACTTCGCTTCGAATTCCTGCAACGTGCACGCGGACTATTCGTCGGCGTTCTGGAGCAGGCCGAACCGCCTCTTCACCGGTGCGTCGATCAATTTTCCGCGTGGCTTTGAATTGTCACCTTTCCTTGCCTCGTTTGGCGGGCGGCCCTTCGACATCACCACGGGCAGTGACAACAATGGCGATACCATCTACAACGACCGGCCGGCCTTCGCGACGGACCTGACCCGGCCATCGGTGATGCGTACGAAATACGGCAACTTCGACCTGAACCCGGCGGACGGTCAGCGTGTCATTCCGGCGAACTACCAGCGTGGGCCGGCCTTTGCTTCGCTGCAGATCTCGCTGGACAAGAGCTTCAAGTTCGGCCCGCGGCCCAGCGCACCTCCTGCCGCGGCAGCCCTTGCGGTGGGCAGCGCTCCCGCACCGGCACCCGCTGGCGAACCCAACGCGGGCAAGCCCGATCCGCCGTACACCTTCGGCCTTTCCGTAGAGTCGGGTAACGTCTTCAATCACACGAATGCCTCACCGCCGATCGGGGTCCTCACGTCGCCCTTCTTCGGCAGGTCCATTAGCCTTTCGAGCGCCTTTGGTGGCAATACCGCGGCCAACCGCACCGTCACACTGCGTAGCTACTTCCGCTTTTAGCGATCACGTGGAAGTGGGTATCCCACCTCCACGACAGCTCCATCGTCGTTAAGGTGGGTGGAGCGGCACGGAACCTGTGGCAGGGGAGAATCCAAACCTTAGCTTCGCAAAGGTGGGGCACCCACGGTACTGGCTCGCCAGAAATCATTGCCGGGCTAACTGCGCCAGTGCAGCTCCACCGGCTCGGCAAGCGGATGCTCACCCTTGCCGGTCAGCCGCCGCTGCTTGAGCGCAAAGTACCACTTGGCCGGCTTGTCCGCGTCGTCGATCAGCATCATCGCCGGGCGGTAGCGCAGACCCTCGGCCTGCTGCACCATCGTCTCCTGGTCCTGCCGGACGAACTTTGCGCCGAAGTACTTCGCGATCTGCGGCACCAGCGGAATGTTGTAAAAAACATTCCAGCAAGCGGCAACATCAATGCGGCAGGTGGACGGCGTCACCGGCGTGACCGTCGTGAGTGAGGCGAACCACTTGGCCTTTTCGCCAGCACCCGCGCGGATGGTTTCGTACCGCCGGTTGGGCAGCGTGAAGTCGATGGTCGTCTCAACCTTCTCGCTATATACGCCCAGCAGCTTGTATGGCGCGGAGTTGGCCGAGGGCGCATGCGAGCTCATGCGAAAGCCCTCTGGCAGCGGCTCAAAGCGCTTCGTTTTCTCATGAATGCTCGCGCCGGAACGCCACCACCATGCCTGGTGCACAAACGGCCCGTGCGCCGGGTCCATCAGGCCGATGATGCCGTGGTCCACGTTGCAGGGCA
>CAXTRR010000073.1:3291-12132 GCA_964246795.1 uncultured Terriglobus sp. | reverse complement strand
GAGCGGCAGCCTCCGAAGCTGTAGGTCAGAAGTTCGAATCTTCTCGGGTGCACCACATCCCCCGAATCAATGCACGCACCAGGTGGCCTTGGGGATCGTTTGCTCCTCGAGCAAAACACCGTCCGGCATACCAGGTCAGGCGGCTTGGACGATGTTGTGGCGGACGTCACTTCCCCGCACCCAAAAGATCACATCTTCCGCAATGTTGGTGGCGTGATCTCCGACCCGCTCCAGATTACGCGCGATCATAATGGCGTTGAGCGCCTGTGGTGTAAGGGTGGGTTCACGCTTGATGAGGTCGGAAAGGGCGCGAAACGCGGCCTTGTTGATCTCGTCCACTTCTTCGTCCAACGCGAGCACGGACTCCGCCAGCGCCGCATCGCCGTCGATAAAAGCGTCAATCGATTTGCGCACCATCGCGCCGGAAAGTGTGCCGAGCCGCGGAATATCCACCGGCAGATCCAGGTTGGCAAACGCCGTCATCTCTCGCGCACGCAGGGCGATATTTACGGCCAGATCACCCACGCGTTCCAGGTCCGCGTTGATACGGATTACCGACAGAATGAATCGAAGATCTACGGCCATGGGTTGTTCCATTGCTAGCAGGTCGAGCGCCGCGGCATCAATTTCGCGCTCCAGATGATTGATGGCCGGCTCGGAGCGTCGCACCAAATCCACCAGGGACATGTCGCGGGTGCGATAGGCCTCAATCGACCGCTGAATCGCCTGCTCACTAAAGCCCGCCATGATCAGCAGCTTCTCTTTGAGCTCCTCGAGCGACTGGTGAAATCGTGTCCGCATCAGCAGCCGCTCCTCACGCGCCCGATCCCCACATGGAGCCGTACCTCTGCTGAACCAACGAGGGTGTACCAGTCAGGCAGCGATTGTAGAAAAAAGCACATTGCTTCAAATTACAGACTAAGAGACAAGGATGAACGCACGATCAACACGTGTTGACGCAGGCTCCAACATATACAACCCTGCTGCAAATGTGGCCGATAAAAGAACGCTGTTCACCTGCTCACCACTTCAGGAGGAAACGGGCTGCGATGCGGCCGGCACGGCTACAACCGGAACACCCGAGTCTGCTTCCTCCAAGGAATCACCGGAATCCGAAGAATCACCGGAATCAAGGGAACCCGGGATAGCTGCCTCCGCAGTGGGAAGCGTGAAGCAGAAGGTGCTGCCCTGGCCAAGAACGCTGGTTACAGTGAGCGTGCCACCATGCTGCTCAATCAGGTGCTTGGCGATGGCGAGTCCCAGACCCGTGCCTCCACTTTCGCGGGAACGCGCTTTGTCTACCCGGTAGAAGCGCTCGAAGATACGACTCTGGTGCTCCAGGGCGATGCCTGGACCGAAATCCTGAACACAGAACCGCGCTGTGCGGTCATCCTGCAGGCGGACGCTCAGGAGCACGCGCGCACTTCCATCCATGTCTGCTTCGTTTTGCAGAGTTGCAGGCAAACCCCCGTACTTTACGGCATTTTCGATCAGGTTTCCGAGCACCTGCAGCACGGCATGTTCATCGGCCAGCACCAGCTGCTGTGTAGTCTCCTGGACGTCGAAGCTGGCTTCCTCTCCCAGCGGGCTGCCCAGCGCTGTTTTCAGTGCGTCGTCAAGAAGACGTCCGGCGGAAACAGGTTCTCGTCGCAGCTTGCGTTCGCTGTCTTCCACACGCGCCAGCAGCAAAAGGTCCTCCGTCAGGCGGTTCATGCGTGTGGCATTCTTCAGAACCGTTTCCAGGTAGTCGCGAGCCTGGGGCTCCGGGACTTGAATGTCCAGCAGCGTCTCCACGTAACCCATGATGCTGGTCAGCGGCGTGCGCAACTCGTGGGAAACGTTGGCCACGAACTCGCGCTGGGTCCGCTCCATGGCCTCCGCCCGGGTTACGTCGTGCAACACGGCCACAGCACCTCCGTCGGGCAGCGGTGAGGTATTTACATCAAAAATCCGCCCCGGCAGCAGCGTGGCGGAACGTACTTCAGAGGAGGATCGCTCATCGACTGCGCGTTGCACCGCGGAAAGCAGTACTGGATCCCTCAAGGTCTGCACCAGAGAACGGCCAAGGCGGATCGAACTCCCCAGGCCATGCATACCCATCAACCGGCCCATCTGTGCGTTGGTCCACTGCACGCGCCCGCCTGCATCCACGCCCAGAACGCCGTCCTGCATACCCTCCAGCAGAACTTCCAGCTGATGCCGGCTCTCCTCCATACGCGCCATGCGTACGGTAAATTCGGCATCTGCCTCGGCAAAATGCCGGTAGAGCGTGGCGAACTCCGGGCTGAGCCGCACCGTGCGCTGCCTACCGGTAAACAGCATCTCCATCTGAGCCGATTCCCGGCGGAGCCGCCGGCGAAGCAGCAAGAAAGCACAAAATGCCAGGACCGCTGGCAACAGCAGCAGCAGCCAGGGCCGCGGGCTGAGGGGGCCGGCGGCAAAAGCACAGACTCCACCAACCGCACAGAAGAGCAGAAACGCGAGAGCTGAAATGGAGAGTCTGCGGAACATTCCGGAATTCTCCTTCCTGCTAGGGAGATGGTAGAACGGCGGCCCTGCGTACTTGGACCAAAGCGGCGCGAAATCGAGTCGCTCCCAGTCTGGCCCCAATGCACTTCATAGTGTTGCGTGGGGCGAGCATCAGCGGCTCATGTCATGGAGGCATTTCAGATCGAAAGATTGACTGCCCGTTTTGGCGCGCGCCAACGTCGCCTGCTTACGCCCGATCGCCACGCTCAAAGCGGTATCCCGCGCCGCGCATGGTTTTCAGGTAACGCGGCTCTTCCGCATCGTCTTCGATCTTTTCGCGAATCCGGCGGACATACACGTCCACAGATCGCGGGGTCACGAACCGCGCATCTCCCCAGACAGCGTCCAGCAGCTGGTCGCGCGAGAAGACCCGCCCCGGATGACGTGCCAAATAATCCAACAGGCGGAACTCCGTAGCGGTGGTCGTGACGAGTTCGCCACGCACACGGAGTTGCATGGCACCTCCATCGATCTCGATGTCGCCGAAGCGAATCGTCTCCGGCGCCTCTGGACGCTCAAAACGCCGCAACACGGCTTTGACACGGGCAACAAGTTCCCGCGGGCTGAAAGGCTTGGTGACGTAATCGTCCGCCCCCAACTCCAGGCCGTGCACACGGTCGGCCTCCCCCGCCAGCGCGGTGAGAAAGATGATAGGCACAATGCTGAGATCGCGGTTGCTCCGCAGCCGGCGGCACAGATCCAATCCTCCGCCACCGGGAACCATGATGTCGAGCAGGAAGAGCAGGGGCCGGTCAGCTTCGGCTTCCGGCAAAACGTCAGCGGCTGAGACAAATGCGCGTACGGCGTACCCGGCATTCTGGAGGTTCAGCGTGACGAGCTTGGAAATATCCGCATCATCTTCCAGCAAAAAGATCGTGGACGGCAAAAGCGTACTCCTTGCGACGGCCGGGCGCTCCGCACTGCTCTGGCGGCCCGCCTGTCCGCCTCAGCGTAGCGCATTCCGAGGGAGTACGGTGCGAAAGGACGATGAATCCGGGTGAGGGTGCCGGGTCCGGCGAGTCCCTTGGAAGATTTAGGAGTGGAACGATTCTTCTGACGAGCGAAGACGGACGATGCGCTCTACCGCGTACGGCGTACGGCTGCTGCCTGAGTGGAAATGCCGCACCTGCAACTCCCCGAGCAGACCGATGCCCATGGTCTGAATGCCGGCCAGCAGGAGCACACCCGCAATGATGAAAAGCGGTCCGTGCGCAACCAGTATGTGGCCGTGGGTAAAGATCTTCAGGCCCAGTAGATATACCGACAGGATGGCACCGAGCAACATGCTGGCCGCACCGAAACTCCCGAAAAAGTGCAGCGGCCGTGTCAGGTACTTCAGCAGAAAGCGGATCGTCAGCAGATCGAAAAACACCCGAAAGGTCCGCGAGATGCCATAGTGACTCTGGCCATGCTGGCGCGCCGCGTTGGAGATCGGCACCTCGCAGATGCTGGCTCCATACCAGGAGGCCAGCGCCGGGATAAACCGGTGCATTTGTCCGTAAAGTGGAATGTTCTGGATCAGCTCACGCCGGTACGCCTTGAAGGTGGTGCCGAAATCATGAATGTCCACACCGCTGAATTTGGCCATCAGCCAGTTGGCCGCCCGTGAAGGGATGCGACGCAAAAGCAGATTGTCACCGCGGTTTGAACGCCAGCCGCTCACCACGTCGTAGCCTTCTTCCAACTTGGCCAGGAACTGCGGGATCTCTGAAGGATCGTGCTGCAAATCTCCATCCATCGCAAGGACAAAGTCGCCTGTGCTGTGATCAAAGCCCGCGGCCAGCGCGCTGGTCTGCCCGAAGTTGCGCCGCAGCTTGATGACGAGCACCCGGCTGTCCACCGCGGCAATCTCTTCCAGCAAGCGATAAGTGCGGTCGCGTGATCCGTCGTCAATGAAGATGAGCTCGAAACTGTCGCTTACCTGCTCCATCACTTCTTTTAGACGGTCATACAGCGCGGTCACGCTTTCCTCTTCGTTATGAAAAGGGACGACAATGGAGTACTTCGGCACGGTCTTATGTTACGCCTATTCCGTTCTTGAGTTGTCGGCCAAAGTCGCCCCGCCTGAAGTATTTACTCTTCAGAGGACATGGTGTGCGAAGCCGGTCTGCACCATGCGCTGCGGTGGTACCGTACAGCTACCATGGCGAAGCGTATTTCCCTCATCCTGGTAATTGCCGTGCTTGCCGGGTTGAGTTTTTACCTTTACCGGCGGCATCGCGTGGAGGATCGCCTGAATTCCGGAGAGGTGCTTTTACTGCCGGATGGGAATGGCCGGCCGGACGCTGATGGATCGGACGCAACGCAGGACCGGGTACAGCCCAGTCCAGCGTCGAGAACAGCGGAAACCTCGCCGGAACGGACAGCTTCACCAACCCCGGTAGCGAATCCGGCGCCATTGACAGCCGCGACGGTGACCCCGCCAGCCGCCGATAGCGTTACCCCGAACCCTCCCAATGGAGCAGCCTTCGCGGGTACCGGGCGCTATCAGGTCTACCGGCAGGGCAACCTGACCTGGCGTGTGAATACCGATGACGGAAGCACCTGCATCCTTTTCGCAACCAACGAGGAATGGCGTAAGCCCGTCGTCTACAGCCACGGCTGCCGCAACAGCTAGCAGCAGCCGGCAAAGCTCGTGATCCTACCGCCCGCGCACGTCGTCATAACGGCGCCGGTCCCGTTTGGTGGGCTTGCCTTCCGCCACGACTTCAAACCAGGGCATGAGCTTGCGCTGCTCGGCGGCCTCCGCCCTCTTCTTCTTGCTTTCCTCGGTCTCGCAATAAAGGGCCTGCGCCGCGGCGGCGGGGCCGCGCTGCTCGCTCAGCCCCAGCACCTCCACCTCAAACTCTGAGGCCTCCGTGCGGATGGTCAACAGATCGCCGGCTCGAACCTCGCGCGATGCCTTGCAGAGCTGCCCGCCAATGCGGGCGCGGCTGAGCTCACATGCACGTGCCGCAAGTGTGCGTGTTTTGAAAAAGCGCGCGGCCCAGAGCCATTTGTCGATGCGTATGCCTGTGTGTGTGCCGCTCATTCCACTCCCGCAGTGTTGGATGTGAAAAGCCAGCGATGACGATCGCGCGGAAAAAGGCGAGGTGCAGCGCCAAGCCAGCGCTGATTCAAACATTCAAGTCGATTCCCTTGCGGGAGCCCGCGGCTTGCGTAAAGAAGCTCTGCGTCCTGATGCTTACGTTGCGCCGGTGTCTGGGCCGTGTGTCTCATCGTGGGATGCACCTCTTGAGCTGGCGACAACAATAACCGCTCTGCTCCGCGATCCACAAACTCCGCCGCAAAGATGTCCGCATTTCCGGCAACGGCGTCGGGCTGCACTCCCCGCTGAAGCATTTCTCCGGTGGTTGCGGCTGGATCGCCAAGCAGGCCCACGCTCACCGCCGTGCCTTTGCGCAGTTCATTCTTTAAGATACGTACGGCCTCTGACAGTGTGCCCACCTGAAAGTCGGTGGCTCCAGCCGAATTTGCACCTCGCAGCGCCTTATCCTCCGCAGAGATAAGCAAAACAGTTCCCCCTAGACCGATTATCGCCAGTGCCAGGGCCTGTGCGGGCACTTCCGCGGACAGACAGAGAACCAAGTGGCGAGACCAGTCCGGACGGCGTTCCTCAAGGTACGCAAAGGCCCGCAGGGTCTCCTCCTGCAGATCGCTGTCGAGGTTGCTCATCTGTTCTGTCCGGTAACGGTGCAAGGTCGCGAGTCTTGATGGTCTGCGTTACCCAGCCGACCTTCCAGAAAGTGGTCTGCTGCCGCGAGCGGGCAGTAAACTTGAGGTATGCAGACTGCGGCACGTCTCCTGCGCTCGCTGGCGTTGATTTTCTGGATCGGCAGCATCCTGTTTTTCGGTGCGGTGGTGGCACCCAACGCCTTCCGGCTGCTCGGAAAGGCGGCGGAGTTCGGTACCTTCATCGGCGTCTGCCTGCTCGCGTTGCATGGCGCCGGAGTGTGGTGCGGCATCGCGATCATTGTGGCGGTTCGCATTCTGCGCAGAAATGCACGATGGCCGGCGGCGCAACTGGGTCTGGTTCTCGGCATGATGCTGCTAACAGTTCTCTCCACCCGCTTCATCATTGCACCCATGGAGCACGATCGAAGGCTCGCCGGCGGACAGATTGAGAGCCTGTTGCCGGGCTCGCCCCTGCGCGAGGACTTTGACGCCCGGCACCGCTGGTCCACCACCGTAGAGGGCGGCGTTCTGCTCCTAGGGCTGGCGCTGGCCGGCATTGCGGCTTCCGAGCGGGAGGAGATCCTGATTGTGGAGCGGCTGCCTGCAACTTAGGCGGCAGATTCTCCCCTGCCCGCCGCTGCTAGCATGGGAAGTGAATGAATAGTGAAACGCTGAAGATTATCCCCCTGGGCGGCCTTGGCGAGTTCGGTATGAACTGCATGGCCGTCCGCTGGAAAGACGACATCATCGTTATCGATGCCGGATTGATGTTCCCTGAGGACGAATTGCTCGGGGTCGACATCGTTGTTCCAGACATCACCTACCTGCTGGAAAACCGCGAGCACGTCCGCGCCATCCTGCTGACGCATGCTCACGAAGACCACATCGGCGGCCTGCCCCGCATTCTGAGCCAGCTGAACGTGCCCGTCTACGGCACAGAGTTCACGCTGACCTATGTGGAAGGCAAGCTGGAAGAACACAAGCTGCTGGACGATGCCGACCTGATCGAGATGCTGCCCGGCGAGAGCTTCGACCTGGGACCATTCCGCATCTCGCCCATCCGCGTCACGCACTCACTGGTGGATTGCGTGGCGCTCGCGATCCGTACGCCGGCGGGCACAATCGTGCACACGGGCGACTTCAAGATCGATTTGGCCAGCCCCGACGGCAAGCCCTTTGACCTGCACGCCTTTGCGGAGCTGGGCAAGGAAGGCGTGCTGCTGCTGCTGCAGGATTCCACCAACGTGGATCGGCCAGGCTACACGCCGGGAGAGCTGGCAGTGCGGCCGCGGCTCGACGAAATCTTTGCCCGCACCGAGAAGCGCCTCTTCTTTTCCTGCTTTTCGTCGTCGATCCATCGCATCAAGCTGGCCATGGATCTGGCCCACAAGCACGGCCGCAAAGTCGCCCTGATCGGCCGGTCAATGGACAACTCGACGGAGATTGCGCAGGACCTGGGCTACATCGATCCGCCACCCGGCCTGCTGATCCACAGCGGGCAGTTACGCGACATGCCGCCAGAGAAGGTCTGCATCCTGATTAGCGGAACGCAGGGCGAGCCGATGAGCGCGCTGAGCCGAGCCGCGGTGGACAATCACAAGCACGCCAAGATCGAAGCTGGCGATACCGTGCTCTTTTCCTCACGCGTTATTCCTGGCAATGAAAAGGCGATTTACAACGTCATCGACCACCTCTATCGGCGCAAGGCGAAGGTCATCCATGACGACGGCCGTTCCGGGTTGATCCATGTAAGCGGGCACGCCTCGCAGGAAGAACTGCGGTTGATGATCAACCTGCTGCGGCCAAAATTCTTTGTGCCGGTTCATGGGGACTACCGCCACCTGACGCAACACGTGGAAGTCGCCATGGGCACCGGCATCCCGGAAAAAGCGGTCCTGATTGAAGATGGCGAAGTGCTGGAAGTGACGCCGCTCACCGCGGAGATGACCGGCAAGGTGCCCAGCGGACGCGTGCTGATCGACTCCGGCTCCAACTCCGACGTTGTGGAAGAACTGATCATCCGCGACCGCAAGCACCTGAGTGAAGCTGGACTGGTTCTCGCCATCATCACCATCGACAAAATGACTGGCCGGCAGCAGGGGCCGCCGGAGATTGTGACCCGCGGCTTTACCGCAAATGAGCAAGGCATGGGCGAGGAGTCCCGCCGCATCATCGCCCGCACTCTGGAAGACAGCTCGATCGAGGAGCGGCGCGACTGGATGCTGATGAAAGAAAAGATCCGCTCAGACCTGAAACGGTATATCCAGAAAAGCACGGGCCGCCGGCCAATGATCCTCCCAGTGATCCTGGAGATATAAACAACAGCGCCGGTCACGTTTGCCGGTTCTGATGGCTGTCCCCTGTTCCCTGTTCCGCATCTGCCCTTGGTGAGGTTTCTGTGGCTCGGCGCTTTCCCCGGCCCCGTTCGTTAGACAATCGCCGTCACCGTGACGTGGGAGTCTCGGCGGCGGCACATGGCATCCTCGGCAATCGCTATGCCCGGGCACGTCAAAGCCTGCGCGCACACCGGCTGCCGTGGCTCATCGTGCTGTGCATCCTGCTGCTGGCACCTTTGCTCGCCTGGCCATTCGTCAGCCTGCATCTTCAGGCAATTGCGCTTTTTAAGATGGTGAGCGG
>CAXTRR010000073.1:0-3281 GCA_964246795.1 uncultured Terriglobus sp. | reverse complement strand
GCGGTGATCCACTCAGCGCTCCGCTGCTCGCGGTCACGGAACCCTTCCATGAAGAAGCCGTTCTGCTGCAGACCGATTCAGGACCGGTGAAAGCCCGGCTGTATACGCCGGTGCGGCACCCGCACGCACCCGGCATCGTGGTCTTCCACGGTGTGCATTACCTGGGCATGAATGAGCCACGCTTGATGGGTTTCGCGCGTGCCATGGCCTCGTGCGGCCTGCAGGTGCTCACGCCCGAGTTGCCCGACATCAAGGATTACCGTGTCAGCGAGAGCAGCATCGGCGTCATCGGCAGCTCCACCAAGTGGTTTGCCGAGCGGCAAGGCCGGCCTGTGGCGGTGATGGGCCTGAGCTTCTCCGGCGGTCTCTCGCTGGTGGCAGCAGCCAATCCGGCCTATCGCCCGAGCATGAAGCTGGTCTTCGCCGTGGGCTCGCAGGGTTCCATGGGCCGCGTGGCCAGCTACTACCGCACCGGCCAGGCCGCCCGGCCCGACGGCACGGTGGAACTGCTGCCCGCGCACGAGTATGGCCCGCTCGTGCTGGAATACGAGCACGTGGAGGAGTTCGTTCCCGCGCCCGACGTCAGTGCCATTCGCAGCGTATTGCGCACCCACCTCTACGAGGACAAGGACGCCGAGATCAAAGCGATGCAAGAGCTCTCACCCCGCCAGCAGGCTGAGGCAGCTGAACTGATGGACGCCGGCTCGGACGCCGTCCGCACCCTGCTGAAAACCAGCGAGCTCCGCCACCGCAAGGAACTCGCCGGACTCAGCCCGGAATCCGAGCTCGGCAAGCTGACTGTTCCCGTCTACCTTCTGCACGGCGAGGCGGACAATATCATTCCCGCGGCGGAAATGCTTTGGATCGAAAGCGAACTGCAGGCCACCACTCTGCAGGCCGGACTGGTCAGCCCAGTGCTCTCGCACATCGACATGCAAAAGGCACCCAGCGCCTGGGACGAGTGGAAGCTTGTGCACTTCATGGCGATGGTGCTGCGCAGCGCAAAACGATCATGAGAGCTCAGGCTGCCAGCCAAAGTGAAGGATTTTGACACTTTCCTGCAGAACTCCGGCCGTGCTGTCACAGGCGTGATACCGTCCTCATAATCTCTTCTGATGTTTTGAGGCACTATGACGCGTTTGCGGCAGATCGTTGTGGGTGTGGCGTGCTCCTTCTTGATGGCGGTCTCCGCTGGAAGCGCACAGCAGGCACCGCTCTACCCGGACTACCCAAGTGAAACGCCGGCGTCATTTCAGCGGCCCACCGCGGGCATGAATTATGAGCGGCGCGACGTCATGATCCCCATGCGCGACGGCGTCAGGCTGCACACCATCCTGCTGCTGCCCCAAGGCGCAAAGCACGCCGGCATGCTCATGACGCGCACACCTTACAATGCCGTCGTCCTCACCACCAACACACCCAGCGCGCACCTGGACGTGAGCCTGTGGGGCTACGACAACGCGGTCGAGCCGATTATCAACAGCGGGTATATCCGCGTGGTGCAGGACATCCGCGGTAAATACGGCAGCGAGGGCGATTACGTGATGAACCGGCCCTTCCACGGCCCGCTCAATCCAACACCCGTGGATGAATCGACCGACACCTTCGACACAATCGACTGGCTTGTGAAGCACGTGCCGGAGAGCAATGGCCGTGTCGGCATTCTCGGCATCAGCTATGACGGATTTCTCTCGCTCACTCCACTCGTGCACCCGCATCCGGCGCTCAAATGCGTGGTGCCCATGAACCCGATGGTGGACGGTTGGATGGGCGATGACTGGTTCCACAACGGTGCATTCCGCCAGCAGAACATTCCCTACATTTATGAGCAGACGGCGACGCGGTCCAACGAAGCGCGCTGGCTCTCCAGCAACTTCGACGACTACGACATGTACATGAAGGCCGGCTCGGCGGGTGAGTTGGGACGCCAGCACAATATGGACCAGATCGGCTTCTGGAAGAAGATCACCACGCACCCGAGCTATGACAGTGTCTGGAGCGGGCAGGCCATGGACAAGCTGCTTGCCGCCCAGCCGCTCACCGTGCCAACCATGCTCGTCCACAGCCTCTGGGACCAGGAGGACATCTACGGCGCGCTGGCTGTCTACAAAGCCCTGAAAGACAAGCCCGAGGCCAAACAGAACCTCTTCCTGGTCATGGGCCCATGGCACCATGGTCAGGAAATCGAGTACGCCGAGTCACTGGGCCCGATCAAGTTCCGCAGCGACACGGGCCTTCATTTCCGAACGGAGATCCTTGCACCCTTCCTGGCGCACTACCTGCAGGATGGCGCACCGGCCATGGACGTGTCCCCCGTAACGGCCTTCCAGACGGGCACAAACCGTTGGGAGCGACTGCAAAGCTGGCCGTCCGCTGCCGGCAATGTGGCGCCGGAGGCCAAGCAGTTGTATCTGCGCACTGGTGGCAAGCTCGACTTCACCAAGCCGGCAGCCGCTGAGGGCAGCGACGCCTACATCTCGGATCCGGCAAAGCCCGTCCCTCTCCGTGCACGGCCAAGCCAGCCTGTGGGCTACACGGAAAATCTCTCGTGGGTGCGTTGGCTCGTGGACGACCAGCGCGAGTTTTCCGGCCGGCCCGACGTGCTGACCTACACCACCGACGTGCTGACGGAGCCCTTGAAGATCAGTGGGGCTCCTATGGCGAACCTGCTCGCGTCCACCACCGGAACAGATGCCGACTGGGTATTGAAGTTGATCGACGTCTACCCAGACGAGGTGGCCGGTCAACCGGAGCTGGGCGGCTACCAATTGCCCATCGCCATGGACATCTTCCGCGGCCGCTACCGCGAGAGCCTGTCAACGCCCAAGCCGATTAAGTCAGGAGCGCCCCTCCTCTACAAGTTCGCTCTTCCCGACGCAAACCACGTCTTCCTGCCCGGCCACAAAATCATGGTGCAAGTGCAGTCCAGTTGGTTCCCGCTCTATGACCGCAACCCGCAAACTTTTGTGCCGAATATCTTCTTTGCCAAACCTGAGGATTACAAAAAGGCAACAGAGACTATCCATCACGCAGGCGAACAGGCCAGCTTCATCGAACTCCCCGTGGTTCCCTGAAATTCAGGTTCCACCGCGTGATCGTTCGCGGCGCCCTAAGTGAGCCACTCCTCTCGATCCGGAGTCAGAATCGAAACCTTCGTGGAATCCGGCATCGCTGCCGCAACATCAGAAGGCTCGTACCGCGGCTGTAGCAAGACCTAAAGTCCGGTGCCGCTGGAAGAGGTGGTTTATGTCAGACAATCGCATTGCTCTCATCACTGGAGC
>CAXTRR010000072.1:0-12907 GCA_964246795.1 uncultured Terriglobus sp. | reverse complement strand
CATTCCCAATTCGACATAGAAGACACCTCCTGGATCGGCGGTGGACGTGTCTCACCCTGCCATACCTCCCAGAACCGGCATGTCACCGCGATCTACAAGCCAGGAGCAAAAGGATATGGCGAGCTTTACCACCTCACTTTGCGAGATGACATCCCACCCATCGGAGCGGTGCTCCCAACTTCAGCCATGACGACCATCCCCTAAACTCAACATCAGAACTTAAACCGGTAGCGCACCTCGCTATAGATCGCCCGTGGACCGCTGAAGTGGAAACCGCCACAGGTCAGGCTGTTGTCCAGCAGCACCGCCGGTTGCGAAGGCGATGATGCGTGCTGATTTCGATCCGGTCTCGACATTTCTCCCATAAAAGTGCTCTTCTCATTCTCTAGACGCGGTTATTTCTGACAATCTGCAGGACCAGTGAGGAAGCCGCATCCGGCTGATGAAAGACCCGCTGCGTGGCTTTCACGAAATCAGAGGGCCTTGCGTCGGCGACCCGTACAAACGATTGCGGATTCAGGCTGGCGAGCAGAACTACGAACTTTGCACCTGGACGGCAATGCGGTGACCACGCTGGAAAGTGTGGTTGATGTCAGGCATCGTGTAGCCGATCGCGGTGACTTGATTCGGTTGCAGCGGTTCCGGGCTGGAAAAGGACTTCCTGAAACGCGCGCGCATCGGCTCACCCCGAACGAGCTGCTGATATCCCGGCGAGGCCGTCGTGCTTGCATCTTCATCGATCAGTTTGACCACGAAATCTGCGTCCGTGCCGTTGCTCGCTACGTGAAGCTTTACAGTAATCGGCCCAGCCACCGTCACATCCTGATCGAGGGGATCGGTCCTGTAGGTGAGAACGTCATGACGGGTGGACGCGAATGTCTGATCGCCGTACATGTATTGTTCGTCCAGGTCAGTGGAAGGGTGCTCGATGTACGGGACCGGATTTGCCGGATCGCTGACGTATCATCGTAGGGATTTTCCTGTGCGGCCGGCGGCTCAAAGCTGAGTTTCCCTTTTCCATGAAAACCTGCAAAGTATGGGCTTGACACAAGCCAGTTCTCGATCGAGGCCAGATTTAGGGACGAGACCACGGTTCTCCCGGACTCATCCGGCCATAGCAACTTAAAATCCAGAAACATGGTGCAAACAGCGATTGTCGAGGCCGTCTTTACCGGCCAGCCAAAAGTCCTCTCGGATGAGCGTGGGACGTGGACATCATCCATTTTTCGCCAGCGCACAGAGGAGCCTGTTGCAATTTCTTTCGAGGTTCTTGCCGGAGACAAAGTGACGCAGCCGTACCACGGAGGTTCAGGTGCCGCGATATGTGTGCACCTAGCTGAGCATTACCTATTCTGGAATGCATTTTTTGACATGGGCTTGAAGGCGGGGTTTGTTGGTGAAAATATCACTCTCGCAGGCATCAGCGAAGACGAGATCTGCGTAGGAGACCACGTTCGCCTTGGGACCGCCGTAGTTCAAGTCAGTGGTCCGCGCGTGCCTTGCGCAAATCTTGCGCGCCGGATTGGTCGATCGAATTGGGTAAGAGACACCATTCGGGAGAATAGGACAGGGTTCTATCTGCGTGTGCTGGAGCCGGGCATTGTGCAGTCCGGTGACACTTGGTCACTCGAAGAAAGGAGGAATGCGACAGGTTCAATCCCAGCGATCAATCGATGTATGTATTTGGACTTTGATCCCACTTACGCCAAAAGCATGCTGGACATGCCAGGGCTCGAAACATGGTGGAAGGACCAGGCACGCCAGAAACTTGCAAATCAGGAGAACCACTGGACTACAGCGATGAAAGATCGCCATTAGTCCGTTGACTCTTGTCATATGCTCATTACCTCAGTTGCCCAGGTGCTGTAGGGCAAACACGAAGGACACACCAGTTCTCGATGAACTTGAACCGGTGTCTGTGTAGCTTGTAGAACTGCTCAGCAGCGACCTTGAATGGTAGCGGCAGAGAACGCGAGTCTCGTGAAGAAGGTCCTTGTCATCGGTGCATCGGGCTTCCTTGGCGGGCATGTCGCCCACGAGCTTCTTGCAGAGGGGTACGAAGTCCGTTGTCTGGCGCGTAACCCGGCAAAGCTTCAGGGCCTGGCGAAGGCTGGCTGTGAGACCGTCACCGGCGACATCTCAGATCTCGCGTCGATGCAGCGCGCCATGCACGGCGTTCAGGCTGCTTACATCTCCATACACACCTTATCGCCACAGCCCGCCAACACCGCGGGACATGACTTCATGGATGTCGAAAGGCGTGGCCTGGAGAACATCGTTGAGGCTTGCCGGACGCAGGGCGTGCGCCGCCTCATTTACGTCACCTTCCTCGGCATTGCGCCGGAAAACCCAAGCGCGTGGGTGCGCGGGCGCTGGCAGGCAGAACAGTTTCTGCTAAAGAGCGGTCTGGACGTCACATGCATCCGGCCTGCTCAAATCGTCGGTGTGGGCGGCCAGGGCTTTGACATGATGGTGAGCAACGCGAAAAAACCAGTCGCCCTGATGATCGCTCCATGCCGGCAAAGAATGCGCAACATCGCCGTGGATGACCTGGTCTACTATCTGATCGGCGTGTTGCAGGAGCCACGTGCCTTCGGCCAGTGTTACGACGTAGGTTGCGACGACATCCTGACAAACGACCAGATGCTGGACATCACTGCAGAGATTGTTGGACGAAAGCATCCTATAAAAATTCACCTTCCACCCGCGCTCCTCGGTGCACTTGCGCCACTTATCGCGCGTTTGGGCAAGCTTCCCAAAGGAGCCATGAAAGGCATCCTGGACAGCCTGGGAAGCGATGCCGTTGGCGACCCTGAGCCGATACGCATGATCCTGCCCCGGCCCACTTTGCCGTACCGCCAGGCAGTGGAACTGGCCTTGAAGAGTAACTCAGCGAATGCTGGGATCGTCAGATGAAGCAAAGGCTATTTGCTTTGTGAGTGACCTCGTGCAAGCCGGATGTTAGTCAGGAAAACAATAAAGCTGCCGTGCGAGCTTCAGCGGTTCCACTTTTGCTGTACTTGAAGAAGGTGTCCTCCTTAGGCTCATAACAAACAATGTGGTTCGGCTAATGAGTGTCATACTTGGGAGCACTCGACGAACAATCTGCTGTGCGCTTCCACGTCGGTGCATCTCGCCGAAATCTCGTTCAGGATGACACGGGACGGAAAAGTGCTCTAACTTCACTGAAGCGTCACTCCCTATGTCCCTCATCCTCGCTTCCGCCTCACCCCGCCGCCGGGAGCTCCTCGCGCTCCTGGACCTGCCCTTCGGCGTGATCACCGCCGATATCGATGAAACGCCTCTACCCAATGAGACGCCTATCCCCTACACGCTTCGCCTGGCGGAAGCCAAGGCCCGCGCTGTCCTGCAGCTGTGCCCGGAAAGCACCGTCATCGGCGCGGACACCACCGTCACCATTGACGGCGAGCTGCTGGGCAAACCGCGGGACGCCGCCGACGCCACCCGCATGCTGCAACTGCTGCGCAACCGCACACACCAGGTCACTACCGGCGTCGCCGTCCTCACCGCAACCGCAACCCTGACCGCCGCGGAAACCACTCACGTCACCATGGCAAGCGTCCCGGACGATGCCATCGCCGCCTACATCGCCACGGGCGAGCCCATGGACAAAGCCGGTGCCTATGCGATCCAGGGCCGCGCCGCCCGCTGGATACCACGCATTGAAGGGGACTACACCAACGTCGTTGGCCTGCCCCTTGCCCGCCTGCACGCCTTGCTGGGAGAGCTGAAACTCAGGCATTCCGCGTAGGCGTGGCGGGCCAGCTGCTTCGCTTTCCGGGCGGGAGACCCGGCGTATATTTAGCCTGTAGCGGGTCCGAAAAGTGAGGCTTGTGACCCAGCATGCCCCGGAGGGCTCCTGGATGAAAGCGATCGTACTGAACGAATACGGCGGGCCGAACAAGCTGCATTACGTGACCGACGCTCCCGACCCTGAACTGCCGCCCGGCGGCGTTCTGGTGGCGCTTGCCGCTAGCAGCGTGAACCCGGTGGATTGGAAGGTCCGCTCCGGTGTCATGTCAGCCATGATGCCGGTCAGCTTTCCGTATACTCCGGGCTGGGATCTGAGCGGAATCGTCCGGGCAATTGGCGCGGAGGTGGGCGGCGTCGCCGTCGGCGACCGCGTCATGGCTATCGGGCAAGCCACATATGCCGAGCTGGCCGTGGTGCCGGCGCCCGACATCACCCATATTCCCGAAGGCCTGGACATCGTGGACGCTGCCGCGCTTGCGCTGGTCTGCCTGACTGGTGCGCAACTCATACTGGAAGGCTGCGAGTTGAAGGCCGGCCAAACCGTGCTGGTGGCCGGCGCGCTCGGCAGCGTGGGCAGGTGCGCCGTACATCAGGCGAAGAAGATCGGCGCAAAGGTGATCGCCGGTGTGCGCAAGCACAGCCTGGATGCCGCTAAGCCCCTGGATGTGGACGGCGTGATTGCCCTGGACGACAAGGACGACCTGGCCCGCCTGGGGGCGGTGGACGCCGTTGCCGACACCGTCGGCGGCGCTGCCGGAAATGCCCTGCTTGGCAAGGTGCGCGAGGGCGGAGTCTTTGGCGTGGTCACCGGCCCACCGCAGGACGCGGCTTTGCACCCGGCAGTGCGGGTGAACTCAATCTCCGCGCACCCCGATCCGCAGATGGTGAAGGCTTTTGCGGAAGACCTGCGCGACGGCAGGTTCGCTCTGCCTATCAGCCGGCGCTTCACCCTGCAGGAGGCGGGAGCCGCGCAAACCTTCGCGGAAAAAGGCGGATCCCGCGGCAAAGTCCTCCTTATGGTCCTGTAAGTAAGCCCAGGAAAGACCACAAATTATGCCCGGAAGCTTCTTCGACATTGCCGCACTTGCCGCGACACTACCTGAAACATCAGAAACCATGCTGCGCGACCTGCGCCTGACCGATCAGGAGGCGGCGAGTTGCCGCATATTTCGCACCTACCGTCCGGCACCCCTCCACTATCACGAGTCCTGCGACGAGTACCTCTACGTTCTCCAGGGCCGCGCGGTCTTCACCATTGCCGGGGAAGAGCCTAGGGAATTGGGAGCCGGTGAACTGGTGCACTTTCTCAAGCGCACTGTTCACGGCATCCCTGAGATTCTGGAGCATCCCTTTGTCGTGCTTGCCCTGGATACACCGCGCCGCCCGCCCGGCGACATTCATTTTCTGAATCCCGCCGACGGAGACGCCTCGAACTTCATCACAACCGAGCCAGCCCGCTAAGCAAACGGCCCTGTAAGCGTTACACCAGTTTGGCGTCGAGCGAGATCTCCGCCGCCTTAAGCAGCCGCGAGATCGGGCAGTTCTCTTTGGCGCCCTTTGCAATCTCCGCAAAGCTGCCCGCCTCCACACTGGGTACCTTGGCTTCGGTCACCAGGTGAATCTTTGTCACGGTCGGCGCGCCGTTGATGAAGTCCAGCGTCAGCGTTGCGGCCGTCTTCACTTCCTGGCCGGGGTGTCCCGCCTTTTCAAGCTCGGCGGAAAGCGCCATGGAGTAGCACGCGGCATGCGCGGCGGCGATCATCTCCTCAGGATTGGTACCCTTGCCATGCTCAAAGCGTGATGCAAAGGTGTACGGCTGTTCGGAAACCACACCGGTCCCCGTGCTCACCGTGCCGGACCCGTCCTTCAATCCGCCGTGCCAGACTGCATTGCCCTTGTTTTCGATTGCCATCGCTTAAATCCCTTTCTCTTTCTCTCTCTTGGACGCGATTTCGACGGCGGGCGTTCCCCTCGCGCCGGTGAAGATGCTGACTCAAAGAGACCCGAAGGGAGCGGAAAGAACCTCTACAAAGAGATGTCTTCCGCTTCAGCATCCACGGAAGGATCCGCGTCGCCAGCAAGGGGACCACTGGCTGGGGCGCCGCTGTCGCCAACCCCCGGCTGCATCATCCCGGTGCGCAGCAATACCTTGCGCGCAACACCGGTAAGCGGAAGCGACCCAAGGCCGCTGACGGGGAACCAGGCGCGCCCCTCCTGGCCGGGAATCTGAAGCACGTCACTGCTCCCGTCCACGGCAAAGACTTCTACGTAGTAGTTGACCCCTACGATGGAATGCCGGAGCACCAGCCGTGGCTCGGTTTCGACGGGCGGCGCGGACAGCGTAGGCAGCTCCAGCATGCCGGGCATCAGGCTCTCCGCGGCGGCGCGCCGGTGGAGCATGACTTCCACGGCCTCGCCATTCTCATCCTGCTTTGTGCAAAGCGCATAGCTTACCCGCTTTGACCGCATGGCCGCGCGCGGCAGAGTCACGTGCTCGCCACGGGTGCGGCAGAAATCCAGCACCGGGCACTGCATGCACAGCGGTCCGCGGGGCAGGCAAACGGTCGCGCCCAGTTCCATCATGGCCTGGTTGTGGTCGCCCGCCGTTTCCGGCGGCAGCAGCGCCTGGGCAAAGGTGTTGTTGAAGAATTCGACTTCAATGCCGCGGGCCTCCGGCAGCCCGGCGATGCGCAGCAGCACGCGCTGTACGTTACCGTCCACCACCGCCACTGGCTGGCCAAAGGCGATGCTGGCGATGGCCGCGGCTGTGTACGGGCCCACCCCTGGCAGCCGCCGCAGCTCCGCCGAAGTGTGTGGAAGCACGCCGCCCAACTCACGGACGACAAATTTGGCCGCGTTGTAGAGCATCCGCGCGCGCCGGTAGTAACCCAGGCCGCTCCAAAGGGCGAGCACCTCGTCTTCTGGAGCCAGCGCCAGCGCCAGCATGGTGGGGAAACGCGCGATGAAGCGCCGATAGTGGTCCAGGGTGGCTTCCACGCGGGTCTGCTGCAGCATGATCTCCGACACCCAGATGCGGTATGGATCCTCCACGCCGCGCCAGGGCAATTCCCTGCGATGGACGCGGTACCAGGCCATCAGTGCCGTGCCGAACTGCCGGCATTGCTCCGCGTCCAGCGGCAACTCCGGCGTGGCCAGCTTCTTGCGCTTCGGCTGTGGCACGCCCTTCCGGGAGATCGGCTCTTTTTTGCCCTTGGTTGGCCCCACGATTCCCATTGTGCATTGCAGTGTACCTGCAACGCTGGTGGACAGACATCACAAAGCTGGTGGATCCCCGGCACGGAGGTCACCCCGGCAGGTCACCCCGGCCGGTGGGGCACACCTCCAGCAGGGGGCACCGGCGGCAAAGCGGCCCATGTGGCGTGCAGGCACGCTGGCCCAGGGCCTTTACCAGCTGATGGTGATCATCCATCGCCACGGCCGTCCATTCCGGCGGCACCACGCGCATAAGGATGGTCTCTACTTCTCGTGCAGGGCTGCCTTCCTCCGCGAAACCGAGACGGATCGAGACACGCTGATGATGCCCATCCACTGAGATGACGGGCCGCCGCAGCGACGAAAAATTCACGATCGCCGCGCTCACCTGTGAGCCGATCCCCGGAAATTGCTCCAGCCATGTGCGGATTTTGTCTGTCCGGTAGCCCGCCAGAAAGCCGAGTGACAGCCCGCCAGTCCGGGCGGAGATCCCCTCCAGCGTCGCTTTCAACTGCGGTGCCTTGCGGTCGGCAAAGGTGGCGGCGGCGATCGTCTCCTCCATCTCGGTCACAGGTGCATCCCGCAGCCGTTCCCAGCGGACCTCTGACCAGCTCTCTTCTCCACTGGGCCAGCCGTCGTAACGCTCTCGCAGGGCACGCAGCACCGCGTGCGACTCCGGCGTCTTTGTCCGCGCACTGCACAGCGAGTAGGTCAGCTGCGTGAGCGGGTCCCACACTTCACGCGGCACCGGCTGGCCATAGGCCTCCAGCAGCCGGGCATGCACGTCCGCAAGTCGCCGCGTAGCTTCTCTTGAGGACGGCTCATTGGGCGCGCGCATCTCCGGAAAAAGCGCGGCGATGGCTTTGGCGTCAGCAGGCATGGCACTGGATTGGATGCTCGATCCGGCGGTCTCCCGGGCACCTGAAAGGTCTACTGCTTTGTGAGGCTCTGGCCTGGTCCGCGCTTGCCGTCAGGATGGCGCTGCTGCGCATAGTTCGCGGTGAGTGTCTTGTCAAAGAAGCTCAGCGTCCAGGCCACCGTCTTGCGATGGATTGCCTCGCGGTCCGCGCCGGCCGGCTCCGCGCAAAGCTGCGGCACCACCTGTGCGCCCTCCGCCGTGCACATGTCCAGAAAGGTGTAGTGGCCCACGCCCTTCAGGACCGCGACCTTGGCCTGCGGCATCCATGCGCCGAACTGCTCGGCATTGATCTCTGGAGGAGCCACTGTGTCGGCAGCTCCCGCCACCATGGTCACGGGCACGGCCACCGCGGCAAAGCTGGAGGCGTGAAAGGCCTGGCCTACCGCCGGTGCCAGTGCAAAAACGGCGCGAATACGTTCATCCCGATACGAATCACCGGAGCGCGCCATGGACTCCGCGCTGGAAAGCCGCACCGCGTCCAGCAGTTGCCCCGGGCTCTGCATACCGGCCAGCGACGGTGCATGGCACGTGGGCTCCTCCGGGTGCGCCAGGCAGAATTGCACAAAGGCCGGCTGGTCAACGCGTGCGCCCGCCAGCGCCAGCACGGTCTCACCACCAATCGAATATCCCAGCGCACCGATGCGGGCGGGATCGATGCGCGGCCCAAAACGCGGGTCGGCCAGCATCCCGTCCAGCACCTCTGAAAGGTCGGTGGCGCGCTCCCACCACAGCAGGAGGCCCTCCGGCGTATATGGCTCCAGTGCGTTATTGCCGGGATGATTCACAGCGACCACCAGATAGCCGCGGCGCGCCAGCTCCGGAGCCAGCCAGCCGAACTGGTCCGCGCTGCCGCCCAGGCCGTGGCTCATCAGAATGAGGGGCAGACGGCCTGCAGTCGGGGCGAAAGCCGCGTCACGGGCGGCCCGCCCTGCCTGAAAGATGGGCGGCATGCCGGCGGGCGTAAAGTTCTGCGGTGTCTCCGGCGCGCCTGCCGGTGCGGGGTACCAGACAAGGCAGCGCAGCGCCTCTGTCTGCGCTCCACGCCAATTCCTCTGTGCCACCGGATGAAATGCAATCTCGGCCAGCCCGGCATGAAGGCCCTCGCCCTGCAACGCCGCACCGAAGATGAACAGGCTCAGCAACGCCCAAATCGTGCGAACCCGCATGTTTCTCATTATAAGAAATCCATCCGGCTTCCTGCATGGTCAAAAAGGAGCAGCCGAAGTACCTTCTCTCCCACTTCGGGAAAGTCCTGCCCAAAACCTGTAGCGGCGCGCGGCCAGCTCTGCAGACGCCAGCGCCTCCCTTACTGCATACCGCCATGCCGCCCGAATCGATACATCAGGCTCACGGCGGGCTCGCTCGTCACGGTAAAGAACTTGCTCACCGGCACCTGCGTGGTCACGTCGCCGAAATCGGGGTACTTGTACATCAGGCCGCGGTACTCTGCGCGCACACCCAGGTGATAGCCAATGCGGTACTCCACGCCGCCGCCGAAGACAAAGGCGGCGCGCACACTGGTGTGACCCCGAAAAGGAGTCGTTGTGGGCGCAAAGATCACCGCGCCGCCACCCGCCTCCGCAAAGGGCTGGTACTGGCGCCCGACCTGGGGCCGCTTCACCACGTACATTCCGCTCACCTCATATACGTCCGTGGGAACGGAGCCGCGCGTGTAGGTGCCGCTGGTCACGCCGGTCGCCGGGTTTGTGATGCCGTTGTTGCGCTGGTAGTTTTCGGTCAGGCGGGTGTACCCGAAGTTCACGTTGTAGCCTTCCAGCGGCTTGATCTGGTGGTGAAAACCAGCCAACAGCCCCAGTGTGGGCGTGGTGCCCTGGATGAACTGCGAACCGTACTGGTTGGCGGTGCGCGTCGCGGTGAGCTGGGCCGTGGCACCAATGGTCAGGTTCATCTCCGGCACGTGCTCCGAGGGGGCGCCGCGCCCCGGGCCCGCCTGCCCATGGCGGCCCGCACCGCCGCCATCACTTGAGGTCTCGCTGGCAGATGAGCTGTCTGCCGGTACGGCACCGGGCGCATCGGCCAGGGTGGCGATGCCGGAACTCACCTCCGGGCTTGTACTCACCTCCGCGCGCGCCAACCCGGCTGCCGGATGCCCTTCCTGCGCAAGAAGCGCCGTGCTGCCGGCCAGAATGACGACACATCCAATCTCCCGAAACGCTCCACAACCCACTCGACTCATTTGCCCCAAAACAACTCTCCCATCGCCCGCTTCGGCCAGATCCGCTCTCCGCGAAGAACAAGGAGCGGCCAGCCGTTTTCATGGATGGGGGTAAGACGGAGAGCGCGCACAGAGGTGAGAACTTGGAGCCATCTTCTCTTGGGAGTCACTCGCATCGAAGGCGAAGCGTCCTCCTCGCGATTGCATGACGCCGCCTTTGCAGGGTCATCTTCTGCAAGTCCTTTTCGGAAGAAATCTCACCTTCAAACGTCGCATCCGTTTGAGGTGTGACACCGCCTAAGCGGTGACTCCTCTTTCATCTGCAAACGACGTCCATGCTGGAATCAAGCTGCTTGAAAATGTCCATGCTGGTGGAACGAGGCGCTCAGTTGGCCTGGTAGGCGCGCTGCTTCCACACCGCGGGACGGCCGAGCAGCTTGCGGCCCAGCGCATACCATTGCAGCGCCAGCAGCGTGGCCACGCCAACCGGGTGTAACGCGGCACCAGCCGGCCGCTGGCGGAAGCGCTTTACTTCCAGCAGCCGTGGCAGATAGCTGAGGGCCACCGCGCCCGCCGCCAGGGCTAATGCCGTGTACGCACGCCGGCGAACCGCAATCAACAGCAATCGCAGCGGCAGCACCTGCCCCAACCCCAGCAGCAGCGTCATGGGCACAATGCTCCTGGGAGATCCCAGCCCTTCCGTCGCATTCTTCGCCAGGCCGTTCCAGGTGGAGGCGGCCGACTGGTACATCCGGCAGGTCGCCAGCTCCGTCAAGTCAGCCAGCCGGGTGCGCCCGCCAGCCCGGCGCAGCAGCCGCGGCAGCAGGAGGCCGTCGTGCATCGTCTCGCGGATCGCCGCATGGCCGCCCGCGGCAAAGTAGGCCTCGCGGTCCACCATCAGGAATTGCCCGCAACCCGCCGCATAGGCGCTCTCCGTGGTCAGACGCATGGAGCGCATGGGCAGCAGGCCAAGCAGAACGAAATGGATCAGCGGCAGCAGGAGCCACTCCAGCACCGTGCCGGTCTGCTGCTGGGGAAAGCCGCTCACCAGGGCAGCACGCGTATCCTGCTCCCCTGGCTGCGTTCCGCCGTGCATCAGCAGGGTGGCCATCCGCGCCAGCGCCTCTGGATGCAGCCGGACATCGGCGTCCAGGAAGCAGAGCAGGGGCGTGGTAGCGGCCTGGGCACCCTCAAAACACGCGTTCTGTTTGCCATTCCATCCGGCGGGCAGCGGACCGGCGGGCAGCAGATGCAGGCGGGGGTCGGCACTCGCCATCTCGCGGACGATGGCGGCCGTCCGGTCCGTCGATCCGTCATCGACCACAAAGACCTGAAGCTCGATCCCGCGGGAGTCCAGCACACTGCCGGTACACGCGGCAATGCCTGCCTCCTCATTGCGCGCGGGCACAATCACACTCACGTCCGGCAGCGAAGCCGCGGCCGTGGGCGGCGCAACGTACTCGCGCAAATTCTTCCGCGTTAAGGAAGCCGGCAGCGCCGCGCAGCAGGTACTCAGGAAGGAAAGCAGCAGAAGCATGATCCTTTGGATTGTCGCTCACCTGCTTGCGACGCAAAGGCACGGAAAGATAACACAGCACGGAAAGAGAACACAGCACGGAAAGAGAACACGGCACGGAAAGAGAACACGGCAAACAAAGATAGCTGGCACAGTTGCTGCATCACAGGGAACGCCGTCTGCCGTCCGCCGTCGTTGGCGGCTTCCGCGCCGGGGCCCATTCTTGGGCCCCGGGTGACCCAACCCATTTGGCCGGGGCAGAAAGCAGTCCAACCGTTTCTGGTAAGTGATCATGAGCGTGGTGCCGTCGTTGCGGCAACATCTTGTTATTTCAGTCTGATGTGAGCCGCTTCCCTTAGGAAAGAAAGATAGATGGCCCCGCCAGACAGAAGTAACCACTTCGGCGAACGCCGGTGCTACTGCCGAGGCGGCTAGGGCAACTTCCGCCGGGCGTGTGCTTCATGATCCTGATTTCCCGTGAACTCCCCGTGCACCGCCCGTTGCAGGCGCTGCCAGTTCCCATACAGTCCCGCGGTGCCGCGGCGGCCTTGCAGCACCGTCTTGAAACGGCCCGCATCGCGCGTAAGTGCCAACTCTGCCAGCTCCCTCTGGGTCTCGGCGAGCCGGTCTTCCAGCAGGGCGGACCACCGCTCCGTGGCACTCTGCGGCGCGTGTCCGGTATCGATCCTGAAATGTTCGCCGCCATGGGCACTAACCGTAGCGGGCCACCCCTCCACAACCACCGGCTCTCCGATGCACGCCAGCGCTTCCGGCAGGCGCTGGTCCCAGAAGGTGTACTCCAGCGCCAGCGGCAGCGCGATCACCCGGCGGCCAGCACGTTCATACCGCGCCAGCAGCGCCGCTACGCCGGGCTTCAATGCCGGCGGCTGCACGCGGACATCGGTAAAGGTGCCCTGCGCCGTGACGCCCAGCACATCTCCGCGCGAAAGGACGGTCTCCGCCGCGCGCAAGAACTGGGCAGCACCACGCGGCGTGTCCACCTCTACGGGAAAGATGCCGAGGCGGGACAGCACACTATACCGACGTAGAGAAGCCGACTCCATGGGCGCATAAAAACGCCGCTTGCCGATGAGCCGCGGTGCCAGCACAAAGGCCGTGAGCGGATCCCACCACGAGGGATGGTTTGCATACACGATCAGCGGGGTGTCCCGGTCAATCCCCTCTGCGCGTTCCAGATGAGCCGCACGCAAGGCACGAAAGCCGTTACGCAAACGCCGCCGCGCAATAAAGCGGAAGGCATACACCAGCAACGGGTTCGTCCGGCGCAACTCGCGGACCAGTTCACGCA
>CAXTRR010000071.1:0-12964 GCA_964246795.1 uncultured Terriglobus sp. | reverse complement strand
GCGTAGAAGCGGCGGTAGTCGCCGCGCAGGGTAGGGATGGTGCGCCGTTCGAGATTTGTGGGTTGATGTGGGTCGGCGGCGGTGGTGAGGGTGCCCCAGGCGTCCTCGGGTTCGGTGAGCCAGTCGGTGGTGCTGTCGAGTGGGGGGACGCGGGCGCCGGCGACGATGGCGGGCTCCTGGGGATCGACGCCGAATTTGCGGAAGCTGCCGCGGGTGCCCTGTAGCAAAAAGCGCGGCTGTGGATCGGCGGCGAGCATGGTGGCACCCAGTTCGGCGCGGAGGGTCTGGCTGTCGCGCGTGAAGTGAAGGGTGATGTCGAAGGCATCTTCGATCGCTGTGCCGTCGCGGTCAGTGCGCACGCTGGCGGAGATGGTTTCGGGCTGGCCGAAGAGGACGAGGGCCTGGTCGACGAGATGCGGGCCGAGGTCCATGAGCAGGCCGTTTTCGTCACTGCCGGCCTCTTTCCAGGTGTTGGCGCGGGGCTCGGGGCGAAAGCGGTCAAAGCGGGAGCGGAAGACGATGGTGCGGCCGGTGCTACCTGTTTGCAGCAGCTGTTGGATGGTGAGGAAGTCGCCATCGTAGCGGCGGTTGTGAAAGGGGGCGAGCAGCAGGCCTTTGCTTGCCGCGAGGGCTTCCAGCTCCAGGGCGTCGTGGCTGCCCGTGGCGAAGGGCTTGTCGATCACGACATGCTTGCCTGCCTGGAGGGCGGCTTTGGCGAGAGAAAAGTGGGTCGCGTTGGGTGTGCCGACGACTACGAGTTCGATGTCGCTGGCAAAGAGGTCATCGGCGGAGCGGAAGATGGTGCGGCCGGGGTAGGCTGCGGCGGCTTCATCCCCGGTGCGCTGCACGATGGCGGTGAGCTCCAGCGAGGGGACGGCGCTGACGAAGGGCGCGTGGAAGACGCGGCCGGCGAGGCCGAATCCGATGACACCGGTACGAATGGGAGGCATGATTCCGTTGCCTTTCCGAAGGAGTTCGCCGCGGACGGCGTTGGCACCAAGTATATGGGGGCATGCGGCCCGTGGAAGTTTCTGCATCGCCGCGGACGGGTGGATGCATCTGATGTGTGACCGCTTGTCAAACCTGTGTGCTGAACGTTTCAGCGTGGCTTGCGGTACGTTGTTTGTTCTGTAGCGAGGTGTATGAACAGAGCGGTGGAAGGGGCTGGTTGTTGCATGCGCGGTGGAAGCGCGCGCAGGGTCATGCGATCGGCCGTGCTGGCATGTGCCGGTGCAACGATGGTGTCTTTACCGCTGATGGCACAGACAACGACGGGCGGGACCAGCGGCGGAACAGGTACAAGTCAGGGCACTTCCGGCGGTGGGCAGCAGGCATCTGGTCCGGCAACAGTACAGGCGGCACAGCAGGTGCTGAATGGAATGGGCAGCGGGTCAGCTTCTGGCGGTGCGAGCGGCGGCTCTGGTTCGGGGCAGGCGGTAGGCACAAACGATTACAAGGGTTCAGTGGTTGAAGGGACGGCGACGCAGGGTGTGTATGACCTTTCGCTCGACGATGCGATTCAACGCGGCCTGCGCACGAACCTCGGCCTGATCCTGCAAAGCAGCAATGTGCGCAATGCGTCCGGGATAAAGCTGCAGCAGTTGCAGCAGTTGTTGCCGACCATCACCGGGAATGCGAGCTTTACGGAAGAGCAGATCAACCTGGCGACGTTTGGACTTCGCTTTCCGGGGTTAAACCCGGTCATTGGACCGTTTCAGGTTTTCGACTTCCGCGCGTACCTGACCTGGTCAGTGGTGAACGTGCAATCGATCGACCGGTATATGGCTTCCAAGCACAACTTTGCAGGTGCGCAGTTAACTGCACAGGATGCCCGCAACATGGTGGTGCTGACGGTGGGAAATGCCTACCTGATTTGCATTGCGGACGCCGCTCTGATTACGGCAGACGAGGCGGAGTTGGCGAATGCAAAGGTATCGCTGGACCAGGCGACCGCGGCGCACGATGCGGGCACAAGTCCCCGGCTGGATGTGTTGCGGGCGCAGGTGGACTACCAGAATGCGCAGCAGCAGTTGATCCAGGCGCGCAACAGCCTGGCGAAGGACAAGCTGGCGCTGGCCCGCGCGATCGGCCTGCCGGTGGCACAGCAATTTCAGTTGACAGACACCACGCCCTACAGCGAGGCGGAGGCACTGACGCCGGAGCAGGCGTTTCAGCGGGCGCTCGCCAACCGCAAGGATCTGCAGGGGCAGGCGGAAACGCTGAAGGGCTATGAACTGCAGCGCAAGGCCGCGGTGGCACAGCAGTATCCGACCATCAGTTTTAACGGGGATTACGGCGACATCGGCAACACGCTGGGCCACAACCACGGGACATTCACGGCAACGGGCGAGGTTTCAGCGCCGATCCTGCAGATTGCCAAGACGAAAGGTGACATCCGGGTCGCAGATGCGGCACTGGAGCAGCAGAAAGCGCGCTACAGCGACCAGGTGCAGCAGGTCAACCAGGACGTACATGACGCGCTGCTGGACATTGAAGCAGCCAAGCAGCTGGTTACGACGACGAAGTCGAATGTCGATTTGGCCAATGAAGCGCTAAGCGAGGCGCAGCAACGCTTCCGCGCAGGTGTGACGGACAATCTTGCTGTGTCAGAGGCGCAGGCACAGACGCAGCAGGCCAACAATCAGTACATTAGTGCGCTGTATCAGCACAACATGGCGAAGCTTTCGCTGGCACGGGCCTCGGGCACGGCCGGCACCAATTATAAAGACGCTTTGAAAGTCGGAGGGAAGTGATCGTGGCAGATTCCGATCAGCAGCAGGAGAGCAACGGGCAGAACGGCCAGGGCCAGAGTGGTGGCGGCCAGCCGAGCGGCGGCCAGGGTCAGGGTGGCCAACAGGGTGCCGCACAAAGCGGCGGCCAGGAGCAGGCGCAGTCCGGTGGTGGTGACGGCGGAGCAAAGCCAGCCAAGAAGCCGGAGAATCCGGCAGCGAAGGCTCGCAGGAACTTCATCATCGGGATCGTCGTGCTGTTGATTGTGGGCCTTGCGGTTTTCTTCTACTACCGCTCCACATTTACCGAGGGCACGGATGACGCGCAGGTGGACGGGGATCTGTATCCGCTTTCCGCGCGCGTTCAGGGTCAGATCATCAAGGTGAATGTAACGGACAACCAGCAGGTGAACCAGGGGGATGTCATTGCGGAAATCGATCCGCGTGACTACCAGGTGGCAGTGGAACAGGCGAAGGCGCAGCTGGAAAATTCCAGGGCGTCGTTTGTGCAGGCTAATGTGAACGTGCCTATCACGGGTGTGCAGACGCGCACGCAGGTCTCCACCAGTGGATCGGATGTGGCGTCAGCGACGGCGAATATTGCGCAGGCGAGCAAGCAGGTTGCCGCGGCCCAGGCGCGCGTGGATCAGGCAAAGGCCAATGCCCTGAAAGCACAGCTGGATGTGGACCGGTACACACCGCTGGTAGCGAAAGATGTGATCAGCAAGCAGCAGTTCGACCAGGCGGTGGCAACGGCCGCGGCCGCAAACGGTGCGTTGCTGGAGGCGCAGCAGAACGTGATTGCGCAGCAGGCGGCTGTACGTGAGTCGGAGTCCCGGCTGGCATCGGCTCGTTCCAATGAGGAGCAGGCGCGGCAAAATGGGCCGAAGCAGATGCAGGTGCAGCAGGCTCGCGCAAACGCCGCCAATGCGGATATTCAGCAGAATCAGGCAAAGCTGGATCAGGCCATGCTGAACCTGGGTTACTGCAAGATCACCTCACCGGTGACGGGGATCATTAACAGGAAGAACGTTGCGATCGGCAATAACGTGACAGCGGGGCAAAACCTGCTGACGATCATTCCGATCCAGGGTTTGTGGGTAACCGCCAACTACAAAGAGACGCAACTGCAGCATATGAAGACCGGACAAAAGGTCGACATCAAGGTGGACGCTCTGGGCGGCCGGAGTTACGAGGGCAAGATCACTCAGATCGGCGGCGCAACAGGGTCGAGTCTTTCCCTCTTTCCACCGGAGAATGCCACCGGCAACTACGTAAAGGTGGTGCAGCGCATACCGGTGCGGATCGATCTTGCGCAGGATGCAAATAAGGACCTGCTGTTGCGGAAGGGCTACTCCGTCGATCCGGAAGTGCATGTGAAATAAGCAGGTAGTTTTGAAAAAGGCAGAGGGTCCGCGAAAGTGCGGGCCCTTTTACTTTGGGCTTACAAAGTGACAGGCAGGATCACTGGGCAGTGGGCTCGATGCAAAGTTGGCGCATCGCCTTCGTGCACAGGGTCATCTGAGAAGATAGGACTCCCAGCCTTATGCCGCTCGCCATCGATTTTTTCGTGCACTACGCCTACGGGATCCTGTTTCTCTGGGTGTTGGTGGAGCAACTTGGGGTGCCGATTCCTTCAGTACCCCTGCTGCTGACGGCGGGGACGCTTACGGCGACGCACCAGATCCACGCTGTTACGGTCATGTTGTCAGTGTTGCTGGCCTGCTTGATTGCGGATTCCGTGTGGTACTTCGCAGGTGTGCGGTATGGCGGCAAGGTGGTCCGGCTGATCTGCCGTCTATCACTGGAGGCATCCACGTGCGTAAAGAAGACGGAGGGTCTTTTTGGCCGTCATGGCGGTGTGACGCTCTTGTTTGCCAAGTTTGTGCCAGGGCTCTCCGCGGTGGCAGCACCAATCGCCGGACAAAGCGGCATGAGCTATGGCCGTTTTCTGGCGTTCGATCTGCTGGGATCGATGATCTGGGCGTCCGCCTATGTTTTTGGCGGGAGGTTCTTTGGAGACTTCGCGAAGCGGTCGGCACCGTTTCTTCATTTCCTGGTGCGCTACTCCGTAATGATTTTCGGACTGATGGTGCTGGGCTTTGTTCTGCGGCGGATCTGGAAGCAGCGGGCATTTCTGGCAGAGCTGCGGGAAGCTCGTATTACCTCAGAGCAACTGCGTGAGTTGATGACGGCGGCGCAGCAGGACGACGTGCTGCCGCCGTTTGTGGTGGATTTGCGGCATCCGCTGGAGTTTCTACCTGACCCGCGAGTGATCCCCGGAGCGTTGCACATTCCGCCGGCGCAATTGGAGAAGCATGCGGAGCTGCTGCCACGCGACCGCGATGTAATTCTGTACTGTACCTGCCCGAACGAGGAGACGAGTGCGTCACTGGCACGGCGGCTCACAAAGCTGGGCGTACACCGGGTGCGTCCACTGAAGGGCGGGTATGAGGGCTGGCGCGACGCTGGATTCGCGTTGCAGGCCTATGATGAGCACGCTGCGCAGGCGGCGATGCCGGAGCTGGAAAAGCTGGCCGCGGCTTAAGGTTGTTGTTCTTTCTCAGCTGGGATTCTTGAGGAAGTTGTGTAAGTGCTGTTTGAAATCTGTGCTGATTCGGAAAAGCAGATCCTTCGTCGCAAGCTCCTCAGGATGACACGGTCCAGATGTTGGGGCCTGTCGAGATTTCTGGGATGGATTGCGGCAGGAGCCGACGCGTCCGAGTGAGGGCCACACCATCCAGCCGGTAGAGCCCTTAGCTCAGAAGCAAGACATCGGGCTGATCACTGTCTGGCTTGTTCTGGGGGCTATGGCGTGGGTGCGTCAGAGATGTGGCGAACCGATTGTGTGCGCCAGCCGAAGCGGACCGCGAGCAGGCGGAGGCCGAAGCCGGTGACTGTGCCGATGGTGGCGGCGCGGCTGCTGGTGACGCCGAGGCGCTGGACGGCGAGGAAGGTCAACGCTGCGGCGGCGGAGACAAGGGCGTACAGCTCGCCCTCCTGAAAGACACGCGGGGAGCGGCCGGAGAAGAGGTCCCGCAGCGATCCGCCACCGACGGCGGTGATGACGCCAAGCAGGAGGCAGGGAAGAAAGCCGAGGCCGGCGTTCATGGCCCGTGTGGCACCGGCGACGGTGAAGAGGCCGAGGGCGAGCGCGTCTACGACGTTCATGAGCCAGAGCACGCGCGGGCTGACGGTGCGGCCGATGGCGAGGGAGAGCGCGGCACCGAGGATGGCGTAGGCCAGGTACGAGGGATGCGCGAGTGAGAGGGGCGGGCCTTCGTTGAGCAGGATGTCGCGGGTGATGCCGCCGCCCACGCCGGAGATGAGCCCGAGGCCGATGATGCCGGTGTAGTCGAAGCGATAATGGCGGTCCCGGCGTGAGGCCAGGCCGCCGCCAAGTGCGCCGAGCACGATGGCCGTGATCTCAAAGAAGTGGAAGAGCGTGGAGGAGAGCCGCGCCGCGGGCGGCAGGGAGATGGGCAGGGAGGCGAGGCTTGCAAGGAAAGCGGACATGAGTGAGTGAGAGCTGGATGGCCCCGGACGACAGGAATGGAATGCCTGATGTCTGACCGGGATTCAGCCTCTATGCTGATTGTGCAGTAGGGAGTGCTTTGCTTGCCGGGCGACTTGAGGTTAATGAGAGGCTGGATGATGAAACGAAGCCGGGCTGGTGCTTTCGGGCTGGTGTTGCTGGTGGCGGCGCTGCAGGGATGGAGTGGCCACTGCAACGCTCAAAGTACCGGGCAGGGCACAGGTCAGGGTACCGGGCAGGGCACGGCTGCATCTCGCGATGTGTTGTTGTTTTTGAATGGCGACCGGCTGACCGGGACGCTGGTCCGCGGCGTGAATGACAGCGTGATTTTTCGCAGCGACATTGCCGGCGAGATTACGGTGCCCCTGGCGAAGATCAAGGAATTGCGCACAGCCGGGGAGTTCGCCGTGTTGCGGCATGGAGTGCCGGTGAAGGAGTCTCAGGCGATTCAACCGGTGAAGATTGTGGTGAGTGAGGCAGGTGTGGTGTTGTCACCGGAAGCGGATAGCTCCGCCCAGCCAGTGCCCGTGAAGGAAGTTGCTTACATTGTGGATGGAGCGACCTTTCAACGGGAGCTGCAGAAGCAAGCGGGACCGCTGGATGGATGGAGCGGCGCGATCAATCTGGGAGCGACGCTGGTGCAGTCCACGCAGCATGGCGGCACCTTTAGTGGCGGCGCATCCCTGGTTCGGCAGGTGCCGGTGCTGACTTATTTCCGCGCGCGTAACAAGACGACGGTGAACGTGCAGGAGAGTTACGGCATCCTGACGACGCCGGTGATTCCCCAAGTGGTGCCGGCGAGCGCGGCCTCCGTGGTGAAGACGAGTATCTTCCATGGCGACGGGGAGCGGGACGAATACTTGTCAAAAAAGTTCTATTTGCTTGCAGATATAAGCTTCGATCATAACTTTGCACAGGGTTTGCAGTTACAGCAGGTGTACGGAGCGGGATTTGGATATACGCCCTTCCAGACTCCGGTGCAACGGCTGGATTTGAAAGCGGAAACGCATTTCGAGCAGCAGCAATTCATCGCGGCCGGCGTAAATCAGCAATTAATCGGATCGACTTTTGCGGAGAACTATCTGCGGAATCTTCCGCGCAAGCTGGTGTTTACGGAATTTCTGGATGTTTTACCAGCCTGGAATCAACTGTATGCTTACTCGGCCAACGGAGGTGTTGGGTTGACGCTGCCGGTCCTGCGGAGGCTCAGTGTAAATCTGAACGCGACGGATAACTACCTGAACAATCCGTCACCGGGGTACCGGAAGAACAGCTTTCAGTTTGTGACGGGGATTAGTTACTCGCTGAAGTAGATGGCGAGGCCGGCGTTTGTGCGAGCAGATTGCGGACAGGTTCGGGCAGTTCCTGATCTGCGCTGTGCAGCAGAAGGGCAAGGTTCCAGAGATCGGTGTTGCTGAGGCTGCGATTGTAGGCCGGCATGCCGGAGTGACGGACACCAAAGGCGGTAGGCCAGTAGAGTTCACCGGCGGGTTTGGCGGCGGTGGCTCGACGGTCGCGGCCGAAGAACTGCTGGGCGTGCGGCAGCATCTGGCGGCCGATGGAAGACTCATGGCCGGGGGTGCCGTGGCATTGCGCGCACTGCACGCGGTAGATGCGGGCGGCGGACTCGAAGCCGTCTTCCCCGGCGGGGAAGGGTGGCTGTTTGGCCTCGGCCTGAACACGGTGGCGCAAGGGGACGGTTTCGGTGAGGTGCTCCCATAGGGCAGGCTTGTCGTTCACGGCGACGGGCGGGTGGTCGAGGTAGAAGTAGGCGGCGAGGCCGGCAAAGGTGAGCAGGGAACCGAGCAGGATGCCTAACAGGAGGCGTGCGATGCCATGGCCGCGAGGGATTGCGGGGCGTTTGCCGCTGTTGCCGGGCCGCTTGGCTCGGCCAGTGCCGCCGGTGTAGGAGTTGGTGGGTTTGGGCATGGTGTCCTGTGCAGCCGGCGGCAGTGCGGGAATGTTTTTCGTGTCGCCTGCTTCCGGTAGGAAGGCCGGGACAGTCCTATGCCGCAGGGTGTTCTAATGGGAGGGTTGGCGTCTTCGTCGATTCTGAACGTAGCAGCGCCTCAACGATTCCGGGAGTATTGGTTGATGTTCCGTTTTGAAAAGCCGGCGGCTTGCACGCCGAGGGGTCCGCATTTGTCCCGTTCTGCCGCAGTTGCCTCCACCGTATCGTTGGCAGCTCTTCTTTGCGCTGCAGGTTTTGCGCAGACGGGGACATCGTCTTCCGTGCCGGACGCGTCGCAAGCCGCTCCGGCTCAGGCGGCACCGGCTCAGGCGAGTCCTGATCAGGCGGCCCCGGCTCCAGCGGGTACACCGCAGGCGGCCCCGGCTCCACCCGCGCAGCAGCGGTCTCCGGTGTCGATTTCACGGTCGCGCCGGATCAACAGCAACCGCCGGGCGCGCATCGACCGCAACATCCAGGACACCTACTCGCACAAGTGGGAGGTGGCCGGCGGTGGTGGCTATCTACGTTTCAGGACGGGCCAGTATCTGCAGAAGAGCAATGAGATTGGCTTTTTTGCGAGTGGCACGCGCTTGCTGAATCCTCGCTGGGGTATTGTGGCGGACGTTCGCGGAAGTTATGGGGCGGGCAAGATTCCCAATCCGTTTGCGAAGAACGCGGTGTACCGGCCGAATATCAGTGAGTACAGCTTTACCGGCGGAGCGCAATACCGGTTCATTGCGGTGGAGAAGTATACCGTGAGCGCGGTGGCGACGGGGGGCGTGACCCTGAGCAAGTTCGGCGGGGACACGAAGGGGCTGCCGTCACAGGATCTTGGGCTGTGGAAGGATTCCAACGCGAACCCCACGTTCACCTTGGGCGCGAACCTGGACTACAACATTTACAACAATCTGGCATTCCGAGTGCAGCCGACGTATGTGCTGACGACGTTTGGGTCCACGGTGCAGAACAACCTGGGTGTGAATCTGGGAGTGGTGTACCGGTTCGGGCGGCAGTAGCCGGGGTGTGCGCGCTGCGACGGCGCGGCGTATTCTGCGTCTAAGTGAGTGGGGCGTGCTGTGCGCGGAGCCGCGCGCTGGACGAGACGCCCGGGAGATTTCCCCAGATGCAATTTCGCCAGCTCGCACTGATCGCAACGATGACCCTCTCCGCCGCCGGATTGGTGGCACAGCAGGCGCCAACTTCCAGCACGCCTTCCAATCCCCCGGCGAGCAGCACACCCACTTCCCCGACGAGCACCACGGGGACGGGTGCACCGTCTGCCTCAACGGGCGATCCGAAGGCACCGTCGGGCGGCGGCACCAATGGGCCGACCAACGGGCCGCCTCCGGTGGCGACCAAGGCCGACCTGGACAAGGCGCGCGAGGATGCGGCTAAGAACAATAATGAGCCGATTCCGGACCCGGGCGACGACTTAAAGAAGAACATCAAGAAGGGCTCGATCGAAGATGTGAGTTCGGCGGGTACGCGGGATATTGGCGGGCGCGGCCTGGGGAACTGGTTCTCCACGGATTGGGAGGTGCGCAATGGCAAGCAATATGCCATGGAAGTGGAGCGCACCTCGCGGATCATTACCGACCCGGTCATTGTGGAGTACGTGAACCGCGTGGGCCAGAATATCGTGAAGAACAGCGATGCCAAAGTACCGTTCACCATCAAGGTGATCGACTCGGACGAGATCAACGCGATGGCGCTGCCGGGCGGCTACTTTTACGTAAACAGCGGCTTGATTCTTGCGGCGGACAATGAGAGCGAGCTGGCCGGCGTGATGTCACACGAGATTGCCCATGTGGCCGCGCACCACGCCGCGCGTGAGATGACGCGCATGCAGTACATGCAGCTGAGCACGGTGCCGCTGATCTTTATGGGTGGCTACACGGCGTATGGCATCTATGAGGCTTCACAGCTTGCAGTGCCGCTGGGTTTTCTGAAGTTTTCCCGCGACTTTGAGGCGCAGGCGGACTGGCTGGGCGTGCAGTACTCCTACCGGTCGGGCTACGATCCGCAGGGCCTGGTGACGATGTTTGAGAAGCTGGAGGCGCTGGAGAAGCGCAAGCCGGGTGTGCTCTCAAAGGCATTCTCCGACCATCCGCAGACACCGGACCGCGTGGCCCGGTCAGAAGAAGAGATTGCGACGATTCTGCCCGCGAAGCAGGATTATCTGGTCACGACGTCGGAGTTCAACGATGTGAAATCACGGCTGGCGCGCATCCAGAACAAGCGCAAGATTGACGGCAAGCAGGACCCGAACAAGCCGACACTGCGCCGTACGACCGCGAGCAACAACGACCCGAACAGCACGACCACACAGGACAAGAGTGACGACCGCCCGACGCTGGGCCGCCGCGACTAGCGCGGTTTGCCGCATGCAGTGAAATGCCCCGCACCGTCGCGGGGCGTTTCTTTTGGGGGTATGTCGGCATAAGCGCTTGCATGCCGTATGCCGGAAGCGGAGACTGGAGCGCATGATTGCTCCTGTCAATCGTGCTATGTGGTTATTGCTGCTGCTGACTCTGGTTGCTCACACTGCTCCAAACGTTCATGGGCAGAGTCCTGCCCAGCGAGGTGCGGCAAACGAGCCGGCGATGCTGGCACCCACGCCGCCCATGGGTTGGAACAGCTGGGACAGCTTTGGAACGACCGTGAGCGAGGCGGACATCCGCTCCGCGGCCGATGCGATGCACGCAAAATTGCAGCGGTTCGGCTGGCAGTACCTCACCGTCGACATGGAGTGGTCCACGACGAATCCGACGCCGGAGGGCAGCGGCAAGCAGCAGAAGTTTACGTTGGACGGCTTTGGGCGGTACACGCCGGCGCTGAACCGGTTTCCCTCCGCGGCGGAGGGAAAGGGCTTTGCGCCGCTTGCCGAGTATGTGCACTCGCTGGGCTTGCGCTTTGGCATACATATTTTGCAGGGGATCCCGCGCGCGGCTGTAATGCGCGATGTACCAATTGAAGGCTCGGCCTTTCACGCCGCGGAGGCGGCCAACACTCTGGGCGTGTGCGGCTGGAATCCGGACAACTATGACCTGAAGGAGACACCCGCGGCGCAGGCCTACTATGACTCGCTGGCGCGGCTGTACGCATCATGGAAGGTCGATCTGGTAAAGGTAGACTGCATCACGCAGCCGCTGTACAAAAGCGCGGAGTTGCGGATGCTGCACGCGGCACTGCGCAAGGTGGACTATCCCATTGCGCTTTCACTCTCGCCGGGTGAGCCGCCGATTGAGTCTGGACAGGAGTTTGCGGAGAATGCGGAGCAGTGGCGCATCTCGAACGACGTTTGGGATCTGTGGCGCGGTACGGCGGCGTATCCACAGGGTGTTGGTGATCAGTTCGCGCGAACGGCGTACTGGGTGCGGACAGAGCGGCCAGGGCATTGGCCGGATGCCGACATGATTCCGCTGGGCTCTTTGAGACCGGCACCGGGGTGGGGACCGCCGCGCGAGACGCGGCTGACCCATGCGGAGCAGCGCACGCTGGTGACGCTGTGGTCGATCTTCCGGTCGCCGCTGATGTTTGGCGGCAACCTGCCCAAATTGGACGATTGGACGCTGGCGCTGCTGACCAACCCGGAGGTGCTGGCTGTCGACCAGCACGCGACGGAAAACCACCCCGTGCTGACGCGGCCCGATGTGGTGGCGTGGACGGCGGTGCCGCAGGAGAGGAACGGGACCGTTGTCGCGGTTTTCAACCAGAAGGACGCGCCGGCGACGGTTCGTTTGCCGTGGGCGGAGCTTCAGCTTTCGGCTGCTGCTTACACGAGCCGTGATCTTTGGGCACATGAAGAAGATGCGCGGCCGGAGCGGGAGTTGACCGTGAAGCTGGAGGGGCATGGGTGTGCTTTGCTACTGGTGAAGGCGGTGCGCTAGGGCGGGTGGCGTGATGGTGTGCCGTTCCGGAACGGATCTAGAGGCCGGGCGTGCAGCCCTGGTGATGTGGAGCCGTCGATCATTACAGACAACGCCGCGAGAACAGCTAAGAACGAATGTCATCCTGGCCACAGCGGCGTGAAAGGAGTGATTCGAGGTCCGTGCCGTCGAGAAGGAAAGCAGGTTTCTCCACTACGCGGCCTAAAGAGCAGCGGAATGTTGGATTTCATTCGGCCGCTCCGGTCGAAATGACGATGCATGAGGAGGTCGAGAATTGCCTGATTTGGGGGTTCGGAGTTACGAAGCAGGTATGATTCATGACCGAAACAATGACCTTAGGGGCTAAAGCCCGCCTTACTTTAGAAGCTTGCGGCCTAGCTGAAGCTAGACCCTTCTGAAAGAGAGATCTCTTCTGGACTTTCTAAGTCGCTGATGTGGATTGCTCGCTGATCTGCGGTCGAAGTGCGGCAGAGGTGGTGCCCTGGCCACCCTTCGCCTGTGCGACGACGGTCATGTGCTCGGCGATGAGCTCGGTTTGGAAGCGGGTGAGGGTGTCGGGGTCGGTGATGACGGATTGCGTGTTGTTTTGCGCCTTGTAGCCGGGGCCGCCGGGCTGGCCCTGCACGACGAAGGTGCCCTCGCCGGAGGTGGACCAGTTGGTGGAGCCCTCCGCAGCGACGCGGCCATCAGCGACGAAACCTTTGGTGTGGCTGATCTGGTTGGTGGCGGAGGAGCCGATGGCGAAGTGCGTGTTGAAGGCGGCCAGATTGTATTGCTGGTCGGCGGCGATCAGGGCTTTTTCATGCACGCCGCCGGCCTGGCTCTTGTCGAGCGTGATGAGCATGGTGATGTTCGGATC
>CAXTRR010000070.1:8744-13364 GCA_964246795.1 uncultured Terriglobus sp. | reverse complement strand
GGTCAGTCCCCCGCCGTGCGCGGCCATCTGCGGAACGGCCTTTGCGACCTCAAACTGCGTGTACCGGCCAATATCGATCTTGTCGAGCCGGCTGTATTTCATCAGCTCGTCGCGCACATTGGGCGGCAATGAGATGCTTTCCGTCACGAACTGCACCATCTCCAGGCCAAGCGGACTCAAGCCGTCGCGCAGCTGATCCAGCAGCGCTTTGTCCGTCTCGGATAAATTTCCCATAAGGGCTTCGGCTATTGGCTGCGACCGGGTAAGAGCCTCGCTAAAGGAGGATAGGACAAGGCCGCGCAGATAATCACGCAACTGCGCCCCCTGCAGGACGCCGGTGGTGCCCACCATTTGCCGGAAGAAGGTTGCGGGATCGCCGATGCGGTAGCCGGTCTGGCCGAAGGCGCGCAGCTCCGCAAGGCCAAAGCCCGGCAACGAAAGCAGGATCGGCTGCTGCGTGCCCCACTGCTGGTTCAGCAGGGGCCGTGTCGAGAAGAAGTAGATCTCTGCCTTGAACGGGCTGCGGAAGCCATACGGCCAGCCACGCAGATCCGCCAGCAACGGAAGATTGCGGGTTTCGAGCTTGAAGGTGCCCGGCCCGAAGATGTCGGCGAGCCGTCCCTCATTCACAAAGATCGCGCCCTGACCCTCGCGCACCACAAGCTTGGCACCGTTCGTGATCTCGTTTTCAGTCCGGGGAAACTTGCAGACAAGGGTGTCGCGCGGGAGCTCCGGGAGCTCGACAAGGTCCAAGATTCCTTCCCTGAACATCTCCAGAAACGACATAGCAGACCCTCTCCCGTGCCAATGCCGATGGGACGGCAACTTGCGCCGGGAAGTTGCGTCCTGTGGTGCCCGGCCATCACCCCTTCGTAACGTATCCGCTAGACTTAGTTAGCATGCCCGTTGCCGTACAGGAACAGAATCCCGCGCCGAGCCTTGAATTGAAGCTCGTGCGCCGCCGTATGACCGCTCGCCGCCGCACCCGCCTCGCCGCGCTCCGCGCCCGCGAACTGGCTTCCATCGCCTGGGCCCTGGTGCACACCGCGCATCCGTACATGGCGCAGATCGTGCCCATGCGCCGCTGCAATCTGGCCTGCACCTACTGCAACGAGTTCGACAGCCACTCCGATCCCGTACCCATTGAAGAAATGGAACGCCGTATCGACCATCTTGGCCGCCTCGGCACCAGCGTGATCACCATTTCCGGCGGCGAGCCGACCCTGCACCCCGATCTGGACCGCGTCATCGCCCGCATCCGCCACAACGGCGCCATCGCCGGCATGATCACCAACGGTTACAACCTGAACCGCGAACGCATCGAGCGGCTCAACCGCGCCGGTCTGGATCACCTGCAGATTTCTATCGACAACGTTCTGCCCGACGCCGTTTCCAAGAAATCGCTGAAAGTCCTGGACCAGCGCCTGATCTGGCTCGCCGAGTCCGCCGACTTCCACGTCAACATCAATTCCGTCGTCGGCGGCGGCATCGCTAACCCTGAGGACGCTTACACAGTCTCCCGGCGCGCGCTCGATCTCGGCTTCTCCTCCACCATCGGCATCATCCACGATAGTAGCGGCCAGCTCAAACCACTCGGCGGCGACGAGCGTTCCGTCTGGGAGCGCGTCCGCAAACTCACGCGCCGCTCCTACTCACGCTTCAACCATTTTCAAGAAGCCATCGCCAATGGCGAGCCCAACAACTGGCGCTGCCGCGCGGGCTCCCGCTATCTGTACGTCTGTGAAAACGGCCTGGTGCACTACTGCTCACAGAAGCGCGGCAAGCCCGGCGTGCCACTCGCCCAGTACCAGCGTACCGACGTAAAACGCGAATTTTTGACGGAGAAGGCCTGCGCTCCCAACTGCACCATCTCCTGCGTGCATCAGGTCAGCTACATTGACCACTGGCGCGCACCGCAGCATGCCGCGCCAGCAACACGCGGCCACGGCGATCTGGTGCAAATTCAGTAGACGCGCCTGCGTTCACAAGACGCCGGGGCCGTGAGTCTAGGGTCTTTCCAGGTGCATCTGAAATCCGGAGGAATCCTGCATGAAACGCTATTCTCCCCTTTCCCCAATCATTGCGCTATCCATCGCCCTGCTGCTCGCGATATCTGCGTCCTTCACCCTCCAGAACAAAGTCCTTGCCCAAACCACGAACTCCACCGCACAGGACACAACGGCACCTGTTTCTCCCAAGGACCAGGAAACCCAGCTCAAGAACGAGGAAAAGGCCAACAAGGAACGCGCCAAGAGTGAGAAGGCCCAACGCAAAGCGATCAAGCAGCAGCAAAAGGCCGATAAAGCCGCACAAAAGGCCGGTACCGCCCCATCAAGTCCCCGTTAGCACAAGGGCAGCTTCACACCTGGCGCAAAGTCCGTGGACGTGATTTACCCCCGGCCGCGCCACTTGATGTTGCAGCCAAGTCCTGGCCGTTGCTCGGCAAGCGGTGGTTCTCCCGCGAGCAGCGCATCGATCGCACGCCGCAGGTCCCCACCATACGCCGCCCTGTGAATGCGATTATCCTTGACCAGACCCGCAGCCTCATCGCTCTGCCGGTATGGCCGCGTTTCGTCGAATTGCCCGTGGTAAACCAGCTGCAGCTCCTGGCCGAAAAGGTACAGATCTGGTGTACAGGCAGCATGGAACTCACGCGCCGTTTCCTGCGACTCATCGTACAAATACGGGAACTTCCACCCCAGCCGCCCGGCCTGCTCGCGCATAAACTCCGGCGAGTCCTGCGGGAAAGAAAGAACGTCGTTCGACGAAATTGCCGCAAAAGCAATGCGATCCGCGTAGTTCGCCGCGACTTCGGCAAAAGCCCGCTCCATGTGCTGCACAAAAGGGCAGTGCACACAGACAAACGCCAGCACCAAGCCCTTCCGGCCCTGAGCGTCATCCACGCCGCCGAATAGGTCATCGCGGCCCATGGCGCTGCCAGAGACCACGCACGTCAACTCAAACGCCGGGCAAACAGCTCCCACCGCCAACTCTGTATTTGATTCCGTGCGCGCCATCCTAAACCCCGACCTTCTTTGCGCTTAAACCGTCTTGATGTTGCCGTTCACGCCGTTCGGAAAAAAGCCACCCTTGGCTGTCCCGGCGGTTGCGCTGCCATACACAATCGCGAGCACCTGGGAGGTCGTTCTTGTGTAAGCGAAGCCGGTAAATGTATTGTTCTGACCCGTGGTGCCAACGGCGGCAGTGGCAAAGAAACCGCCCTTCGCCAGCGTCGGCCCGGCCAGCGCCAGAGCGATTGTCCCTGGATCGGCCGGGATCACGTCATAGCCGTCCGGCGGCACGTAGCCCCTCAGGGTCGCTGGATACGCTGCATTCTGCTGAATCGCCGCCAGCCGCAGCGCACCCGTGTGAAAGCCCTCCACTGCAAGAATCTGCGCGGCAGCGGTGACATTACCCGGGGTACTCAGGCTCGCGGCCGCACCCACGTATGCCGTCACGCCCACATCTTCAAAAAGGCGGGCATGCTGGATGTAGTTCGCCGCGGAAATGGGAGCGAGCGCTGAGAAGTTGATCAGCGGACGTGCAATGGCAAGCGAGCTCAACACACTGCGCAGCGCCGTCACGTGACTGATTTCGTCATAGGCGATCTCTGCAAACAAATCAGCCGTCTGCTGATTGGGAAAAGTAATCTGCGGTGGCGGGTTCTGCGGTGCCGGTCCACCCCCGGTCAGGCTCCCATCCAGGTCTTTGCCCGTCACAACATAGGAGTAGAAAGTCGCTTCCAGAAACTCCAGATTCAGCGCGAAGTTCAACACATCAGTCTCGCTCTGCATCTGCGCATTCACATACGGTGCCGTGTTGCCGCAACCCATCACGGCTGCCGCCGCGGCAAAGGTGCTGGCAATACCCACACCCGTCCCCGCCAGAAAGCTGCGGCGGTTCACCCCTGGCCTTGTCTGACTTCTATCTGTGCCAGGGTGTTGAAGTGGCGAGTCTGCCATCATGCGCTCCTTTGCCTGTCCAGCTTCTCTCAAGTTTTCTGAACCGGTATCGACGTGTTAGAACCTAAAAGCGTCAGGCGTGTTGTACTGTGCCGCATGGCCTGAGTTCCTTCAGGTCCCGCCGCATTTCCGCCCTGGCACGCTCGCCGCTCAAGGAGAATCGAACATGACCACCGCAAACGACCCCGCACTGGAACGGTTGAAGTCAGGTATCCGCCACTTCCAGCAGGAAGTCTACCCGGAGCACAGCGAAGACTACCGCATCGCGGCGACCACTCCGCAGCAGCCGCATACGCTCATCATCACCTGCGCCGACTCCCGCATTGACGTGGAGACAATTACCTCTAGCCGGCCGGGAGAGATCTTTTCCGCGCGCAACGTGGGCAACATGGTGCCTGCTTACGGCGAGATGATGGGCGGTGTTTCCGCCGTGATTGAGTATGCCGTCGACGCGCTAAAGGTACAGCACGCCGTGGTCTGCGGCCATGCCGACTGCGGTGCCATGAAAGCCCTCAAAGCCAACGACAGCCACCTGGACGAGATGCCGACCGTAAAGAGCTGGCTGCGCAACGCCGCCGCCGCGCGCTCCGTAGCGGACTCCCTGGGTGAAGGTGAACTTTCGCTCCAAACACTTACCGAGCAGAACGTTCTGCTGCAG
>CAXTRR010000070.1:0-8734 GCA_964246795.1 uncultured Terriglobus sp. | reverse complement strand
GGCAGCTTGCGCAGCTGCAAACCCATCCATCCGTGCGTGGAGCCATGGCGCGCGGCGAGCTCACCATCTCCGGCTGGCTGTATGACATCGCTTCCGGTGATGTGCGGGTTTACGATCCGGCCGCGCGGCAGTGGCAACCGACGCTGGGCACCTCGGGCAACACAAACCAGAAGGCCACCGCATGATCGTGCCCCATGGGCCGCATCTTCGCCGCCTCTTTACCTATGTCGGGCTGCCGTTGCTGCTGCTGCTCATGTATGACCTGGCCGTGGTGCTTGCCTTCAAGGTGCTGCACTGGCGGTGGGTGTCACTGCCGCATATTCCGCTGGCCCTGTTTGGCTCGGCGATCGGCGTCATCCTCGGCTTCCGCAACAACTCCAGCTATGCACGATGGTGGGAGGCCCGGACGATCTGGGGATCTATCGTGAACAACTCGCGCTCGTGGGCGCGGCAGGTCCTTACAAACCTCCGGCCCGTCACTGAAGCTGACTTGCCACAAGTGGCCGAAGCTCAGCGCGAACTTGTTTACCTGCAAATTGCGTCGGTCCATGCGCTTCGCCAGCAGCTGCGCGGCCTACCGGTCCTTGAGCAGCTGAACCCGCTGCTGAGCGAACAACAAAGAGAAGCGCTCAAGCCACAGAAAAGTGTGCCGCTGGCCCTGCAGCTTCAGCAGGGCCGCCTGTTGCGCGATTGCCAGGAGCGCGGCTGGCTGGATGCGCTGCAATGGTCGGCGCTGGACGCGACGCTGAACGATCTGGCGGACGCGCAGGGTGCCTCCGAGCGCATCAAGAACACGCCGATGCCCAAGCAATACGACTACTTCCCGCAGCTGTTCGTTCAAATCTATTGCCTTCTGCTGCCGCTCGCCCTGGTGCAGAACATGGGCTGGTTTACGCCGCTCGGCTCCACGCTGGTCGGCTTCATCTTTCTCGCGCTCGACAAGATCGGCCGCGACCTGGAAAACCCTTTCGACAACGCCATCTACGACATCCCACTCACATCCATGTGCCGGACCATCGAAATCAACCTCCGGCAAACATTGGGGGAAACAGACTTGCCGGAAGCCGAGAAGCCGGTGCAGGGCGTGCTTTGGTAAGTGGTAAGTGGTAGCTAGTACATAGTCGGTAGCTGGTCTTGATGGAGAACCTCAGTAGAACTCAAGCGGTAGCAGGAATCGAATCGAGTTCGACCTCGATTGAGCCGCACCTGACCCTACGGCATACTAGTTACGACCTGCTAACTACTGTTCTCCTCGGTGGCGGCTCGAGTCCCAGCTTTCCATCCCGCACATAGAAAATGCGGTCTGCAATCGCGGCAGCTTCCAAATTATGCGTAATCATCATCACGGTTTGCCCCATCTGCTTTGCCGCATGGCGCAGCATCTCCAGCACCGCGTCGGAGTTTTCGGTGTCCAGGTTGCCGGTCGGCTCGTCCGCCAGAATAAGTGCGGGTTTACTGATCAGGGCGCGGGCGATAGCTACCCGCTGCTGCTCACCCCCGCTTAACTCGCTGGGCCGCTTGTCGAGCCGGCCAGTGATCTTCAACAATTCCGCGAGTTCATCCAGCAGCGCCGTATCCAGCGGATTACCCGTTTGAGCGATTTCATTGGCCAGCTCTATATTTCCCCGGGCTGTTAGGGTCGGCAGAAGATTGAAGCGTTGAAAAACAAAACCAACCTTCTGCCCGCGTTGTCTCGTTCGCTCCGCGTCGGAGAGCGCCGCAAAATCCACACCGTCAATTTTCACGTTGCCGCCGGTGGCATTGGTGAGGCCACCCAGCAGATAGAAGAGCGTCGATTTACCGGAGCCGGATGGGCCGACAATCGCCACAAACTCGCCTCGTTCCACGGCAAAGCTCGCGTCCTTCAATGCCTGCGTTTCCACTTTGCCGGAGCGATAGGTCTTGCTCAAATTTTCCGCAACAATCATCAGGGCCATGGGCTGCCCCAGTGTACCGGATGTAGAGCGTCGCTTCGCCACTGCCGCGCCTCCAACCCTCCATGCCATCTGCGAAAATAAAGGAGTGCGTCGCCTTCTTGCTCTTCTGCCGCTGTGCTGCACTCTCGCGTTCACCGGCTGTGGCTACCGTGTTGCCGGATCCGCCGCGCACCTGCCCGTCAATGTTCGTACGCTCGCTGTGCCCGTCTTCGCCACACGCGCACAGCAGTACCGTACTGAGGTCGTCTTTACCGACGCGGTCATTCGCGAACTAAACACGCGCACCCACTACCAGATCACGCCGGCTGGCGACGCCGGTAACACAGACGCGACATTGAACGGCACCATCCTTACTGAGACCATCGCCCCGTTGACCTACGACGCGCAGAGCGGAGCAAGCTCCTCCTACCTGATCACCGTACAGGCAAAGGTGGTGCTGACCGGCCGCGATGGCCAGGTGCTTTACCAGAACGACCGCTTCCTCTTCCGCGACCAGTTTCAGTCCACCCAGGACCTTGGCGCATTTATTCAGGAGGACGCGCCCGCCACAAAAAGACTTGCCCGTGACTTTGCGCAGGCAATGGTAAGTGATCTGCTGAGTTCGTTTTAAGACGTGACCAACCCTTTAAGGCAAGGCAGCACATGGCAATCAGTGCGTACGCTGTTGCTGCTCCAGAACGGCGACCCGTTCCCGCAACGAGCCGATCTCATGCGCCACTGACATATCCCTTGTCTTCCAGTCATTAACCGCCTCCAGAACACGCTCGAACTGCGAATCCACATTTTGAAATTGTGTATCCACACGCTCAAACTGTGTGTCGACACGCTCGAACTGTGTGTCCACACGCCTGAATTGCGCTTCAGAGAGCGCCTTGGCGGCGGCAAAACGTTCCTCCATCCGCTTCTCCAAAGCTTCCACCCGCATCTTCAACTCGCGGATGTCGGGCGCAAGGATGTCCTGAAAGGTTTTCTGCACGGTTTGGATTACGTTGTCGGCCATCGACCTTAGACTACCAAGAGCCAGCGCGTGAAAGACCCGGCTACTCTGCAAGAATAAAGTCGTGTCCGCCCTGCGTTCCTTCTCCGCCGTCGACCGTTTTCTTGTTGAGATTGGCACCCCCAATCGGCGCCCCGGCTATGTTCTGCTTGGCGATGAGAGCTTTCTCTATGAGCGGGCCCGCCAGGGAGTTCTTGCCTCGCTGGTGCCTCCGGATCTGCGCGACTTTTGCCTGCATGACCTGGAGCTTGGCGCGGAGATCACCATCTTCGACGCGCTGAACCTGGCACAGACACCCTCGCTCATGTCTCCCTTTCAGGTGCTGTTTATTCGCGGCCTGAAAGCGCTCTACGGACGCGGCGCCAAGAAGGAAGAGTTCGCGGCGATCGCCAGCTACTTCCGCTCCCCCAACCCCCAGGCTCTGCTGCTCTTCATCGCCGATCATCTGAGTCTGCCCGCGGACCTGCGCCGCATGGAGCGCGACGATAAGGATCGCTACGACCGCGTCCGCGAAACACTTGGCGAGACTTGCGGCATCGTGGAACTCCAGAGCATCGACCAGGACGATGCAATTCGCTGGTCCCAGATGACTGCCCAGGAACGCGGCATAACGCTGGAGCCGGATGCCGCCCGCGAACTGGTGGACGCGCTGGCAGGCAACATGATGCAGATCGGCAGTGAACTGGAAAAGCTGCTGCTGTATGTGAGCCAGCCCCGCAGGGCTGAACACACCTCCACCGCCCGGCTCAACACCGTCACACTGGCAGACGTAGAGACGATGGTACTGGCCGCAAAGCAGCGCTCCCTCTACGAACTGACGGATGCCATCAGCCGGCGCGACCGCCCCCGCGCCCTGCTACTGCTGCGTGGCCTGCTGAACGCCAGCGACGGTGGCGAGGACTCCGCTATCGGCCACCTCTACATGCTCGCGCGTACCTTCCGGCAAATGCTCATTCTGCATGAAAAGCGCGTGCGCGACAGCCGCAGCATGTGGCAGGTGCTGTGGCCCGGTTTCCGCATGCCGCCCTATGCGGCTGAGGAACTCATCGCGCAGGCACGCCGCTACTCCGGCAGCGCGGAGATCGCCGCCGCGCTCCGCCTTGTCGCGCGGGCGGACCTGGAGATACGCAGCAGCCCGGTGGATAAGAGTCTGGTGCTGGAGCGACTTGTTTTAGACTTGGCGGCCGAGCCAAAACTGCAGACCTCTGGCGCGGAGCTTGCCCCGTTATAGCGCCTTCACGACGCCGCGGTGTGCGCTTACCCCGGTCCGAAGAGCGAAGTCACCAGCTCCGGCTGCCGCTCTGCTGCATCCGCTTCCCTGCTCTCACTCGCAACTCCGGTCCCTGCCTCCGGGCTCCCCACTTCCAAGTCGTTCTGGGCCAACTCAGCCCCTTTCGGCTGCGCGGCCCCTGCCGCAAGCCCAGCCCCGCCGGCCAGATAGGCCCGCGAGTTTAGCAAGGCACGCTCCATTGACCGCGAATACTCCGTCACTTCATCGGCAGCCTTGCCGCTTTCCACGGATTTCGCAAACTCCGCACGCATGTTCTGCATCTTGGCCTCCAGGTCGTCGAGCGCGGAAAAAACCACCGCTTCCGGTGTCATGGGCAGCTTGGGCGAACCGAACTCAAAGCGCCCGTGATGAGACAGGATCAGGTGCTCCACCAGAATGCGCAGCCGCTCTGGAAATGCTTCCAGGCCAGCCGCTTTCTCCCGCACCATGCCAATGGCGATGGTGATATGTCCGAGCAGTTGGCCCTCGGTGGTGTAGTGAAAGCTGGATTTCCAGGCCAGTTCACGCACCTTGCCGATGTCATGCAGGATAGCCGCCGTCATGAGCAGATCCGGGTCAACCTCGCCGGCATACTGCGGAGCCACGCGCCGGCAAAGCCGCAGCAGAAAGACCACATGCTCCAGCAGGCCGCCCAGCCAGGCATGGTGCAGCATCTTGGCCGCGGGTGCGCTGCGAAAAGCCGCGGCAAGCTCAGGATCAGCCAGAAAGCCCATGACCAGCCGGTGGAGGTCGCGATTCTCAAAGCCGTCGACGTAGCCGACCAGCTCCGCCCACATCTCCTCCACGTCATACTGCGTGGCCGGCTGGAAATCCGCCGGCTCTACTTCAGTCGACGCCGCATTGCGCAGCTTCTGCAGCGTGATTTGAAAGCGGCCGTTATATCTCTCAATGCGGCCCTGGGCTTTGACGTAACATCCGGCGCTGCAGGTCTGCAGCACATCGGCGAACTCCTCCCACATGCGTGCGTCAAAGCTGCCGGTGCGGTCCGCCAGCGTGAGCGCAAGATATTGCCCGCCGGTCTTTTTATCGCGGGCGGAGAGGGATGCCACTAGAAAATGACTGGTGACCACCGCGTTTTCAAAACGCGAAGCGTCGGCGACAAAAAAGTCCTTCATGAGGAGAAGGATAGCTTCTCCCCATGACTCCGCAAAGTCAGCAGCGGCCAAGGCGGGCCGACTGGATCACAGCGGACAATTAGGACTGGCGACCCTGCCGCAAACGCCTCCCAACCAGGCCGCCAAAGCTCAGCAAACCTGTTCCTAAAAGAACGATAGACGAGGGCTCCGGCGTAACCCCGAATGCCCGGACTGAGTTTTGATCGTACGCCGCGATGTTGGTATCACCCTGCGCTAGATAAGCTGTAAAGAGTAGATCGCCCTGCGCATTGATGTTGATGTTTCCGGCATTCTGGTTGTAAATAAGATCCTTCACCAGGTCGAAGCCACTGTATATGCCTCGCGAGGTTGCCGTCATGCCGAAAAATGCAAGGTGTCCATTGTTACAAGTGACGTCGGAGATAAATTCGAAAACGCCGGGGTTCGCCGCCTTACATGCGGAGCCGTTATCGAAAGTGAGATTGGGGGCCGTTTGGCTCCAGTTACTCAGTCCTGCGCCCGGCGAATAAGTTCGATAGCCGAGCGTGGAGCTGCTGATCATGGCCGTTCCATCGTCCGTGATGCCGCGATTTGAAATGCTGCCGGAGGAGGAAGCGAGATCGACAAACTTGTAAGTGTCGGCCTTGGCTGTGGAGCAGAAAATGCCGAGTGCAACAAGTAAAAGGCTAGGGACGAGTGATGCGAGACGGGGGCGGAATAACATCAGGGGGACCTCGGAGGAGAAGTCCCGCAAGCATGGCGTGAAACGACGTGGTAAGTCAAAGAAATCTTTCGCAATTCTGCCTGCTGTCTACATATCGCCCGTTCACAGCACTGATTGAATCAAGGCGCGATAGCATACAGCGCCAATCGCGGTAGCGGCTCCGGATTAGTTTCGACACACGCTTCTATGCAACTTGATCCGTCGCCGCAGTTCGCTCCGGGCAGGCAGTCCTACTCATCGCCTCAGTCCTACTCAAAAAAGAAAAGGCCCAGCGTGAACTGGACCCTGTGTCTTTCTGAGCCGGGCTTCCTAACAGGTTCTCTGATTCACTGCGGCTGATTCGGCGTCTGTGGCAGTGGCGTATTACTGCTGGGCGGAACGTTGCCACCCGTGCTGGGCGTTTGTGCGGGCAACGTGGTGCCCGGAGCAGGACGGTCTGCCGGCGCGAGCGTCGTTGAATCGCTGGTCGGCGCAGGTACTGGCTGCTCGCCACGCCGTTGCTTCTCCTCCTGCTTGCTGTTTTCCGCGGGCAGGTTGCCAGACTGTGCCGAGGCTGAAGGAGTTCCCGCGGTCGTCTGCGGGCCGTTCTGCTGGTGCAGGCGATCCGGCAGCCCGTTGTCAGTGAGCAGGGGCTTCTGCTCGGGTGCCTTTTCCTGGATCCGCTCCTTGACCTCACCCTTTTTCCGCTTGTGCTTCTTCTTTGTAGTGTCACCGGAAAGGCCAAGCGCACCTGACTGCACGGACGCTGTCTGCTTTTCATCCGCACCGGCCGGCGTGGCGGTGCTGTTTACCTTATCGATGACCTTGGCCACCGCCGCATTCTGCTTGCGCACCTTTACGACAGGTGCACGGTCAGAAAAGCGCGATTTCCGCTGCGGAGCGGCGGTTGCGGCCAGCGGATCGTCCCCGCCATTTGCCGCGACGGTATTGTTTGAGGTGACAGGTGCCAACTGCGTACCCGGAGCGGCGGTAACTCCGTCCGCGCTGACGCCGTTTGTACCCGCTGCCGTGGCAGCGTTGCCGGACGCAGCGCTCGCCGCCAGTGCCGGGTTAGAGGCTGCCGAACCGAGGACATCCTGTCCGGAGGCAGAAGCGGCGCGGGCCGCCTCTGACCCGATTGGCGCGCCGTTGCTGGCCGTGGCAATGCCGGCATCCTCCCCGGCCGCGCCCGGAAGCGAGGTGGTGGGCGCTTGCCCAAACCGCACCTTCTCACGTTTAACTTTCTTGGGTTTACCGTGCTTGTCGAGTTGTAAGGCTGCCTGCTGAACGGTCCCGTTCTTAATCGCAAGGCCCGACTTCGCCAGCCGGTCCGCATCGCGTTCGGCATTCAGCCGTTTCTTGTCGACGGTCTTCTTTTTCGGAGCGGGCGCGGCGTAAGAGGCGTACACCGGCCTCGTCTGGTTTGGGCTCGCACCCGTGTCCACAAAGCCCGGCTTTACCTCCAGAAAGCTATCCTCGCGAAGCTTGGTCAGGTACGCCCGCAGTGCCGGCTGGATCTGCTCCTGATACATGGCGTTTTGAACTTCGCCCTCGATCTTTTCCAGCGGCGGTGTCCCCGCCTCCACACGGTCGGTGGCTTTCAGGATCACAAAGCCCTGCCTTGTGCGCACCGGCTCGGTATATCCACCTACCGGAAGAACAAACGTTTTGTCCTCCAGGACCTTGGCCAGTTGGCCGCGCCGGAAAACTCCCAGGTCGCCGCCGCTCGCCGCGGTTGGGCCGCCGGAGACCGCTTTCGCTGTGGCGGGGAAGTCAGCACCACTCTGTAGCTTCTTGTAAACGTCCTCCGCCTTGCTCTGCGCCTGTGCCACTGCCGCATCATCCGCATTGGCCACCGTGGGTATCAGGATCTCCGAAAGCTTCACCTGCTCCGGCTGCGCAAATTCCGCCTTGTGGGCGTCGTAGTACTTCTGCTCTTCGCCGCGGGTCATGCGCATATTGCGGCCAACCTCATCGCGCACGACCGACTGCGTCAAGACGCTATTCCGGATATTGGCGCGGAAGTCCTCAAAGGACACACCCTGTTTCCGGGCAGCGTCCTGCAGAGCCTCCATCGAAGGCAGATTGTTCTGCTTGCGAATGTCATCCAGCCGCCGCACCACCTCCGCATCCGGATTGATGCCCAGTTCCTTCGCCTTGGAGATCAGCAGCTGCTGGTCGATCAGGTCACGCAGCATGTTCTTCTGCCGTGTGGCAGCGTCGCCACCCGGGTTTTGCGCCAGTTCCTGCTGCAGAATGTCTTCGCCCCGCTCCACATCTGACCGCGAAATAATCTGGTCGTTCACCCGGACAATCACCTCTTCAGCAACTGAGGCACCCGGTGTAATCGCCGGAGTCACCGGAAACTGGATCGCCGGCATGGGCGAAGGAGCCTGCGGCTGCGCGATTCCGGGCGACTGGTACCGCGGCGTCGGCATGGTCGGAGCCGCCGGCTGTTGCTGGGCCCCCGCCGGCAGTGAAAGTATTGTGGCGGAGAGCGCAAGAGCGGCAACGGTGGCCGGTGAAACGAAACGGAGAAAGGTCATGCGTACCTGCGTAGAGAATTGGGCCTGACGCCGTTTGGACGAATCGCCGGGCGGCGCCGGTAGCGGCTCTCAGATTTTACGCTTCCGCATCTGTCGGAGTGGGGCGTGCCGCCACGTTACTGCTTGTGAGGTGGAGCTTCATCAATCTCTTCAAAAATCTCACTTA
>CAXTRR010000069.1:3681-13386 GCA_964246795.1 uncultured Terriglobus sp. | reverse complement strand
GTTCTAAAGCGCTCCGGGCCTGTCACCCCTGCGAGTGACACCCTTACAGGAATCCTCTAGTCTGAAGGACATGAACCGGTAGCTCAGCCGGATAGAGCATCTGCCTTCTAAGCAGAGGGTCGCAGGTTCGAGTCCTGCCCGGTTCACCATTCCTGTTTCCCCCGACGGCGACCAACTCCTGAACCAGAGGCTTTCTGCTCATTTCGAGGTACTCCTTTCCCTTTCCGCGCATCCCAGCGTAGCGGGCGCGCAAGAGACAAAGGCGCACCGGCAGGGGTTCCGGCAAGATGAAGACAGCAGGCAAAGTCGCAATCGCCACAGCACTGACCTTGTTTACCGCAGCAGTGACAGCCGCACAAACCTCGGATCAGCGCACCAAATATGCGCAGGATCGTGAGCAACTGGCCCAGTACGCAAAGCGAGTGAACTCGGCGTGCGGCACCCACATCCAGTTCTCCATCAACTATCCGTCCTACAGTAATGCGCATGCAGGTCCGAACGTTCGTGTGCAGTCTCCGACCGAGTACCTAATGAACGCGGGCGATGCGATCATCAACATCTGCACAACGGCAACAGGCAAAGAGTCGGTTTCGCAAAAGATCCACTCCGTTGTGGGCATGTATACCGATGGTGAGGAGGAGTCGCTCTCCGACGGTGTCTTCACCTACAAAATCGGCTACACCGGCGGCAACGTGGACAACCCCGAGAAGTGGCTGAAGGCGCACTTCTAAACCTAGGTTGGCCCCTGTCTAAACGCGCCCGCGGTCTCCGCAGCAGTCCTTAGATACTTCAGGATTTCGCTGGGGAAGAACGCGGGATAGTTGCTAAACCTGTTTTGCCGTCAAAACCTGTGCAAGATGCTCATGTTTTTAGACGTGCGGCAGAGGGCCGCAAGTGTGACCGTTTGCGGATATTGCGCCTGAAAAGCGAGCAGTTTAAGCCCTGCCGGCCAACTGGCGCAGCACGTATTGCAGGATGCCGCCGTGCTGGTAGTAGAGGATTTCCTGCGGCGTATCAATGCGCACCGTGGCGGGAATGGCAATGACTTCACCGTTGGGCCGAATGGCTTCCACGGTGATCTGCTTGCCGTTGCTGAAGCGGCTGTCCAGCATCTCTCTCAGGCCGGGAACGCTGTAGGTTTCCTCGCCGGTGAGTTGGAACTCTTTCACGCTCTCGCCGGACTGGAACTGCAGCGGCAGGATACCCATGCCGACAAGGTTGGAGCGGTGAATGCGCTCGTAGCTTTCTGCCAGAACAAAGCGGATGCCGAGCAGGCGTGGACCCTTGGCTGCCCAGTCGCGGCTGGAACCAGAGCCGTACTCCTTGCCGGCGAGAATGGCGAGCGGTGTGCCGCGTTTTGCATACTCCACGCTGGCATCGTAGATAGACATCGGTGCGCCTTCCGGCAATAGGCGTGTGACGCCGCCCTCCGTACCGGGGGCAAGCTTGTTGCGCAGGCGGACGTTGGCAAAGGTGCCGCGCACCATGACCTCATGATTGCCGCGGCGGGAGCCGTAGCTGTTAAAGTCGGTCGCCTTCACACCATGCTCGGACAGATAGCGGCCGGCCGGGCCGTTGAGCTTAATGGACCCTGCCGGAGAAATGTGGTCCGTCGTCACGGAATCGCCAAGCACGGCAAGCACGCGGGCGTGTGCGATGTCCTGCAGGGGTGCGGGGCTGGCGGACATACCCTCGAAGTAGGGAGCACGGCGGATATAAGTGGAGTCTGGCTCCCAGTTGTAGGTGTCGCCCAAGGGGAACTTCAAGTTGCGCCAGTTCATGTCGCCGTCGGCGACGGTCGAGTACTGGTGGCGGAACATTTCGGCGTCGATCGAACTGTGCACCGCATCGGAGACCTCCTGCTGCGTGGGCCAGATGTCGCGCAGGTAGACTGGTGTGCGGTCGCTTCCCAGGCCGATCGGCTCTGTGTCGAAGTCGTGATCGATGCGCCCGGCCAGCGCATAGGCCACCACCAGCGGCGGCGACATCAGGTAGTTGGCGCGCACGTCGGAGTTGATGCGGCCCTCAAAGTTGCGATTGCCGCTGAGCACGCTCACGGCGACCAGGCCATTCTCCTCAATGGCCGCTGAAACATCAGTAGGCAGCGCGCCCGAGTTTCCGATGCACGTCGTACACCCGTATCCAACCGTATGAAATCGCAGGCGGTCCAGGTAGGGGGAGAGGCCCGCCTTGTCGTAATAGTCGGTGACCACACGGCTGCCCGGTGCCAGCGAAGTCTTGACCCAGGGCGGCGTGCGCAGGCCCTTTTGCACGGCCTTCTTGGCCAGCAGGCCCGCGGCCAACATGACAAACGGGTTAGAGGTGTTGGTGCAGGAAGTGATGGCGGCGATGACGATGCTGCCATGCTGCAAATACGGGTCCACGTCGACACCAAGCCGCTCCTTCACACTTGCAATCGGCTCCAGACCGGTGGCGAGATGGCCTTCCTTGCCCGGCTCCGGCATGGCAACGTTCGATTCCACCGAACCATCCGCGGAGGAGTGGCCGCCCTCGCCCTGCCAGCGTGTGATTTGGCGGTCGCCCTTCACGTTGCGGTTCGGGTCATAGAGCGACGGCAGGGCTTTCGCGAAACTCGCACCCGCTTCTGACAGCGCAACCCGATCCTGTGGGCGCGTCGGTCCGGCGATGCTTGGCTCCACCGTGGCCAGGTCCAGCTCGACGGTGCTGGAGTAGGCCGCTTCGGGTGCGTCCGCAGTGTGAAACAGCCCCTGGGCGCGGTAATAGTCCTCCACCAGCCGGATCTGCTCTTCGCCACGGCCCGTCAGCCGCAGGTAGTTCAGCGTCTCCGCATCCACGGGAAAGATGCCGCAGGTCGCACCGTACTCCGGTGCCATGTTCGCGATGGTGGCGCGGTCGGCTAGCGGCAATTCCGCAATGCCGGTGCCAAAGAACTCGACGAACTTGCCGACGACGCCGTGCTTGCGCAGCATCTCCGTCACAGTCAGCACCAGGTCGGTGGCCGTGGCGCCTTCCCGCAGCTTGCCCAGCAACCGGAAGCCTACGACCTGCGGCACCAGCATGCTCACCGGCTGGCCGAGCATCGCAGCCTCCGCCTCAATGCCGCCAACGCCCCAGCCCAGCACGCCCAGACCGTTCACCATGGTGGTATGGCTGTCCGTGCCCACCAGCGTGTCGGGGTAGGCCATGGCATCGCTGCCATCCATGCCTTCCACCGTGAATACGACGCGCGCCAGGTACTCCAGGTTCACTTGGTGGCAGATGCCCATGCCGGGCGGGACCGCGCTGAAGTTTTGAAAGGCCGTCTGACCCCACTTCAGAAAGGCGTATCGCTCGCGGTTGCGCTGGAACTCCAGCATGGAATTCATATCGTATGCATTGGCGACGCCATACTCGTCCACCTGAACGCTGTGGTCGATGACAAGTTCCGCGGGCTGCAACGGATTGATGCGTTCCGGGTCGCCGCCCAGCTGCTTCATGGCGTCGCGCATGGCGGCCAGGTCCACAATGGCGGGCACGCCGGTAAAGTCCTGCATGAGCACGCGGGCGGGCATGTAGGCGATCTCGCGGCTGGGCTCGGCGTGCGGCTGCCAGCGGGCCAGAAACTCGATATCGTCGGAGTTAACCGTAAGGCCGTCCTCCCGGCGCAGCAGGTTTTCCAGCAGGATCCGCAGCGAGAACGGGAGACGGGTAATCTCAACGCCGCGCTCAGCCATTGCGTCCAGCCGGTAGTAGGTAAAGCTCTTGCTGCCGGAGTGCAGGGTCTGGCGGCTGCCAAAGGTATTCAGTGAGGGGCGGGTGATCGCCATGGTGGCATTCTCCTGGAAGACTCGCGTGAGCATACGCCGTAGGTCCGCGATGGTGGGCGGCGGCAAGGTTGATCGACGGAAAGAGCGCGACTTACAAGAAGCGGCCGCGGTCATGCTTGCCGTGGCGGAAACGCTTCGACCTGGAGAGGGAGCGCATGCTCACGATTTTAGCTGGACGTGCCGTATCAGGCGAATAGATGCGTTCATCACACGCCTTTTATGCGCACGCCAAGGCATACTTCTGCAAACATCCGCTCCATGCGGAGATTCGATGAGCTTTACGGTTTCTGCGAACTGGGGCCCGCTATGCCTGAGCCGCCGGGCGTCGCTGGTCCAGCGGTCTTGGTGGCCACTGGAGCGACGAAAAGCTTTCGCGCATTCAGCACTGTGTTGTACACGCCCCACGCCGCGGGTATGCCGACGATGAGCCACGCCACTAAAATCAGCGCTACCGGAGTCTCTTTTGTCTCTGCCATCGGATCCTCTTTTCGGGTGAATGCTCAGGCGGCCTGGTCCCGCATCCAGTACTTTTCAGCCACAGGACGGACGAGCAGGTTGGCAATGAAGCCGACCACCAGCAGCGCCGTCATAATGTGCAGAATGACAGGGTATGCCTGAGCCTTGGGGCGGCCCGTTGCAACATAGTGGTCCAGGATGCCGTTGACGATAAGCGGCCCAACAATGCCGGCTGTGGACCAGGCGGTAAGCAGCCGTCCGTGGATCGCGCTCACGTTAAAGCCTCCAAACAGATCGCGCAGGTAGGCCGGAATCGTTGCAAAGCCGCCACCATACATGGAGAGCAGAACACAGGCTGTCGCCACAAAAGCGACGACACTGCCGCGAAGTGTTGGCAGCAGAAAGTACAGCACCGCGCCGATGCCGAAGAAGCAGAAGTAGGTGGCCTTGCGCCCGATGTAGTCCGACACGGAGGCCCAGAAGAAACGGCCCGCCATGTTGAAAAGGCTCAGGATGCCGACAAAACCTACCGCCGCCGCCGGGCCAATCGTACCTTTGAACAAATCCTGAATCATCGGCGAGGCCTGCTCCAGAATGCCGATGCCCGCCGTCACGTTCGTGCAGAGAACGATCCACAGCAGGATGAACTGCGGCGTCTTCCAGGCGGTGGCCACATCCACGTTATGTGTGCTGATCAGCGCCGACTGCTTCACCGGCGCGGTCCAGCCTTCCGGCTTCCATTCCTTGGCCGGCACACGGATGCTGAAAACGCCGTACATCATGAAGAGGAAGTACAGAACACCCATGGTGAAAAAGGTCATGGGCAGCACGGCTTGCCCATGCGCTTTGAAGTAGGCCATCAGGTTATTCGCCAGTGGTCCGCCGATCATGGCGCCGCCGCCAAAGCCCATGATGGCCAGGCCCGTCGCCAGGCCCGGCCGGTCAGGAAACCACTTGATCAGCGTGGACACGGGCGAGATGTATCCCAGTCCCAGTCCAACGCCGCCAATCACGCCATATCCCAGATAGATCAGCAAAAGGCTATGCAGTTGCGCGCCGAGAGCCGTAACGAAGAAGCCCGAACTGAAGCAGACGGCCGCATAAAACATCGCACGCCGCGGCCCCGCCTTCTCCAGCCACGCGCCGAAAATCGCGGCGGAAATGCCCAGAAAGGCAATCGCAATGGAAAAAATATAGCCGACTTCCTTGAGGCTCCAACCGGAGCCGTCCGCACCGTGCAAAGCGAGCAGCGGGTTCTTGAAAACGGAGAACGCGTACGCCTGGCCGATGGAAAGGTGAACTGCTAAAGCGGCTGGCGGCACCAGCCAGCGGCTATACCCAGGTGCGGCGACCGACCGGTCACGGTCTAAAAATGACAACATCTATAAACCTCAACTCTGTGGTAAATCCATTGCCGATGCAGTGCTCATCGTTCGCCGTCAAGCTGCTGCACTTGGATGCATACAGACTGCCACTCCAGTATTGCTGCTTTTCCGAATGCCCCTGACTATAACGGATAGCTCACACCTCAAGATAGTCAGGCCTGCCGCTCGCTCCAGTCCATGCCACGTTTGAAGTACGCCGTTAACGCAAGTACCATGCGCTTCAAATCGCCACTGTTGCTGACGCCCACAGAAATGCTGACGCCCACAGAAATAGCGGAAAAGTGCTGAGAACGCGGGCATGCTCGAGCTTTCAAGTGGATTGAGCCGCGGCATGTTGGGCCAACCTCGAGAGCGCTAAGTCAGGGCATCGTATTAATGCAGGAGCTACGGCACCCTGGCCGAAAGCAAGCTCTAGAGTGATGGCTATGGCTTTAGAACGCAACAGTCGTCATGGACGGCAACGAAATTAAACGTGTTTTCCGCACATGTCGGCGTTGAGACAGCGCATGACTTTGACGGATTACCGGCAATGGGCCGGTCAATGTACACCTTCAGCTGTTCCGTGAAGCTGAACGACACTGGCAATCGGCCGTTCGATATACCTAGTCGATCTTAAGATTGGCGAATGCGAACACCCGTGACAAGATCGTTGCCGTGAAAATTGAATTCTGGATAGTTGCCCCTGACGCACTGGATGCAGGATTAGAGACGCTCGCCTTTGCTGATGCGCAGCCGCAGCACATCTCACACTTCCTTTCAATCCCCCATTGCCACCATTCGCTGCGTTATGTTGCCGTTCGATGAATCGGGGTGGGTTAGGCCCAATGCCAGAGTTAGGCTTGAGAGGTTGCAAGGCGCTCGCCGTGAGTGGTCCGCAATGCGGAAAGAGCATCAAGAGAGCCATCTTCCGCATCTTTACTGTGTCATATAAGCTCAGGCGGACAGCGGTGCTTTTCAGCCCGTAATCGCCACAGTTCCACTTCTCAGGAGAAGGCATGGCCAAGGCATCCAAGCTCGCAGAAAAGACGCTCACTCTCGCCGCACGCGCGGGATGGACGATCTTTGAAAAGCTGAACAGCATCAGCCCCAACGCTTCATTCACCCCCAAGTGGAGCGACAAGCCGCTGCTCAAGAGCTACCAGAAGGAGAAGCCGCCCCTTGGCTGGCCCCGCACCACTGATTCGCTCTGCCCCAAGTGCATCCCCGAGATTCGCCAGCAGATCGTAGACGGCAAGCTGCCTCACGAGATCCTGCTGAACGAGAAAGTCGGCGAAATTAAGGCGCAGATCATTGAGCGCGACTGCCAGATTCTGATGGTGAAGGACTGCCCCATCCACGGCCACTTTGAAGACGTCATGTCCATCGATCCGCCAATGATGCAGCACCTGGAAGAGGTCTTCCCGGGCCGCGACATCCGCGCTCACAACGATGAGAAGCTGCACAACCACGGCACCAGTACCGTGACACATGGCCGCGGTTCCGTTCTCACGATTGATCTGACAAACCGCTGCAATATGATGTGCGACCCCTGTTTCATGGACGCCAACCAGGTCGGCTTCGTCCACGAACTCACGTGGGACGAGATCAAGACCATGCTGGACAACGCGATCCAGATCAAGCCGCGCCGCCAGATGTCCGTCCAGTTCAGCGGTGGTGAGCCGACGCTCAGTCCCTACTTCCTGGACGCGGTAGCTTATGCTCGCAAGGTCGGCTACAACTCCGTGCAGGCTGCAACGAACGGTATTGAGTTCGCCAAGAGCAAGGAATTTGCGAAGGCCTCCGCGGAAGCGGGTCTGCGTTATGCCTACCTGCAGTTCGACGGCATCGGTAATGCCGCCAACTCGCACCGCAAGGTCGGCAACAGCTTCGATGTGAAGCTCCAGGCCATTCACAACCTGCATGAGGCCGGCGTAGATATCGTGCCCGTCACCTGCATCATCAATGGCATCAACAATGAGCAGGTTGGCCGCATCATCGAGTTCGCGCTCGATAACCCGAAGAAGATCAACTTTCTCTCCTTCCAGCCGGTCAGCTTCACGGGCCGTGACGAAGCTGTCTCCGACGAGCGCCGCATGGCGCAGCGCTACACCCTGAGCCACCTGGCCCACGATGTTCGCAGCCAGACCGGCCTGGGCGAATCAACCCGCGACTGGTTCCCCATCAGCTTCATGTCCACCTTCTCCGACTGGGCCGACCTAGTCCACGGACCGGACCACGACTGGGGCCAACTCTCCTGCGGCTGCCACCCAAATTGTGGCATCGGCATGGCGCTCATGATCGATAAGGAAACCAAGGAAGCCGTTCCGGTGACCGCCTTCTTGAACGCCGATCGTCTGGCCAAGGACGTGGCCAAGGTGAACGACGCCGCCCGCGGCAAGTTCCTTTCCATCGTGGGAGTTTCGCTCGCTCTGCTGCGCAACTACGACCCCAGCAAAGCACCCACGCACTTTAAGATCATGGATCTGCTGCAGAAGTTCGATAAGTGCTTCGGCGCGACCGGCCGCAACTACGGCAAGGTCACCGCTGACCGCACGCAGGCCGACATCGAAAAGCGCCGCGCCGACCGCTGGAACTTCCTTTTCATTGCCGGCATGTGGTTTCAGGACCTGTTCAACTACGATTTCCGTCGCACTGAGCAGTGCATCATCCCATACGCGACGCAGGAAGGCGAGATCAGCTTCTGCGCGTACAACACGGGCGTGGGCTGGCGCAACATCATTGAGAAGATGCACATGACGAGCTCGCTCACCAAGTGGTACGAGGAGCACGGCCGGCATGAGATCTTCGCCGGCGGCAAGAAGGTCGCCATTGAGAAGCAGGAGAAGTACGACCTGGTCCTCAACGACGAGCACGTGAACTCGGCCGCAAACGATACCTTTGAAAAGTCGGGCATCGCCAAGAACTCGCGCGAAGAAAAGATTCGTGCACGCGACGCCAAGCTCAAACAGGAAGCCGAGAACGCCCGCATGGCCAAGCTCTACCGCAAGGAAGTCCTGAAGGAACCTGAGATGCCCGGCGGCTTCGTTGCCATCGGCGAAATCGGTGGCCTGGGCTCTAGCCTCGGCGGCATCAAACCCGCGGCTCCCGTCAGCAAGGCTGAAGTGGTAACCGGCCCGCTGGAAGTCAAGGAAGACGAACTGGTCGCCGGCGACTAACTCACAGTCGGAGCAGCATAAAGATGGCCGCCTGAAAAGGCGGCCATCTTTATGCTTGCTAGAAATAACGCGTGCAACCTGATTAGTCCCTGTGCTTTCGCATCGCACCTTATGTGCTTTAAGTATTCAGTCAATGGGTGGCTAAAGAACCTCGGCCTTGGATCAACCCTGGGCTTCTTACTTCTGCTGTTCGGTTGGTTTATAGAACAGGCACGAACCATTCCGCCTTCCGCTTGGACCTGAAACAGCCGCCTGCGCCTTGCCGTAACAAAGATCAGAAGACAAGTCTGAAACTTCTGCGGAGCCATGCGTGGCCGCTGAACCCGAGCTGGAGCCGCGGTCACGCTGTGAACACGAGGCAGAGGATGCGATTCCGCCGATTCACGAGAAACACACATCGGCTGGGAGCGACATACAACTGCGAATGGCCTCTGTCCCACAAAAGTGTTAGGCGCTATTCTTCGTTTACACGCCAGATTGCGACTTTCTCACCAACTTTGGGCCGGGAAGCGCAGCGAACCGTGCGTTTCTCTATCCCGACTTGAAGGTGTGACATGAAACTGTTTCCCAGCATTTCCGGCTTTGCTGCCATCGCGGCGGCTGTGGCTCTCCTATGTGTGGCTCCTGAAGCCAAGGCCAATACCATCAACGTGGTGAATGGCAGCTTCAGCTCCACTTCCAGCAACAGCTCCTCGCAGATTGGCCTGAACGGCTATACCCTGACGGGCTGGACCAATGAGAATACCGGTTACAACTTCGTCTTTCAGCCGGGCTCGGCCGATACGACGGGCGCGGCCAGCGAATATACCGATCCTTCCGGTATGAAGCGCGTGTCGTTGATCGGCAAGAACAACACACCGACTGCGGTCGCTCTTCCCGTCAGCCCGAACGGTGGCAACTTCGTCGCGCGCGACGGGAATT
>CAXTRR010000069.1:0-3671 GCA_964246795.1 uncultured Terriglobus sp. | reverse complement strand
TGACCACGGTGATGTTCGATTGGGCGCAGGCTGAGCAGTTTGGTTTTCCCGTTGATGACAACGGCTCCATCTCGGTGACACTGGGCAACCAGACCAAATCCACGCCGACACTGAACGCCACCGCAAAGGGCGGCTTCTCCGGATGGAAGACAGCGAGCCTGACCTTTACCGCCACCTCCACCTCTGAGAAGCTGAGTTTCCTGGCCACAGGTGCACCGAGCGGCGCGCCGCCGTTCAGCCTGCTGGATGGTGTGAGCGTCTCCGACAACGTTGCGGCAACTCCGGAGCCGAGCTCGCTCGCGCTGCTGGGCACGGGTGTACTGGGTCTTGCCGGCCTGGTTCGCCGCCGCTTCACAAAGATCTAACGCAGCTTGTTCCCGGATAAGGAATAAATCGCGTTGGACGCAAGGGCCTGCTTCCTGGGGAGCAGGCCTTTGCACATGCGATCGGCGGACTTACTCGCCAGACGCTTGCACTGAACCGACGCTGGCATGGCAATGCGGGATAGCTTCCATGTGGAAAAACTAAGCTCGCAGGGTGTTGAAAAGCGTCATGATCGAACGCGGCCTGGGTGGGCAATCGGGCAGCTCACCCATTACCGGTCGGCCATCACGTCCCTGCAAATGCCGCGATTGCGTGAGCGCGTTTGCCTCTCCACCGGCGAGAACGGCTCCGGCAAATCCACACTGCTGGAAGCGATTCCGCACACTACGGATAAAGAGAGCTTTCTTCTCCAAAGCCTCGAGCTCACTCCGCCAGCGCAATTTCCGCCACCATCCGATCCATCACTTTCTCATCTTCTGACCCGGCAGGCGCGTGTGCGCTGACCATGATGCTGAACGCAACGGTGCGTCCGCTATGGCAGACAAGGTATCCGCTCAAGGCCCGCGCCTCCCCCAGCGTACCCGTCTTTGCAAAGACCTCACCCAGCAGCGGTCCCGCAAAGCGGTTGCGCAGCGACCCATCCACGCCACCCACCGGCAGCGAAGCCCGCCACCGTGCGCCCCACGGCTGCCCCGCTGCGTACCGCAACAGCTTCGTGGCCCCCCGCGGCGTCACCAGGTCATGCCCGCTCAGCCCCGAACCATCGTAAAAGACAAAATCCTCCGGATCGACCCCCACCTTCTGAGTCAGAAATGACCGCACCACACGCGCACCCTGCGCCGTTGTCGCCGCACCCGTGACATACCAGCCAAGCTGCCGAAGCAATAACTCCGCATGCTGGTTCTGCGACACCTTGTTCGTAATCACAATGTCTTCATAGAGTGGTGGCCCGGCGTGCTCCGCCACGACACGCGGTTCCTGGTTCGGCGAGCAGTCCATGCAGGTCGGCACGACGCCAGCGCGAAGCAGCAAGGAGCGTACCGGCGATCTAACCTGCAAATCTAAAGGCTCCATCACCGCCTTCGTGAAGCTCGCCTCAAACCCTGGCAGATGCTTCGCCCGCGCCGTTCCGCTCAAAGCCACACCCCGGGCCTCCAGTGCCGCCTTCAGCGCCATGGCCGTATATTCCGCCGGATCATCGATGCTCATGCCCTGCACATACGGCTTCGCATCCGCCGCCATCCGCCCATATACATGCACCACCCGCGATCCAACTGCCCGCTGAATGTCCAGCGCCGTCCCACTGCCCGGCGGTCCCACCACCGCCTGCATATCCACCGTGTAATAAATTAGAGCCGGCTCAAACGTAGACAGAGGCGATTGCAGTGGGTGCCCCACCTTCACGACAGCTCCATCGTCGTTAAGGTGGGATCGAACTACCATGGAATCCTCGGCAGCCGATCCCGCTGTCCCACTTACATCCGACGCAACCGAAACCGTCAGCGTCACCGCCCCATCCGCCACCATCAAACCGCTCACCGGCGCGCCGTAATACCAGGGTGTATCGTCGACCGCCCAATCGCTCGGATACGGCTCCCACGGAAAAAAGGAGTCATCCCCCACCACATCGCCCACCACTCGCGTGATGCCCGCAGCCTTCACCTGATCCGCCAGCTCATTCACATACCGAAGCTCATCGCGGGGGGCCGCAACCTGCCCCGCCACTGGCGCAACATACGGCACGGGCCGCCCAGAGAGGTTCGCATCGCCCACACCCACCATCCGCAGTTCGCCGGTATACACGCCATCCTTCTCAAATAAACCGGCCGCCACCACCTTCGTCGTCAACCGCTCCTCCACCGGCAGCAGCGCCATGGCCGCCGCCGTGGTGAACAGCTTCGCATTGGAAGCTGGCTGGAAGAACTGCCCCGCGTTGATGCGCACCACCGCGCGCTCTGCCGGCGAGCCATCCATCCGCTCTACAGACACACCCCAGTGCGCCCGCGCCACGGCCGGCTCGCGCGTCATCGCCTCCAGCTTTGCCCGCAATCGCGTGCGCGGTGCCGCATCTTCCTGCGCGCAAACACGCAGCCCCATCAGCAACGCACAACTCAGCACCACCAGCTCACGCAGCATGCGCCAAAGTCTAGCAGCGCTTCTCGCAAATCCTGTTCTCATCCCCGGCGGAAATTGGTACGATGGCCGCAGGGAGAGGGCTGATGACGAATCTGCAGTTTTACAGTTTGCTGACCGTTGCCATCGGTTCTCTGATTACCGTTATCCTCGCCTGGATCTATTCCAATGCCCGTACAGCAAGGCTGGAACTTACAACCGACGCGAACTTTCGCGACCTGAACACGAAGGTGGACACGGTCAGTCGCGACCTTAATTCCAAGTACGAGACTATGAGCCATGACCTTCGTGAGTTCTACCGCAGCACCGGCAAGCTCGAAGGCCGCGTCGAAGAAATCGCCAAGCGATAAGAAGAATTCAAGCCATAAGAAGGGTTACAGATAGGCACTCTCTCGCTGGGTGCCCCATGTCTCGCTTCTGAGACATGGGATTAGGTCCTTCCAATCCGCTAAACTTCTTCCCATGCACCGCTCCCACATTAGCGCTCTGCTGAATCCTGCCAGGCTGCTGTCAGCCATCGCACTCACTGCCACCCTGCTCACAGCAGCCACCGCCCACGCCCAGTTCGAACTCCAGGACTCCACCACCACGGCCGACCTGCGCGGCATCAGCGCCCCCGGCAACGGCGTCGCCTGGGCCAGCGGCACCCACGGCACCGTCGTCCGCACAGAGGATGGCGGCTACATGTGGCAGGGCTGCGCCATGCCGCCCGGCGCCGAGCAGCTCGACTTCCGCGGCATCCAAGCCTTCGACGACCGCACCGCCCTCATCATGTCCAGCGGCAAAGGCCCCCTGAGCCGCATCTACAAAACCACCGACGGCTGCCAAAGCTGGAAACTCGTCTTCACCAATCCGGATGCGGAAGGCTTCTTCGACGCAATCCAGATGAATCCTCCTGGCCCTGATGCACTGAAGGACTACGGCGTCCTTATCGGAGATCCGGTCAACGGTGTCTTTCCCATCTTTCTCAGCTACGACTTGGGCTCGAGTTGGGAGCGGATGAAAGGTTCGGTTCGCGCCAAAACAGGGGAAGCCCTGTTCGCCGCGAGCAATCAGGCGCTCGCATTTACAGGTGCTCCGAACAGCTTCGCCTTTGTGACTGGTGGCGCATCCGGTTCTCGTCTTCTCTCGTTCGAATACTGCGGCGACAGCATTGACGCCGGTTGCGCGACCAGATGTGGACCTGAAGACGGCCAACAATACTAGATATTATT
>CAXTRR010000068.1:0-14024 GCA_964246795.1 uncultured Terriglobus sp. | reverse complement strand
TACTTGAGCGGTGAATCCCGGCCATCCCTAGCGTAGCCGCTCAGGGCAACGGTCTCCGTGGAAGTGTACTTGAGCGGTGAATCCCGGCCATCCCTAGCATGAACATGCTGCTGCTGCTGGCGGTCACAGTGTACTTGAGCGGTGAATCCCGGCCATCATCTGGACTCAGAGTGCGGGTGTGAGCGAGAACACGATAGTAGGCGGTCTGCAGTTCTTCCGGTACGAGCCGGGGGAGAGAGTCGAACAAAGTCGACTCTCCCGCCTGTGCTTCATCAAGTTCATGCAACGTGGGAACGGTGCTCATGGAAGGAAGACCTCTTTTGTGCGGTCGAACTCGCTGAACAGCCTACGACGGTAGCTCTGCGCGCGCATTACGAGCGATGCTCGCTTCAGCTCATCTAAAGATGCCTTGCGATCCGCCACATCTCCCAGCTTGATCCCGTGTTGACGAACGGGATTTTCCAGCTCTGCCAGTCGGAACTCCATCTGGAGGACAGTTGGAGAGACCGCCTCGCGGAAACGCTTGGCTTGCTCCGTTGCCTTCCAGTAGGTGAAGTCGGAGAGCGTGCTGGTCGCATTCTCCACCACCACATACTCCACTCGGTCCTGTAGACGGTTTGCCCTTGCGAGTATGCTTTCTACGCTTGCGGGGTCCGGCGTGACGACGCCAACGGCGGTAAAGCTGACACCGGTTGCCGCCACATCCTCATACATGCTTTCGAACCAATCCGCCGCCACCTGTCCGGCACCGGCTCCCATGTCGGCCAGGATGATCTCCGAACCGCTGTCGAAATGATCGACGAAAGCATCGAGGCCAGCAGGAGTATGAATGTTGACCTTCGTGACGGAGCCATTGAAGAAGTGCTTGAGCGAGCCACGGGCTTTGTTCTCCGTGTCCAGGTCGAGCAAAGTCACGGGAATCTCGTTTGCCGCGAACCATTCGGCCAAGGCCACCATGACGCCCGTCTTGCCGACGCCGCCTTACCGCCCATGGTGAAGACCACGCGCTTCGCTGGCGCGATTTGAGTCTTTGCTGCTTGTGTCATCGGGCACCTCCATCAGTGCTCAGGATGAGGGGTTCGTTTTCGCGGAAGACGAAGCGGGAACGCTTTGCCTCCTGCGCTGTGGGTTTGGCTTTGAACGCGGCGAGGCGGGCGCTCACTGGCGGTTGGGCAACCGGAAGCTCGACGGCAGGAAGTTCGAACTGCATCTGCTTCCGGTGACGGGCGCGGACTTTCACGAAGGAGTGCAGTGTGCTGGGCGCGACCCGCATCCCAAGCCGTTCGGCGAAGAGCCGAGAAACTTCCCGATACGTCCGCCCCTTACGGCGGAGTTCTCGGATCAGTTCGCGGTGCGGTTCGAGTTTAGAACGCGGCGGCTTCGGAGGGAGGTCAGAGAAATCAGCCAGCAGAACTGCTGATTCGCAGACATTGTTTGATGAAACGTTCATGGCGGCTCCGTTTAAGTCCCCAATGGGGACTTATTGGTTCTGACGCCGACCTTTGGGCGTCAACCGGCCATCTAGAAGAGGGGTTTCTCTCCTCTACAGCTCGGCCCTAGACCTTCATCGCGGTTCGGAGATGATGGATCAGACATTCTCTTTTTTCCTGCGATTTCATTGCTTCTCCGATGTCTTTGCATTTATGTTGCCGCCCTGGCTCATACATAAATCAGCATTCTCGTTTTCCTTGTTGATTCCAGCTGATTAACGTTGCTGATTTCCTTTCCCGACAATGCTGTTGACTGCGTCCGAACCGCCCGCGTGCTCGGTTCAAGGGTGCAGCCGTTTTCAGCGGTGAGGAACCGGTTTAACCGAGCGGCCAGCTGCGAGGACGAGCCCCTCTCAAGTCTTGTTAGAGTTCAGCCTGTGGAAATTCCCAAGGAGCATGGGAGGAGACAAATCGACCCGCTTAGGCGAAAATAAAGCGAAAGCTTTCGCCTATGACCCGAGCCTCTGCTCTTCGAGTTCAATTGGAAACCACCCTTGCGCACCGCATACCCTCTGCGCTGACGCCATTGCCACACAGGATGCGACCCACGCAGGCAACCGGCGTGTCTGCTTTGGACGAGTTGCTGCAAGGAGGTCTGCCGATCGGTGCAATCAGTGAGATCGCTGGGCCAGCCTGCTCCGGGCGCAGCAGTCTGGCGCTGTCGTTTGTGACCAGGTTGACGTCAGAAGGCAAGGTTTGCGCCTGGGTGGACGTTTCGGACACACTCTCCCCTGTTTCAGCTGCTGCATCTGGGATGGATTTGTCACGGCTGCTGTGGGTGCGCTGCGGCAACAGATCTTCTGTTCGGATGGTTGCACCGGCAGCAATTCAAGCCGCACCTCCGGTTGGCGATATTTTGCCCACGCGATCGACTCAGGGTGGAGGATCACCACACCCTCGCGGCGAGGTTCACGGTCTGGACACGGCGGTGCAGGAGCTGATGCGGCGCAAGGATAGCTTTGTCCGTGACAAGCGCCTGGGCACGCCCGGAGTGCGGAACCTGCCGCTCTCGCTGACACAACAGGCTCAAGTTGCGGAGCACACCGACAAGAAAATTCAGCGAGTAGAGCAGATTCCGTATGACCGGCTGCCCTCGCGACGTGGCGAGATTGTGTTGAAGGCCAGTCAGGCTTATACCGCAGCTTGTGCCGAACCGCAGCAAAGGCCAGGGCCGGGAAAAGACCCCACGGCAGCCCCGGCGTACATGCTTAAACATTCGCCAAGGTATGAGAAGGAGCAAACTCCGTGGTCGCGGTTGGATCAGGCACTACGGGCGACAGACCTGCTGCTGCAGGCAGGAGGGTTTGCTGCCATTGTGCTGGATATGGGGGACGTTGCACGGGAACATGCGCTGCGCGTGCCAATGGCTACATGGTTTCGCTACCGCGCTGCCGCGGAAAAAGCACAAGTGAGTGTTGTGTTGCTGACACAAGAGGCCTGCGCAAAGAGCAGTGCGGGGCTGGTGCTGCGGCTGGACCCGGCGGGTGAGGCAGTTGGGGTACCGGGTGTGTTTAATGGTCTGGCCTACACAGCGGAGCTCGAGCGAAAGCGATTTGCTGCAAATGTACCGGACAATATCGTTCCCATGCGCAAGCCGGTGCGGAGCGAGCGGGGCGCTTGCTGGCAGAGTGCCACGGCGTGGATAGCGCGAGGTGGCCAATGAGTGCGCCTCTGTTTGCGTGCTGTTATATACCGGAGTTGCCCGTGCAGGCCTTGCTGCGTATGCGCCCGGCGCTGCGCGGGCATGCGGTTGCCGTACTGCAAGGCGAGTCCCCCCTGGAGCGGGTGTGTTCGCAAAACCCAGCAGCTGCGAGATTTGGGATCGTGCATGGCATGCCGCGAACACAGCTGGACACTTTCCACGAGGTGGCCGCACTGCGGCGATCGTTGCCGGAGGAAATGTCTGCCATGACTGCACTGTTTCAATCCATGGGCATGTTTTCGCCACGCATTGAGGATCAGAGCCGTGATGGGGTGGGCACGTTGATTGCAGATATCGCCGGGACAGAACGGCTTTTGGGAGCGCCTGCTGCTGTAGTCCAAAAGATCATCCGGCATGCAGAGTCGCTTGGACTGAGAGCAACGGTAGCCGCCAGCAGCAACGTGCATACGGCACTTTGCCTGGCACGCTTTGGACGATCACTTGTGGTGGAGCCTGGGCGTGAACAGGAGGCCCTGGCCGCGGTGCCCGTCACCGTTGCCGAACCTATGCCGCAGCATGCTGAGACACTCGCACACTGGGGCATACGCACTTTCGGTGAACTGGCTGTATTTCAAGAGCAGGGCCTGATTACGCGCTTTGGCCAACACGGCAAGCGGCTTCGTCAACTTGCGCGAGGCGAATATCCACACCTGTTTCAACCGGCTGAGCCGGAGCCTGCACTGGAAGAGTTCATAGAGTTCGAGGAGCCGGTCGACGTACTGGACTCGTTGCTGTTTGTTGTGCACCCGATGCTGGATCAATTGCTGCTTCGCGCCAGGACGCATGCCCAGGCCATTGCAAAATTGGATCTTCTGTTGACCCTGGATGGCAGTGCAGAGCATCGACGTACGGTGAGGCCGGCGGTGCCGAGCGAAGATAAATTGTCGCTGCTGAAGCTGCTGCAGCTGGATCTGCAGACGCATCCACCGCCAGCTGCCGTAAAGAAGTTGCAGCTCACGGCAGAAATAGCGGCGACCAAGAAGGTGCAGCTTGGCCTGTTCGCACCGCCGCTGCCAGAAGCTTCGCGATTAGACGTAACGCTTGCGCGGTTGCGCGCCATTGTCGGTGAGGATCGGGTAGGCTCGCCAATGCTGGACGATACGCACCGGAGCGATGCCTTCCACCTGGAGCCGTTCAGAAGCGAGCCGGGCTCGAAGCCTGCGGATGAAAGAGCCTCAGCAACGGCCATGCGGCAGCTGCGGCCGCCGGAACCGGTCACCGTATTGCAACAGCATGGAAATCCGAAAAGTTTGCGGTTTCGAGGTGAAAGCTACCGCGTAACGCGCGCTTATGGGCCATGGCAGAGCAGCGGTGCCTGGTGGTCCAGCGCGCTTTGGGTAGTGGAGCAGTGGGACGTGCTGGCGAAGGCGGAAAATACAGCGGCCATGCTGGCCTGCTGCCTGGTGTACGACTGTGCGCATGGAGGCTGGCAAGTGGACGCGCTTTATGACTGAGTATGTAGAACTGCATGCAGCAAGCGCTTTTTCGTTTCTGGAAGGGGCATCTTTACCAGAAGTCTTGATCGATCGTGCTGCTGAGATTGAAATGCCGGGCATGGCCCTGCTGGACCGCAATGGGCTCTACGGCGCGGCTCGATTTCACACCATGGCCAGGAAAAAGAGCGTACGCGCGCACATTGGTGCGGAGGTGGCGGTGAGCGGCTTTGGCCAACGTTTACGGCCAATGAGTTGGCTCCCACAGCAGCAGCGGGAGGAGCCGGTGAGGCTGCCTCTGCTGTGCACTTCTCGCGAGGGATATCAGAATCTTTGCCAGCTAATTACTGGTATGAAAATGAGCGAGTCCACCAAGGGCGAAGGCGCGGCCGCGTTATCAAAAATTGCTTCTTTTTCACGGGGGCTGGTGTGTCTGACTGGCGGGGAAGAAGGTCCGCTGGCGGCTGCGCTTGACCGTGGCGGAGAGAGAGAGGGTCGAAAGGTGGTCGAGCGCCTCACGTCTCTGTTTGGCCGTGAGCAGGTATATGTTGAGCTGCAGCGCCATGGCGAACGCGAAGAGGAATGGCGCAACCAGTGCGCGTTGCGCATCGCGGAATCGCTAAGGTTGCCGGTAATCGCAACGAACGGGGTACGATACGCAACCGCCTATGAACGCGAGGTCATGGACGTATTCACCTGCATCCGGCATGGTAACAACACCAGCCTGGAGACTGCCGGCAGGCTGCTGCAACAAAACAGCTGCCGGCATCTGCGGTGTGCCAATGAGATGGTGCGACTCTTTCGCGATTTGCCGGAAGCCATTGCACAGACCCGGGAACTCTCCAATCGGCTTACCTTCAAGCTTGACGATCTTGGTTATGAGTTTCCCCGTTACCCCGTGCCAGAAGGCGAAACGATGGACAGCTACCTGCGCAAGCGTGTGATGGAAGGCATCATTGCGCGCTATGGTAGCGGACCTACGCAGCTGCACCGGGATGCGAAAACGCAGGTCGAAAAGGAACTGGCACTTATCGCCAAGCTCGGCTTTGCAGGCTATTTTCTGATTGTCTGGGATATTGTCCGTTTCTGTAAAAGTAACGACATCCTGATCCAGGGCCGCGGCAGTGCCGCCAACTCCGCCGTGTGTTACGTACTGGAGATCACCGCAGTCGACCCGGTACGTATGAAACTGCTGTTTGAGCGCTTTCTTTCAGAAAGCCGTGGAGAATGGCCCGACATCGACCTCGACCTGCCCTCTGGGGACAAGCGCGAACAGGCGATTCAACACATTTACGAACGTTATGGTGAGCTGGGCGCGGCGATGTGCGCAAATGTAATTACTTACCGCGGCCGCTCGGCTGCGCGCGAATCCGGCAAGGCACTTGGATTCAGTGAAGAAACGATCACTCAGCTCTCCGGTCTCGTGGGCCATTGGGAGTGGAAAGGCCCGACGGACACCATGCAGCATCATTTTCAGGAGGCGGGCTTTGACCTGAAGCATCCACGCATTGCGAAATATCTGGAGCTGACACTTCGTCTGCAGGACCTGCCTCGGCATCTCGGCCAGCACTCCGGCGGCATGGTCATCTGCCAGCATCAGCTAAGCAAGGTGGTTCCGCTGGAGCGTGCCTCCATGCCGGGCCGCACCGTAGTGCAGTGGGACAAGGAAGACTGCGCCGACATGGGCATTATCAAGGTTGATCTGCTCGGCCTTGGCATGATGGCGGTACTTAAGGACTGCATCGACCTCATCCCGCGCCACTACTGCGAAACCGTCGATCTGGCGCAGCTCCCTGTAGATGATCCTGAGACGTATCGCACTCTGCGGAAAGCCGACACGGTCGGCATGTTTCAGGTGGAGAGCCGCGCGCAGATGGCCTCACTCCCACGCAACGGACCGAAAGAGTTCTACGACATTGTGGTGCAGGTCGCGATTATTCGTCCTGGGCCGATTGTCGGCAAAATGATGCACCCGTACATGCGGCGGAGGCAGAAGAAAGAAGCCGTAACATACCCCCATCCATCGCTGATTCCGGTGCTGGAACGCACCCTGGGCGTACCTCTCTTCCAGGAGCAGCTGCTGCGCATTGCCATGATCGCTGCGAATTTTACTGGGGCGCAGGCTGAGGAGTTGCGTCGTGCTGTCGGCATGCGGAGGTCCATGGCGCGCATGCGCGAGCTGGAGGTCAAACTGCGCGAAGGCATGACCACGAACAACATTCCAACAGAGACCCAGGACAGCATCGTGCAGAGCATCTCGTCTTTTGCTCTATACGGTTTCCCCGAGTCCCATGCTGCCAGTTTCGCTCTGATCGCCTATGCTTCGGCCTATTTGAAGGTCCACTATCTCGCGGCGTTTACCTGCGCCATGCTCAACAACCAGCCGATGGGCTTCTATATGCCCGCCGTGCTGGTGTCAGACGCCAAGCGGCACGGCTTGCGGGTTCGTCCTATCGACATCACCATTTCGCTATGGGACTGCACGCTGGAGCACGAGGCCGCTGATGAGATCACGCTGCGTCTAGGCCTGCGCTACATCAAAGGCCTGCGGCAGTCAGCGGGTGAAACGATTGTTGCCGCTCGTAGCGCTGGCGGACCATTTGTCTCAGCGGACAATCTCGCCCGGCGTGTTCCCATGCTGAATCGCAATGAGCTCACCCAGCTTGCACGTGTGGGTGCCCTCAACAGCATCAACGGCATTGCACATCGGCGTGCCGCACTATGGCAGGTTGAGCAGGCGGGCAGACACGTGGGACCGCTGCTTACAGGCATCAACAACAGCGAAGACGAGACCGTCTCACCGCTCACACAGATGTCGACCGAAGAACGATTAGTGGCGGACTATTCAGCAACGGGTCTGACAATTGGAAGACATCCCATGAGTTATCGCCGCGCAGAATTGCGGAGTGCACAGATTCTTTCTGCTGGTGAGCTTGCCCGAATACCTGATGGAGCCTGGGTCCGCACTGCCGGCTGCATCATTGCCCGGCAGCGTCCCGGTACAGCGAGTGGCTTTATTTTCCTCAGCATGGAAGACGAAACTGGCATTGGCAACGTCATTGTCGGACCGGAGCTCTACGAACGTGAACGGCACCTCGTTACCCACGGGAAATTTCTTCTGATTGAAGGCACACTGCAGAATCAAGATACCGTCATCCACATAAAGGCACACAACATAAAGCCACTCGCGATCAGTGCCGCCGACACTCAATCGCATGACTTTTACTGAGGCTTGCGGGCGGGAAAGCCTTGCGATCTGGCAGGTTTCAGAGCACCGAGGTATGTGTTAGGTGCACATTGTTCTTTTGGTGCCGGGAGGGGGGGTCGAACCCCCACGAGGTTGCCCTCGGCGGATTTTGAGTCCGCTGCGTCTGCCAGTTCCGCCATCCCGGCGATGCCCTAGTTTCGCATAAGCACAGGCCTGCTACAAGCAGCTTTGAGGTACGAAGGATTGTCGAGTGTGGAGCGGCAAAGCCGACACGTAAAGGTTCGGTATCCGTACGTTGGCTCTCAAGGTTTTGACACAGGATGCTTCCAACGCTAATCTCGAAGGTGGGGTGTTGAGCGAGATCTGCTCCACCTGAGAAGCGTCCCCGTCGTCCAGTGGCCCAGGACACCGCCCTTTCACGGCGGTAACACGGGTTCGAATCCCGTCGGGGACGCCAAACGCTTTGAGGCACTTCAGGCAAATCCTAAACTGGGCCGACGCCTTCCCCTTGCGATTCAGGGTCTGCGCAAGGGAATGCCGGAAGGTATGCGCACCGATCGTGCCTATCACTCTTTGTGTCCTTCATGGTCGGCTTGATGTAGGTGCCTAAAGCTACCTCTACAAATGAACTAAGTCATCAGCAAGCACCATACTTCTCGGGAAGGTTACAGTGACCGCTGTTCCGTTCCCGAGTTCACTTACGATACTGGTCTGCCCGCCATAGCGTTCTGTGAGCCATCTTGCAATCGGCAGACCTAGACCTACGCCTCCACTTACCTCAGACCGGGATGGGTTGACTCGGTAAAAGCGATCAAAAACGCGGGGGAGGTGCTGGTTTGCAATCCCTATGCCGTTGTCGACAATTCGAAGGCTAAAATTGTCGGTAACCTCATACCAAATGGAAACATGGCCTGCATGCGGGGTGTACTTGATGGCGTTGTCGAGGATGGTCGTCAGTATTCTCCGGAAATGTAATGGATTGATAAGCAACAGGAGATTTGATCCAGAGGTCATCAGGCTGAGTGTCTGGCCTTTCTTCTTGATAAAAGGAGCGAAGTGCACGGCGATCTCACTAGTTGCAGCCGACACATTTACCGGCTCCAGTTCCGCGGAAGAGAGCGGAGCATTTGGATGTGCGAGGGTAAGCAGATTTTCCAGAAGCTCGCCCGTAAGGACTGCTTCGTCAGCGATGGCGCGAAAGGCTTCCCGAGACTCCTGGTCGACAGCGGCATTTCCCAGGCTAAATTCTGCAGCTGCGCGGATGTAGGCGATGGGATTGCGCAGTTCGTGCGAAGCATCGGCGGTGAACTGCGTGACCCGAATCATGGCTGCCTCGATGCGAGCGAGAAGATCGTTCCAAGCGATGGCGAGCCTGCGCATCTGGTCGTCAGCCTTGGGAACCGTCAGCCTGCGGCTCAGGTCCGTGGCCGTGACGGAACACGCCTCCTCAATCAGCAGATCGACGGGGCGAAGTGCTCGCCTGCTTAAGGCATACCCGCCCATGACCGAGACGACAAGGATCAGCGGAACAAGTCGGTACAAACCAAGAGTAAAGGTCCGAAGCAGGATGTGATCTTCTGCGAGCGGGCTGGGAACCATCAGCATGGCCGGTTCTCCTGCGTATATGACTGGATGGCAAAGCTGGCGAAAGTGGTCCCGGCCTACGAGACGATCGCGAAGAACGGGCAACGGACACCGTGTGAACGGCAGAACCGGCATGCCCGGCGGGAATGGACCGCGTGGAAAGACTCGTGTCCCATCGTTGCGAGTCAGCTGGATCCACTCACCCTCGGGAAGAATCCCAAGAAGTTCGCTGAGTCGAGCATCGATGGCCTGTTGGGCGAGGGGCTGTCGGCCTGCAGCTTCAGTTGCCGAGAGGACGGCTTCGACCCGGCCCGCCCGCATCAGAAGCGTTCTGTCCTTCCAGGACAGCATGGAATGGGCAAGCACAAACCACATGACCACACCGAAGACTGCCAGACCAAGCAGCATGCTGCAGGCGTACCAGGTCGCCAGCTTGAGGCTTATGGAGAGGCCTTTCACGAAGGAACAACCGGCTTGAGCATATAACCCACGCCCCTGACGGTGTGCAACATGTCCGGCTGGTCAGGTATGTGCAGCTTGTTTCGAAGCGATCGCATGAAGACATAAAGCGTTCCCTCACGGAAGGCTCCGCTTGTACCCCAACCGATGCTTGCAAGAGTTTCCTTGCGAACGACCTGCCCAACCCTCTGCATCAGGACTTCCAATAACGTGAACTCCATCGGGGTGAGACTGATGGTTCGCCCTCGGAACTGAAGTTCATGCGTATCTGCTCGCAGCAGGAGATCGCCGGCGCGCAGGGGTGCCGAGACCAGGGCCGCTGGGCGGCGCACAAGGGCTCTCAATCGTGCCAGCAGTACTGCGAGATCGAAGGGTTTGGTGAGGTAGTCGTCCGCGCCGAGATCAAGCCCATGTACGATGTCGCGGTTGGTGTCTCGGGCCGTCAGTACGATGGTGGGAACGCGAATGTTCCAGCTGCGCATGCGTTCCAGCACCTGAAAGCCGTCAAGCGTGGGCAGCATGATGTCCATCACCACGGCATTAAATTCTTGTTGCTCAAGAAAGTTGAGTGCGGTCGCGCCATCGTTGGCTACGAGGGTCAGATAGCCTTCGCGCTGCATGGCTCGCTGCAGGAGCAAAGCCATTCGCACTTTGTCTTCCACAATAAGAACGCGCATACGCGCAGTATCTGCAAGTTCCGTGAATATTCTGTGACGCCGCCGGATCTTTAGATTGTCTTTAGAGAGCACTCCTACGCTCGGGTTATCCAGAACCTGCGTTTGGAAAGGAACGACCCCTAACCCATGAAAATGCATTGTTGCGCCTGGCTGGTTTCCGCGCTTGTACTGTGTTTGCCCGCGACCCTGAGCGCCCAGATTGACCGTGCCAATCTGAAAGGCACCGTCTCTGACGCGACCGGTGCCGCAGTTGGGAATGCCACCGTAACGGCGTCCTATCCGCAGACAGGCTTCACGCGGACGGTTCAGTCCACCACGGCGGGTGAGTATGTGCTCTCAGCCCTGCCGCTGGGCCGCTGCAATGTTACCGTCACCGCGGCCGGCTTTGAGGCGAAGCATGTTGACGATGTAGATTTGCAGGTCGGCGAGTTCCGGACAGTGGACCTGCGGCTGGGCGTGGGCGCGGTGGAACAAACGGTCGCGGTGGTGGCCTCAACCGTCACGCTGGACCAGGACAGCGCAGCCACCGGCGGCGTGATCGCGCGGCAGCAGGTAGAGAACCTGCCGATCAATGGGCGTAACTGGGCGGGACTCATGATCTTGGTGCCCGGCGCCATCAACACGGGCAGTGGCAACCAGACAAGCATTCGCTTCGCGGGCCATGGGCTGGACGACAACAAAATCCTCTTCGACGGCGTGGATGCGAGCGGCATCCTGCGGCAGAGCGAGAAGTCCGATCTGCGCATTCAGCTGGCGTCGGAGTCGATCCGGGAGTTCCGTGTGAACAGTGCGCTGTATTCGTCGGAGTACGGTGGCACGCCCGGCGGGCAGGGCGACGTCGTCTCACGCAGCGGCACCAACACTCTGCACGGCAGCGCCTATGAGTTCTTGCGCAACGATGTGCTGAATGCACGCGCGCTCTTCTCCACCCGGCAACTGCCGCTGCGGCTGAATCAGTTTGGCGGCAGTTTGGGCGGTCGGATCATACGGGATCATACCTTCGTCTTTGCCAACTATGAAGGGCTGCGGCAGGTGCTGACGCAGCCCCTGGTAGGCTTCGTGCCCAGCCCTGCCCTCGTACAGCAAACGGCGCAGAGTTCCCCCGCGCTGGCCGCCATTCTTGCCGCGTACCCCATAGGACAGACCGCCACCGCGAACGCGAATGTGTACAGCTACAGCGCCTCCGGACGTCAGACACAGAAGGAGGACTTCGGACTCGTTCGGGTCGACCAGATCTTCAACTCCCGCACATCCAGTTATGTGCGGATCAACCTGGACCAGGGCCGTCTGCAGGTGCCGTTTGGCGATTCGACGGGCTTTCTGCAGGATACGCAGCAGATCCAGAACAACCCAAAGAACGGCGTCCTCTCGCTCGAACACACCTTCAGCAGCTCGCTGCTCAATGAAGTCAAGTTCGGCGTCAACCGCACACCTTACACCATCGCGAATGCGAGCGTGCTGCCGATCCAGGTGGCGGTTCCCGGCGTCACCACGCTCCACGACAACCTGACTCAGGTGCAGAACGCTACGGCCTACTCATTCGTGGACACGGTGGACGTGGGCTTTGGAAAGCACAGCATTACAACTGGTGGCGGTCTCCGGCGGGTGCAGATCAATCTCGGCAATACCGCCGAAACCCAACTCAGCTACAGCAGCCTGGCGCGATTTGCAGCAAACCGGCTGGATTCCGCGGCGGTCCTCGCGGCGGTGCCCACGGGCGGCGCACGCAAGACGGAGTTCGATCTTTTCTTTCAGGACCAGTACAAATTTCGCCCAAACCTGACGTTGAGCCTCGGCCTGCGATACGACTCCTTTGGCGCCTTCTCTGAAGTGCTGGGCAGGTCCAAGGCATTCGATCCGCTCACCTGCCCCGGCGGTTTCTGCACGCCGGGCGATCAGTTTTACAGCGCGAGCCACGCGGACCTGGGGCCGCGTTTTGCAGTTACCTGGGCACCCGATTTCCTGGGCGGCAACACGGTCTTCCGAGGGGGTTACGGCCTCTACTTCGGCGAAGGCCAGCTCGGCGATCTGACAGCACCTTTAAACAATCTGACGTCGCGGCTGCTTCTGACGAGTGCGCAGGTCCCGTCTCTGAGCTATCCGCTTACGCCCTTTCTTGCGCTTGGCGCAACGACAGCGAACGCTCCGCGTGGCCTGTACCGGGGCCGTGTGGACCAGCAGGTGGGCGAATATGGCGTCTCCGTGCAGCAGCGACTGTACTTCCAGATACTTTCGGAGGTCGGGTACATCGGCAACCATGGCGCGCACCTGCCGTCGCGGTCTTACATCAACCTGCTGAATCCCGCGACGAAGACACGGCCGCTGCCCGCATTTGGCCAGGTTGACTACAAGCTGAGCGGCAACAACGCCAACTTCAGCGGGCTCTCCGCAACGCTGAACCGGCAATTTTCCGCTGGCCTGCTGTTTGGGGCTAATTATCTCTGGTCGCACTCCATCAATGATGGATCGACCGGCGGCGGCGAGCAGGATTACCCCCAGAATGTCGCCTGTCGCATCTGCGAACGGGCCAGCAGCGATCAGGATGTGCGGTCCTCGTTCACGGCCAGCGTCGTCTACCAATTCGGCGTGAGCCACGGGCACGCTTCCACCCTGCGCGGGGTAGCAGGGGCGCTTGGCTCTGGCTGGCAGGTGAGCGGTATTGCGACTGCCCGCACCGGGCTGCCGCTCAACATAACAATCTCCCGCAGCGCAGCTACGATCTCCGATGGGAATTCGCTCTCGCCACAGCGTCCCAACCTGGTGCCGGGCGTCTCCGTTGTACCTCCCAGAGGCCGAAGCTCCCAGAGCTGGATCAATCCAGCGGCATTCTCCTTGCCGGCTCCGGGCACTTTCGGGAATGCACCACGGAACCTGCTCCGCGGACCGGGTACCTGGCAGATTGACGGTGCTTTGCAGAAAGATCTGCTGCACCTGGACCGATACGCGCTAAGCCTGCGCGGGGAGGGTTTCAATCTTCTGAATCACGCACAGTACGGCCTGCCGGCCACGAACGTCTCTGCCGCCAACTTCGGGCAGATCACCACGCAGCTGAACCCGGGTGCCACGGGCACGGCCACGCAGCGGGTCTTCGAGTTCGGCCTTCGCGGCAGCTTCTAAGTCAAATTCACTTTCCCTGAGGAGAACCACCTTGCCGCATCTTGATCGCCGTTTTTTTTTGAAGCTCGCCTCCGCTGCCGCGGCCAGCCCCGCACTTATGTTGCATGCCGAGAAGACGCCTCGCATTCTGCTACCCGTAAACGTGTGCGGGAGCTTTGGTTATGTGGACGGCAAGGGAACGCTCGCGGTTCCGGTGCGCTATGAAGCCGCGTTGCCCTTTGCGACAGACTGGGCAGCGGTACGCCGCGGCGGCAAATGGGGATATATCGACCGCAGCGGACGGGAGACGCTGCCGCCGAGATACGATGAGGCGCGCAACTTCCGGTACAACTGCAGCCCGGTCCGCATGGGAAG
>CAXTRR010000067.1:0-14219 GCA_964246795.1 uncultured Terriglobus sp. | reverse complement strand
GGGGTTCACGCAGGGGCGGGCGCGGCGCTTCACCGAGGGGCAGGCGCGCCGTTTCGCCGCCTTTCTCACCACCCGTCCCGGTGCCCTCCTGCTGGACCTTCCGCTGATAAGTGCCGTCCTGCATCGTCTGACGGATGCTAGCAGGTGCGCCGCCACCTGCTGACTGCCGGCTCATGACATCTTTCGTCGCATGAAGGGCATCCCGTCCCGCGCGACTTTGAATCGCATGCGTCAGGACACGACAGCTCAGCGGAAACAGAGGAGAAGCACAGTGGCAAAGGGTTTGCGGCTCTCAGAGAAGTGGTTTCAGTGGGGCCTCTGGCTTATCGCCGTGCTCTTTGCCGGCTTCCTCATCGGTTTGGGCAGCCTGGTGGTGAGCGATCTGCCCAAGGCGGAGAAGCCCGTCGATGGCGAGCAGTTCATGGATCAGGCAAAGCTGCAGCCCCTGCGCGCGGAGATCAAGGAGAACACCCGGCAAGTTGCCGACCTGACCGACCCGCTGGACCGCGCCAGGCTCACGTGGAACATGCCGAATCCGCTACCCAGAGCGAACGCGAAAATTTCAACACCTGGATCGCCACACGCACCGCCACCCAGCAGAACAGTCAGAACCCTGAGGTGCTGGCGCGCACCCGGAAATTGGAAGAAGTTCAGGCCGCCCAGCGTGCCGAGGAAAAGAAACTGGAGGCGCTGGAGACGCAGCGCGCCGATCTGCAGGCGCATGGCCGTGATCTGGCCAGCCATGAGTCCCAACTGGAGGACGCCGGGCAGGGCGGCTATCGCAAAGCTGTCAACCGTAACGAGCTGCAGGTCTTTGGGCTGCGTCTCCTGCTCACGCTGCCCCTTCTGGCCCTGGCGGTTTACCTCTTTCTGAAGCGCCGCAAGAGCCCTCGCTGGCCGTTTGTGTGGGGCTTCATCTTCTTTGCGCTCTTCACCTTCTTCTTTGAGTTGGTGCCTTACCTGCCCAGCTATGGCGGGTATTTCCGTTACATTGTCGGTATTGCGCTTACGGTGTGGGGCGGCAACTACGCCATCGGTGCGTTGCGCAAATACCTTGACCGGCAAAAAGCGGCCGAGCAGCGGCCGGAGGAGGAGCGGCGCAAGGACCTGGGCTATGAGATGGCACAGATGCGGCTCGCCCGCCGTATCTGCCCGGCCTGCGAGCGTCCGATTGACACCGCTGATCCTTCCGCAAACTTCTGCATGCACTGCGGCCTGCTGGTGTTTGAGGATTGCCCGCGCTGCCACACGAGGCAAATCTCGTTCTCGCACTTCTGCCGCAGTTGCGGCCTGATCAAACATGAGGCTCCGCCGGAGGAGCAACTGCCGCCGCCACCCCTGGTGATTGTTGGCCCGGTATAGCCATCGCCCGTCATAGCGAACATCTTTCCACGGTCTGCCGTGAGGCAAACTCGCGCATCTCACTCCGCCAGAGCCACCTCTTTCAAGGGAGCACCTGAAACGCCATGCAGAACCGCCCGATTGTCCGTTTCGCTATCCTCGCTGTCCTGGCCATCTTTGTTGGGGTTTATCGCTACACGCACAAAAATGCCTCGGGCAGCGGGACCTCAAGCACCATCAACAGTTCGCAGAAAACCTCTGACGACGACTTGAAGCTGCCGGACAGCGACCGGGCGATGCGCGCCAAGCTGGAACCGGCCATCGACTGCCTGAACCAACAACTCGCTCACTTCGAGTCGTTGGAGTCGGGTTATCACAGCAGCCTGAAAGAGCTGATGGCTCCGCCCAGCAGTGACGCTTTTCATCATGTGGGAATGCCTTCCTTTCAGGACAGGTTCTTCGCATATGACCGAAGCGTGGCGCCCGTGCAGGAGTGTGCGACGACGCTGGACAAGGCGGCTTCCACCTCGCCATCCCTTCCGGACTTTGACGCAGCGGCGCGCGAGGACGCCGCGGACATGCGCGCGATCGTGGATCCGGGCCAACAGATGGACAGCTACCTGGAACAGAAGGCCTACGTGGACGACCACTTTGCGAAGGCGCGCACGCTGGACGCAACGCTCTCCCCCCTGCTGGCGAAGATGAATCACGCCACCGGACAGCTGCGTGAGGCTCTCCGCCGCGAGAACACTGCCATGGACCACCGGCGCCTGGACGCTCTGGAAAAGGCAAATGGACGCACCCTGCCCTGGCAGACCCAGCGCGCCATGCTGGCGGCGCGGTTTTTGGACGAGCAGATGAAAGCGGACCTGCGGGCCAACAAACTTGATGCGAACGCCGCTGCGGCCGCCATTCAGCCGCTGCAAACCGCGGTGGATGAGGCACAGGCCTACGTCCGCAGCCATCCGGGGGTGGAGAAGGCCAATAGCAATGGCTTTCAAGCGCTGTGGTTTTCCATGAACAGCCTCTTCGACAGTGAGCTAGCACGCGGACGGGATGTGAAGATCTTCCTGCAAACGCCGCCAGGACCCAACGCCACGCCGCAGGAGCAGCGCGAAAAGCTCTACCGCGAGGTCCGCTCCGTCAATGACGACTTCAACGAGCTGATCAGCATGTACAACGAGCAAATCCAGATCCGAAAGCCCTTGGTGGCGCCGCCATCCCCGGGCCAATGAAGTGCGTCAGCCTGGAGCATTTATCGCGCGTGGGTACAGGCAAGTCTTACAAGCGGGCTCCAGTTGCCGGCTAGATGGAGTGGCTTAAGAAGGCTTTGGCTTTCGCCCGCAAGTCTGTAGGCGGGTCAGATACCTGGGGCGTTACCCAGGGCTAGAGTAGCCCTGGCTTTCAGCCCGAAGAACATGCAGCCATAGCTGAAAGAGAAATGCTGCAAGGGTGAGTTGTCCTGCTCTGCAGCCAGCAGTTCGCGGCAAAAATCAGAAGGCCCGAAGCATCGCTCCGGGCCTCCTGATTGTATTGCGCGTGCGTCGCTTCTACCGCTTCTTGCTGGCCTTGTAGCTGCTGACGACCTTCTCGTCAAAGGCGGCCATGACTTCTTTCACCGCAGGGGCGAACTGGCCGTTAGGTGCCAGCTCCAGGTACTTCGAGTACGCCTCGATGCATCCGGGAGGCGGCACGATCTTGCCCGACTTGGCGTCGGTCGTGCTCTTGCCCACCAGGGCCTGGCCCTTGATGTAGTAGGCATCCGCCTTGGTGGGGTCAGCGGCCACGGCCTTGTCCGCGGCCACGCCGGCGGCTTCGCTGTTGCCCGCGTTGTTCAGCGTAACGGCTTCGTTGAAGTAGTACATGCCGGCCTTGGCAGGTTCGGCGGCGGCGGCCTTGTCATAGGCGTCACCCGCCTCCTTCACCTGGTTCATCTTGCCCTGGGCCTGGCCAATGCCGTTGTAAGCCGCGCCCGCGAACTGCGGATTCGGCTTTTTGCTGGCGGTGTTGGTGTCCACGGCTTTCTGGTAGCTGGCGGCGGAGTCCTTCAATCCTTGTGTCTTCTTGGTGGCGTCTTTCTCCGCGCCCGCCTGGCCAAACTGCGCGTTGCCCAGCTCCAGCCACAGCACGGCTTCATCCGGCTTCTGCGTGGTGGCCTGCTGCATGTCTGCCACGGCGGCATCAAAGTTTTTCGCTTTCTGCTCGTCGCGTGCCTTGGTCAGCAGGGTGTTCAGGTTGGCCACGGTCTTGTTGGCGTTTACCACTTCGGCGTTCTTCTTTTTGAACTCCTCTACCTGCTTGCGCTGCTCGGGCGACATCTTGCTCAGGTAGTCCTGCCGAGACATATCGTCGTTCACCGTCAGGTTGTCGCCCGCCTTGATCACGACGTGCTCCACGTAATCCAGGGTCTTGTCATTCACTTGGTAGAAGAGCACATAGTCGCCCGGGGCGATGCCGTCCGCCTTGAAGGTGCCATCGGCACTCACGGGAAAGGTGTACTGGTACTTGCGGACCTTGTCATCCTGGGTGGAGCGGTCGGTGGTGAACTTCACCGCGCCCTCCTTCACTGGCTGGCCGGCGGGATTGTTGATGGCGCCCTGCACGCTGCCGGCCTGTGTTGCGGGGGCCTGGGCAAAGCCGGTGCCGGTGCCCAGGGCACCCATGGTGACGGCAGTGGCGGAAAGCGCCAGAGAAAGGGCCGCCGTGCGGAAGCTCGATGCTGTTTTCATGTTGTTCCTGTCGCTCCTGGTCTGCCGGCCGGATGCCGGTGCCATATTAAGATGTCAACGCGAGGTGGTCGGGTAAGTCGCGCCGGCGGGTGAAATGCCGTCGGCGTAGGGAATCGGGTCAGGTATGCCTGCTTCCGCAAACGCCCGGAGCCGGAGAACGCAACTGTCGCACACGCCGCAGGCCACCCGGTCACCCGAGTAGCATGACCAACTTACATGCAATGGTGCAACCAGTTCAACACCGAGCCGCACGATTTCACTTTTCCTCATTTGGATCAGCGGAGTCTCTATGCGGATGTCGCCTTGTTTGGTGCCCTGCCGGATCAGCTCGTTGAAGGCCTGGTAGTAGGCCGGCCGGCAGTCCGGGTAGCCCGAGCTGTCCTGTTCCACCGCGCCGATAAACACCGCGCGCGCACCCAGCACCTCTGCCCAGCTGACCGCCGCGGAGAGGAAATGAGCATTGCGAAAGGGCACATAGGTCACCGGTATCTCCGCGCCAATCTGGTGCGGTTCGACCGGTGCGGCTGGGACGGCGATCGCACTGTCCGTCAGTGCCGATCCGCCGATAAAGCGAAAAAGATCCATCCGCAGCGGAAGAAACTGCTGGAAGCCGAGCACAGTGGCCGCCTCGGTAGCAGCACGCAATTCGCGCACCTCCGTCCGCTGGCCATAGGAGAAGTGCAGGGCATACGCGTCATAGTCGCGCGCCGCCAGGGCCGCGCAGACAGTGGAGTCCATGCCACCGGAGAGGCAGACCACGACCCTTTCGCGGCCTGGACTGCGGTTCGCGCCGGCGATGCCACTGGACGTCGTTAAAGACATCTAGAGATCGTCTCCGTTGTCGGCAAGTGACGCGCCCACTCTTGTGTTCGCGCCGCTGGTGGTCTCGGAGTCCTGCAGGCCGCCCGCCGGAACGGTATTGAGCAGTTCCCGCGCCATTTCCGCATCACTGACTTTCACCTGCAGCCGCGCTCCGCTCATGGGCAGCAGAATGTTTGCCTCTTCTCCTGAAAGGAAGGAATCGATTCCCGAGCCGTCCAGCACCGACTGGGCCACCTGCGCGTCGCCTACTTCGGAGTAGCTCGCCACTGTTACAAAATCGTCTTCATCGCGCTCTGCCAATGCCTGCCTGCTTTCTCTGTTCAAGCTCCTTCGCTAAGACGCACCGTAGCACTCCCTGGCTGCACCGCTCAGGGCTGCTCCCGCGCTCAGGGCTGCTCCCGCGCTCAGGGCTGCCGCAGGCCCTCTTCCACGGCCGCGCTCTGTGCGCTTTCGTTTCCGCTGCGGTCTACGGCACTCACGGTGTAACGGTAGCGCATGCCTACGGTGGCCTGCTGGTCGCGAAAGCTGATGGCCGGGACCGGATTGCCGTTCAGCCGATGAAATTCGCCGCCCGCCGCAGGTGCTCGGTAAAGGTAGTACCCGAGCAGGTCCGGCTCGGTGTCCGGCTCCCAGGAAAGGTCGATTTCGGGTGGTGTGTCTTCCAGCTGCACGGCCAGAGCGGCAAGCCCGCTGGGAACGGCCGGAGGAAAGGTGTCGCGTTCGCGGGTGGCGGTGACGGTCGCCGCACCGCCGTTCACCACCACCGTCTGGCCGGCCAGCGTTCGGGAGACGGTGCGCAGAACGGTGTAACGGGCCTGCTCACCCACGGCCAGCGCCGGGTCGATCGCGCCTCCAGGATCCCGAAGCGACGCCTGCGGGGTGCGCGGCTCGGCGTCGGCATCGCCTGGATCAGCACTCAGCTTCACTCGCAGATTCCTCACCTTCGCGGGCGTTTTCGGGTCTGCCGGGGCGGTTTTCGGGTCTGTGGAAGCGGCCGGCTCCACTTGTAGAAGGACCCTCTCTCCGGGCAGGACCCGTTCCGGCTGCCACGTGACTTGCAGCCCCTGGGCACTGGTGGCGGCGGTGAGACCCGTAATGGCAGGGGGGGCCTCGCCCGCGGCGGTGAGCGCCTCGCGGGCACTCTCGGCAGAGCGGCCTTCGCCATTCACAATGCGTACCGAGTAAAACAGGGGCCGCAGCCGGCCCGCTATCAGCGGCCCTGGCAGTACATCCTGCGCGGAGGCAGCCTGCCCCGCGACGACGGGCAGGCGCGCCACCACATTGCAGCGGCCGTGGGAGAGCGTTGCACGGCAAAGCTCCGCCACCAGAGGTCCGGCCGAGTGTTTTCGGCCAACCAGCGGCTCGTGATCGGTGGATTGCGTAGGCACCGTCCAGTGCAGCTGCACCCGCTCGCCAAACCGCTCCACCGTCAGGTCACGGACCGGATCGGGCAGCCGCAGCGATGGCGCACGGGGCGGCCCCGGACTGGCACAGCCGATAAACAAACCGGCAGGTACCGCCAGGAGCAGCATTGCGAGGCAGGCCGGGTACCCAGGCAGCCGGTCGCGCCATCGCATACAGTAACCAGCAATCGCGCGGCGATGTTGTCGTCCTGGCGTCCTCACCCTGAAAGGCTAGCATTACGGGATGGCGTAATCTGGCGCTAAAGCATCTTCTGGAAAAGATCGGTTTCACGCAATCCACCCGGCGAGCCAGGCCCGTACATCTTTCGACGCGGCGCAAACATCTGTTCGGCTGCTGGAAGCCCGGACAGAGTTGGCGCATGCCGACATACAACGGAGACACCATTATGCCGTCCGAAATCGTAGAAATGCCGCCCCTGCCGTCTCCCCCCGAGCCGGAGCCGATCGAAGAGATCGCCCACCCCCAAAGCAAGATCGCCGGTGAAGCGGCGGAAGCCTTCATCTCTGAGAAACGGCTGGGTGAACGCATCAAGGCGCTGCGCCTGCGCAAATCCATGGGCCTGGTGGAATTGGGCCGGCATACCGGTCTTTCCGCCAGTTTTCTTTCTCAACTGGAAACCGGCCGCGTTGTGCCTACCCTTCGCAATCTGGCCCGCATCGCCATCGTTTTTTCGAAGGATCTGAGCTACTTCTTTGAACCGGAGCCCAAAACACTCTTCCGCGTCCACCGCAGAAGCGACCGCGTGCGCCTGCCGCAGACTGGTGCCGACGAGCCCTCCTACTTCTTTGAGTCGCTTGGCTACATGGTGCCGGACCGCCAGCTCGATCCCTATTACATTGAGTTTCAGCCGCACATCAAGCCACGCCGCGCGCACCAGCACCCCGGGCACGAGTTCCTGTATCTGCTGGATGGTGCCCTGGAGATTCAGCACGGCGACCACACCCACCAGATGCAGCCGGGTGATGCCGCCTACTTTGACGCAAATACACCGCACAGTTACATCTGCATGGGAGAAGCGCCCGCAAAGACGCTGCTGGTGACGCTGCAGCAGAATGGTGCGGCGGTGAGCCCGGCTAACCAGCCAAATGGAAAGCCAAAAGCACCCGGGACACCGGTGCCAGTCCCCGGTAGCCAGGGAGCAGCCTCGGCAGGCTCCGGCCAAAGCCAGTTGCGTCCAAGGCTGGCCAGCATGCCCCAGGCACGCGCTTCCTAAGGAAGCTCCGGTTAAGTTTGCGATCGCAGAGGCTGGTGTCTTCTGCGATCGCTACTGAACTTCGCAAGCTGGTGCGTTTTCTTGATGGTGTGGAGCTCGGCTCTTCAGGGCTGAAAGCCCGGTAAAGCACAGCCCATGGCGTAAGCCCAGAAAGTATGTGGGGAAATGCTTGAGGGCGAAAGGCCCGGCATATAAGCCCTCTCCGAAAGCCGGACCTCCACGGAAAATGCCCAGCGCCTTACATTTCTTCGCTCGTGCCAAGGCATGAGCCGCGCGGCGAGCAGAGAGTCTATTTAGGAAAAGAAGCGGTCCACAGCCTGCCAGTTGTCGGCCCGGTGCCAGCCGTGGCTTTCCGCATCCAGGCTCAGGTTGTGCGGTGTGGAGAAGAGGATCCCTTTGCCGGAGAACGCACGCAGTTGCCGGGGATTGTCGTCGATCAGGTAATCGGCGTGCAGAATCGACTTGGTGCCGCAGAAAACATACTGAGAGGGCGGCAGAAACGGAAAGTGGCGCTGCAGCCAGGCAAATTTCGCATTGAAGGAGCGCGGCACCTCCATTGCAGCGGAGGCCACATACACCTCATGGTCGCGGCTCAACCGTTCCAACACGTCCTGCGCGCCATGCATCAGGGGCAATTCCGCAAAAAATTGCGGGTCGTCCAGGTACGCCGCCAACTGCTCGTGGCGATGGCTGGGCACCGCCTGCCAGAGCCACTTGCCGTTCAGGTCAGCCTTGGACAGGCTCTCGCCATACTCTTCGTTGTAACGCCGCAGGTGCTCCAGCACTGTATCGGCCATCACCTCATCCATATCCACACAAATGCGAGCCATCGCTTCGAAGGTTAGCATCGCAGCGCGGAAGCTGACAGGGTGGCAAGGCCGCCGGACGGGTAGGGTGGCCTTTGACCGGAACAAAGCCGGCCCGCAGCGCCCAAACCATGTAGCACTAAAGTCATACAGCTCCGCAGAGAATCATTGACTTTCGCGGGAGCTTCGCATCAGATAAAGGGTGTCCAGTGCAACGGCCGTGTAGCTTGGACCGTTGCGCCGGGAACGGTACCCTCGCCCGCTACAGACGAGGCATACCGGTTGTGTTGAGATGATCACGCAAAGGCTAAAAATGCCAATGCGCAAACACACGGAACAACAGGTAGAGGAATAGCTCAGTTGGGATCTCTACCCGATATCCCCGCCAGGAGAATCGTACTGGTCTCATTGGCGGCTCCTTTCCTTCGAGATCACTCCGGGGCCACTAACCCCGGAGTGTTTCGCTTTTGGGCGAAACTTTTCTCGCGGAGGAAGCCCTCGAGCGGTAGCGCTCAAAGGAAAGCTTTGTCAGTCTGTCTGCCTTGGATAGGCACGGCAAATGCCGCATCTGGAAGCCGGCTGTCCCACTTTGGTGGGATCAGCATTCCCCATGAGCGGAGCCGCGGCGGGTCCACAGACGAACATTCCTTCCCTCATCCGAACAAGCTTTTGTTGCATCCGGGCTGAATCCCCATTCTGAAGAATGGGCGGTCAGATTTTGCGTCCGGAAATCTACGGGCTCAGTCCAATGCTGTAAATGGCATCCGCAACCATGGAAGAGACCGGCCAGTCGGCCGAAGTTGCCGCTGCCAGCCAGCAGCCGTGGAAACCGAAACACAATCCCTGGTTGATTGCGCTCACGGTAACGCTGGCGACCTTTATGGAGGTGCTCGACACCTCCATCGCCAACGTGGCGCTGCCGCACATCGCCGGCTCGCTGGGCGCCTCACAGGATGAGGCGACCTGGGTCATTACCAGCTACCTCGTGGCCAATGCCATCATCCTGCCCATGTCGGCGTACCTGACGACGTTTGTCGGCCGCAAGAAGTTCTACATGAGCTGCGTAGTGCTCTTCGGCATCTCGTCGGCCATGTGCGGCTTTGCGCCTTCGCTGCCGATTCTCATCATCTTCCGCCTTTTGCAGGGCGCGGGGGGCGGCGGTCTAGGGCCAAGCGAACAGGCCATCCTGGCCGACACCTTTGAGCCACGACAGCGCGGCCAGGCCTTTGCGCTCTATGGTTTGGCGGTCGTGGCGGCACCCGCCATTGGCCCCACGCTGGGCGGCTGGATCACCGACAACTACAACTGGCGATGGATCTTTTTCATTAACGTGCCCATTGCCATCCTTTCGCTCATCCTGACAACCCGCATGGTGGAAGACCCGCCCCACATCACCGCCGAGGTGGAGGAAAGCAAGCGCAAGGGCCTGAACCTGGATTATGTCGGCTTTGCCCTGCTGGCGCTCGGTTTCGGCTCGCTGGAGTTCGTCCTCGACAAGGGTCAGGAGGACGACTGGTTTGGCTCGCGCCTCATCACCTTCTTTACCGTCCTTTGCGTCACCTGCCTGGTGGGGCTTATTGTCTGGTCGCTGCTGCGATTGCGCTCCGGCAGTAAACCCATCCTGAACCTGACCCTGTTCAAGCAGAAGAGCTTTGCTGTCAGCTTTGTAATGCTGTTCACGCTTGGGTTTTCGCTGTATGCCACGACCGTGCTGATTCCGCAATATGTGCAGACGCTGCTGGGGTACACGGCGGAACTGGCAGGCCTGGTCATCTCGCCGGGCGGCATCACCATCATGCTCATGATGCCGGTGGTGGGCATCCTGATTACGCGGGTAGACCCGCGCGCCATGATCACCTTCGGCTTTCTGATTCTGGGGGTTTCCCTCATCCTGATGTACACCCACATGAACCTGGGATCTAGCTTCAAATCCATCATGTGGCTGCGCATCATCCAGTCGGCCTCGCTCGCCTTCCTGTTTATCCCGATCAACACCATTGCCTACAACAACATTCCACGGTCACAGAACAACGACGTTTCCGGCCTCTCTAACCTGGCACGCAACGTGGGTGGCTCCGTGGGTACGGCCTTTGTGGCCACCATGCTGGCACGCCGCGGGCAGGCCCATGAAGCCTACATGGTGCAGCACCTGACCCCGGGTACGCAGTTTTTCAACGATCGCATGCAATCCTTCGCCGGCTTTCTGCAGGGCAGCGGCGGGCCGGGCTCCGGCAATAGCCTTGACGCCATGAACGCCGCACAGGGCCGCATCTATGGTCTGCTGCACGCGCAGTCTTCCATGTTGGCCTATCTGGACATCATCGCGGTGCTCGCGGTTTTCTGCTTTGCCGTGGTGCCGTTGGTCTGGATCGTGGGCAAGCCGGCCAAGGGCGGCGACGCTCCAGCGCACTGAGGCAAATCAGGCTCTCTACCTGTACGGAAGTGGGATATGTCCCACTCTGGGCCACCGGGTAAACTCAGGCGCTGGGTAGCCACTCACAATGTCTATGCGGATCCGATATAGATGGCAGCCCAAGGAGTGGCGTGAGGCCGTGCTGCTGGCTACTGACCGCCCCCGCCGGGCTGGCGGTGTTTCCATGGCTTACCTGGTGGTGGGTGTGATGTCCATGGGGGCGCTGGGCAATGTGTTTCGCGCTCTCCGGCGGTCCGGCGGCATGGCACTCTCCGGCTCCCTAGCGCCGGTTCTCCTGCTTGCGGCGCTTTTGACGGGGGGCCTGATGTTGCTCAGTCATCTCCGCAGCCGCAGGCGGCGCCTGAAGGCCGGCCCCTCCATGCCGGAGCAGGAGCAGGAGCTGGTGCTGGGCGAGGAGGGTTGGCAGAGCAGCGAGTCCGATGCGCCCGGTCCCTTGCGTCCATGGGCCGAGCTTCGGGAGCGCCGCACCGGACGCAGTTCGCTCGTGCTGATCGGCAATACCGGCAGCTTTGCCGCCGTGCCGCTGCGTGCCTTGTCTGAGAGCCAGGGCGGCCACATGCACCGGTTGCTCGTCAGGAAACTGCGCGCTGTCCGATAGTGCTCCCCCATCCCCCTTTGTCATCGCATCTAAACAGGTGGGCGGTACACTAGCCGCAGCGGATCGAAGCACCTCCGCAGAGGCTTCCGCGAAGAAAGAGAGTTCCCCGATGGCCACACTTCTAGACCAGCTCAAGCAGTACACGACCGTGGTTGCCGACACCGGCGACATGAAGTCGATGGAGAAGTTCAAGCCGACTGACGCCACCACCAACCCATCGTTGATCACCGCCGCCGCGCAGATGCCCGAGTACAGCTCGATTGTGGACGATGTGTTGAAGGAGGCCAAGAACAGGGCCGGCGCTAACTCCGACGATAAGGCTGTTGCCGCCGCCGCCTTCAAGACGCTCGCCGTCGCCTTTGGCCGCAAGATTCTGGAGATCGTTCCCGGCCGCGTATCCACCGAAGTGGACGCGCGCCTCTCCTATGACACGGCCAAGACCATTGACATGGCGCACGACATCATCAAGCAGTATGAGGATGTGGGCGTGGACCGCAAGCGCATCCTGATCAAGATCGCCTCCACCTGGGAAGGCATTAAAGCAGCGGAAAAACTGGAGCAGGAGGGTATCCACTGCAACCTGACCTTGCTTTTTGGACTGCACCAGGCCATTGCCTGCGCCGAGGCGAAAGTCACGCTCATCTCGCCCTTCGTCGGCCGCATTCTGGACTGGTACAAGAAGGACACCGGCAAGGACTACCAGGGTGCGGACGACCCTGGCGTGCAGTCCGTTACAACGATCTACAACTACTACAAAAAGTTCGGCTACCAGACCGTCGTGATGGGTGCCAGCTTCCGTAACATTGGCGAGATCAAGGAACTGGCCGGCAGCGACCTGCTTACCATCTCGCCCAAACTGCTGGAGGAGTTGAACTCCACTGAAGGCGAGCTGCCGCGCAAGCTCGATCCCGCCAAGGCCAAGGATCTTCACATCGAAAAAATTCCCATGGACCAGCAGACCTTCGAGAAAATGCACGCTGCGGACCGCATGGCTCACGACAAGTTGAAGGAAGGCATTGAAGGCTTCAGCAAGGCGCTTGAAGAGTTGGAAACTCTGCTGGAAAAGCGTGTGAAGGAACTGGCGAAGCAGGGCGAAACGGTCGCTGCGTAAGTATCGATGCCGGCACAACCGAGTCTCTGGCTGGCGACACGGCCGGTGGAGTTCCGCGGGACCCTGTCCCGTCCCCCTGCACGGGCTAAGATCCTGATTCCATGAGGCTTCTGCGCAAGATATTCATTCGATTGGGCTTGCGGCTAAGTTCCTCGATTGGAAGGAGTTGCGGTGGGCTTGCAAGGCAGAAGCGCCAGCCTGGGTGGGCTGGCGCTTCTGTTTGGCGTCTACTTCTATTTTAACAAGCCGAGAAGGGGGATCGTGCCAAGCGTATCTGGAATGGAATGAAGTAGTTCGCGGAAGGTGGGCTTGACAGGATCAACGTAGCATTCAGGAAACAGGTATGATGTCCACCTATTTATCCCCACCTACTTATCTCTAATCATCAACCCAAAACTCAATACGAAGGTTGGCGCAGAAATTTCCAATAACAGCTAAAAAAATCGGGCCGAACTGCAGCTCACACATTTTTCCGGTGCCTAATTGACTGGAAAACTGAAGTACTATGTCTAGTTCTCCTTGCTGATTCCGAAAGTCTTTGAACCAATGCTCATGCGATTCTAGGAATCCTAAAATCTGCTCAAGTGCAGCGGGAAACATTTCTGGAAGACTATTTTTCAGTAGGCAGCTTCTCCAAAGACTACCCTGCTGCATGTGTGGCCCCCCATTTGAGTCCTGCTTCCAAGCAAATCGAGGTTGCAATTGGAGATACTCCGTAATCAGCTTAGGATCGATATCTGGGTGACGAAGTACGATATCAACCTTGAGTAATTCTTTAGTCTGTCTACTCATCTCATCTCCGCGGACTACGGCAGGTTTAATCCTTCTCTAACTGCCTCAACGGCCTCGCTGAACGTAAACTTCCTCCCAGCTTGTATTTCTGCTTCCGACAGAAGTACATGTACTTCCTCTGCCTGTTCCGGGTTAAGTCGGAGTCTCTTCGCGACAGCACGGAAATAAGGGGACATGATACCTATTCACAGTTTTTCTTTAGACATTAGGGTATCGGCTTTGCTGAGTTCTTGCGGCCAGGAGCACGCCGGGCGATTGGGCGGCCGAGCAGCTGTTCGAGTTCTGTGACGAAGTCGGCCGTGCCCAGTGGACGACCCGTGGTTTCGGCGCGGCGTAGCTTAGCGAAATCATCCTGGGCGAAATCTTGCTGGGCGGCGGCGAGCATGGCTTGGAAATGAGGGATGCGGTCGAGGACTGGACGCACCTTCACCCATGCATCCTCCGCGTTTGCCAGATGCGCGCGCACACTCGACGATGGCCATTCCTCCGCCGACGTGACAAGGCCGGCGCGCACCGGATTCAGGCTGACATACCGCACGGCGCTGTTGAAGTGATCGTTGTCGAGAATGACGGAGGCAAAGCGGCTCTGGAAGAGGTGTCCCGTCCAGCGGCCGCGCGCGTTGATGAAGTTGGTGTAACGGCGGTGCGCCTCACCCACGGCCAGACCGAGTGCATTTGCCTGTCTGGGAACAAGAATCAGGTGAACATGGTTCGGCATCAGGCAATACGCCCACACCTCCACTTCATACCTGGCCGCCTGCGTGGCAAGAAGATCAAGATAAATGGCCTGATCGCCCTCTTGAAAGAAGATCGGCTCCCACCGGTTACCGCGCTGGGTGACATGATGCGCCCGGCCCGGAACAACGATTCTGGCAAGCCGGCCCATGCGAAACAGCATACCTGGGAATAGGAATCATGTCCCCCTATTTCCCCCTTGTCCCCCTATTT
>CAXTRR010000066.1:0-14497 GCA_964246795.1 uncultured Terriglobus sp. | reverse complement strand
TGCTGGACCTGATCGACCGCGAGATGAAGACGGCCTTCAACGTGGTGCTGAACACAAAAGAGATCACCGCGGGCGTGAGCGTGAAAATGCTCTCCACCCAGGCGGGCGAAATCCCGCTCATCCCTGAGTGGACACTCGGTTACACCGGAACGCCGGGCTCCGGCTCTGCCGTGCTGCCGGCCTACATCGTGACGGAAGATCTGATCGAGTACCACTGGCTCACCGACCCGAACCCGCGCGTCTTCCAGCTCGGCGTTCCGGGCTCGCTCGCCTCACAGTACGTCGTGGTCAAGTTCGGCGGCGTGGTGGTGAAGGGTGCGAACTACGCGCACTACCAGGTGCTGGTGGACCGCTAAACCGCGAGTCGAACGGGCATGAACGGGTGCCTCATCTTCACGACAGCTTCATCATCGTCAAGGTGGGTTACGCTCTTCCGTGAATGTTTCGGTGAGGGAAAACCCACCTTAGCTTCGGGAAGGTGGGGCACTCAGTTTTCCGTTATCGAGCAATCTTCAGCCCACTTCGATCCTCGTCGAAGTGGGCTTTTTCTTCCAAGATCATAGCGAAAGGAGGGCACCATGAATCACCTGGATCCTTCGGAATACCTTGCCTATGGTTTGGCTGCCGACACGCAGGACTCGCTTGTCGCCTCAGCCTCGGCCATGATTGACGCATTCTGCCGGCGGCCATCGCTCGGCATTACACAATACATCGAGCGGTTGCGGGTGGCTCGCGACGGCCGCACCGTGCGTCTGAGCAACACGCCTCTGGCCGCTGCCGCCGGTACGGCTTCCGCCATCACCGCCGCCCGTGTCCGCCTGCGACGGTTGCGCGACGACGCCGGCTTCGGCTCACTTACACCGTTGCAGCAGGCCGCCGGCATCTTTGGCCTGTGCGGCACGTGGAGCACGGTCGATCCCGCGCAACTCGCCGCCTACGGCAACGGTGAAGTCGAGTTTCCCGTCGGTTTCTTTACCGTTCCGTTTGACGAGGCGGAGGTGACCTACACCGCTGGCTTTGCGGCCCTGCCCACGGTGGTGAAGTACGCCTGTGCGCAAATCGTGAAGAATGCGCTGGCCACACCCGCTCTCAACGTGAAGCGCCAGCGCGTGGATGCGATGGAGATGGACTATTTCAAGGCATCGCTGCTGGATGACGAGGTGCAGCGCATGCTGCGGCCCTACCTGTCTGTGAGGCTGGGATGAGCGGCGCCCTCAACTTCGACAACGGTGCGCGCCGTGCCTGTGACGCTGTGCTTGGCCAGCTTGCCGCGGAAACAATCATGCTGCGCCTGCCCTCGCCTCCTATCGCGGGCAGCCTTGGCGAGCAGCTCGGCTTGCCCTCCCCTGAGTTCCACGACATTGCCATTACGCCTGCGCTGGTTAAGCTCCACTCCCAACGCACACTGGTGGTCGTCTCCGCCACGGCGCTGGAAAACGCGCTTGGTTTGAGTGGGGAGCAGGCGGTGATGGACGCGCTCACCACCGTCAGCTTCGTGCAGATCGGTGACCGCCTCTTTGCGCTGGATGCGACGGAACGCCGCACTGTTTATGGCCGGGCGTACCTGTACCGGCTGCTGTTGCGTGACCCCGCAAGACCTGAGTCGGCAAGGCAAGGGAAAGGAGCGGCATGAGCACACTGCAGAACTTGAAGGACACCTTCTATCTCACGCTGCGCGACCGCCTGGCCGCGCTGAATCCGGAGCGCACGATTCTGCTGCGCGGCGCAGCGCGGCCCGCCATGGTGGTGCCTGAAAACGAGATCGCCTTTACTGACAACGCGCTGTTGAACTGCTACCTGCTGCACTGGGACAGTCTTGCCGTTGACCGCAGCGAGGCCATGGCGCTGATGGAGGCTCGCTGCACGGTACGCTACAGCACCGACGGGCTGCCAGAGTTGGCCGGCATGGACCGCGGCCGCACCCTGGCGGACATGGACGCGGAGTTGCTGGCCATCCTGCTTCCAGCGGCCGCACAGCCGGTGGCCGCACCGCAGCGCAGCTTTGACGGTCCCGCACCCACGACGCTCGTCTCCAACGTTTTCTGGAGCGATCCCGTCGTTGCTCCCGCCGCAGCCCTGGCCAACCGCCTGAGCCGCGGCATTACTGTGCAAGTTTTTGCCTGGCAGGAGGGCGCATGAGTACCGCGACGCTGCTTCCACCGACCTCGCCCATTGCACGTGGCGTGCAGCTTTTCATTGCGCCGCTCCAGCGTGGGCCGCAGGGGTCAACGCTGCCGTTCGATCCCTCATCGCAGGGCCGCTTTGCCGCATCGGCACCGCCCGCGGGCTGGTTCAGCCTGGGCACTGTGCACGATCTGCAGCGTGAGGATACCAGCACCTTTGCCGAGATCCTGAGCGGCACACCGGCCATGGCAAAGACGCGGGGGCGGAATAAATCCTCGGCGGCTGTGCGCTTCACCTTGCCCGCGTGGAGCAAGCTGGGTATGGCGCTGAGCGGCGGCTCGCAGCAGATGAATCTGCTGCGCGAGGTCCCCGGTTCCATGGGAGGCAGCGGCTCGGGCGGTTCGGCGAGCGTGTCCCTTCCGCTGCTTGCGGGCTCCACGGCGAGTGTGCTGCTGCTGCCGAATAACGCGGCGCTGCAGCCGGGCGACCTGATCGTGGTGGATGACGATTACAACAGCACGGCCAGCGGATATGTGGGCGCTGGCGCTGCAGGTGCCTACTTACGGCCCGCGGCGAGCGTCGTCAACAGCGCAGACTACATCCGCCGCGTCAGCTTCAATATCGGATGCGTCGCGCAGGTGGCGCCGGCGGCGGCCAATACGCTGGCGATCACACTGGTTGCACCCCTGCCCGCAGGCGCTCCCACGGCGACCAACAAGCTGGCACCACTGCTGGGCTTTGTCGATCGCGTTGGCGGCAGCTTTTTGCAGGAGTGGTCGGCGCTCTTCCTTCTGGATGGCGTGCAGGGTGACCGCGTAGTGCTGCACTATCCGCGGCTGCAACCCGCGGGCGGCGTGCCGACGGAAGTAAAGTCCGCTGTAGCGCCGGGCCTGGAGCGCTGGCGGCTGCAGGCCCACCTTACCGCGCTGCCCGTCAGTGATGCCAATGACGGCGAGCCGGTGCTTTGCTTCCGCACTTACCTTCCCGCGCCCATGCGCACGCCGTAAAGAGAGGAGAGACCCTGAATGCGCCTGACCATCAACAACCAAGACGGCAACGGCTTTCTCGATTACACGGCCGCGCTTACCACCCTGGAGCCGCTCACCATCACGCGGCAAGCCGGTGCCTACACCACCTGCAAAGCATCGCTCAACCTGACAGGAAGTCAGCTGCCACCGCCAGTCTTGCGCGCCGCCGTGCTGGTGCAAAGTGATGCCGGAACGACGCTCTTCAGCGGCTTTGTTACCGAACCGCCAGACATTTTGACCGCCATCGAAACGTTAGGTTCGGAAGCAGCGGTGGTCCATCTCCTTGCGACGGAGGCCGCCTTCACGTCCGGCCTGCCTGCCCCAACCGCGCTACAGCCTTCCGATTCACAGGCACGCGCAATCACTTTTGAGGAGAACGCGATTCGCCTGCGTGAGTCGCGCGACCATGCCCTGCCGCTGCTCGCCACTGACTTCACAATAAGCGGAGAGATTGGGCCCGGCATGTACTTTACGGAAATCTTCCAGGGCGATGGCACGACGCTTGGGTTTCCCCTCACGGCGATGCCTTTCCGCATTGCAAAAGAGGCGACGCTGCTGAAGGACGACTTTGACGGTGCTGGCTTCAACTCAAAGCTCTGGCAGTTCAGTGACCCCGGCCAGCATATCGGCATGGGCAGTGGCGGTCTAAGCGTAAGCGGCGGCAACGGGTTGGATGGGCAAACGGTAATGCAGGCCGTGCAGCAGATCGAGCTCGGCGGAACCATCACGGCTGAACTGAGCGGTGTGGCTCTCCAGCCCGGCTGTGACGGCGTCTTGCTCGGCTTTTACAGCAATGCCGTGGGCATCGCTACCTGCATCTCGGGCTTTCGCGTTAAGGGTACGGCGGGTGCGCAGACGATCGTTGCGGTGGTGAACGGAACAGAAAGTGGAACACCGTACACCTTCACCGCCGGCCACCTGTACACAATACGTGTGCGCCTGCACAGCCCGGAACCACAGCGCGTTCTGGGGAGCTACCAGGCTGTGGTGGATGGCGTGCTGCAGAGCTTTGGCGGCGGCCTGGTAAACGCGCCCTTGCAGATGGTCTTCGAGATTCGCGACGAGGGTCTTGCCTCCAGCACGGTAGCCATTGTGCTCTACCAGGGAGCGCTCGCAAGTTCGCCGGCACGCGCCATCTTCGCCCCCGTAAACAGCACACAACTGCTGATGCAGGCGGGTAGCTGCACGGTAAAGGGCGGGCGCTCCGCCTGGCTTGTCAGCACGCTGCCAGACGGCTCCAAGCTGGTTCGGCGGGAAGCCGCGCCGGAGCAGGGTGGCGACTTTGCCCTGAGTACTACCGCGCTGAGGTTCTTTCCAGGCCGTGCGCCTGCCGCGGGGGAGCGCCTGAGCCTTTCCTACCGGCGGGGCGAGCGCTCCGTCGCCCACGTGCAGGACCCTGGAGCGCTGAGCGCGGCCCAGGCCATTGGCCCGGCGGGAATGCTCGCCTGGTCAGGCTCGATTCCGTCAGCGTCTCTAAACTCGGCTGGCCTCGGCTCCACTACCGCCACATCGCAGTCCCCGCGCGGTGCGGCGGATTGCATTGCCGCGGCACAGGCACTCTTCGCCTTCAGCAGTGCAAGCAGCACCGGCCGGGCGGGCAGCTGCACCCTGCACCTGAGCGGTTCGGAAGTCACGCCGGCAGGCATCCCGAAGATCGGGGATCGCATGCTGGTGCCTATGGCAGGAGCACCTCCTCTGCAGTTGCCCGTCACTCGCGTGGTGCTGACAGACGGGCACGCCGTGCCGGAAGTCCTGAAGTGTGAAGTGGAATTCGATCAGCGAAACGCGAATGGTCTCTCCTTTCATGTGAGCCACACGCCCGCCTCGGACGTGCCACAGCCGGTGCCGCTGTACAGCCCAGGCGCGCTGCCCGGTCTGCCGAATCTCGAAGTGATTGGCACTTCCGCTACCACGCTCCAGCTGGATGCAGGTACCGCGCCACCCAACGGCGGCGGCTTTGAGGTGCGACGGCGTGACGGCGGCTTTGGCGCGGCGGTCCCCGATGGGAGTACCGACATGGATCTCGTTCTACGCAGCCCGGTGCGAAGCTTCTCGGTTCCCCGGCTTGGCTTTCAGGAGCGCTTCTACATCCGCATGTACGACGGCAACCAAGCGCCGAACTACTCGGCTATTTCCATGGCCATCGTCACGCACCTGCCGACAAGCTGACCGATTCAGCCGAACCGACTGGATCCCAGACGGACTGGGTGCTCCATTCTTTCGTGGCTCTGTCGCGAATTTTGGGTTTTCAGCTGCGCCAGGAAATACAACATCGAGAACAACATTTTGATGTTGATCGAAACATATCGGAATTGATTTTGACAAACGTCGAAGCATTTCCGTGAAGGAGGAAAACATGACCGATTTCGAATCACAGGTCCTGAGCGATTTGAGCGCTCTGAAGACCCAGGTTCACGCGCTGATCGGCGTAGGCCAGCCTGGCCGCTTGACCTCACTGGAAGATCGTGTCGACCGGCACGAGCGCGCAGTGCAGCGCATGAAAGGGGTGGGCGGCGTACTGAGCGTAGGCCTGACCCTGTTTCATCTCGCGCTCGACACGCTGAAGAAGTAACTTTCGCGGACCCCCGTGAGGGTGCGTCCTCACCACCACAACTAAATTTCCAAGGAGTCTCCACCAATGAATTTCTTGAAGCTGTTTCTGCGCGGCATCGCCCTCCTCCCCAGCCTGGTGCAGGGCATTGAAGCCATCTTTGGTGCCAAGACAGGCCCAGAAAAGCGCAATGCCGCCCTGGAGATCGTAGGCGCCGCCATCAACATGACAGATGCCATCGCCAGCAAAACCATTCTGGATGGCGACAAGTTCACCATCGGCTTGGGCCTGGTGATCGACGGCGTCGTCGCCTGCCTGAACTCCAGCGTCTGGGCGAAGTAAGCCAAACCAGGCGGGAACGCCGGGCGCCCCATTCTTCGCGGCTCTATCGCGAAGGATGGGGTTCTTACGTGTCATTGAAAATTCCGGGTGACCGAAGAACATGAGCTTCCTTTGAGGAGGTGTGAAATCCCCCCTTTCGCAAAGAAAGCGAGAACTGGGGCACTCAGAAGCGAGAACTGGTTTTCCATCTCTCGTTCCTCGCCATGTTGCCGGCCCGTACCCCTCCACCACCTATAATCAGGCGGTATGCAAGAGCACGAAACGGCGCCGCTGATTGGCGTCGTCATGGGATCCAGGAATGACTACCGCGTGATGGGCGAGGCCGTGCGCATGCTTGCCGAGTTTGGCGTGCCGCATGAGGCACGCGTGGTCAGCGCCCACCGCACGCCCGACCTGCTTTTCCAGTACGCAACCGAAGCCCGCTCACGCGGCCTGCGAGTCATCATCGCGGGCGCGGGCGGCGCGGCTCACCTGCCCGGCATGCTTGCCGCAAAAACCATTTTGCCCGTGCTGGGCGTACCCGTGCCAGCCACTGCGCTGCAGGGCATGGATGCCCTGCTCAGCATCGTTCAGATGCCGAAGGGTGTGCCCGTGGGAACGCTGGCCATTGGGGACGCGGGCGCGGTAAATGCCGCGCTGCTCGCCATCGCCATACTCGCCACAACGGACGCCGGGTTGGCCGAGCGCTTGACGCACTGGCGTGCCCTGCGAGAGGCGGCAGTCCTTGCGGAATCTTTAGACGACATGCGTAAGTCCGTAGACGCGGCGCCTCCGGGAGTCCACGCATGAGCACCATTCCCGCCGACCTTCAGGCCAAGTTGAAGGGCCCCGTGCTGCCCGGCAATACCGTGGGCATCTTTGGCGGCGGGCAACTCGGCCGCATGATGGGCATCGCCGCCCGCAGCATGGGTTACAAAGTGCACGTGCTGGACCCCGACCCCGCCTGCCCCGCCGGCTACATCGCCGACACTGTCATCCAGGCCGGCTGGAACGACCGCTGGGCCTCCGCCAATCTCGCGCGCGACAGTGATACTGTCACCCTGGAAATTGAGCAGGTCTCCCTCACCAGCCTGGACGAAGCCGCCCGCTGGGCACCTATGCGACCCGGCGCGGCCATGCTCGCCATCATCCAGGACCGCATCGAGCAGAAAAACTGGCTGCGCCGGCACGGCTTCCCGGTCGGACCATACCGTGTCGTCTCACAGCAAGAACAACTGGCCGGAGCTCTCCAGGAGCTGGGTGGCCCGGTCTTCCTAAAATCCGCCACCGGCGGCTACGACGGGCGCGGCCAGGCGAAGATCGGCTTCAACGGTGCGGCAATCGACGAGGCAGCGCGCCAGCAAGCGTGGCAGGATGTCGGTGCCGCGGCCTGCGTCGCCGAGCTCGCCCTCGATCTTGCCCAGGAGATCAGTGTCCTGGTCGCCCGCTCGCCGCGCGGCGAAATCAAGGTCTACCCACCCGCTGAAAACTTTCATGAAAACCAGATCCTGACCTGGAGCGTCATTCCCGCCTCCGTGCCGGAGGCTCTCAGCGCACGAGCCACGCAGATCGCCCGAGAACTCGCCGAGACTTTCGCGTTGGAAGGCCTGCTCGCCGTGGAATTGTTCCTCACCACGGGTGGCGAACTTCTGGTGAACGAGCTCGCGCCGCGCCCGCACAACAGCTATCACGGCTCCGAGCGCGCCTGCATCACCGGCCAGTTCGAACAGGCGATCCGCGCCGCGTGCGACCTGCCGCTCGGCGACGTCGGTCTCGTCCAGCCCACCGCCATCGCCAACCTGCTCGGCGACCTCTGGCTCAATCCGGATGGGACCGAGCTTCAGCCCGCCTTTGACCGAGCCCTCGCCATCCCCACCGTCCGGCTCACCCTCTATGAAAAGCTGAAGCCTCGTAAAGGCCGCAAAATGGGCCACCTGAGCGCCACGGGAGCGACAGCAGAGGAAGCGCGGGAGCGCGTGCTGCAAGCCAAGGCACTGCTTTGAATACTCGCCTTACTTCTACACAAATCACTTCCACGAGTGCAGTGCTGAGATTCGTGATGAGTGCGCAATACTTCCAAAATCCGACGCCCAGTTCTCCACTCTGGATGGATCTTCAACTTACCTGACTTCCGCCACTTCTAAAAGCCTTCGCCTTTGCGAGTTCAGCCGTACGGATCTCCTTGCTACCGATCACGCAACATACCGGGCTTTGGTGTCATCGCTTCACAAGCGGCTTTCAAGGCTTAGAAGAGGGTGGTTTGGCCACCTGGTGCTTCGGCTGGCCATTCGATGGCGACGCACATTCTAAAATGTAAGGATGGCATTTCCCCAAACCCGCCTGCGCCGCGTGCGCCGTACCGAAGCTCTCCGCTCCCTGGTACGCGAGACGCACCTGCGCCCCTCGGCGCTGATCTATCCGCTCTTCATCTGCCCAGGTGAGGGTGTGCGCAGGCCCGTCGGCTCCATGCTCGGTGTGTTCAATCTGTCGATCGATGAGGCCGTTCGTGAAGCAGAGGAGTGCGCCGCGCTCGGTATCGGCGGGCTGCTGCTTTTTGGGATTCCGGCGGAAAAAGATGACGTAGGCTCAGGTGCCTATGCTTCGGACGGCATCGTGCAGCAGAGCCTGCGCGCGCTCAAGGCGAACCGCGCGCTCGACTCGCTAGTCACCATCGCCGATGTGTGTCTGTGCGAGTACACCAGCCATGGCCACTGCGGAATTCTTCAGCGCGACGGCGAACACGCTCATGTGCACAACGATCTATCGCTGCCGCTGCTGGCCAAAACCGCTGCTTCGCTCGCCGACGCCGGTGCCGATATCATCGCGCCCAGTGACATGATGGACGGCCGCGTCGCCGCCATGCGCACTGCGATGGACGCCGCCGGCGCGCACGACACGCCGATCCTGAGTTACGCGGCTAAATTTGCGTCAGCGTTTTACGGACCTTTCCGTGAAGCCGCCGGTTCGACGCCCCAGATGGGTGACCGCCGCGGCTACCAGATGGACGCCGCCAACCTGCGCGAAGCCATGCGTGAGATCGAAGAGGACATCGACGAGGGCGCGGACATGCTGCTGATGAAGCCCGCCGGACCTTACCTTGACATCATCCGCGCCGCCCGCGAACGCTTTGGCCTGCCCCTGGGTGCCTACCAGGTTTCCGGCGAATACAGCATGCTGCAGGCGGCTTTTGAGCGCGGCTGGCTCGACCGCGACCGCGCCATGCTGGAAAGCCTGCTCGCCATTCGCCGCGCCGGTGCGGATTTCATTGTCACCTACTTCGCCAAAGACGCAGCCAGACTGCTGCGGTAAAGGCGGCCTAAAAGGGAAACGGCGCCCCTCAGAACACTGAAGGTCTGGAAGCTGCCCAGGCTTGATACCTGGAAACCTGGTGTTTCCTCTTGAACGAAGTGGAAGATCTGCTTCCCCGAGACATAACCGACGTGAGCGAAAGCAGGTCCTTCGTCGCAAGCGCATCAGGACGACACCCACGTCGTCCAGCAAAATAAGAACCCCACGGTGACGAACATGAAACCGTTCGTCACAATGGGGCACCAGAACTTGAACTTTGGCGAGGCTGTTTACAGCGCCGCCGCCAGTGCCGGGTATCGTGCGATGTGGCTCGTCTCATACAGAGCCAGTAAACGCTCCCGCATCAGGTGATAGGCGCTGGCCACTTCCTGAATGCTGAAGGGCGCCTTCACCCGGTCATAGCCGAAGATGAGCGCCAGCTCTACACGCTGTGCCGCCTGCTTCAGAGCCAGGCCATCGCGGCGCATACGCTCCGCTACGATTACGGCTTCACTGAAATTCCATTGCTGAGCCTGTCCGGCCAGTGCAATGAGCACCTCGGCGTTGGTCTGCATCTTGCGCAGACCGTCCCACTCGCCGATGAGCGACCACATCTCCGCCGGTTCAATGGCGACCTGGCCTTTCCCTGGTTGCAGGTAGTCCACCGCGACCCGGGCAATGCCGTTGATGGGCACCGCTTCCAGACGGGCGATCAGCTGATCCCAGCTGACTTGGGCAACCGCCGTCTTCTTGCGCGAAGAGACGACATAGACAATTCCAACCAGCAGGGCGATTGCGAGTAACGAGAATGTAAAGGTCATGGCCGTGGCATGTTGATGCTGCGAGAATCGTATTCGAGCTTTCGCGCGGCGGCAACAAGATAATTACGAATTTCGGGAGAAAGTTCTGCGCGAGCGCGTTCTGGTAACCAAAAAGTAACACTCCAGAAGATCACCACTGCCAAATACGCAAACATCTGGACATGATCCAGAATGATGAACTCGCGATTCCAGCCCAGCGCGGTATGCGCCACGTCTGCCAGTAACTCAATAAAAGCCCAGACAAACAGCCCCTGCCCAATGGCGAAGACTTGATTTCTCCACAGCAGACCCAGCCGATTGGCCGCGGTCATCATCGCCAGAAACAGGCCGCAGGTCATCAGGTCTGTAAACATCGTCAGTCGCGTAGCCCAAAGCTCAAAGCCCTTCGACTGCGTTGGGCCTACCTCAAATGCCACAGCCGCGGCCACAATCAGGCCCAGAGCGCCCCAAAGCAGGAACGACTTGCGCGCTTCCAGAACCCATCGACCAGTGGGGCGTAAGACGATTCTTGCAATTTCAATGAGGAGGCCTACCTGAACAAGATAGTTGACTCCGCTCGTGATCCAATATGTCTGGAAATATTGGTGCTTCGTTCCGAATCTGGATATGAGAAATAACGAAACAGTGCTCAGAGCCAGAAACGATATGGCCATGAAGAAAACCGGGAATTCTCGAACTTTCTTGCGCAAAATAAGAACAATCACTAGGGCGACATGACCAACCAGCGACGCCGCCCACAGCACATTGTCTAGCACAGAAAGGTTCATTCCGCGGCGGGCTCCCGCCTATAGCTTACAGCCCTAGCAGCGTCAAAGCAGCAGAAAGGATCGGGCTTGTCGTGGTTGCTTGCGGGCGAGGATCGCAACCCATACGGCCGGCGAACATTGCAGGCGTCGTGGTCAGGGCAAGGGTGGCGACTAGGATGAACGAGCGGGTGATCTTCTGCATGAGAATCTCCTTAAGTGCTTAGGTTTACCGGCTTCAGAGAACAGATGGGTGCGCGGGAGATCGCTTATAGTCCCAGTAGTGTTAGCGCAGCAAGAGCGATAGGGGTCGTCGCTACAGCCTGAGGGCGAGGATCACAGCCCATCCGACCGGCGAACATTGCGGGTGTCGTGGTCAGGGCGAGGGTAGCAACCAGGGAGAGCGAACGGATGAATTTCTGCATGGCGAGATCCTTGTAGTGCCGTGTTGAAAGCGACTGTGGTGGATAAATAAAGGCGTGCGCAGGTGGCGTTTACAAGCTCAGCAGCGTCAAAACTGCAGAGACAATCGGGCTCGTCGTGACTACTTGGGGCCTCGGATCACAGCCCATACGGCCAGCGAACATGGCAGGCGTGGTGGAAACAGCAAGGGCGGCGACGAGGGCGACGGAGCGGAAAATCTTCTGCATGGCTTAAATCTCCTGGTGAGTGGGTCACTCACACTTAGGAGCTTAGCCCGAAAATCTCCTACCAGAAGATCGATTTGGTTTCAATACCCCGAGCGTTACCAACCTTCAAAAAGGTGTGACCAGAGTAAAATGGGGTAACCTTCTCCCAGACCCCTCTGGAAGTGCGGCGTCATTGCCGCCGACCCGTGCCTCGCGCTCTCTTAACGGGGGACTTGGCCCGCAATGAGATATGCGGAATCCAGCGGCGGTATGTGACACCACGCTTGCGGAAATTACAGGCCACGGCCTCTGCCACAACTGGCAGCGTTTTCGCCCCGTTCACATTGTCGCGCAATTGCGGCTGGTATTGTCGCTTTTATGCATTTCCGGCCTTTCCGCACGTACCTTCGGCAGTTCCGCCCGTTTCTGCTCCCGCTCGGCCTCTGCGCCACGGCGCTCTCCGCGCAAATGGCCGCCCTGGCACCAGCCGACAACACGCGCACTGGCACGCGCGCCGGCACCCGGATTGACCTGCCCACCAGCAAGCTACTGCTGCCCGGCACCCCCGGCTCGCCGCAGCGGCTCAACAGCCTGCCCATGGCCACGGCCACCTCGCCCGACGGACGCTACATCGCCATTGTGAACGCAGGCTACGGTACCGCCGAGTCCAACTACGAGCAGTCGATCGCCATCTTCAACACCGCGGACGGCTCCCTGCATGACTTTCCGGAGGCCCGCACCAGCCTGCGCGCGGCACAAACTCTTTACAGCGGCCTGGAGTGGAGCGCCGACGGCAAACACCTCTACGCCAGCCTAGACTCCATCACCGCGCCGGAGGGATCAGGCTCTGGCAATCCAAGCATGCAGAGCGCCGAACCCGGGACGCAACCAGGCACGCAACCAGGCACGCAGCCAGGCAAGAACACACCGGCAGAAATAAAAACTGGCAACGCGATCGCCATCTACAGCTTTGACGGCACCACCCTCTCGCCGGAGCGCCTGCTTCCCATCCCGCTGCAGCCGTTGACCGCCGGCCGCTCGCAAAACCAGCTCGGCAAAACAGCCCTCGCCACCGGCAAGGCCATTCCACTGCCCACCGGCCTGGCCCGGGTGAAGGGCCCGAGCGGGCAAGAGCAGCTCCTGGTCGCCGACGAGTTTTCAGACGACGTCCTGCTCCTCGACACCGCCAGCGGCAGGATCCTTCACCGCTTTGACCTGGCCACCAGAGCCGTCGTTCCCGCCGCATACCCCATCGCAGTCACCGCCACGCCTGACGGCAGCCGCGCCTTTGTCGCGCTTTGGAACGGCTCGTCCGTGGCCGAACTTGACCTGCGCGGCGGCCGCGTGACGCAGACCCTGCCATTGCTGCCGCCCGCCCGGCCCACCGATCCCAGCTCCCACCCAACGGCGCTCCTGCTGAACGCGAATGGCACAAGGCTGTACGCGGCGCTGGCCAACCGCGACGCCATTGCCGTGGTGGACATCCGCAAAGGCCTGAAGCTGGAAGGCATGCTGGACACCCGCCTGCCCGGCCAGGAACTCTTCGGTGCCGAGCCGGATGCGCTCGCACTGTCGGCGAACGGCAAAGAGCTGTACGCCGCGAACTCCGCCTCCAACTCCGTCGCGGTCTTTCAGACAGAGAAAAAAGTCAGCAAAGCCAGCCCCGAACGCGCTGCCGGCTTCATCCCCACCGAGTGGTACCCCACCGCGCTTGCCGTGCACGGCGAACACCTGCTGATTGCCACCGGCAAGGGCATCGGCACCGGGCCCAACAAGGCCGACCAGAAGCCCGCGCCCCGCCCCAATCGCGCCACCACCAATCTGACGCGCAAGCCGCACAGTTACATCGCCACGCTGCTCTATGGCTCCGTCGCCGATGTCGATCTCGCCTCCGCCCGCGCCGAGCTGCCCCGGCTCACCGCCGCCGTGGTGGAAAGCAACCGCATGATGCAGGCGCAGCAGCACATCGCCTTCGCGCCCACCGTCCTGGCTAAGTCAGCCCACCCTATCAAGCACGTCATCTACATCATCCGTGAAAACCGCACCTACGATCAGGTGCTCGGCGATCTCTCCCAAGCTGGCAAGCCTGTGGGCAACGGCGATCCCTCCCTCGTCATGTACGGCAACGACATCACGCCCAACCTGCACCGGCTCGCCCTGCAGTTCGGCGTGCTCGACAACTTCTACGACTCGGGCGAAGTTTCTGGCGACGGCCACGTCTGGTCCACCGCCGCCATCTCCAGCGATTACAACGAGAAGAACTGGCAGCAGAGCTACCGCGGCGGCGAGCGCATGTACGACTTTGAAGGCGTCGTGGAAGAGGGCTATCCGCTCACCGAGGGCATCCCGGATGTGAACGAACCGCAGAGCGGCTACCTGTGGACGAACCTGGCCCGCCACAATGTCAGCCTCTATCACATGGGCGAGTACATTAGCAGCAAGTTCTGCGACGACAGCGGCGAAGCGCCGAAGGGCAGATTCAAGGCTCAAGTGATTGACCCGAACCTGGGCACGCCGCAGCAGCTCGGCGAGACCTGCCCGCGCAACTTCATCGCCAAGGGCGAGGCGATTCCGGCCAACTACGGCGGCGGCACCAGCCCCTACCCATGGAAGATCCCACTGCTGCAGCGCAACGTCGCTACCAAGCCCGAGCTCGTGGGCCACTTCGATCCGCTCTACCCCGACTTCAACCTCAAGTTCCCAGACCAGCTCCGCTTTGAGCAGTTTCAGACCAACCTGCGCAAGTGGGTAGCCGATCGCAACGCCGGCACCGACACCATGCCCGCCTTCATGATGCTGCGCTTCGGCAACGACCACACCGCCGGCACCACGCCCGGCTCACCCACGCCCCGCGCGTCCATCGCGGACAACGATCTCGCCGTGGGCCGCGCCGTGGAAGCCATCTCCCACTCACCCATCTGGGAGGACACCGCCTTCTTCGTGCTGGAGGACGACGCCCAGAACGGTGCCGACCACGTGGACGCCCACCGCC
>CAXTRR010000065.1:0-15850 GCA_964246795.1 uncultured Terriglobus sp. | reverse complement strand
AAATCGAAAAGTGCGCTATGATGGGGGGGCACCCAGGTTCTCTGGGGGGGGGGGTTTTGTAACCAATGTCCCATAAGCGGGACTTGGGGCACCCGGGTTTTGGGGCAGTCCCCCGAGCGATGGTGGTGGCGGGAGTCATGAGTGGTACGTCAGCGGATGGGATCGATGTGGCGCTTGTGCGCATTGCGCCGGGATCTGATTCAGCCGTCCCAAAGATCAAGCTGATGGGGCATGTGGCCGTGCCGTATGCGCGGAAGGTGCGCGATGCGGTGCTTGCCGCGATGGACGCGCAGAGCGTTTCCGCCGCGGAGTTGGCGCGGCTGCACTGGCGGCTCGGGGAGATTTATGGCGATGCGATCATCGCAGCCGAGCAGGAGTGTGGCGTGAAGGCTGCGCTGGTGGGCGTTCATGGGCAGACGATCTATCACCAGGGTGCCATGGAAAAGTACCTTGGGAAGCCGCTGCGCTGCACCTGGCAGATTGGCGAGGCGAGTGAGGTTGCGGCGCGGAGCGGTTTGCCCGTGGTGAGTGACTTTCGACCGGCGGACATGGTGGCCGGTGGTCAGGGCGCGCCGCTAATACCGATGTTTGACCGGACTTTTTCTGCGCATTCCAAGCGGAACCGTATTTTGCAGAACCTGGGTGGGATTGCGAACATGACCGCGCTGCCGGCTGGTTGCGGCGATGTGCTGGCCTTCGATTCTGGTCCGGCAAACTGCGTGATCGATCTCTGCATGCAGCGGCTTTTTGGCAAGAGCTTTGATCGCGAAGGGGCGACGGCGGCCCGGGGAAAGGCCGTGCAGAGTGTGCTGGAGCGCATGCTGCGGCTGCCCTACTTCTCTGCGCCGGCACCGAAGAGCTGTGGCCGCGAGCAGTTCGGGCAGGCGTTTGCGGACAGGCTGGTGGCGACCTGCCGCAACGAGGGTGCGTCCGACGCGGACACTGTGGCGACGGCGACGGCGCTGACGACGCAAAGTATTTTGCACAGCTATCGCAGTCTGGTATGGCCGTTTCTGGGGCAGCGTGCGCCGCTGGCGGATGCGACGGAGTACGTGGTGGCGGGAGGCGGCGCGCGAAATGCGACGCTGCTGCGGCAGTTGCGGGAAGGTCTGGAGCCGCTGGGTGTTCGCGTGCGGTTGATGGAGGAGTTTGGCATGCCGGCGGAGGCGAAAGAGGCCGCCGCGTTTGCGCTGCTGGCCTGGCTGCGATGGCACGGGCTGCCGGGGAATGTGCCCGCTGCCACAGGGGCTAAGCGGGCGGTGCTGCTGGGTAGGGTGACGCTGCCGTGGGCAGGGTGACGCTGCCGTGAGAGTGCGTCTGTGGTTCGGTGAGCTTCGGGCGCGGGGCTTCCGCCCGCTCGCCGTGGACGTGCTTTTACGGGTTCGCGGGGCTTTGAATGCGGCGCTTCACCTGCTGCAGGTATGCAGGCGTGCGGGAAAAAAGCGGAGGCTTCGCGTTGCTCAGGATGACACTTTGATGAGGCTGCTGAAGGGGATTTGCGGACGAACCGGGGCGGCTTGTGTGTTGCTCCTCTGCACGTGTCTGGCGGCATGCCATCGGGCGCGGCCTGAGGCGGGCACGGTGGTCATCGACATTGAGAGCTCGCCGACGAACCTGGACATTCGGATTGGCTCGGATGCGCAGGCCGAGCACATTGGCGCGCTGATTTTTGACTCCGTTGTGCGCAAGGACGAGCACTACAACCTGCAGCCCGCGATTGCGGAACGGTGGGAGTGGCCGGGCCCGCGCACGCTGGTGCTGCACATCCGGAGCGGTGTACGGTTCCATGATGGCAAGCCGCTGGAGGCGGCGGATGTGGCGTGGTCGATCGAGAGCATGCACAACGGCGCGATTGTGACGTCGAAAAGCGGGAATTTCAGCAGCGTCGATCGCGCCGAAGCACCGGACCCGCGTACCTGCGTGGTGCACCTGAAACGGCCCGATGCAAGCCTGTTATTCAGTTTGAGCGATGGACTTTCCGCCGTGGTGGAGCGCGGCGCGGGCAAGGAGATGGGGGAGCACCCGGTAGGATCCGGGCCGTTTGAGTTTGTGAGCGAAGTGCAAGACAAGGAGGTTGTGCTGCGGCGGAATCCCGGGTACTGGGCCGGTGCGCCGCGGGTGGAAGGGCTGCGTTTCAATGTGGTGCCGGATGCGATTACGCGCGCGCTTGAAGTCCAGAAGGGCTCGGCCGATGTGACCTCCAATGCGCTGACCGCGGATACGGTGTATGCGCTGCGCGCGATGCCGAAGGTGGTCACGGAGAGCCTGCCCGGCTCCGTGGTGAATTACATCACCTTTAATGTGAGCGATCCACTGCTGCGGGATGTGCGGGTGCGGCAGGCATTCAGCTATAGCCTGGACCGGCCGGCGATGATTCACGCGCTGTGGCGGGACCACGCGGAGCTGGCGGGTACGCTGCTGCCCGCTTCGCACTGGGCCGCGGCGCATGGCGACGAGTTGAAGCAGTACACGCATGACCTGACGAAGGCCAGGGCTCTGCTGGATGAGGCCGGCTACAAGCCGGATGCGAAGGGTGTGCGGCTGCGGCTCACGCTGAAGAGTTCGACAGACGAGACCATGCGGCTGCTGGCGGCGGTGGTGCAGCAGCAGGTGCGGGAAGCGGGCATCGAGCTGACGCTGCGGCAGAATGAGTTTGGCACCTTTTACGCGGATGTGACGAAGGGCGCGTTTCAGATGTATGTGTTGCGGTGGCTGGGTGCGAATGAAGACCCGGACATTTTTCGCTATGCCTATGCGAGCAGCAGCATGCCGCCGAAGGGCAGCAACCGCGGGCACTACAGCGATACACGGGTGGATGCACTTATCGCAAAGGCAGCGGCGGAGCAGGACCAGGGGCAGCGCCGGAGGGATTATGTAGAGCTGCAGCGGCTGCTGAGTGAGGAGGAGCCGACGGTGGTGCTGTGGTCATTGGACAATGTGGTGGTGCACTCGCGGCGCTTGACGGGTGTGCGCCCCGCATCGTCAGGGAACTTTGACTGGCTGCGTACGGCGGCGCTGACGGAGGCTGCGGCGCGTTGACGTTTGTGGGGGTTCTTCGTACACTTGTTGAGACGGTTGAGCAGAGAAACGCATTGCTCGCCGCATGCTCCGCAGGACCAGAGATGCACCCGGTTCTAGCAGGATGCCTCCTCGTTCAATGGTAGGACAGTCGGCTCTGAACCGATCAATCGGGGTTCGAATCCCTGGGAGGCAACCAGACTTTCCCGCAGAAGCCGGTTCCCTCTTTCGTTGTATTCAGAGAACTTTACGTGCCTGCGACGATGACGCTGTGGCAGTCATCCAACTACCTGAAAAGCGATGATCTTCCTTACCCGCAGAACCGAGTTTTCTTCAGCGCACTTTTACCGCAACAGCGCGTGGAGCGACGAGCAGAATGTTGCCGCGTTTGGCAAGTGCGCCAACCCGAACGGGCATGGACACAACTACACGCTGGAAGTGACGGTTGCGGGCGAGGTGGACCCGGTGACCGGCTTTGTGGTGGACCTGAAGCTGCTGAAGGAGATCCTGGAGCGGGAAGTGGTGAGCGTGTATGACCACCGGCATTTGAACCATGAGGTGCCTGAGTTTGCGCAGACGATTCCCACGACGGAGAACATCGCGGTGGCGATCTGGCGGAGGCTTGACGGCAAGGTACCGAACGCGAGGCTGCACCGGGTGCGGGTGTTTGAGATGGATGACCTGTTTGCGGATTACTACGGCGAGATGGCGCAGGCTTCCGGCGGCATGGAAGAGATTGCCGCTCCGGAGTTGCTGGCATGAGCGCGGCTGCCATACCGATTGGCATGCATGCGGTGCCGGTGGCACATTTTTCGAGGCGGTACCGGTTGTCCGCGTCGCACCGGCTGCATGTGCCTGGGCTGAGCGAGGAGGCCAATCGCGAGACGTACGGCAAGTGCAACAACCCGTATGGCCATGGACATAACTATTTCGTGGAGATCACGGTGGCGGGACCGGTGGATCCGCAGACCGGCTTTGTGGTCGATTTGCCGAAGCTGGACGCGCTTGCGAAGCGTGACCTGCTGGACCGCTTCGACCACACACATTTGAATGCCGATCCGGCCTTCAGCGGGAGTTTTGTTCCTTCCACGGAGAACCTGACGATGGAACTGGAGCGGAGCTTCCGGATGGCGGTTCCGCTGCTGGACCCGGCGGGCCGGCTGCGGCTTGTTTCTATCCGCGTGGAGGAGACCCGTAACAACGCCTTTGACCTGCCGGCGCAGCCGCTGCCGGTACCGGTCAAGCCTCACACGCTGGGCTGAGGCGCATACTGCACGCTGGGGCTACTGCACGCTGGGATCACCGCTAGTAAGGAAGACGCACGATGAATGAGACCAACGGACGGACCGCCGCTCCTGCTCCCGGAGAGGCGATGCAAAAGGAACGAGAGCCGGAGAACGCCGTCGCGTTGCGGGACGCGGGCGTGGACCAGATTTACCGTGAGTTGCTGCGCCGCGCCGGTGAGGACCCGGCGCGGGACGGCCTGGTGAAGACGCCGGAGCGCATGGCGAAGTCTCTGGCGTTTCTGACACATGGGTATCAGCAGAGCGCCAACGAGATCCTGCGAGGCGCGCTGTTCGATGTCGATTATGACGAGATGGTGATTGTGCGGGATATCGAGTTTTATTCACTGTGCGAGCACCATATGCTGCCCTTCTTTGGCAAGGCGCATGTTGCCTATATACCCAAGGGCAAGGTTATCGGGTTGAGCAAAGTGGCGCGGCTGGTGGATGTGTTTGCGCGGCGGCTACAGGTGCAGGAGCGGTTGACGCGTGAGGTGGCCGACGCCATTGTGGAGGCGATTGCACCGCAGGGCGTGGCTGTGATCATGGAGGCACAGCACCTGTGCATGATGATGCGGGGAGTGGAGAAGCAGCAGTCGATCACGACGACATCCGCGATGCTGGGCGCGTTTCGCAACAATCCACAGACGCGGAATGAGTTTCTATCGTTGATCCGGCGGCCGCAGGCACTTTAGGAGTCGCCGGTTTCTTCTTGGTGGGCTCTTTGAGTTGAAGCGGCATCCGTGAAGGTGTGTTGTTAAGGGAATGTCAGATATGCCGGGCCCTTCAGCCCTGAAGAGCGGATGTCGTCAACGTTCAGGAAGGAGCGAGAAGCAGGTCTCTCCACTTCGCTTTGCTCCGGTCGAGATGACACTGTATGAAACGCTTGGGTCGAGATGGCGCAGCATGAGAATCTCGGTCGAGATGACGCTGTAGAAGTCGGGATGATGTTGCGGAAGAAGCTTTTCGTTTTTGCCGGAACGGGATGACACAATCGGAGCAGGGAGCTTCTTCCGGATGAGCGGTTTTGTTTGTCTTGCCATTACCGCCGTGGTGGCCGGCCTTTCAGCGGGCGCGCAGCAGCCGGTGCTGCCCTCGCCGCCGGCGGCGAGTAACTCGTTTCTTAACGTGGTGCCCCGCTCCAGCAAGCTGGTGGAGAGGGAGACCGTCCGGAAATCTTCGGCGCTGCCGCTGAGTCATGACCAGAAGCTGGCGCTGGTTCGCCAGCACATCAAGCATGTGTTTGTGCTGTTCCAGGAGAACCGCTCATTTGATTTCTACTTCGCGGGCTACCCGGGGGCGGATGGACTTTACAGCCAGCCGCCGGCACAGACGCCGGGCTTTGAGCAGCCGATTGTGAATGTGGACGGGACGGTAGGCACGGTGCGGGCCTTTCGCATTCCGCAGACGATTACGGACAAGAACGGGAAGAGTGTACCGCTGTACCCGGCGGACATTGCGTCAGTGAATCATAGCCATGTGCCGAGCGTGAACAAACTGAACCTGGATGCGAACAACATCGCCCGCAATGACAGGTATGCGCTGGTGGAGGAGGGCGTGACGCTGGATGCGAGTGGCAAGCCGAACAAGCTGCCGACACTGGCGCGCAAGCAGATGGCTGAGCTGGTGATGAGCCATGTGGACTGCGACACGGCACCGTTCCTCTGGCAGTATGCGGACCGGTTCACGCTGTTTGACCACTTTATGGACACGGTGATTGGGCCTTCCGGTCCAAATGCCGTTGCGATCATTGCGGGGCAAAGCGGTGCCACGGAGTGGATGCTGCATCCGGAGCTGGCCGACACGGCGGACCTGCCGATGACGGGCAATCCGCAGCCGTTCTATGACAAGCTGCTGGGTCCGGGCGGGGCGGATTTCCGGGACTCAAAGAGCAAGCCGGAGGTGACTCTGACCTTTGCCACGCTGCCGCTCTCATTTCTGGGCAGGACTGTTCAGCAGACGACCGCGGCTGACCGCGATGCCGCGCACGACCTGCTGGATGTGCGGGAGGACATTGCGAAGATTGCCGGGCTTGGATTGCCGCCGGTGAACTGGGCGTGGTACCAGCAGGGCTATGGGCATGAGCCTACAGACAAGGGGGAGGCTGCCTCCCATGACGGCTACATTGCGCACCACAATGGGCCGCAGTACTTCGGCTACATCGCAAACAACCCGCAGATTGCCGGCCACATGCGCGGGCTGCAGGAGTTCTTTGACGATGTTCAGGCACGCCGGCTGCCGGACGCGGGTGTTTTTTACGTGCGGGGCGGGTATGGCAACATCCGCAACCTGCACACGCAGGACCCGAATCCGCGCGTGAACGCGGTGATGAATGGCAACGACGATCACCCCGGCTACGCCGACACGCAGGTGAGCGAGGCTCTGCTGGCAGAGGAGGTAAATGCCATTGCCGCCAGCCCTTACTGGAAGGACAGCGCCATTCTGATTGCTTATGACGAGACCGACGGCTTGTATGACCACGTGCCCCCGGTGATTCGCGCGCGGGACCCGAAGGGCTTTGCCATGAACCAGGGCCCGCGCATTCCATTCCTGCTGCTTTCGCCGTTTGCGGTGGCGCATGGTGTGTCGCATGAGCCGAGCGAGCACAGCTCCGTGATCAAGATGGTGGACGAACTCTTTGGGCTGATTCCGCTGGCCGATCTGCCGGAGGAGGAGCGCGGCCGACAGCTTGGGGAGAAGAGCGGGCACGGAAAAGACCTGGGACCGGCCGATGACAAGACGGCGAATGTCGGCGACCTGTTGTCAGGCTTCGACGATGACCGGCTGCGCGGCAGGCGGAAGCCCCTGACCGGCGAGTACGCCAGCATTCCGGCCGCGGAGGTAATGCAGCTGCCGCACTACGGCGGTGAGGGCTGCAAGCGGCTGGAGATTACACCGCTGGATTGGAAGCTGACCAATCCCATTCCCGATGACTTTAATCCGCGGCCGGATACGACGCCGGGCATACCGCGCGATGGGAACTGGACGCCGTAGCGCGAAAACAAAGGACCAGAGATGCGATGGTTGGTTGTAGCAGCAATCGTATGCTGCATTGCCATGCGGGCGGACAGCGAGGCGGTCTCAACGCTGGCGCGGGTGCAGACGCGCGGTGCGCTGCTGTGTGGGATTGACCGCGCGGAAGCTGAGTATTCCAATACGGACGAGCACGGCAACCGTGGCGCGTTTGACCGGGAGCTCTGCCGGGCCGTTGCCGTGGCCGTGCTTGGCCCGGGCGCGCGGGTGATTGCGACGGACTATGCCGACGACATGACCAGCCTGGAGGCGCTTGCCGCGGGCAAAGTCGACATCGTTGCCACACTCCCTGACGACCTGACTCACGCCACCGCCCGTAACGGCGCGATTGGCTTTTCTGCGCCGGTTCTGCAGGATGGCGTAGCGGTGATGGTGCCACGCAACTCCGGGGTGCAGCACACGGAAGGGCTGAGCAGCAAGAAGATCTGCTTTCTCTCAGAGAGTCAGGCGGAGGAGGCGCTGCATGACTGGTTCAGCGAGCGCCATGTCGATCTGCTGCCCTTCCCTTTTCAGGAGGAGGGCGAGATGGAGGCAGCCTTTGCGACCGGCAACTGTGCCGCCCTGGCCGGCGATGTGACGCGGCTGGCGCAGACCCGTGCGGCCACCGGCAGGCCGGCGGCGGAGTTCGTGATCCTGCCGGAGAGGCTCGCCTCTGACCCGTTGAGCATGGCTTACCGGATCGGCGATCCGGAGTGGGCCAGCATTGTGAACTGGACGAGGGAGTTGCTGGTAGCCGCCGAGGAACTTGGCGTGCGCGCGGCGGATGTGTCTTTGTCGAGGCCCTCCAGCAATCTGGCGGTGGACCGGTTGCTGGGCCGTACGCACGAGATGGGCAGACCGCTGCACCTGCGGGAAGAGTGGGCGGCGCAGGTGCTGAGCGCGGTTGGAAATTATGGCGAGGTGTATGCGCGAACGCTGGGGCCGCAGACGGTGATGGCGATGCCTCGCGGGGAGAATGCGTTGGTGCGGGAAGGTGGGGGGCTTGTTGCGCGGCCGTTGCGGTAGAGCGTTTCCGGCTTGGGGATAGTTGTGCCGGAGTCGAAGTGTAACGCGGGCCTTCAGCCCGCAAGACTAAGGGCATCGGTTACCCGGGGCGTAGCCCCAGGCCAAAGTAGCCCGGGCTTTGAGCCCGAAGAACCATGCAGCTCCACCTGAAGGGAAGTGGTCTAGTTGCAGGTCGAGCAGGTGCCATAGAGGTAGAACTCGTGGCCGGTGGCGCGAAAGCCTCGCGGCAGCTTTGGCCTTGCGTTGATCTGGCAGCCGGCGAGTTCAAAGACTTTGCCGCAGGCGCGGCAGTGGAAGTGGTGGTGGTGCTTCTTTCCCGCGACCTCATAGCGGGCGGGAAAGCCGGGCAGGTCCACGCGGACCAGCCACATGTCGTCGACGAGTGCGTTGATATTGCGATAGACCGTGGCCAGGCTGATGCGCGGGACCGCAGATTGTGCGGAGGTGAGTGCTTCTTCCGGTGCAAGAGGACGGTCCGCCGCTTCGAACGCCTCACGAATGGCCTGCTTCTGGCGGGTTTGACGGCTCTGGATGGACGCCCGCTCCACTTCTGCTATTGACATGACATTCCTATTTTGTCATAGCCTTCTGCAGCCAGCCTGGTGAAGCGCAGGGCGAGCTTACCGGGCGAACCATGACGGAACGAGAACGGTGCTGGCGGAGGGCGCGACCTCTGCGCTGCGTTTGGGAGCGACCAGAAAATAGAGGCCTGCCACTGCGATGATTACGGCGATCCATTGCAGCGGAATGAAGAAGAGGGTGTGGCGGCGGCGCAGGACTATTGCCTGGCCGGTGTTGGGATCGACGAGGGTGCGGCCGGGCGCGTTCAGCCGCTGGCTGAGCAGGTAAAGAGCGGCGGCGCTGAGCAGAAGACCGAGGCCGGTGGGCCAATTGTGCAGCGCGGCATAGCCTTTGCCGTTGATGAGTTCCACAAGGAGAGCGGTGGCAAAGGTGATGGCGACCGGAATCAGAAAGCCGAGAAATCCCCAGCCGGACCAGATGATCATTCGGACGTGCCCCTTTCAGGGAGAGCTTGCATTGCTTGTAGGAATGAGAAGCGGCCTGGCCCTGCGGGGTTGTCGCTATGCTGAGGACTGAGGATGCATGGAAAGCGCGCCACTCTTATTTCTTTCTGCGGGTGAAGCCTCTGGCGACCACTATGGCGCGGAGCTGATGCGGCAGCTTAAGAAGGTGCTGCCCGATGCGCGCTTTACCGGCCTGGGCGGCACGGGGATGGAGATGGCGGGCCAGCGGCGCGTGGTGCGGGCCGAGGATGTGGCCGTGATGGGAATCACGGAGATCCTGCGGCATGTTCCGCGAATTGTGCAGAGCTATCGCCGGCTGGTGCGGTCAATCTGGAGTGAGCGGCCGGATGTGGCGGTGCTGATCGATTTTCCGGATGTGAATTTCCGGCTGGCGAAGCACTTGAAGCGCATGGGTGTGCCGGTGTTGTGGTTTGTAAGCCCGCAGCTTTGGGCGTGGAAGCGGCAGAGACTGCGCTGGGTGCAGGAGCGCGTGGACAGGATGTTGACGATCTTTCCGTTTGAAGAGGCATTTTACCGGGCGCGTGGAGTGGCGGCGGAGTTTGTGGGGCATCCTCTGGCGGAGGCGGCCTTGCCGGAGATTTCGCGGGAGGCGTTCGCGGAGCAGCATGGTTTGGATCCCATGAAACGGTGGATCGCGATGTTGCCGGGGAGCCGCCGTGGGGAGGTGCAAGCGCATTTCGGCACGATGCTGCAGACGGCGAGCTTGCTGGGCAACGCATATGAATACGTCCTTCCGATTGCGCCGGGACTGAGCCGGAGCGATTTGTTGTTGACGGACTTCACCGGCGCAGCGATCACGTTTGTGCAGGATGCGCGGGCGGCGCTGCTGCACAGCCGTGCAGCGCTCATTGCGAGCGGGACGGCCACGGTGCAGGCTGCCGTCATCGGCACGCCGTTTGTGGCGGTGTACCGGGTATCGGGCACGACTTTCGCACTGGCGAAGCGGCTGGTGCGATATCCGGTGGAGATGGCGGCGAAGGTGGATGCTTTTGGAAATCTGCCCATCGCGATGCCGAACCTGATTGCGGGCCGCCGGGTGGTGCCGGAGCTGCTGCAGGAGCGCTTGACCGCGGAAAACATTGCCAAGGAAGTGCGGCCGTTGCTGGAGGATGGGCCGGAACGGGCCGGCCAGCTTGCAGGGCTTGCGGAAATCAGGCGAGCTCTGCTGCATCCAGAGGGCGGCTCGTCGATGGAGCGTTTGCGTGACGCGGTAGTGGAGACGTTGCGGCGTCTGCCCGCCTCATCCGGCACTTCGGCTTGTGCGTCTAATGTTTGAAGGACATAGGCGCGCGGTGCCTTGCACTCAGGGCTGAGCCGCGAGCGTGTCTGGATGCAAGAACTGTTGCTGGATTGAATGAAGACCATTGAGGAACGCATGCTGACTGCTGCACGACTTTTCCGGGCCAATTTTCCGCTCGCGCTCCTGCTCTGCGCGTCCATTTTTCCGTGCGCGCGACTGAGTGCACAGGCCAGCCGGACCAACCTGCGGGTGACCGGCTACACGGTTGATGCCGAGATCGAGCCGGGGAAGGAACGGTTGACGGCGACGGCGCAGGTGAGCGTGACGGCGCTGGAGGACCTTTCGACGGCGGTCTTCGAGTTGAACAATGGACTGCGCGTGACGAAAATTTCGGGTGCGGATGGAAAGCCGATCGAGTCGGAGCGGAATGCGCGGAACTCGACGATCTCTCTGGCGCTGCCCGGTGTGATGGCGAAGGGGACGACCGCGACACTCAGCTTTGCGTACAACGGCGTTCTGTCCGGCACCGACACCAGCCCGGTGGACGGGATCAAGACGGCCGCGGTGGCGGAGCCAATCACGATGCTGCTCTACACGGGGCGCTGGTTTCCGATGGTGGGACTGTTCACCAACCGGTTCACGATGAATCTGCGGGTGCGGGTGCCGGGAGACGAGATCGCCATCAGCAGCGGCTATACCGGCAAGAAGAGCGTGCCGGGGAACCGGACGGAGTACAGCTTTACCTGGGTCAAGCCGGGCTTTCCGGGGACGCTGATCGCAGGCAAGTTTCTGCCCGCGATCAAGCCGGCCGGCGCTTCAAATGTGGCGATTTTTGTGACGGCGGAGCACAAGCAGGGCGCGGCCGAGTATGCGGCTGTGGCGCAAAAGCAGCAGGAGTTTTACACCACCACCTTTGGCCAGCCGGAGACGGCTCTGCTGAACATTGTGGAGTTGCCGGAGGATGCGGTTTCCGCGGCGTGGGCACCGGAGATCGCGGCCATTGCGGGCAACCGCATCGGCCAGGCGAACAGCTATCGCCTGCTCTCAAATACGATCGCGCACCAGTGGTGGGGATCGGAGATTTCTCCGGCAACGCTGGGCGATGCCTGGATCACGAACGGCATGTCACGCTACGGCGAGTTGATGTACCTGGAGGACTCGGCGGGCAAGACGGCGTTTCAGAACACGCTGCCCGACATTGAGGCCGGCGCCCTGGCCTATGACACCGCGCCGCTGAGCACGCTGACGCGGACCGACCCGTTCTCGCCGCAGTTCCAGTCGGCGACGCTGGAAAAGGGCGCCATGGTCTTTCACATGCTGCGCTACCAACTGGGCGACGAGAAGTTCACCGCCTTCCTGCGCGGTCTGCTTTCGCAGAATATCGACAAGTCCGTACGTGGAGCGGACGTGGCGAGCGCGGCGCGGGCACAGGATCCAAACCTGAATACCGATGCGTTTTTCGCCCAGTGGGTGGATGGCACCGGCGCGCCCAGCTTCAATGACAAGTACACCGTCTACCGGCTGGGCGGCAACAAGGGCTTCAGAACGGTGGGATCCATCTCGCAGGACCTGGACCTGCTGCGGATGCCAGTGAATCTGCGCGTGGAGACGGACGGCAAAACGGAGAATGAAAAGATCGACCTGAGCGGGACGGACTCCAGCTACACGATCGAGACGTTTGGCCGGCCGCGACAGATCACGATCGACCCGGACAACTGGGTACTGAAGACGACGCCGGACCTGGCGGTGCGGGTGGCCGTGCTGCGCGGGCAGCAACTGGTGGCGCAGGGCGACCTGATTGCGGCGCTGGCGGAGTACCAGAAGGCTCTGGACCAGAACAAGAACTCCTCGCTGGCGAATTACCGGATTGCGGAGATCTTCTTTACGCAGCGGAACTACCAGTCGAGCGCGAACAGCTACCGCGATTCGCTGCGGGGGGATGGCGAGCCGAAGTGGACGGAGTGCTGGAGCCATGTGGGGATCGGGCGCATTTTCGACATCACAGGGCAGCGGGACCGCGGGGTAAATGAATATCGCCTGGCGGTGCAGACGAATGACAACACGCAAGGGTGTGTGAACGAGGCGCGGCAGTCTTTGCAGACGCCGTACAAGCGGCCGGCTGTGGGGAGCTAGGGGCAGAAAACGTATGCAGAGGCACAAAGGTTGCGCAAAGATTGCGCACAGGCCTGCGGAGTGATGCTCTTCTGCTTGCGATCTTTTGCGATCTTTGCGGGTTCCTCGCGTCTTTGATTAGGCGTCTCCTAAAGGAGTAGGCTGACGGACCGGATGGGAAAAGGCAGGTTCACAAGGCGTGAGGTGCTGGCTGCCGTGGCTGTTGGCAGTGCGGTAGCTGCCGTGCCGAGAGCGCTTGCGCTGCCAGATGGGCCAGCGCCGCTGCTGGAGTTTAGCCACCATGACGTCCGCGTGACGAGTGCGGTTGCCGTGGCGCAGCGGGAGAATGTGACAGCGGTGCTGCTGGGTCTGCAGCCGGATGATCTGATGCAGCCAATCCGTGCGATGGGCGGCAAACCTGCGCCGGGGAACACCCTGGGTGGATGGTATGCGTGGAAGCCTGATTACGATCACCACCACGACATGAGCGGGCTGGCTCCGGCCTCGACGCTGGGCCAGTGGATCTCTGCCATGGCGCGGTTGGCAGCCGGGGACGATGCGTACAGGGATGCGCTGAGCGGGCAGGCGATGCTGCTCACGAAAGTGCTGCGAAGCGATTTATCGGCGGAGTACTTTGCGAAGACGCGCTTTCCCGCTTACACGTTGGACAAGCTGGCTTGCGGTCTAGTGGATGCACACCTGTTGCTGAACGATCCGAATGCGCTGCCCACGCTGGATGCGGCGGTGGCGTACGCCAAGCCGTCACTGCCGCCGCTCGCCGTGGAGCGCGAGGTGCAGTGGAAGACGGGCGCGGACCTGAGCTGGATGTGGGATGAGAGCTACACGCTGCCGGAGAACCTGCTGCGCGCGGCGGATGCGGGCGCGGGCGGAAGTTATTACACCCTGGCACGGCAGTATCTGCTGGATGACAGCTTCTTCGCGCCTCTGTCCCGCCGGGAGAATGCGCTGGCCGATACACATGCCTACAGCCATGTGAATGCGCTCTGCTCTGCCGCACAAATGTACTTGAGCCGAGGCAGCGTGATGCATCTTCACGCGGCACAGAACGGCTTCTCGTTCCTCCAACAGCAAAGCTATGCGACGGGTGGTTGGGGGTCAGACGAGGTGCTGCGCAAGCCGGGGTATGACGAGGTGTTCAAGAGCCTGACGGCAAGCCACAACCAGTTCGAAACACCTTGCGGCAGCTTTGCCCATGCCAAGCTCGCGCGGGCGCTGCTGCGGGCGACGCGAGACGGCCGGTATGGCGACAGCATGGAGCGTGTGCTGCTGAATACGACGGCGGGGGTGCTGCCGTTGCGCGCGGACGGCGGCAGTTTTTACAACGCGGACTACAACACGCTGGGCAAGCGGGTGTACTCGCAACACAAGTGGCCGTGCTGCTCCGGAACGTTTCCGCAGGTGGTGGCGGACTACGGTGTGAATGGCTATCTGCGGGATGCGGAGGCGGTATGGGTCAACTTGTATCAGCCGTCAGAGGTGCGATGGATCAAGGACGGCAGGGCCGTCACACTGATCCAGACGACGTCGTATCCGCTGGAGGGCGAGATCCGATTCCGGGTTCAGGTGAGCCGGCCGACGAAGTTTGCGCTGCGGTTGCGTGTTCCGGAGTTTGCGGGCGGCGGCGCTTCGCTGCGAGTCAACGGCCGTGATGCTCCCGTCGTCGTCGAGCGGGACTTCTTTTCGCTCTTCCGGGGTGGCTTTACCTCACTGGAACGGACGTGGCGCGATGGGGACACGGTGATTCTGCATCTGCCGTTGACGATGCGTCTGGAGGAGCTGGCCGCCAACGGGACGCCGCATCCGGAGGTGGTTGCCCTGCTGCGTGGGCCGCTGGTGTTGTTTGCGCCGCGTGGGGTGGGGGAGACAGGCTACGTTGTGTTCAAGGGGGATGCGCTGCTGAAGGCGGAGCAGACGGGGCCGGCGGAGTGGCAAGCAGAATCCACCACGGGTCTGCGGCGCTTCGTCCCGTTTACCGGGGTGGGAGAACGGACGTATTCCACGTATGTGGTGCTGGGGTAGTCCTTTTGTTCTTTAGATGTAATTGGTGGCGAAAACCAAGTTTAGAGCAGGCGTTCAGCCCGGAGGATGAGTCGTCAGGGATAGGCCGAAGTGAGGATCGAGAAGCAGGTCTCTCCACTGCGCGGGACGATGGAGCTATCCCTCTTTGGTCGAGATGACACTTCGTTGCCGCTGCGGTTGCAATTCCGCTTCGTTGCCGCGATGCAAAGGTTTTTACTTCAGGCTACGAGGTAAGTGCGATTGGGGCGTCCTGGGTGAGGTTTGTTGTGTGGCCGAGGCTTTTGAAGAAGGCGTTCAGCATGCTGGTTGTAGCGTCTGAGGTTTTTGGGCCGGTGATGAGAGTTGTGGTTCCCTGTTCGAGTTGGACGGCGATGCAGCGGTCTGCGCGATAGGTGCACGCGGCCAGATCGGTGATGCTGAGCGCATGAGTGGGCATGCAGATTACGGTGCGAGGCGGCGCCATGCGGTCAACCATGCTGATGATCTCGAGCTTGGATTCCAGTTCGTCGGGCACGAAGTCGATGACCAGATCGGCTTCACGAACGGCTTCTTCCACAGTGGTTGCGAGATGCAGGGAGCCGAGTTGGCCGGCAGTCTCAATCTCACTTAAAGCATCGCGAAGGCGCGAGGGCAGGACATCCTCCAGCACTACGCGATGACCGGCGTGCACTGCTTCCGCGGCAAGCGAACGGCCCGCCTGGCCCGCACCGATGAGTGCGAGCGTGAGCGGGCCAGATGTGAGTGTGCCGTCGATCACAGGCAGCGGCTAGGCGGCATTTTCGACTTCGGTTTCGAGTGCCTGCAAGACCGCGCTGTAGTTGGGGTCAGACTTGCGGATGTAGGCGGAGACGCGCTCGCGCTCTTCCAGCGTCAATTCCGGCAGTGTGGCCAGAATGCGCCGCAACGTGACGGAAATGTCGTCCACGTAATTCATTAAACGAATAGCTTCTCCAGAGAGCGGCATGTCTTGAAAACTCCTCATGTCGAGTGTAGCGGATTAGCGCGGCAGCTTGGCGAAGTGGCGGAACGTGGTATGCTCAGGCTGGGTCGGGGGCAGGGTCCGGGTCGCGGGC
>CAXTRR010000064.1:0-16374 GCA_964246795.1 uncultured Terriglobus sp. | reverse complement strand
CTATGGCGACATCCAGTGGGGATGGAGCGGTGTGGACATTTTCTTTGTGCTCTCCGGTTTTCTCATCACCGGGATCTTACTCAGGACTCGTGACCGGCCGCGCCGCTATCGCACGTTTTATCTGCGTCGCATCCTGCGCATCTTTCCGCTGTATTACGGTGTTTTCACCTTGCTCCTGTTGCTGACACGGCCGCTTCAGCTTCACTGGAATGCGCTCTGGCTCTTTTGGGTCTTTCACCTTGGCAATTACCTTCGCAACTGGCCGGATACTGCCTTCGGCGGCCGGTACTTCCTTGTGGATTACGGCATGCTGCTTACATCCGTCACCAGCATGCCGGTCCTGTACCTCGGTCATCTTTGGTCATTGTGCGTGGAAGAGCAGTTCTACCTGGTGTGGCCCCTAGTGGTATTCACTGTGCGCCGTCGCAGCCACCTTATGGCGCTCGGATTTGGGCTCTTTGCCGCCATGCCGCTCATGCGCTGGGTGATGGAAACTATGCTGCCAACCGATGCCATGCATGGCCTGATGGGTTGGGCGACGCCGTTTCGTGCGGATTCTCTGCTGCTGGGCGGGGTGCTTGCACTTTGGATTCAATACCCGTCTGGAGAGGAGGCCATACAAGCACCTCTCGCGTGTCCCTTCCCTTCGCAAGTGGGATCCTTCTTCTCATCGCGATGCGGTTTGCGCACTACAACTTCACGGTGCCGCCTGTTGGACACATAGCAACCTATACGATTGTCGATGCATTGGCGGCTACTTTCGTTTTTGAGGCAATCCGGCCCGCCTCAATGTTCAGCAAAATGCTGCAGTGGCGGCCGCTGATGCTGTTAGGAGGTTTGTCTTACGGAGCGTACCTCTTTCACGATATTCCGCACACTTTCTACCAGACCCTTGCCAGCCATCTCATTCACGGGCCTCTGCTGGGGAGACTGCTGCAAAATCACCGCTCAGCACCCGGCATTGTGACAGCGGGCATTGCACTTGCGTCAACGTATTGCCCGGCTTTCCTCAGCTTCCGCTTTTACGAATCGTGGTTCCTGAGGTTTAAAGACCGGCTCGCTCCCGACAGATAGCTGGCTCTGCGGGACAGGCTTACGCTCGCGGGTGCGTCCGGTCGTAAACCTGCTCAATCTGACTCACCGTAAGCTGCGTGTACCGTTGCGTGGTGGACAGCCGCTCATGCCCCAGCAGTTCCTGAATCGCTCGCAGGTCGGCGCCCTCCTCCAGCATGTGCGTGCCAAAGGCATGCCGCAGTGTGTGCGGGTGCACGTCTGCCGGCAGCCCACGGGCAATCGCAATGCTCTTCACAATGCGTCCAACGGAACGTGTCGTGAGCCGTCCCGCTCCCCTTGCCGTTCTGTTGATCAGCAAAGGCCCCCTCTTCAGGAAAGCTGTTTTCTTCGCACGAATCAGCACCGCCGCACGAGAAGCCTCATACGCCCGCACTGCTTCAGCCGCCGCATCGCCCAACGGTACATAGCGCTCCTTGCGGCCTTTGCCCCGCACCAGAATGGCGTCATTCGCCCAGTGGATCTGTTCGACGTCAATGCCCACCAGCTCGGAATTGCGAATGCCGCAGCCGTACAAGAGCTCCCAAATAACCCGGTCGCGCTCCGGCCACGAAGCTGCTGGGCCAACACCTGCTCGCGGCGGCACATCATCGGCACCGGCGGGCTTTCCACCTTTCGCAATCCCGTCCAGCACGCGGTTCACCTCCTCCGCTGAGGGTACGCGGGGCAAGTGCTTCGGCAGCTTGGGTGTGGCCACCAGCGTTGCCGGGTTTTGCTCGACATGCCCGGCGCGCGCCAGCCATTTGAACCAGGAGCGGATTGCGGCAAGCGCTCTGGCAGCCGATGCCCGCGTAAGCCCGCGGTCGTACAGCACCGCCAGATACGCCCGGATATGTGTGTGTTCCACCGACCGGATCGCCACCTCTGGCCCCAGGAGTTCGCTCAGGAACCCGGCAAACGCATGCACCTCACGGGTGTAGGCCCGAACGGTGTGCCCAGACGCGGACCGCTCTTGCGCGATCGTCCGCAGGAAATCATCGGCAAGGCCCTGCATGGAAGAACTCACGCGGCCGCCTCAACTCGGCGGCGGCCTCGGGGGTGGTGCGCACGGTGCACCTCCTTCAGCCGGCCCAGCGCAAGGTGCGTGTACACCTGTGTCGTTGCAATGTCCGCATGGCCCAGAATCGTCTGCACCGTGCGCAGATCCGCTCCATGCTCCACCATGTGGGTTGCGCAGCTGTGCCGCAGGCGGTGCGGACTGGCCGACGCATCGCGGCTCTTGACAATCTTCCAGATCCACTGCGTCGTCAGCGGCTTGCCCGTATACGACAGGAAAAGCGTGCGCTGCAGCCCGCGGCTCACCAGCGACACACGGCCACGCTCCAGGTACACCCGCAGCGCGGCGCAGGCCGGCGCGCCCAGCGGAACAATGCGCTCCTTGTCACCCTTGCCCCGCACCTGCGCACGTCCCTGGTCCAGCCGCAAGTCCTCTACCCGCAACGCCACAATCTCTCCCGCGCGCAAGCCCCCGCCGTACAGAACTTCCAGGATGGCATGATCGCGCAGGGCCAAAGCATCCGCCTGGGGATGGCCGGCACCCAGGGCCGCACCCTCCAGCAGCGCACGCACCTCTGTCTCCGCCAGAGACTTCGGTAGCACCTTCCACGTTGAGGGCGACTCCACATGGATCGTCGGGTCATGTGTGATCCGCTTGTCCAGCAGAAGCCACTTGTAAAAGCCTCGAAGGCAGCTCAGCTTCCGCGCGATCGAACGATCCGTGCGGTCATGTGTGCGCAGATGCTGCATCCACCCGGCCACTTGCGCATGTGGGGCCTTCAAGAGCGTTCCGTTACGCATCTCCAGAAACTCCGCGAACTGCTCCAGGTCCTTGCCATAGCTGGCGCAACTCAACGGCCGCAGGCCACGCTCCACCCGCAGATACGTCAGGTACTCGCCGAGCAGACGCGTGTCCTGCGTGGATTGCCTTTTCCCCGGCCCGGCGCTCTCTCGCTCTTGCACGACTCGATTATCCGTTGCGGCGGAACCGTGCGCGACCTCCCGTATCTGGTTGATCATGGTTAAAGTAAACGCCGCCAATGCTCCAATTGCATTGCGGAGCGGGAGATCTCCATTGCGAATCGCCATTTTGTCTGACACCCACGGCCTTCTCCGGCCCGCTGTCATTTCCGAACTTCAATCCGTCGACCACATCCTGCACGCGGGAGACCTGGGCAGCGAGGCCGTTCTGCAAGGCCTGCAACAGCTCGCCCCGCTTACCGCGATCCGTGGCAACGTCGATACGGAAGCTCCCCTGTCTGCCCTGCCCGCCACGGAGATGGTCCGGCTCGGCGGCGTCACCTTCTACCTGGTGCACGCCATCGCCGATCTTGACCTCGATCCCGTGGCCGCCGGAGTGGATGTCATCGTTTATGGGCACTCACACCAGCCCGCGCAGGAGCGCCGCAACGGCGTGCTCTATCTCAACCCCGGCAGCGTAGGTCCCCGTCGCTTCAAGCTGCCGGTCTCCATGGCAATTGCGGACATCGATCACGATTCGATCGTGATCGAAATGAAAACCGTCCTCACACCCTGAGCTTCAGTGCTCGATCCTGACCGATCCCAGAATATTCGCAAGCCGGCTGTCCACATCCTTGAGCTGCATCGCGTTGATCTCCATGGCACCGCTGGTTTCCGCGCAAAAGGTGTTCACCACCAGGTCAAAGCGCAAACATGCATTGCCACGCATCGCGGTAAAGATTTCATCGCGCGCTTCGGTGCACACTCTGCCATGCTCGTCGCGCCCATGGTGAAAGGCCACGCCGGAGATCTCCGCATCGCCCAGGGGTTTAGCGTGGCCCCGTTGCAGTTGGGCGGCGCACATCTCCGCATTCGCGCGCGGCGTTACGGAGTAATAAAAAAGCGCTCCCGCAAAGGTCGTCACCGGCCATGGATTGAAATTAATCGCCGCTACCCCGCGCACATCCGTCTTGCGGCCCACTGACCGGGTCTCCACACCGAAGTTCGAAAGCAGACCATCGTGCTTCTCAAAGTTCCACCCCGCCGGAACATGGAAGCCGACTTTGTATTTTGAATCGAAAAAGTTCGTGGCGGAGGGTTCCGGGTGCTCCGGCTCGGCCGGAATGGTATACCCCTTCAGATCGCGCGAGGGCATCCGCGGGATTACCGGCTTTGGACGTTGTGCCTGCTGGCCCGGCAGCCTGCCCCACAAACCAACCATCGCTACATACAGAGCCATGCAGAGAGCGAACCGCGAACAGAGAAGTAGCCTCACGGAGACAGTGTAAGCGAGCTAGGCGCTCCGTCCCCGGACACGCGGGTTCACCAGCGTGTACGCCAGATCAGTGAGCAGATTCGCGGCAAGGTAGGTCAGCCCGATCGCCAGTGTGCAGCCCTGCACCACCGCGTAGTCCCGGTTGCCAATGCTTGAGATCGTCAGCCGCCCAATGCCCGGCCAGGAGAAGATCGTCTCCGTCACGATCGCGCCGGCCAGCAGCGAGCCAAATTGCAGCCCCACCACCGTCAGCACCGGCATCAGCGCATTGCGCAAAGCATGCCGATACAGGATGCGCGATTCACTCACCCCCTTCGCCCTCGCCGTTCGGATGTAGTCCTGCCCCAGCTCCTCCAGCATGGAGGTGCGCACCATGCGCGTCAGAATCGCCGCCAGCGACAAAGCCAGCGTCACCGCCGGCAGAATCAGATGGAGCAGCGTGTCCACATGGAAGAGCGGCCCGGCTCCCGCACCGGAGACTGGAAGCCACCCCAGCCGGATCGAAAACAGCAGGATCAGAATCGGCCCAAGCGCGAAGTTCGGAAACGACAAGCCTACGAGAGACAGCACGCCAAGCACCCGGTCAGCCGCCCTGCCCTGCCGCAACGCCGACGTGACACCCGCGGGAACCGCCATCCCAAGCGCCAGCAGAAGCGACAAAACCGACAGCAGCAACGTGTAGGGATAGCGCTGCGCAATCAGCCGCGACACCGGCTCATGGGAGCGCAGTGACGTGCCCAGGTCCCCATGGAAAATCCCTTGCCAGTAGTGCAGATATTGCCGGTCCAGCGGCACATCCAGCCCATATGCATGCCGCAGCTCTGACAAGTCTGTCGCACTCGCGCCTTCGCCCATCATCTGCGCTACCGGGTCCCCCGGGACAAGGTGAATCAGCAGAAAAACGAACGATACGATCAGCCAAAGTACAGGCACGGTCAGCAGCAGCCGGCGCAGCAAAGGCAGCGCCGCCCGCCACCGGAAGTCCACAAGCTGCATGCCGTGTCGCCTCAACGGACAGCCACCGCCTTCTCAGCCCCGCTCGCTGCCTGTTACTCTGTTCCCTGCTATTTTCTCCCGGTCTGCACCTGCACTTTGCTCACGCGCCGCCCGCTCATCTCCGCTACGGTGAATGCCCGTCCGCCATGGTGAACTGTCTCGTCGCGCTCCGGCAGGTGCCCAAGTTGCGCCAGCATAAAGCCCGCAAGCGTCTCAATGCCGGCCACCCTTGGGAACTTCCAGTGCAGTTGCGTGGTCAAGTCGCGCAACGTCACAGTCCCGTCCAGGTTGTAGCTGCCGTCCGGCTGCTCCAGCGATGCCAGATTCAGGTTGGTCACATCGAACTCGTCGTGGAGTTCACCCACCACCTGCTCCAGCGCGTCTTCCGCCGTCACCAGGCCCACCGTTGAGCCAAACTCGTCCACCACGATCGCCATCTGCCGGCGCCTTGCCTGAAACTCCGCCAGCAGATCCACGGCCAGCTTGGTCTCCGGCACTACCAGAGCGTCCCGCATTACCGTCCGCAGTTGCAGCGCGGCATTGCCATAGGCCGCGGGCAGCCGGCTGTCCCGGCGAAAGTGCATCAGCCTCGAAACATCCTTCGAGTAAGCGATGCCGATGATGTGCTCCGTACCCAAAGCCGGCTCGTACACCGGCACACGGGAATGTTGCTCCTCCACGATGCGTGCGGAGGCCAGCTCCACGGGCATGTCGGCCGGCAGGCAGAAGATGCGTCCGCGTGGCGTCATAATCTCGCGCACCGTCACGTGGTTCAGGTCAATCACGTGGTGAATCATGCGTTCCTGAAAAGCAGGCAGCAGACCGCCTTCCCGCGTTGCCGTGGCAACCAGCTTGATCTCCTCCGGCGAGTGGACCTCACCACCCTCCCCGTGAAGCGGCACACGAAAGAGCCGAAGCACGGCTGAGGTGGACGCTTTCAGCAGCCGCACCGCAGGCCGGGTGATCTGGATAAAGACATCCATCGGCGCGGCCACTGCCAGGGCGATCCGTTCACTGCGCTGCAGTGAGAGCGACTTCGGCACCTGCTCGCCGACCACCACTTCCAGAAAGGTGATCAAAGAAAAGGCTGCAACAACCCCAAAGCTATGCGCCAGCAAAGTGGAATGCGCCCGCAGTGCCGGCAGGCTCGCCAGCACGCCGGACTGGCGCACCAGATGCTCCACAACTTCCGCGACTCCCTGCTCCCCCAGCCAGCCCAGAGTCAGCGAGCAGAGTGTCACCCCAAGCTGGTTGGCCGCGAGAAAATCCCCCATCTCGCGCTTCAGCTTCAACGCCGCTCGTGCGCCAATGCGGTTTTGCGCCACCATCTGCTCCAGCCGGGTTTCGCGCAGGGAAACAATCGCAAACTCCGCCGCCACAAAGAATGCAGTCGCAAGGATCAGGACCGCGACCGTAAGCAGGCGAAAGAACACCAACTCAAGCATAAGGACAGTCTATCCAGCCCTTCTCAGCATTCATCACTTCCCACCGCACGCAGAACACGATACGCAACAGAACCCCGGCAAATGGCAAAGGCCCGGCGAACTCGCCGGGCCTTTGTAAAACAGCTTTCATACGAACTATGCCGAGACGGTTGCAAGCACCTTGCTGACCGATTTGTCGATCGTGTCCTTGGGGACGTATCCGACAATCTGGTCGGCGACCTTGCCGTCTTTAAAAACAAGCAGGGCTGGAATGCCGCGAATGCCGTACCGGCCGGGAGTGGCATTGTTGCGGTCCACGTCCATCTTCATGACCTTCAGCTTGCCCTGGTACTCACTGGCAACCTGATCGACCACAGGTGCCAATGCGCGGCAGGGCCCGCACCATGCAGCCCAGAAGTCCACCAGAACCGGGGTGTCGCTCTTTAGCACTGCCTGCTCGAAATCTGCATCGTTCACTTCTGTGACGAACTGACCAGCCATCGGAAATCCCTCTCTTGCCGGATGAACTCTTCACCCTGGCTTGTTGCCATTGCACTACAAGTACACCAGATAAGATGCGAAAAGTCTCCAGAGGTTTCAGCCTAGGCATCTCCGGCAAGCGGCTCGGTCCGCCTTCTCCGGACCTTCTGTTTGCGATGATGGAGGCATGTCAACATCGCTCCCGGCCTCCCCCGTTCCCAACCGCCTTGAAACGAAAGGCTTGCAAACCAAAGAGTTCCTGGAGCGGGTCTACGCAACTCATCCCGCGACGGCGGTCTTCGACTACGATGGCACGCTTTGGCCGGGCGACGCGGGGTCCGGTTTCATGCGTTGGAGCATGTCCACCGGCCTGCTTTCCCCGGAAAAAAGCGAATGGCTGCGCGAACGCCACGCTGCCTACCACCGCGGTGAAGTGGACGAGATCACCATCTGCGGCGAGATGGTTCAGGTCTATGCAGGACTCCCCGAGAGCGCGGTTCGGCAAAGCGCGCGGGACTACTTCCGGCAGGAAGTTGAGCCCCACCTCTACCCGGTGATGGTGGAAGTGCTTCGCGAACTCAAGGGGAGAGGCGTGGAAATCTGGGCCGTCAGTTCCACCAACAACTGGCTTATCGAAGAGGGCGTCCGCGAACTCGGCATCGCTCCGGACCGCGTTCTGGCCGCATGTGTGGCCAGCAGTAATGGCCACATCACAGACACACTCCTCGATGTGCCCTCCGATGAGAAGAAAGCCGTGGCGCTCCGCCGCGCCGGTCTGCCCCGCCCTGACCTGGTCTTTGGCAACAGCATCCACGACGCGGCCATGCTGGAGCTCGCGCGGCAGGCTTTCGCGGTAAACCCCAATCCCAGGCTCCAGACCTATGCGGCCGAGCGCGCCTGGCCTGTGTACTTTCCGGTATCTCTCACCTACCGCGGTGAACAAGCCGCTGCCGCCGACGCCGGCAGCGTCTAAGCTCAACAGTGAGGGAACACCGCTCACCGTGAGAAACGGAATTCGCAAACTCGGGAAAGGACCCATCGTGAGTGCTGCCGGCGACAGTGGCGGAGCGCGCACCTTACGTCTGGTGGTCGCGGCCCTCATCCTGCGTGCGGCCACAGATGGCCGTGAAGAAGTCCTCATCTGCCAGCGCAAAGCCGACCAGCCCATGGCCCTGAAATGGGAGTTTCCCGGCGGCAAGATTGAAGCGGGTGAGTCCCCTCCCCAGGCCCTTCACCGCGAGTTGAATGAAGAACTGGGGATCGACGCGGAGATCGGCGCACCCGTCACTCAGATTCGCCATAACTACCGCAACGGTGGCGCGGTAGATCTCCAGTTCTTCGTCGTCCGCAGCTTCAGGGGTGAGCTGGACAACCGCATCTTTCAGGAAATCCGGTGGTCCAACTTCGAAAGCCTGCCCCTCTTCGACTTTCTCTCGGCCGACGTCGGCTTGATCCGCGACCTGGCGGACGGCAAACTCACCATCCCGGCGGCATAGAACCGATCACTCCAGGTCCAGGTCCTCCGCAACGCGCTCACGGCTCCCATTCCTCTGCAGCAGCACCTGGACCCGCCCCTCCGCAGCCTCAAGTTCACCCTTGCATGCTTCCGAGAGGGCAGTCCCCTTTTCGAAAAGAGAAAGCGACTCCTCCAGCGGCAGATCACCCCGCTCCAGCCGTTCCACAATGCCTTCCAGCTCCTTCAGTTGCTCCTCAAAGGTCGGCTTTGCCATTCCTGCTCCCTTCCGCGGGCACTGCGTGCGCCTCTAAAACGTCGCCCAGCACCTCGGCAGCCGATTCATATCTTCCAAAGGGTGCACTCACTTGCACGCCCTGTACCATGGCCCGTGCCACGGTCAGCATCTCGCGCGCGATTGCCACGCCTTCTGCGCGCGCGGCCACCGGCTCGGCGTGCTGGCCCATCCGTTCCACAATCTCTTCCGGCATGCGCACCTTCAGGTCGTTTCGCATGAAAAGCGCATTCTTTACGCTGGTGAGCGGCCAGATACCGGCAATCACCGGTATGCGGAACTGCTCGATGCGTCGCAAGAACAGCTCCAGCAGCGCAAGATCGAAGACCGGCTGCGTAATCGCAATCTCCGCGCCGGCCTCCACCTTCGCCGCAAAACGCCGCACCTCGGCATCCAGGTCCGGCACACCGGGGTTCGCCGCGCACAGCAGCGCAAGTCCGGTCGATTGGCCGATCGACTGCCTACCCAGGTCCATTCCATCGTTCAGACCGCGTGCAATGCGCAGGAGCCCGACCGCATCCACATCGAAGACAGCAGTGGCATCCGGAGAAGTGCCCATTTTTGGCGGGTCCCCTGTCAGGCAAAGAATATTTCGCAGGCCGATGGACGCCGCACCCAGCAAGTCCCCCTGAATGCCGAGCAGGTTGCGGTCGCGGCAGGTAAAGTGCAACACCGTTTCCACGCCGACTTCGCGCTCCATCTGGATACACAGGCTGCTTGCACTCATGCGAGCGCTGGCGCGCGGCGAATCCGGCACATTGATGGCGTGCACACCCAGCTGCTTCAGCATGCGCGCACCCTCCAGCTCGCGCCGGCAGTCAATGCCCCGCGGTGGAACGATCTCCACCAGCGAAACAAACTCGCCCTGCACAATGCGTCTGGCGAGCGCGGAGCGCTCCTCCAGCGGCGGCGGATGAAGAGCACCCTCACGCTGCGGCACCGGCGCGGACTCCAGCCCCTCGACCTGCGCCTGCACCGCACGCAGTGACGAGCGCATGGCCTTGATGTGTAGCGGCGTGGTCCCACAACAGCCGCCAATCAGCGTCGCCCCCAGCCGGGCGGCCTTCCGTGCAAAGCTCGCAAGGTATTCCGGAGATGACAGATAAATACTCCGGCCATCCACACAGTTCGGTACGCCGGCATTCGGCATCGCCGCGATCGGTAGAGAACTTACCCGGTGCATGCGCTCGATCGTCTGCAGCACCAGGTTCGGCCCGTCGCTGCAATTGCAGCCGATGACCGTCGCACCCGAGCGCTCCAGCTCACGCGCCACCTCCTCCGGAGAGCTCCCATCGGCCAGATTGCCGGTCTCCGTGACCGTAACCGTCACAACAATCGCAAGCTCCGGCGCGATCCGCCGTGCGGTCTCCAGCGCCGATTTCGCCTCCTCCAGTGACGTCATCGTCTCCAGCATCAGCAGATCCACGCCCTCCCGCACCAGCGCCCCAATCTGCTCCGCGTAAACAGCCACCATGTCCTGGGTCGTAAGCTCTCCGGCTGAAAGCCCCAGCGATCCGACGGACCCCGCAATCAGCGCGGAATGCGCATGCTTCTCCCGCATGCCGTCCGCCGCGGCGCGCGCCAGCCGGACCGCGGCCGCGTTGATCTCCACGACCTTGCTCTCCAGTCCAAAGCGCTTCAGCCGTACAGCATTTGCTCCAAAGCTGTTGGTCTCGATCAGCTCGGCACCCGCCATCAGGTACTCCTCATGCAAATCGCGCACCAGCCGTGGCTCAGATAGGTTCAGCTCGTCGTAGCAGCGGTTGATGAAGATGCCGCGCGCGTAGAACATGGTTCCCATGGCGCCGTCGCAGAGCAGCGGCTTGCCCGAGCGGAGCCGCTCCGTCACCTGACCTGTCTCAACCATGGTCGCCGCTTCCATGCCCAGCTCCTTGCAGCCCGGACCCTTCCCGGCGCTTCCTGTGTCATTCTTATCGTAAGGCAGCCCTCACCAAAGGCGCCGCCACACGTCTATCGGGGAAGCTCGACAAACGGGTAACAGCAGTCACGCTTTGGTATACTGAACGTGCTGCGGAGCCGCCCCGTCACCGCGTTTTGAGGATGTTTCTGTTGAATAATCGCGCTCTTCCGCGAACGGCTTTGGCCCTTCTCTTCGTTTCGGCTCTCACCCTGCTGGCAGGTTGTGGAAACCGTCCCTATAAAACGACGCAATATCTGCTGGCCGGACGTCCCATTCCCCCATCCAGGCTGACGCAGCGCGTTCTGGTTGCCATTGGCAACTCCGGCGCCATCAGCAGCGGTAACCTTGAGGTTCTGGACGCCGCTCGCGACATCCGCTTCAACGTCTACCAGCCAAACAGCACCTTCAACATCAGCGGCTTCAGCGGCGCGTCCAGTCCGGTGCAGATCTTTAACTATCCGGAGCAGACCATTGGGGAGATCTACGCGGCGGACGGCACGCTGACCACGATCAACTACGGCACGGAGTCCTCCACCGGCGCGCTGCTCTCTCCTCCGCTGCCAGCCGCATCCTCTTCCATCTTCGTTCCCGCCGATCTCACCTTCGCCTACTCGGCAGAAGAAACAGCCGGGCTCTTCACCGTCGCGGACCGCACCGCCGGAGCCAACTACACCTTCTCACTCCCGGGTGCTTACCGCGTCGCGTCCAACCCGGCCCACACCGTTGTGCTCATCATGACGCGCAACAATAACAATCTCTACCGTCTGCTCCGGCTCAACACAGACCAGGGCCCGCCACCGGGTGCTATTAATTGCCAGCCTGTTGCCAAGCCGCTCTACTGCGTGCTCCCGGTGGGCAGCTCGCAGAGCAATGGCAGTGTCAGTGAGCCGGCCTTCCACCGGCCGCAAAATGCATACTTCTCCCCGGACGGCTCTCAGGTGTACATCCTGAGCTGCGGCCGCGAGTGTGGCGGTACTGGTACGGATGCTCAGCCCGCTGTCCACTTCGCGAATACCACCACCATCCGCACGGACGCCTATCCCACCAGCCCCACCTATGTCTCGCCCGTGATCGCGACCACTGCGGTGGGCGGCGCGACAGTTGCACTCTCTGACGGCAGTACGCTGTACGTCGCGGGCCAGCAACTACTTGGCGATGGCTACTTCTCCGGCGTACTTTCCGTGCTGCCCACCTCGACCAAAACCGTGACCAGCACTTACAACATCTCCGACGGCACGCACACGAAGATGCTCTTCGCCGACGACAACACGCTCTGGATCGGTTCGCAGAACTGCGCCAGCGGCGAGCGTGCAGCCAAGAAACAGAATGCGAACTGCCTGACACGCTTTGACATCTCCGGCAGCGCGGCCTCCATCGTCCCGGCCGTCAATCCTTCTGACCCGAACAGCCACGTTCCCTACCGGAATGAGAACCTGGATCCCTACTATTACGGTAGCCTCACCGGCCTGTGCTGGGTTGAAACTCTGCACAAGGTCTACACGGCGTACGGCGGCCAGGTGCATGCCTTCCGTACCGCTGACGGCTCGGAGCTGGACAACACCAACTTCACCGTGCAGGGAACAGCAGTCGACGTCTCCTATATGGATGCTTCGACCAACGCCGCAAACTAGGTGAAGGCGTTATCCAGGCCCTTCCCGCTCCAGCGATTGCGGAGCGGGAATCGGCACTCCCCCAAGCGGCAGAAAGATACGGAAAACTGTTCCACTCGGCATACCGTTCCGGGCCATGCGGCTTTTCACGCGCATGCTTCCCCCATGCCGGCCCACGATCTCCTGTGACACCCACAGCCCAAGCCCCGTGCCTGTGATTCCCTTTGTTGAAAAAAATGGCTCAAACAGGTGCTGCAGCGTATCGGCAGACATGCCCGTGCCGCGATCGGCAATAGTGACGGCAAGCCCCGCCGCGCCATCGCGTGGCTCATGCGTCAGCGCTGTTCGTAGGATAATTTCACCACCGGAGCCCGATGCATCGATCGCGTTGCCGAGAAGGTTCACAAACACCTGGCGAACCTCGCCGTCATAGGCCAATACAGGCTTGGTCTCACGGTAGTCCCTTCGAATCGCAATCTGCTGCCGGCGCAACCGGGAATCAAAGAGTGCCAGCACCGTCTCCGCAAGTTCACGGACGTCACTCTCCACTGGGCGACTCGCCTGCCGATGGAAACGCAAGGTTTGCACCGTGATCTGCGCCACCCTGTCCAGCTCCTTCTGTGCCATCTCTAGGTAAGATCTGCCGTCCTCCGTCATCTCGGTGTGCTGCACAAGGAAGAGGCAGTTCGTCACCGCGGCCAATGGATTGTTGATCTCATGCGCAATCGATGCGGCAAGGCGCCCCGCCACGGCCAGTTTTTCCGTGCGCCGCAGCACCTCCTCACCCTGTTTCTGCTTGGTCAGGTCCACCAGAAAGGCGGCAATCTCACGCTTCTCCGGGGCTTCGTCTGGATTCAGGTAAGCGGTGCCCAGCAGCACTTCCACCAGACTGCCATCGTGCCGGGAGCACGTGGTCTCCAGGGTTTCACCCACGGATAGGTGCCTTCCGTCTCCTTCCGGGACGACCGCTCCACAAATAAGCCCGAGCGTCACATCCCCGCGCAGTAGCTCTTCGGCTGTGTAACCCAGCAGTTGCTCGACGGCCTCATTGGCATAGGTGATGCGTCCATCCCCGTCGCTCAAAAGCAAACCCAGCGGCATGGCATCCACCAGGCGGTGAAAGCGCGCCTCGCTTGCTTCCAGAGCACGCTCTGCAGCGACCTTTAAGCGGCGGGCAGCAGCCTCGCGAAGCTCCCGTTCCAGCGCCGGTGCCAGGCGGATCAGGTTCTGCTTGGTGACATAGTCCTGGGCACCCGCGCGCATGCTGGCCACGGCCGCCTCCTCTGAAAGCGCGCCCGACATCATGATGAACGGCACATCCAGCCCGCTTTGCTTTACCAGCTTCAGCGCTTCCGGCCCACTGAAATTCGGCAGGTTGTAATCGGCCAGCACCACATCGATCTCGCTGGGAGATTCAAGCACACGGCACATCTCCGGCGCGGTTTCCACGCGAACAATGGCCGGCACAAATCCACTTCGCCGTAGGTGCCGCTCCAGCAGCATCGCATCGTCGGCATTATCTTCAATCAGCAGAACGGAAAGAGAGCGCGGCCTTGTTATTTCGGAGGACATTCGTTTAGAACCAGCCAGTACATGCCCAACTGCCGCGTTGCCTCCGCAAAGTCGGTAAAGCTCACCGGCTTCCGGATGTAGCTGTTCACGCCCAGGCTATAGCTCCGCACCACGTCGCGCTCCTCGTCTGAAGAAGTCAGCACCACCACGGGAAGCGTCCGTGTCGCCTCGGTCTCGCGGATGCGCCGAAGCACTTCAAGCCCCTCTACCTTGGGCAGCTTCAGATCGAGCAGGACCACCTGCGGCCGGATCGGCTGTTCGCCAAAAAGCAGTTGCAGAGCTTCTTCTCCGTCGCGCGCGATCTGAACATTGTTCGCGATGTTCGATTTTTTCAAGGCGCGGATTGTCAACGCCTCGTGATCCGGATCGTCCTCCACCAGCATGATCATCTTTCCACCATCAGCCATAGCGGTCATCCTAGCGTAAACCAGAAGCTCGCGCCATTCCCCAACTCGCTGTCCGCCCAGATCCTGCCATGGTGCCGGCGGACCACCCGGGCCACCGTCGCCAGGCCAATTCCCGAACCCTTGAAATCCTTGTCGCCGTGCAGACGGTTAAAGGCGTTGAAGAGCTTGGAGGCATAATGCATGTCGAAGCCCGCGCCGTTGTCTTCCACCAGAAACGCCCCTTTTACCTTGTCGAACGACACGGAAATCTGGCTCTCCGGCTTCCTGGAACTGAACTTGACCGCATTGCCCAGCAGGTTCTCAAACGCGACTTGCAACAGGCGCGGGTCCGCATCGGCGCGCATCCCCGGCTCAATCCTGAAGTGCAGTACCTGCGTAGAATTCTCCTCTCGCAAATTGCCCGCAACCGCTTCCGCCAGGGCAGAAACGTCGACGTCGGTTCGGCTGATTTCCGCACGCGTGATCCGCGAGAGCTGAAGCAGCGCATCAATCAGCCCGCCCATTCGCTGAACGCCCGAACGCACGCGCGCAATATAGTCCCGGCCCTCCTCGCCGACCACATCGTGGTAGTCCTCCTCCAGTGCCAGACTGAAGCCGTCAATCGTGCGCAGTGGCGCGCGCAGGTCATGCGATACCGAATAGCTGAAAGCCTCCAGTTCCCGATTGGTGCTTTCCAGCTCGGCCGTGCGAAGGCGTACACGGTCCTCAAGCTCCTCGTTCAGCGCCTGCATCTGCTCGGCATCGCGCGCAATCCTAACGTTGGCAGCGATAAGTTCCTGTGCAGTCGCTTCTGAGGCGATACGAAGCTGACGTTCGCGTACCAGGTTCCTGGACACAAGCACCAGGAGCATGGCAGCTAGGCACGTCGCCAGGCCGACCGCAAGGTACGCCAACACTCCGTCTCTCTGCTCGTTTTCTTGCCGCATGGCCAGCAGACGCCGCTCTTCTGCTTCCATTGCCGTTCCAATCTCGTGCATGCGGATCGTCTCCGCCAGTCCGTTGCCGCTGATGACCATCGCACGTGCCGCGTCAAAGCCCTTCGTGCGGCGGGCGTCCACACTTCCTTGCAGCATGGCAAAACGCTGCTCCAGCACCGCTCGCATCGCTTCTGCGTTGGGCCGCTGGTGCGCGTTGTCGCTCGTCAGCCGGACAAATTCATCCACTTCCCGGGGTGCCTCCGTGCGGGCACCTTCATAGGCCGAAAGGTAGCGGCCGTCCCCTGTAAGCAGGTAGCCGCGAGTGCCAATCTCCCCGTCCTTCGCGGTATCCATAATCTTTTCCGCCTGACTGACCACCTGCCAGGTGTGCGCAAGCCAATACTCGCTTTGCAGCAAAGCTCGTACCGCGGAAACAGCAAACCAGCCATTCAGCAGCACAACAGCAATCATGAAAAACAGTGCAGGGCGAAATGCCCCGCGCCGTGGACCCTCAGACATGGGGAATTAGAAGCGACACAAGGTGAATAGGATGTCGAGCTTTGGATGTGCTCTTTCCGAAGCGACAAGTCAGCGGTGAGTCAGCGACAAGCCAGCGGTGAGTCAGCGACAAGCCAGCGGTGAGTCAGCGACAAGTCAGCGGTGAGTCAGCGACAAGCCTGTGTTGCCTCAATTTACCCACCAATAAAGATCGGCCGGATGTGCCGTTCGAATAAGTTGTGTGTGACGTTGCGCGCGATCGTGCCGGAGTTCTCCTGCAATGCCTGCGTATATCTTCCACCCATTGCCGCCGCCATCTTGAAAGCAACATGCAGCAGCTGGCGCAGATCCGGGTTGTACGCCGGGCTTTGCGGCTCGTGCGGCCCCGTGTGCCGCAGTGCCGCCGTGAACTCATTCCCCGTCCACTGCTGAACGGTTGCCGGTGCGGGTAGACGAGATGCATCCATGCGAATGACCGCCGCATAGGGCGCGCAGAGC
>CAXTRR010000063.1:15383-17213 GCA_964246795.1 uncultured Terriglobus sp. | reverse complement strand
CGTCCATTTCCGCCTCGGGCAGGCGGCGGAGAGCGGCGTCCGTTTACCCCCCGGGGCGACCGTCCGTTTTCGCCTCGTGAAGGTGGCGGAGAACGCCGTCCGTTTACCCCCCGGGGCGACCGTCCGTTCACGCCCCGCGAAGGTGGCGGAGAGCGCCGTCCATTTACCCCACGCGGCGACCGTCCATTCACGCCGCGCGACGGTGGTCCAGGCCACCCGCCGCGTGATTCTCGAGGAACGGGTGGACCCTCCCGCTTTTCCGGTGAACCTGGCGAGGGGCGTCCCTCCTTCCAGTCGGGAGCGCACTCCGCCGGGCCAGGTGGGTCAAAATTCGGCGGCTCCGGCTTTGGCCGGGACCGCGGAGCAAAAGGCGCAGGGAAAGGCTTTGGCCGGCCTGGCGGCAAACCGTCCTTCCGTGGGCCGGGTTCCGGTCCCAGCCGTGGCGGTCAACCAAACCGCCGCCCCTAATAATTTTGCTAATAAGTCAATAGACGGGGGCAGGCCATTCCGGCGGGCCCGCTTTACTTCTGGACCGCTTCGGAATCCTTTGGAGAATGCGGCAAAATGGAGGAGATGAGTGAACGAGATGCAATGGAGCGGCCGCGAGGTTTAATTGTGGCGATCGATGGACCGGCCGGCGCGGGCAAGAGTACGGTGGCCTCGCACCTTGCGCGGCAGTTCGGTTTGCTAAACCTGGAGACTGGAGCCATGTACCGTGCGCTCGCGCTCAAAGCGCTCCGGGAAGCCGCCCCGTTGGATAACGCAGATGCCATCTCCGCGTTGACATCTCATACCAGCATCGCGCTGCAGCCAGAGACCGCTGGAAACAGAGTTCTACTGGATGGCGTGGACGTCACCGGAAAGTTGAGGGAGCCGGAGGTAACCTCCGCTGCCTCGCGCATATCGGTTCACCCGGCCGTGCGTGCCTGGATGGTTCAGGAACAGCGTTCCCTGGGGTTACGCGCTCCCAACGGCGTCGTCATGGAAGGGCGAGACATCGGCACGGTCGTCTTTCCGGAAGCACCGGTCAAAATCTTCCTGGACGCATCTGTCCGGGCCCGTGGCGACCGCCGTTTTCTACAGCAAGGCGGGCAGGAGTCGGCCGCCGGCGCGGGCAGTCGCGAAAGCGTGATTCGTGAGATCGCCGATCGGGATTCCCGTGACCGCGACCGTGCCGCCAGTCCTCTACGGCCGGCCCACGATGCCAGCATCCTCGATACGACTACCCTATCGCTCGAAGAAGTTCTCAACCGTGCAACAGAATTGGTGCACAGAGCTCATTCTCTGTAGTCGTTAGCCGATATTTTCTGTCGCCATTCGCAAACCTTCTTTACCGTATCAATAGTCTTGGAACAAGCTGCGTTGGGGGCTCTTGCGGCTGCGGCGGAGCTCCGCGCTAATGTGCCCCATTCACGCCGGCTCCGCAAATCCCACTGTCCCCGGAGGGTGGAATTCCGGTCCTGCCGTCAGCGGCGCTTAAACCCCGGGGATGAGAACGAGGAAGTGAGGGACGAGCATATGGAAACGGGTACGGTGAAGTGGTTCAACGATGCGAAGGGTTTCGGCTTTGTGAGCCGTGAAAACGGTGAGGATGTCTTCGTCCACTATTCAGCAATTCACAGCAGCGGGTTCAAGAGCCTGCAGGAGGGGCAGACTGTGCAGTTCAACGTCGTGAAAGGACCCAAGGGCTGGCAGGCCTCCGATGTTCAACCAATGTGAGTCGTGGCTTGCCCGGAAACGCCTCAGCTTGGGCGTGGAGTTGCGCGATTCGGGTGCACACAGAAGAAGGGGCGCCCCCGGGGGGGGCGCGGCCGGGTGTTGGGCGGCACC
>CAXTRR010000063.1:13365-15373 GCA_964246795.1 uncultured Terriglobus sp. | reverse complement strand
CCAGCTTGGGCGGGTATTTGCGCTATTCGGGTGCACACACAACACGGGCCGCCGTGCGGGGTGCCCTTCCTGCTTTTGGGACTCAGCCACGCTAGCTGATATCGCCGTTGAGGCCATTGGGAAAGAAGCCACCCTTGACCTGTTTGTTGGTTGCATCGGCATAGACAATGTTGAGCACCTGGGAAAGCATGCGGGCAAAACCGATGTAGTAGTTGTAAGTCACCCCGCTGGTATTGCCCGCCGTTGTGAGCTTGCCGGCATCCATGATGGTCGTGGCCGCATTGGTTCCGTTGTTGTTCAGTGGCACGTTGATTGTGGTTAGGCCGAAATCGTCCTGTCCGGTCAGGCCCACTGAGTCTGTCGGCAGTGTGCCGGAGGTGCCATCCAGTACAGCGCGCAGGTTTGCGATCTTTGTCGCAGTTTGCGCGAGTGGTCCGGAGCCCGGCATTGCGGCACCGTTCTGCGCGTCCAGAGCGTAAATGGAGTAGCGCACGAGCCCTGCATGGTAGGCCTCCACCGCGTGAATACCCACGGCGGGGGTCAAGTTTGCCTTGGAGAGGTACTGCGCGCCGCCATGGTAAGCCGTCACACCCACATCTTCAAAGATGAACGCACCCAGCAGAAAGGAGGCATCGCTTGCGAAGGGATCGAAGCCGGGAGCGCCGATCAGCGCACCGAGCGCCGCAAAGCTTTTCTGCAGGTCGATGGCGGGTTGATCGACGGCTGCGGTGGTTAGCGCGGTTCGAAGGAAATTGACATGGTTCCGCTCTTCGCGGGCGGTTTCCACGGCATAGGCCTGGATTGCCGGGATCATGAAGGGAACCTTTGCGTTCGCCTTTACGGTGACGGTGCCTGGCTTGGTGCCGGTGGTAATCGGGTTGGCTTTCAGTGTGGCTCCGGCCGTGTTGGGGTCGGCCACGGTCAGGGTAGATTTGTCAGCGGTCACGCCTTCCGTGGCCAGCGTGTAGAACTGTGCTTCCAGGTACTCCAGGTTCAGCGCAAAGTTCAGGATCTGCGTGTCGTTGGGGGCTGTGGGGATCGCCGCATGGGCGACGCCGGTACCGGCGACGGCCATGGCCGCGAGTGCGCCTCCGCCCATCAGGATGGCGCGGCGGCTGGCGATGATCGAGTCGAGTTGCTTTGTTTCAGTGGTTGCCATTGATCTCTCCGAGAAATTAAGCCGTCGTGGTCTTGATGTTGCCGTTGAGTCCAGCAGGGAAGAATCCGCCCTTGGCCAGACCCGCGCCGGTGCCCTCATACACAATGTGCAGCACCTGGTCGACACTGCGGCCATACGCGATGGAGTTGGTGGTGTCAGCGTTGACGATGCTGCTGCCGGTCACGTAGGTGTTATTGGACGAATTCACACCGCTGGTCAGGGTTGTCTCGTTGCCACCACCAAGAGAGGCACGCACCGCTTGAATGGCGGCAAAGGTCTGAATGAGCGTGTCATTGCCGGCACGGATCGCGGCGCCGACCAGGTAAGTCCGCAGGGAGCCCGCATGGTAGGCCTCCGCCGCCTGAATGCCCGCCGCAGCCGAGAGCACGGCGCCACTGCTGATCAGAGTTGCCGCGCCGGTGTAGGCGGAAACACCCACATCCTCAAACGTCAGCGCGCCGATGAAGAAGTTTTCCTCGCTTGCAAAGGGATCAAAGGTGCTGCCCAGCTTGGCGGCCATTGCAGCTCCGTTGAAGCCAGCCGTGAAGTCCAGAGCGGGAGCCGAAACCGGCGTGCCACCCAGGGCCTTGATGGTCGCCTGGATCGCGCGAACATGCTGCAGCTCGGTTTGTGCGATCTCGTTGGCGATACCCGTCGTCAGCGAGCTCTTGAAGCTGACCTGAGAGCCAGTTTTTACGGTAACCGCACCTGCTCCGCTCAGCTGATCGGCTGCGGGAATGCCGGCCCCGGTGGCGCCGCGCAGATAATACTCCGCCTCAAGATATTCCAGATTGAGTGCAAAGTTGAGCACGTCGACGTCGGTAACCGCGTTGGGTGTGGGTGTTGTGG
>CAXTRR010000063.1:0-13355 GCA_964246795.1 uncultured Terriglobus sp. | reverse complement strand
GCATTCCATGTGAACGTCTGGAGCTGCACTCAAAAGGTGCTGCTGCCGCCGCAGCCGGTGAGGGTGGCGGCTGCTACCGCGCCCGTGCCGGCCAGAAAGCCGCGCCGGGACAGTGCGGCTCGCGTGAGTTTACTGAAATTTTCTACCACGGTAAGTCTCCCTGATGGTTTTTGTTCGAGAGTGGAAGGTGGTCGAGAGGGTTGGCTGGCGAGGGCGGGCGGCTGTTTGGGGGTTAATCGAACTGCCGTCTCTCTCGGTGAACTGGCTCTCCAGAAGCGGTGCATGTTGTGGCTAGAAGGACACCTGTATGACTTAGGTTGTGCAAATAGAGGTTGCGTTCCATGACGGTAAGGACTTTGTAGTCATCAACGCGGCTTGTACTGTCTGCCGTGATTCTCCTTTTCTCTCAGGCGGAGCCGTTATACCACTTTGCTCATGCCCTCGGCACTTACCCATTCGAGGTACGGAACGTGGGCGGATCCGGATGGGTTCCGTCTGCAAAAAGCCGACAAGTTTCATAAGAGAGAACAATTGTCTAATGTCATGCACCTGGAGAGATCTCCAGCCGGTCGCCAATACACCGCGCGCGCCAGTCGCGTGAACCCGCTTCCCCGCGAAACGAAAAGATCCAAAACGAAAGGATTTAGTTGCAGGTAAACGTCGCAAAAACATAGCTGGTTCCATTGCTCCCTCCGGTAATGCGCAGATCCGCCAGTGCTCCACTCAGGTCGTTCGCACTGGAAGGGGTGCATGTTGTGATCACGTTAGGGGCTGCGCTGCAGCTGAAACGAGTCGTCAGGCTGGTGGGCGTTGTGCCTGCGCGGAACTCCACCGTGGCATTCGCGATGGCGCTGTTGTAAAGGCGGACCGAGCTAACCACGCAACTTGCCGGCATCAGGGTCATCACCGCAAAGGATTCGTTTGTAAAGGTGCGGTCCTGGCCGATGTTGTAGAACTGGGGTGCCGCGACATTGGTTTGCGTGGTGTGCACGGAAGCGAATACCGCGCCGCCGCCCCCCGGCCCGGAACCTGCCACTCCAGCGGTGCCCTGCGGAATGGTCAGATTCAGAATCGGCGCGGCCACGCTTCCCGTGATGCTTGCCGCAGCCGGTGTACCCGCTGCCCCGGTCGCGACGCTGCCAATGCTGAAGCTCGGTGTAGCGCCGGTGGGCCCCTGCGCTCCGGCCGCGCCTGCGGATCCCTGGGCCGCAAGCAGGTGCCAGGCCGAGCCACTGCTGGCATTGCCGCTGGGCGGCACGTTTCGGCTGGATGCGATCGCGATCCACGCCGAGCCGCCGTAGCTGACGGCATCACTGGCACTGTAAGCCGCACCGTCTGCGTACGGTCCTCGCCAGGCCAGGCCGATTGCCCCGGCCGGCCCCACCGGCCCTTGCGGCAGAACAAAGTTTAGCGTTGCCGCGTTCGCCGTGCCGGAGTTGGTCACACTGGCCGTGCTGCCGGTCGAGACTGTGCCAACGCTGACCGTTGCCGGCCCGGGATCGCCCTTGGAGGCCACCAATGACCAGTTACCGCCGTTGCCGGCCACGTCAGCGGCCGGGTTTGCGGTGTTGTTCGCAATCAGTGAAATGTATGTCGAGCCGTTCAGGGTGACGGCATCGTTCAACCGGTAGCCGGAACCAGCCCGGTATGTTCCGGCGTAGACGATGCCGGGCGTTCCGGCCGCACCATTCGTTCCCGGTGTGCCGGCCGGAATGCTGAAATTCAGAGTTGCGTTGGAAGTGCTGCCGATGTTCTGCACCGTCGCCGCGCTGCCCGGCGCTCCCGTGGTCACGGTGTTGACAGTGATGGTCGCCGCCGCGCCTGTCGCGCCGGTAGCTCCCGCGTTCCCCGCGCTTCCCGGCGTTCCGGCGGAAGCCAGCAGAGCCCACTGAGTCACGCCATTGCCGCCGGGAGTGTTGCCGGCATTGTTGCCGACCAGCGAAACGTAGCTGCTGCCGTTCAGGCTGACGGCGTCATGCGCCGCGTAATTGGTTGTAGAGCTGTAAATTCCGGTCCAGTTCACGCCCGGAATGCCCTGCGCTCCCGTTGCACCTGGTGCCCCGGCGGCCCCGGTGGGCCCTGCCGCGCCGGTGTCTCCTTTTGGCCCTGTCGCTCCGGCGATACCTGCCTGGGCCAGCAAGGACCATTGCGGAGCGCTGCCGGGCGGCGTTCCGCTCACCGGGGCGGTGGCGATCCAGGTGGAGCCGTTCAGTGCAACGGCATCGCCGGTGGTGTATGCGGAACTGCTGTTCCACACGCCGCGGAATGCGACGGGTGGCCCCTGCGGCCCGGCCGGTCCAACAACGCCTTGCGCACCGGGGCTGCCCTCTACGCCGGTCGGTCCTGCGGGTCCGGCAGCACCCCGCGGCCCTTGCGGCCCGAGCGACCCGGCCGCACCGGGTGCTGCCAGCTGCGTCCAGTCCTGCGGGCTGCTTGCAGGTTGGTTGCCGTGGTTCGCGGCGTGGAGGGAGAGCCAGGTGCCGCCGCTGTCGCTCACGGCATCGTGCAAATTGTAGTTGGTGGTGGACTGGTAAGCGCCCTGAAAGAGCATGCCGGGGTCGCCCTGCGGTCCGGCCGGGCCCGTCAGCCCGACGGTGCCCTGCGGACCAGTCGCGCCGGTATCGCCCCTTGGCCCCAGTGCACCGGCCGCGCCGGTGGAGCCTTGTGGACCGGTACTACCCTGGGCCGCCAGCACTGTCCAGTACAGCGGGCTATAGGAGGGTGTCTGGCCGTTGTTGCTTTCAGTCAACGAAAGCCAGGTCTCCCCGCCGTACGTGACGGCGTCGTTCTTCCCGTAATTGATGGTGGAGTCGTATGCGCCGTGAAAGTTGAGACCGACCGGCCCAGGGTCACCCTTGGCTCCAGTCAGACCTCGGTCCCCCGCCGGGCCCTGCGCACCGTCGCGCCCGGGCAGGCCCTGCGGTCCAGTGGAGCCGATGGGGCCGGTCGGGCCTTGCTGGCCGGGCGACCCCATCTGGCCGGTCGGGCCTTGCGGACCCGGAAGCCCGACGGTGCCGGTATCGCCCCTGTCGCCTTTGGGGCCGGTACTGGTGAGCAAGCCCCAGTCCTGGGGAGAGCCGTCCGGCGTGTTGCCGTGATTGCTGTCGTGCAGCGAGGCGAACGAGCTGCCCTGCCATAAGACCACGTCGCCGGCCGTGTAATTGGTTGCGGATGCGTACGGCCCCTGGTAGACGAAGCCTGGCCGGCCGGTGGCACCGATGTCGCCGCGCAGACCTTGTGCGCCCTGCGTGCCGACCTGGCCGGGTATGCCGGGCGGCCCCTGCAGGCCGGTGTCGCCTCTGTCCCCCTTCGGCCCGGCCATGCCGATGGCGGCGGGAACGGCAAGGGCCCAGTCGTTGAGCGAGGCGTCCGGTGTGTTGCCGTGATTGCTGTCATGCAGTGAAGCCCAGACTGCACCGTTCCAAGTAACCAGGTCGCTGTGCGCATAGTTTGCCGTGGAAGTGTAGCTGCCCTGATAGCTCAGGTTGTTATTAACAACCGTAGTCGTGTTCGCAGTGGAGGCCGGCAGCAGGACGGCCCAGGTGCCTGCAACGGCACCCGGCGTGTTCGCCGCGTTATTCGTCTCCAGCGAAACCCAGGCACCGTTGGCATAGCTGACCACGTCGTTGGTGCCGTAGGTCACCGATGCGCTGTAAGCGCCTTTGAAGCTCAGATTTGATTGTGGCCCCGAGGCACCTAGTGAGGGACCCGCCGCCGCTGGAACCAGCAATCCCCATGCGCCTGCCGCTGTGCCCGGGGCGGTGTTGACATTGGTTGCTGTACGAGAGACCCAGGCCGCGCCAGCGTAGCTGACCAGGTCGTTGCTGGCGTAGGTGGCCGTGGAGTTCCAATCGCCCCGGAAGGTCAGGCCGCCTGCATCGCCTTTCACACCTTGCAGCCCTTGAACACCCTGTGGCCCCGCAGGGCCCTGTGGCCCGGCTGGACCTGCTGGACCTTGCAGGCCGGCAGGTCCGGCCGCACTGACGCCGCCGCCGCCGCTGCCTGGAAGCAGGCTCACATCCAGCGTTGCCGGGTGTGCCGTACTGTCATTTTCCTTGCTGTCCAGCACAACATCCGCCGCGGATGAGGAGAGTGCAACGCCGAAGTTGGTGGCGGGTGCGTCGATCCATTTCTTGACCAGCGCCGTCACGTCGAAAACCATCCACTGGCCTTCGTCGGTGGCGGCTTCCACATCTACCGCGCTGCCCACAAGGGGCAGCGTCTGCGAGGTGACGGCGGCCTCTCGCCAGTTTGCCTGCAAGGGGGCAAGGGTCAGCGCTCCGGGAGTGTTCACCCGGTTGGCATAGACGCGCAACGTCGCCCGGCCGATTTGCGCGGAAGTGGTGTTCTGCGGAACCGCGGTGAGGTCGAAACGAAGCAGCGCCGTGCCGGTTGCGTTGACGTAAAGATTGGAGAGCGCGCCGTAGTTGGTGCTGGGCCGGGCCGTAGTGACATAGGTATCGGCCAGCAAGGTGCTTTGCTGCGCGATTGCCGTGCCGGGCACGCCGGTGAACAGGAGCGCAGCGAACGGAGCCGCGGCAATCAGCTGCGCGGCGGGCCTGAGTTGGAGGGCGCAAAGATCCAGGCACCGCACGGATGCGGCGCGCGGGGCGGCGTGACCTTGGCCTCGGCGCAAGCGGAGCAGTTGGATTCCCCAAGCGAACACAGGGAGCTGTATGCACCGGCGCGGCCATCTTCGAATCCTTTGGCGGCACTGCGGTGGATGCGGACTGAGAGGAAACCATTCTAAGATGGCCTTCGCGGTCCTGTTGATGACACGGATGGGGGATTTCGCAAAGTGGAACCAGTCCGTGTGCGGGTTTCAAGATCTACCTTGGAGAAACATGCCGCACTCCTGTCTCGAAAGCGAGACATGGGGCACCCGCAGTTCTTTGCTGCATCAGAGATAGGGTGTTACACAGATTACTTCCGAGGTCACGATGAGTGTCGATGTGAATGCCGGCAAGCTGCCCGAAGTGACGGAGTTGACCGATTTACCGCGGCTGGTAAGCGCGTATTACACGCTGCATCCTGATCCGGCGAACCCCGCGGAGCGTGTGAGCTTCGGTACGAGCGGGCATCGCGGTTCGTCGCTGCAGGCGGCCTTCAATGAGGACCATATCCTGGCGATCACGCAGGCCATTGTGGAGTACCGCGCGGGCAAGGGCATAAGCGGGCCGCTGTTTCTGGCAATGGACACCCACGCGCTGAGTGAGCCGGCTTTTCGCACCGCGCTGGAGGTGCTGGCGGCGCACGGCGTGGAAACGCGCATCGACAGTGGAAGCGGGCCGGGCGGCAGTTACGGCTACACGCCTACGCCGGCGCTCTCACACGCGATCCTGAACTACAACGCCGGGCGCAAGGAGGGGCTGGCCGACGGCATCGTGATCACGCCCTCCCACAATCCACCGGAAGATGGCGGCTTCAAATACAACCCGCCGAACGGTGGCCCGGCCGATACGGATGTGACCAAGGCCGTTCAGGACCGCGCCAACGACATTCTGCTCCAGAAGCTGAGTGCGGTGAAGCGCATGGATTTTGCAGCTGCCCTGAAAGCGGGAACAACTGCGCCGCACGACTATATCAATGAATACGTGAACGATCTAAAACTGGTCGTCGACATGGAACGGATTGCGGCGAGCGGCCTGAAACTTGCAGTGGATCCGCTGGGCGGTGCCGGGGTGGCGTACTGGCCGCGCATCGCTGATGTGTACAAGCTGCCGCTTACCGTCCTTTCTGCGGTGGTGGACGGGACCTTTCGCTTCATGCACCGCGACTGGGATGGCAAGATCCGCATGGATTGCTCATCGCCGTATGCGATGGCGGGCATGATCGCGAACAAGGACCGCTACGACGTGAGCTGGGCATGCGACACCGACCACGACCGGCACGGCATCGTCGCAAAATCAGTGGGCCTGCTGAACCCAAACCACTACCTATCGGTCGCCATCGAGTACCTTTTCCAGAACCGTTCGGGCTGGAGTCAAGGAGCCGCCGTCGGCAAGACACTGGTGTCGTCATCCATGATTGACAAAGTCGCCGCGGGAATCGGGAGAAAGGTGCTGGAAGTGCCGGTCGGCTTTAAATGGTTTGTGAGTGGACTGTCCGATGGTTCACTCGGCTTTGGCGGCGAGGAGTCGGCCGGAGCATCTTTTCTGCGCTTCGATGGCGGTGCCTGGTCCACCGACAAGGACGGCCCGATCATGGGCCTGCTTGCGGCCGAGATGACAGCGCGCACGGGCAAGGATCCCGGCGAGCTTTACCAGGCGTTGACGCAGAGGTACGGCAATCCGGTGTATCAGCGGATTGACGCAGCCGCGACCAAAGATGAGAAGGCGAAGCTGGCCAGGCTATCTCCGCATCAGGTGACCACGAAGGAACTGGCCGGCGAGCCAATTACGCAGGTGCTGACAAACGCGCGGGGCAACGGTGCGGCGATCGGCGGCCTGAAAGTGGCGACAGCGAACGGATGGTTTGCGGCGCGACCCTCCGGGACTGAGGATGTGTACAAGATCTACGCGGAGAGTTTTCAGGGCGAAGATCACCTGAAGAGGATTCAGGGAGAGGCCAGGGCGTTGGTGAATGCGGCACTGAAGGCCTGACGCCGGTACTTACTGGCGGAACTCCCAGTTCCGCGCACTTGGCCCTGCTGCCAATTCCGGTGTAGGTACCTCACTTTACGACGGTGAACTGTCGTGAAGTTCGGGTTACCTGCACCGTACTTTGCAGAGCAATTATTGGGTGGCGATGGCGGTGCGCGGGCGTGCCACGATCAGGTTTGGCACGGCCGTCCCGCTTGGATTGGAGAGGCTGGGCAGCCGTGGGTTGATTTGGCTTGTGTCGGTCAGCGTTGTCGCGTTGATAAAGTGCAGCAGGTTGTCGCCGGAGGTGCCGGCGTAAAAGGTCTTGTTGTCCGTGGAGATGACACCTCCAACTGCTGCCGTGGCGCCGTTGGCAAGTTTCACCGTGCTCACCGTGCCGGCTCCGCTGACGGCCGGCTTATAGGCGGCAATGACCGCACCGGTGGAAGGTGCGCCAGTTGCCGCAGTGTTCGTGAGAAAGGCGATGGAGGAGTCCGACGCGGCAAAGATGCCGGTCAGGCTGCCGGCCTGAAGGCCTGTAAGAGCGACGGTGCTGTTGGTGGCCGCGAAGGCTGGCGTACTGCCGTTTTCCGGGCACTGCTGCGTGGGCAGGCCGGTGCCGTTGCCCAGCAGCAGGTCGTTCACCACGGGAGTTCCATTGGCCGTGGCCAACCGCGCATCCAGCAGGTGCTTACCGTCGTTGGTGGCGGTCAACCGGTCGCTTACGGCGGCGGAAGCCGCGAAGTTAGCTGCCTGTGGATAGTAGTCGGTGACGGCGGTGGTGGTGTTGGGGCAGTAGGACCGGCCACTCACCGAGGAGGCCGAGCCGATGAATGCGCCGACCGCCGGAATCGCGCCGATTACATCATTCAATGCGCCGGCAGCGGACAAATCGTAGGCATGCCAGCTGGTGAATGTGTTGTAGACGAGCAGGTGGTTGTCCGCCGTGATGACGTACGCGGTCTGGCCGTCCGTGCTCCAGGTGGCGCGCGTGCCTACGCCGGCATAGGACGTGAGGACGGTCGAATTATTCGGCTGATAGATATAGACCAGCTGCCGCTGTGGGTCGGTGGCCACCACTTGTGTGCTGTTGGGCGAGGGTGAAAGCACCTGGCCCTGAATTGACTGATCGATCCGGGTGACGCCGTTGCTGCCGGTGGAGAAGGTCATCAGGCCCGAGCTGGAACCTAGGAAGATGCTGGTGCCGTCCTGCGTCAGCACCATGGAATTGGGCTGGTAGGGCAGGCGTGTGGGCGTGGTGACGGTGGTCGCGGTCAGATCAATGGGCAGGAGGTACTGCGAATCGGTGCTGGAGACCCAGATGAGTGAACTGCTGGTGCCAGAGGTGTTGGAGACAAGAGTGTTGGAGGCGACGGGCTTGCCATTCTGCGCGGGCGTGCCATTCGGGTAACGGCCAACTGCTTCGAGTGGCGCCGGGTTGCAGGTGGGTGGCAGGCAGATGGCATTGATGGCGGCACCGCCCGCAAAGGCAGGCGTGATGCCGACGCCGCTGGCCGGTGTAGCAATTGGTGAGCTGGAGGTATAGGTCAGGCTCAGTCCGCTGATGGTGACGCCCTTGGTGTCGATCGCGGTGGCGGTGAGCGCCTCCGTGTTGTTGACGTTCACGTTCACACTGCCGCTCAGGGCATTTGGTGTGTTGATGACGATCGACCGGGGAGCGCAGACAGAAACAAAGCCGGAGTTCGACGTGGTGGTACCGCCCACTCCGAGCGAAGCGGTGACAACGGTTGATCCGGGAGCGGTCGCGGTGACAACGCCGTTGTCGTTGTTGAACGTGACCAATCCGGGAGTGGTCGCATTGAGCAGGGCATGGCCGGCGGTAAAGGTGATGTTGTTCGGGTCTGGCAGTGTGGCGGACTTTGGTCCTTTGTAAAAGCGTAGTACCAGTTGTGCGCTCTGGCCGAAGGAGATGCAATCGTTGGGGTTATAAATGCCCACATTCGCCGCGGGAGGAATGCTGGCGGTGTACCCGGGGCAGTCCGTGGCGGGATCGACGTCGCAGCCATTGGCAGGATTTCGGGTGCCGATCTCAATATTCGTCACGACCGGGTGGATGTAGACAAGGATCTTGTTGCTGGAGGCACCGCTGCCAGAGGCTGTGATCTCGGCGATGCCGGACTTGCCGGTGGGGCTGCAGGTGCTGAAGTCGGGAACGCCGCCCGGGGAGTTCCGGTTCCAGACGCCGGCACAGACGGAGCCTGTGTTGGGATTGATGTCAAGAATGCCCGCAGCCTGTGCCGCCGGCGCGGCATAGGTGAACCGCCCAATGGAGACCGCGTTGCCTTTGCAGTCGGTCGCCGTGGGCGTGGTGATGGTGCTGCTTTGCGCGAAGTTCAGGCTGATGCCGCCGATTTGGGGCTGCAGCGTGATGTTCTGGGCCTGGCCGATGAGAGGGCCGCTGGAGCCGTTGCAGTACTGGCTGGAACTGCCGCCGCCGCAGCCGGCAAGGCTGATGCCAAAGGGAAGGGCGCAGAACAGAAGAAAGAATAAGGTAACAACGCGACGCAAGAAATTCCTCCCCGCACTGGGACAAGCAACACCAGTGCGGTCTTTTCGTGGCCTATGAAGAATGGGACGAGACCGGGCCGAAAAGGTCTTTCCCAGTGTAGCCAGCCGGAGACATGCTCACAAGGGACAAGGCGGCTTCCTTACTCTTTCTGAGCGTGGGTGGAGCTCTCCCGGCAGTTGTGGCTCACTGGGACTCCTGGGAAAGTGAGGCTTGCTGGCTAAGGGCGACCGGCGTATAGTCGGAGAGTTAGCAAAGTGTCCAAGCTCGATCGGCCGTAACGGTGGCGTGACGCTGGAGGCACTGGGTGGGCGAGAGCCCGCCTTTTCTTGCGTCAATTTGAGTTCGGAGTCGTCGGCAGCAATGGCAGTGGCGCTGGATGTAATTCGAGAGGTCGCCGATCGGGTTGCAGCGCGGCTGGGGCTGGACGTGGTGGACATTGAGTTCACCGGCGCAGGCAAAGCCCGGGCACTCCGTGTGTTCGTGGAGAAAGATGCGTCCGGTCGCGCGGAACTGAAGGACAGGGCAGCCGAGGACAGTACCGGGCTGCCGAGCGGTGTACCGGTGGAAGCCCTAAGCGGCGTAACGCATGAGGATTGCGCGACATTCGCCCAGGACTTTGGCACCGTACTGGACGTGGAAGAGCTGATTCCTGGTGCGGCGGAGTATGTGCTAGAAGTTTCGTCCCCGGGCATCGAGCGCAGGTTGTACAAAGCCGTGGATTATAAGAGATTTTCAGGGTTTCTGGTGGAGATCAAACCGTTTCAAGCGGTGAATGGAGAGAAAAAGCTGACCGGCCGCATGACCTTCGCGGACGATGTAATCACCCTGGACCTTGCCGCTGTGAAGGTAAAAGGCAAAAAAAAGAAGGGTGCGCAAGCCGCGCCCGAGACAGTGGCGATCCCGCTGAAGGAGATTGAGAGGGCGCAGCTGGTTGCCGAGTTCTGATGGTGGAAGTCGAGGAGTATGTCGATGCGCTTGGGCGTAATCACTATCGGCGATGGTTTGAGAGGTTGGACTTCAGCATGCAGGTACGTGTAGACGAATCTGTGTTGCGTCTCAGAAGAGGCTTGCAATCCAATCTAAAGGCCGTGGGGGAAGGTGTGCTGGAAAGCAAGCTTCACTTTGGGCCCGGCTATCGGATCTATCTGGGCCGGCGCAATGAGAACTGGGTGATACTTCTGGCTGGCGGCAGTAAGCAGCGGCAGTCTGCGGACGTCGCCCGTGCGCAACAGTTGTGGAAGGATTATCTAAAGGAGTGAGACGATGATTGGCAGTACTGTTTCACATGTCGAAACAACACGCCTGGCGCTGCAGAATCCACAGGCTTGCCGTGAGTATCTGCGAGCCGCACTTGAGGATTTCTCGAGTGGAAATTTTGAAGGTGCTTCTGGGATTTTGTTTGTTTTCTTCGAAGCGCTAGATCTTTTCAATGATGCATCATCAAGGGTCGGCATGACCCCTGGCCAATTGAAAAGCAGTCTCTTTCAACAGTCGGATTTGACCGCTCGAAACTTTTCCGATCTGTACGCCTTTGCATTGAGTAGCCAGAGGCTGGGAGCCACAGTTCAGCTAGACGAAAAGGATAGAGCTCACCGGCTCGCGGCTTAGCCGCTGGAAGACCGGAAGTTTTGCGGGAGTAAAGGAAAGAAATGGCAAGCGCACTGTACCAGGCAATTGAAACGATGAGCCGCGACAAAGGCATTGACCCGGAGATCGTGGTCACGGCCGTGGAAGACGCGATCGCGCTGGCGACACGCAAGTATTACAAGACTGCCACGAACATGCGCGGGGAGTTCGACAAGGAGACCGGCGAAATCCGCGCGTATGAGTACAAGACAGTCGTGGAGCCCACCGAAGAAGAGCCTCTGGACGAGGACAACCAGCTGACGCTGGACGAAGCCCGCGAGATGGCGGGTGAAGTCGAAATTGGCTCGGAGCTGCGGTTTTATAAGGATACCTCGCCGCTGGGCCGGATTGCCGCGCAGATGGCAAAGCAGGTCATTTTTCAGAAGGTGCGTGAGGCCGAGCGCGATACCGTCTTCAAGGAATACGGCGACCGCGTGGGCGAAATCATTAACGCCACCGTCAAGCGCATTGAACCGATGGACGTGATCTTCGACCTGGGCAAGGCGGAGGCGCGCATGCCCAAACGCGAGCAGAGCCGGCTGGAGCAGTTCAGCGTGGCCGAGCGGGTCCGCGTAGCGCTGGTGCGAGTGGACCGCGCCGCCAAAGGACCCCAGGTGATCGTGAGCCGTGCCGCTCCGTCGCTTGTGCAAACGTTGTTCCAAAGCGAAGTCCCCGAGATTTACGACGGCACGGTTTCCATCCGGGCCATCGCGCGTGAGGCCGGCGAACGCACCAAAATCGCCGTAACATCGCGCGACAAGGACGTGGATCCGGTGGGAGCATGCGTGGGCATGAAGGGCATGCGCGTGCAGTCGATCATCCGTGAACTGCGCGGCGAAAAGATTGACATCATCGAGTATTCCGACGAGATCACGACCTTTGCGGAAAAAGCGCTGCAGCCGGCCAAGGTGTCGCGCGTTTCCATCACGGACCTGGGCGAGAAGCAGTTGGAAGTCATTGTGGACGACACGCAGCTGTCGCTCGCGATCGGCAAGAAGGGCCAGAATGTACGTCTGGCGGCCAAGCTGCTGGGCTGGAAGATCGACATAAAGAGCGAGGAAGAGAAGCGCCAGGAGGTGGAGCAGGCAATGCAGGCTCTGCAGGGCGCGCCGCAGACCGCCATTGAGCAGGTGACGGAGCTGGGTGAGGCTGTGCTGGAGAAGCTGATCGCCGCCGGTATCACCACTGTGGAACAGCTGGCGGACATGACGGCTGAGGAATTGGGCGAGGTGCCCGGTATCGGCGACAAATCCGTCGAGAAAATCGCCGTTGCCGTGCGTCACTACTTCGGCCAGTATGAGGAAGGCGAAGAGCGGCCGGCCGAGGCGGTAAGCGCGCTGGCAGCGTCGTTGGGCGACAACTCTGCATCTGAGTCTTCAGTAGCGCATGAGGTTCCCACCGAAGCAGATGGCAAGACCTACGATCCCGTAAACGACAGTCAGGGCAGCGACAGTCAGGGGAATGAGGAAGGCGGCGTACTGCGTCTGTCGGAGGACGCCGGCGAACCCGCTGGCGAAGCTGGGGATTTGACGAAGGAGAGTTCTATGAGCAAAACACCCGAGCAGGTTTTGGCGGAGCGGGCAATGGATGTGGATGCCGAGCCGGTCGAAGTCGACGAGTCCGCCGACGACATTCTGGCCCGCCAGGAAGAGGAAAGTCAGTTCGACGGCTTCGGCAGCGATGCTGACGTCCGGGAAGCGAGGATTGAAATGGACAACCAGACCGTGGAAGATCTGGCCGAGCAGGCCGGTGAGACCGCGACCGAAACGATCGACCGGGACGAGCCCCTTGGTTAGCCAGGGGACTGTTCCGGCAGAGCAATCTCTGTATGAACGCGCAATGTACGGCGTTTCGGGCGATAATCAAAGAGCAGAACAGACAGCCTCTGCACAAGAAATCTCAACGGGAGTTCTTATGAGCAGCTGAGGCACAGGCAGGACACAGAGGGCGGATTGAGTAAAGTTAGAATCAATGATTTGGCACGGGAGCTTGAGGTCAAGAGCAACAGCATTCTTGACGCGCTCACCGCCGTCGGCGTGGCCGGCAAAAAAACACATAGTTCCTCCATTGAGGATGATGAGGCCGACAAGGTCCGTGGCTACCTGAGAGGGAACCGCGGCGCTTTTTCGCGCGCGGCCAATGCGTCACCCGCGGAAGTTCGCCCGAAGGTAGATTTCTCTCGCGCGTCCAAGCCGGGTGACATCGCACGTGCCATTCTTGAGCGCAAACAGGCTGAACAGGCCGCGAATGCCAGGCCAATCGCTGTAGCGGTGCCTCCCGCCGTGGTGCCACCGGTTGCGGTGGTCGCTCCTCCTCCGGCGGCTGCCGCCAGGCCCGTGGTTTCCGTGCCCGCAGCACAGCGACCCACAGTTGCCGCGCCCCCGGAGCCTCGTCCCATGATCGTGCCCTCCACGGCGCCCAGGCCCACGTATGCAGCTCCGGCTGTTGCAGCGGGTGCCTTGCCCGTTGGAGCTGGTGCTCCGCCACGTGCGGTGGTACGTCCGGCCAGCTCGACGGAGTCCGGCGGCGTCGCAATCGCTGTCGCGCCTCCCGCAACACAGACGCAGTCCATAAGTTCCGTGCGGCCAGCACCACCTCCGGTGTCTGCTCCATTGCCC
>CAXTRR010000062.1:0-17266 GCA_964246795.1 uncultured Terriglobus sp. | reverse complement strand
CGCCCCCAGCGTGACGGTGTGGGCGCGCCCGGTAAAGATGAGTGTTTCCTGCAACTCCGCGCGCTTCTCCAGCGGCAGCCTGCGTTTCTGCGCGGCAATGGGCGCGCCAAAGACGAAGGAACCGCCGGTAGCCGCATTCGCCAGATCGATGCTGACCTGCGGCACGGCCCCGTAGGGCGCGGTCTGCGGCTCCTGCGGCAGAGGTGCCGCCGGTTCCACAAAGAGGCCGTCGCGTGCGGCCTGCAGTTGAAATTGATTGAGCCAGCGCGATGCCGGCGACTGCAGCCACTGTGCCGTGAGCGTGTCAGTGTGCGTGGCAAGCGAACTGAAATTATCGCGCGACCGCGGCACCACGGTCAGGCTCCGCAGTCCGGCGGGTGAGTCGAAGCGAACACGGTTATAAGTCAGCGTCACGCTGCTGCGCTCGCCACGCTGCCAGTCCAGTCTGGGGGACCACGCCAGCTCATTGCCATGCCGCGGCACCTGGCCGCCCAGACTGTCAATGAAGCTGAGCGCCCTGCCGGCCTGGTCGGCAGAGACTCCCCGATTTGCCAGCAAGGCCCGCTGAATAGCGGTGAGCTGGAAGAAGTTCGGGTTGTCTGGCGAACTGATGCCGGGGAAGCTTCGCCGCTGCGCCTCGGCCGCCACAAACAGCCCCAGGTGACCGCGCGTTCCGGGCACTGTGCGACCCAGCGATCCACCAAACTGCTCCCGCAGGTCGCGTGGCTTGACGGAAGTACTGGTGGGCGCGCCGTTGTTGTAGCGCGTCACGACTGCAAAGGGGTCGCTCGCGCCAGCCGCGCTGTTCCGCAGCTGCAGAAAGATCGAGCCGTGCAGCGCGTCCTGCGCACGGCGGCTTACCGCATTCACCGCGCCACCGGCGTGGTGCCCGCGCGCCTGCCCCGGCCCCAGCGCCCGCACCTGAAACTCCTGCACGGCCTCCTGCGGAACCGTGAAGGGTAGCAGCGCACCTCCGCGCGGTTCGCCGTCATACGCGCGAGTATTCGCCGCGCCGTCCTGCGTGTAGCTGTTCTGTGACGGGTCCAGCCCACGGAAGCTCAGCCGCACCGCGTCGCTGCCCAGCCCGGTACTCGCACCGTTGTCCGTTGTCTCGCCGGCGGCATCGGTATCGGTATCGCTTGGGGTATCCACCAGGTTCACCAGCGGTGTCAACAGGGCAAAGCTTTGGAAGCGCCGCCCATCAATGGGCAGCGCGCGAAGCTCCTCCGGCGAAAGCGTTGCATTCAGCGGCGAGTCTGCAAGCGAGGGCTGCTCCACCGCGTCAGCCGACACGTCAACCGTGGCCGAAGCCCCGGCGAGCCGCAGCCGGAGATCCAACCGCAGTGTTTGCCCAAGTGCGACGTCAGCTGCGGTCACAGTTGCCGAGGCAAACCCGGGTGCCCGGATGTCCAGCGAGTACCGGCCTGGCGGCAGATCATTGAGGACGAACTCACCCTGCGTGTCGCTGCGGACCTGCCGAGGCGCAGCGGATCCTGCAGCTTGAATTACAAGGCGAGCGTTGACGATGGCTCTCCCAGCGGTATCGGTCACGGTGCCGCCCAGCGCTCCGGTGGTGCTGTCCTGCGCGAGGACCACCGCGAGCGGCGCGGACAGCAGTACGGCGATGCAGGCGGGGAGGCGGCGAGACAATCGAAAACTTCTCCAGAAACGTGCAGATACCTCGGCGTACCACGGGAGCAGCATCTGGGCAGGATCACGGCAACGGACACACATCCGGGTCTTACCGGCGTACACATCTTTGGAGAAAAAGGGATGAGGCGAAAAGTGCGGTGCCCTGCCGTATCCGGCACCACGTCTCCCTGCAGCGTAGAGCTTTCGGGGGAAAAGGGAAAGTGCCTGGAAGTGCCAAGGTGTCGAGCGCGGCAACAACTCGCTTGCACTCTGAAGGTGAAGCGCGCTCATGGAAAGAACACAGGGCAGCAGCCGAAGCTGCCGCCCTGTGCCGTTCCCGCCTGCCGCTGAAGGGCTCGCGGGTGGGGTGTGAAGGTTCGTTAAAAGTGGAAGCGGGCGCCGATCTGCACCTGCCGCGGCGAGTAGGCCGTGTTGCTGTTGGCATTGGTCTCCGTGCCGAACAGCGGCGCGGTGCCGGTCGAGTTGGCGTTCAAGGTGAGCGTGTTTGCCACCACCGGAGAAGTGGAGGAAGTCGTGGCGCGCGTCACTCCCAGGTTGTAGGCGGTGGTATTTGCCGCCGTCCAGTTCTGGTGGTTCGCCAGATTGAAGGACTCGAGTAGAAGCTCGAAGTTCATGTTTTCCCGAATTTCGAATCGCTTCGAGACACGAAGATCGGCCTCAAGCGCACGCCGGAAGGCGAAGGTGTTGCGCCCAATGACCGGAAAGCGAGCCGCGCCGCCGGAGCCGTTCAGACTGCCGCCGACACCTGCCTGTTGACCGAGGCTCGTAACGACCGCGCTGGGTGTGCCGTTGATCATGCCGGAGTAAGCGGCACCGTTCTGGCCCTGGAAGCTGGGTGCGATCTCATAGCCGTTCAGCAGGTACTTCTTGAAGCCGCTGGTGAAATAGGAGGGCGTCTGATAGACCGCGTAGGCCACCAGGCGGTTGGGAATGTTGGTGGTCGCGTTGCCATAATCGCCGCGCGGGTTGGCGGGATCAAAGGCATCGTTGGTGTCGCTGAAGGTCGAATTGTTTACGCCATAGTCCAGCGCGTGCGACCAGGTATAGTTCGCGTCGAAGCTCAGGTTTTTGGTGAAGCGGTGTTGAATCTGCCCCACGAGCGCGTGGTAGTTGGAGTTCACGTTGCTGCGGATTTCGCTGAGTGAACCGTAGCGGCAGTCCGGCCGCTGGCTGGACGGCACAAGCTGGGACTGGCCATTGACGGTGACCGCGCAATTGTTGGAAGCCGCGCCGCGTGCATAAAAAGGGTACGTATAGCTGCCGCCGGAGCGCAGTGGGCCAAAGCCGCCCGGATCGACGATCTGGTAGGTGATGGTGCTGTTTGGCGTGGGCAGGTTGGTGTCTACAAAGTTGGTCAGCTCGCGGCCAAGCGCGCCCAGGTAGCTGACGCCGATCGACGTGTTCCAGCCGATGTCCTGCTGGACGGCGAAGTCCATCTGGTAGACGTAGGGGCTCTGGAAGTTCTTCGCGAAGAAGACGGCGGAGGGTCCGGTTGCGGCAGTGACCACATTTGGAATGGTCTGCGGAAAGTTGGGCGCGTTGGGCGTTGTGTTGGTGTAAGTGAATTGCAGCTGGCCTGTGGGCGTGGTGGTGCCCGGCTGTGTGTTGCGGCTGCCGGTTGACGTGAGTGCATTGTAGATGGTCGAGTTAATGGTGCGGCCGTAGAAGACTCCGAAGCCGCCGCGCAATGAGGTCTTGCCGTTGCCAAAGACGTCCAGCGCAAAGCCGGCGCGCGGGCCGATGTTGTTCTTGTCGTCCGGGATATTTTGCGTCCGTGGCACGTCAGCGTTGGCCACCGTTGAGAAGACATTCGGCATCTTCTGGTAGTCGTAGCGGGCACCCAAAGTGAGAGTCAGCCGCGGTGTGGCTTTCCATTCATCCTGCAGGAAGAAGCCGTAATCCTGCGTCTGGAACTCAAAGGCCGGCTGGCCGAAGATCTGCGAGTAGCTGGTGTAATTGCGGCTGTTGTTTGCCTGTGCCGCCGTTCCCTGGGACCGGTACAGGTCAGTGAAGTAAGTGGTCAGGCTGGGGTAGCTGAAGGACCCGAACTGGAAACGCAGGTTGGAGCTGTAGTCGTTGGTGTGCAGGTAGTCGAGACCGAACTTGATGCTGTGGCGGCCACGGGTGTAGTTCATGGTGTCGGCAACCTGCCAGCGGCGCTCGTCAGGGTAGGCGCCGCGCTGCAGGAACGTGGGCGTGCCGAAGGTGAAGCCATTGGTGATGGAAACGGCCGGCGCATAGGTAAATGGACTGGTGTAGCCGGTGCTCTTGAGCAGGTTGCTCTGCTCATACGCGGTGGGCTGCTGAGAAAACTCGAACTCGAAATCGCGGCCGTACTGATAGCGCACCTGGTTGACGAGATTGTTCGTAAGTGTCGTATCCAGCTTGGCCACGCCAAAGGTCAGCTTGACGTAGTCGTTACCGAAGGAGCGGATGCCGTTGGTGTTGGTGGCCTGTGTCTGGATGCCGGCGGGTGACGCCCAGTTGAGCCGGTTTACCTCAAACGATACGTGATTGCGGCCGTTGATCTGATAGTCGACTTTGGGAAAATAGATGGTCTGGTCGCCGGTCCGAGGCACCGCGCCCAGCATGGTGTTCAGCCCGGCCAGGCCGCTGGTGTAGTTGATGGCTGCCTGGGCGTAACTGACGTTCAGATTGCTGGCCAGGGTGCAGTTCGCGGCGTCAATGGTAGTGGGTGCGGCGGGATTCGGAATCGTTGTGTTGTTCGGACCGGGCAGTGTCGCGGGAGCGCCGCACACCTTGCCTGCCGGCAGGTTTGCATCCGGAAGCGCGAAGAAGCTGTTGGGGTTGCTGGCAACGGCGGTGCCGGGGAAGTTGCGGTGGTAACGATCGCCGGCGAAGAAGAAGAAGATCCTGTCGCGCAGAATGGGGCCGCCAATGGAGCCGCCGTACTGCTGGCGTTTGTCCTTGGGCTTGAAGACGTTGTTGGTGAAGGTGTTGGTTGTCGGGTTCAGCGTGGCGATCTGGGTAAACGGGTTCTTGGTGCCCCAGCCTGCATCGCGGTCGCGGAAATACAGGTCGCCATGAAAGCTGTTGGTGCCACTCTTGGTGATGGCGTTGACAACACCGCCGGCGGCACGGCCGTATTCCACGGTGTAGTTGGAGGTGTTGACCTGGAACTCCTGAATGGAGCTCTGCGCGGTGGAGTAGCCGGCACGGGTGCGGCCACGCTCCTCGGCAAAGAAGCCCTGGTTGTTATCGGCACCGTCGTAGGTCACGTTGTTCTGCAGCGAGCTCTGGCCGCGGAAAGACAACAGGCCGAAGCCGCCCGTCTCCACCACGCCCGGCGTCAGCAGCGCATAGCTGGACCAGCGATAGTTGTTCACCGGCAGGTTGCCCAGGATATTCAGGTCAATGACGTTTGCGAAGTCCGGTGACGAGGTGTTGATGGACGGTGTGTCCGTGGTGACTTCCACAACTTCGCTGGTGCCGGCGGCCTTCAGGTCGGCATCCACGTTGGTCACCGCGCCGACTTCCACCGTGACGGAAGTGGATTTGTAATCACCGAAGCTGGAACCGGTGATGGCGACCGTATAGGTGCCGGGCTGCAGGTGGATGGCACGGAAGTTGCCCTGATTGTCGGTCGTCAGGTTCTGCTCGGCGGCCGTGCTGTTGTTCACGATCTTGACCTGGGCCGAGGGAACCGCCGCGCCGGACGGATCGCGAACCAGACCGCCGATGGCACCATCAACGGCGCTCTGCGCCATAGCGGAAATCGAGCAACCAAGCGAAAGAACACACGCCACCGCGAGGCTGCGTGTCAAGGTGTTCTGCATCTTCTGTACTCTCCTGAGCTTTACTTGAATTTCGGTGAGGGCTGGGCGCGGTCTGGTGCCGCGCGCCGGCGCACTCGCCATGAATCTGCACCACGCCTCCGCGCATGCAGTGCCGGCGGACGCAACTGACGGGCAGCAATCTACCCGCAAACAGATGTGGCAATGGGTCGTTGGGAAGAGACTTGCATGGGTCTGTGAATCTGCGGTAAAGCGGTCGGCCAATGCCGTTCTGCGATCTTTCGACGGCCACCTACGGTGAGCCGGTAAACTAAGGATCGAATGTTTATTGATGAGGCAAGAATCCGCGTAAAGGCCGGCGATGGCGGCAATGGCTGCATGGCTTTCCGGCGGGAGAAGTTTGTGCCGCGGGGCGGCCCCAGCGGCGGCGACGGCGGCCACGGCGGCGACATCCTGATGCGGTCGAGCGAGCGGCACAATACGCTGGTGCACTTCCGCTTCAACCCCGAGTACAAGTCAGAGCGCGGCACCCACGGCATGGGCTCCAACATGAGCGGGGCCGCCGGCGAGCATATGATTCTGCAGGTGCCGGTGGGCACCGTGGTTTTTGACGATGAGACCGGCGAACTCATCCACGACTTCAACCGGGTCGATGAGGAAGTCTGCATCGTCCGCGGAGGCCGCGGTGGCCGTGGCAACCAGCACTTCGCCAACAGCACCCACCAGGCCCCACGCGAGCACGAGCTGGGCCGCCCCGGTGAGGAGCGCCACTTCCGCCTGGAGTTGAAGCTGCTGGCCGATGTGGGCCTGGTGGGCTATCCCAATGTAGGGAAATCGACGCTGATCTCACGGCTTTCCGCGGCCCGGCCGAAGATTGCGAATTACGCCTTCACCACGCTCGAGCCCAACCTGGGCGTCGTGAAGATTGGCGACTTTCCGCATGAGCGCTCCTTCGTTATCGCGGACATGCCCGGCCTGATCGAGGGTGCCAGCCAAGGCGCGGGTCTGGGCATTCAGTTCCTGCGGCACATTGAGCGCACCGGCATTCTGGTCCACCTGGTGGATGTGTCTGACGGCAGCGGACGCGAGAATCCAGTCGAGGAGTACAAGGCGATCGAGAAAGAGCTTGCCGACTTCGGCCATGGTCTGGAAGACAAGCCGGTGATCGTGGCCGCCGCCAAGATCGACGCCGCCAATCCGGACAAGCTCAAGAAGCTGCAGACGTATGCAAAACGCCGCAAGCTGCCCTTCTATGCCATCAGCGGTGTGACAGGCGAGGGCCTGGAGCCGCTGAAGTACGCCATCGCGGATGCTGTCGAGACCCACCGCGCGAATAAGCCAATCGACCTGAACCCGCCGGCCAAGCTGAAAAAGCACAAATCGCCCTACGCCCCACCGCTGGCCAGCGCCAAGCGCGGTGTATAAGATGAAAACGAGATGGGCCTATCATCAGGCTTCTCACCTTGCCGGGGGTCACCATGCCGCATGTTGCCGAAGAACTGACGATTACAGTCACCTCCGAGATGATGGAGCAAGTGAGTGACGCTATCGAGACAGGCGAGTACAACGGCGCAGGTGAAATCATGCATGAGGCGCTTCAGGCATGGACGGCCGAACGGTTACTCCGTCAATCCGGATCCCTTTCACGCTTGAAAGAGTTGTGGGAGGAAGGCGTGGCGAGCACCGGACCAGGAGTCCCCGCCGATGATGTTTTTAATGCACTCGAACGCAAATATCAGGCGATGGCAGATACGCAAGGAGCCTTGCAGTAGTGCGGTTGGAAGTGACTCCACGCGCAGCGATGGATGTAGGTGACATTGCAGGATGGATCGCGAAAGACAGCGCGGATCGGGCTCTGCGGTTCGTTCGGAGGCTTCGAGCAGCTCTGAGGGAAATCGCAGACCGCCCCGCAATCTATCAACTCCGTCCTGAAATCGGCGCAGGGGCCCGCCTTGCAACAGTCCAGCCCTATGTTGTGATGTTTCGTGTAATGGACGACCGCGTTCGCATCGAACGAGTCGTGCACGGCAGCCGCGATCTACCCGCGCTGATTTCTCATCGCTAGACATCCTTCAACCGTTGCGCCTCGTACACCTTCAGCCGCACATACGCCGCTTCGAGCCGTGGCGCACTCACACCTTTCGCCCGGGCCAGCAGGTCGCCCAGCACGTGGTCTGCCTCCACCGGCAGGCCTCGGCTCATGTCGCGGAACATGGAAGTGGTGAGCGGGCAGTTGCGGTCCTCAATGCGGTCCAGGTGCTCGCGCAGGTACTTCGGGTCGGGTGGGTAGCCGTTGCGCAGCGTGATGTTCAGGCACTCGTCGAGCACGCTGCGGCCAAAGCTCTCGCCGAAGGGCTGCGAGACAGCCTCGCCCAGGCTGCCGCCCGCCAGCAGACAAATGCCATTCATGCTGGCCAGAATCCACCACTTCTGCCACATGGTGGCCAGAATGTCCGGCTGCAGAAGGGTGACCATGCCAGGCGCGGAGAGCAATTGATGCATCGCCATCACATCGAAGCCAAGGCTGCTTTGCCCCTGCTGCACCTGCTCCGGGCGCAGGCCAAAGCTGAGCTCGCCCAGCTCCGTCTTCTGCTCCACCTCACCCGTCTCTGTCAGGTCGCCGATGATGCGCACGGAGCCGCCAAAGACGCGCGCCTGCCCGAAGCGCTCGACCAGGTCGTCCAGGTGACGCATGCCGTTCAGCAGAGGAATGACAGCGGTGCGCGGGCCGACGGCGGGCGCGAAATCGTCAACCGCCGCTGCAAACGAGTAGGCCTTCGTGCTGAGCAGAACCATGTCGAAGACCTGCGGCTCCGTCCGAAGCTGAGCCGCCGTTAGCAGCTTCGGCTGAACCGTCGCATTGCCGAACGGGCTCAGCAGGTGCAAACCGCCCGCCAGTTGCTCGGCACGCCGTTCGCGGACCAGAAAAGTCACATCGCGCCCGGCCTGCGCGAGCCGCCCGCCAAAGTAGCCGCCCACTGCACCGGCACCAATCACCAGAATCTTCATGCTCCTCTATTTTGCCGCAATGCGGTCTGACTGTATGGCACGGAGCCATCCAGCACTCAACCCTTCAAGCATTTCGAGCACGGCAGGCAGCTACAACTTTCCGGGAGCATCCGCCTGGGTGCACCCACTTGTGACGACGACGCGTGCAAGGCTACGGTCAAAGGGGTATGCCGTTGCCGTTCCGCTCCCTCCTTCTTGCCGCAGCCCTCTTTGCTTTCGCCGGGTCAGCTCGCGCCCAGGTCGCCGTCTACGCCAACTTCGAAGCGAACGAGTTGCGCCAGACCAACTCCTTTCTCTACGGCGGCACGTTCGGCCTGTATGACGACTTCTACAAGCTCGGACCGCTTCGCTTCGGTGCGGACATTCGCGGGTCCTCGCAGAGCAGCGGCGACGTCAACTATGTCAAAATTCTGGGCGGCCTGCGCGTGGCGGCCAAGCCGCCGATTTTGCCCATCAAGCCGTACGCGCAAATCTCCGCCGGGCCGGAGCGCGAGAACGCCGGCTCGATGAAGGGCAGCTACCACGTGGGCTACGAGGTGAACGGCGGTGTCGACCTCACCTTCCTGCCGCACCTGGACTGGCGGGTCGTGGAGATCGGCGGCGGCAATTTCGGGAGCCCGGCAGAAAACCAGTTCCACATCGCCACCGGCCTGGTGCTCCGCTTCTTTTAAAGCAAGAACAATCGGAAATGCCCGAGGATCCGGGTGCCCCATCTTTGCGACGGCTTCATCGTCGCAAAGGTGGATTTCTTCCGCGGCGTAGCGGTTTACTACCGCCCCAAGCCCACCTTAACCGCAAAGAGCGCGGTAAAGATGGGGCACCCAGCTTTATCGGGCAGTATCCTAGAAATATGGCTGCGCTGTTCGGACAAACCCTGCCCGAGCTCACCGAACGCTTCAGCGCGATCGGTGAAAAGCCTTACCGTGCCCGCCAGCTCTGGGAAGCCCTGTATCGCAGCCGCGTAACCTCGCTGGACGGCATTACGACCTTTCCGCAGGCCCTGCGCGAACGCCTGGGCAAAGACAACACGATTGGCCTACCCGAGATCGTGCAAACCGCCACTTCCATCGACGGAACCGAGCGCTACCTGATGCGCATGGAGGATGGCGAGACTGTAGAAACGGTCTGGATGCCTGACGGCGACGGTGCCGAAGCTCCCTATGAGGACGACGACCTCCTGGGCGACCGTATAACGAAAAAGCTCGACGCACGCAATCGTGGAGCGCTGGCCGAGGCCGGCTACCGCCGCGCCACCATCTGTGTTTCCTCACAGGTGGGCTGCGCCGTGAATTGCCAGTTCTGCCTGACTGCGAAGCTCGGCATCCGGCGCAACCTCTCTGCCGGAGAGATCGCTGGGCAGGTCACGGCTGTGCTCAACCGCCACCGCATTCACGTCGGCCGTGACCGCATCAACCTCGTCTTCATGGGCATGGGCGAACCTTTCTTGAACTATGACAACTTCATGGCCGCCGTGCGCCTGCTGGTGGAGGGCATGAACCTGCCTGAGTCACGCATGACCGTCTCCACCAGCGGCATTGAGCCGGCCATCCGCCGCTTTGCGCAGGAGCGGCTGCGGCCGCGCCTCGCCCTCTCGCTCAACGCCAGCAACGACGCGGTCCGCGAGGCCATCATGCCCATCACAAAGAAATGGAAGATCGCCGACCTGCTTGCCGCCGTGCAGACGATTCCGCTGGGCAAACGCGACTGGGTCACCTTCGAATATGTTCTGCTGGGCGGTATCAACGACCAGCCAGAGCACGCGGCTGAAGTGCTCGCCCTGCTTCGCGGCATTCCCAGCAAGGTGAACCTGATCGTCTGGAACCCCGGCCCCGGCATCGTCTACACGCAGCCGCTGCCAGAGGACGTGGGTCGATTTCAAAAGGCCCTGATTACGGGTGGGATTCCCACCTACATCCGCCGCCCGCGGGGCCGCGACATCTACGCGGCCTGCGGTCAGCTCAAGCGCACCGTGGAGAATGAATTGCCTGCAGCAGATCTCGTCACCATTGCCGCTTGACCGTGTTCCGCGAAGCCGCTGCCTTTGCGGTTCGCTGACCTGCTGCACCGCTGCTCTTCTACACTGAACAGATGAGCACCACCGAAGCATCCGCCACCGCCGCCGCGCCCCTCTCCTCCATTGCCACCATCGGCCAGCACGAGGGCCAAACTGTGCGCCTGCGCGGCTGGCTTTACAACCTGCGTGAGAGCGGCAAGCTGCTCTTCCCCATCTTTCGCGACGGCAGCGGCACCATCCAGGGCATCGTGCCCAAAGCGGCGGTGACGCCGGAGGTTTTCGAGACTATTAAGAATCTGACCCTCGAATCGAGTGTCACCGTCACCGGCAGGGTGCGCACCGACAAGCGGGCGCCCAGCGGCTATGAACTTGATGTGGAGAACATTGAAGTTACGCAACGCGTCGCCGATGACCAGCCCTTCCCCATCACGCTGAAGGAGCACGGCACCGACTTCCTGATGGAGCACCGGCACCTGTGGATGCGCACGCCGCGCCAGAGCAGCATCCTGCGTGTGCGCGCCACGGTCATGCGTGCCGCGCAGGAGTTTTTCGACGACCGCGACTTCATCCGCACCGATCCGCCCATCCTCACGCCCGCCGCCTGCGAGGGCACCAGCGAACTCTTCGAAATGAAGTATTTTGACGAGGGCAACGCCTACCTGACCCAGAGCGGCCAGCTCTACGTGGAAGCCACCGCGCTCGCCCTGGGCAAGGTCTACAGCTTCGGCCCCACCTTCCGCGCAGAGAAGTCCAAAACACGCCGCCACCTGACCGAGTTCTGGATGATCGAGCCGGAAGTGGCCTATGCGGATTTAGACGATTTGATGCGTCTAGCTGAAGAGTTCCTGGCGCACATCGTCACGCGCATCCTGGAAAAACACCGGACCGACCTGAAGACCATTACCGGCAGCGACGAGAAGGCCGCGAAGCTTGAAAAGATTCTCGCGCCCTTCCCCCGCCTGAGCTATGACGAAGCCCACGCCATGCTGGAGGACGCCTTCAGCAAAGGCCTGATCGAAAACGCGCACACCTACGGCGACGACTTCGGCTCGCCCGACGAGACCTGGATCTCCAACCAGTTCGACCGGCCGGTGATGATCCACCGCTACCCCGCTGCCGTGAAGGCCTTCTACATGCAGCCCGACCCGGCGGACGCCACCAAGGCCCTCTGCGTCGACGTGCTGGCACCCGAGGGCTATGGCGAAATCATCGGCGGTTCGCAGCGTGGGGACAGCTACGACCTGCTGCGCCAGCGCATCCTGGACCACAACCTGCCACTGGAAAGCTTCGAGTGGTACCTCGACCTGCGCAAATACGGCAGCGTTCCCCATTCCGGCTTCGGCATGGGTATCGAACGCGTCGTGGCCTGGACCTGCGGCCTGGACCATGTGCGTGAGACCATTCCGTTTGCCCGCACGCTCAATCGGATTTATCCGTGAGCCAGGTAGCCGTCCCGCTAAAGGAAAGTGGACAAGCCATTGCCGATCGTGCCCAGCCTGTGGATGACCTTACAACCTGAAGAGACTCTCCCTTGAGAGCTTGAGGAAGGAAAACATATGAACCTGAAGCGTGCTTTCCAGTGCGTGTGCCTGACGGCGCCGGGCGTTCTTTCGCTCGTCCTGCTGCACGCGCAGACGCTGCTGACCGCCGACCAACGGACCGCCATCCAGCATTTCCGCGAGCACCAGGCAGAGGTAATGAAGGGGCCGCAGAGCGCGCTGGGCATGGTTTCGCTCGAGAGCCTGCCGGAGGGCGACACCACTGTGGGCGCAGCGCCGGACAACAAGCTCCGGTTGGAGCACACGGCGGCGCATCTGGCCACCCTGCACCGAGATGGAGAGACACTCGCTCTCACCCTCCCGGCGGGATCGGACCTGACCGCGGACGGCAGAAGAGCTGTCCCCGGCCTGGTCAGCTTTGACGCAGATGGCACCTCGGCCCGCTATGAATCGGGCAGCGTCAACTTCGTGCTGCGGCACAAATTCGGCTTCTTTCTTGTTGGCCGCGATACACAGGCACCCGCGCTGCTTGCGTTTCACGGCCTGCACTGGTACCCGGCGGACGGCCGCTACCGGATCATCGCGCGATGGCTGCCCTACCCCGTGCCGCGCACACTGCCCATCGCCAACATACTTGGGCAGGTCAACCAGGAAACGAGCTACGGTGTCGCGGAGTTCTCCCTTGGCGGACGTACCTTCCGGCTGGAACCAACCGTACACGCCGGTGCCACGCCACTCTTTTTCGTCTTTCGTGACACGACCAGCCGCTCCACCACCTACCAGGGCGGCCGGTTTCTGGACGCGGCCATGCCCAGCCACGGCCTGAGCGCACTGGGCCAAGTGGTGCTGGACTTCAACATGGCGCGCAACCCACTCTGTGCCTTTTCAGCGCACACTTCCTGCCCGTTGCCACCACGGCAGAACGTTGCCGACGTAGCCATTCCCGCGGGTGAAAAGCGTTATCAGGAATGAACGTGCTTTGAGGAGACGCTTCTGCTTGGTATCTGTTAGGAAAGACGCCGAACCGGTCTTAAAGTAGGTAGTGATTAGTAGGCAGTGAGTAGTAGGTAATAAGTGGTAAGTGATAAGTGGTGGATAGTAGATGGAGAGGATTGCGCGTGAATATTGGGGTGACGTGTTATCCGACGTATGGCGGCAGCGGCGTGGTAGCGACGGAGCTGGGCATTGAACTGGCGGCGCGCGGGCACCAGGTGCACTTCATCACTTATCAGCAGCCGTTCCGGCTTACGGGGCGGGAGCATGGCATCTTCTTTCATGAAGTAACGGTGACGACTTACCCGCTGTTCCAATACCCGCCCTATGACCTGGCGCTGGCTTCACGCATGGCGGAGGTGGCGGAGTTTTACAAGCTGGATCTGCTGCATGTGCACTATGCGATTCCGCATGCGGTGAGTGCGCTGCTGGCGCGGCAGATGATGGAGGCAAAGGGGCTGCGCCTGCCCTTCATCACCACGCTGCATGGGACGGACATCACGCTGGTGGGGCAAGACCCCGGATATCTGCCGATCACCCGTTTTGGCATCGAGCAGAGCGATGGCGTGACGTCGATCTCGGAGGATTTGAAACGATCGACGGAGCGCGATTTCGGCATCACGCGGCCGATTGAGGTGATTTACAACTTCGTGAACTGCGATGTCTACCACCGCGATGAGGCGGCTGTGCGTGAGCTGCGGCCGCAGTACGCGGCACCGGGCGAGAAGCTTCTGATCCACCTATCGAATTTCCGGCGGGTGAAGCGGGTGGATGATGTGGTGGAGGTCTTTGCGAGGGTGGCGCGGGAGGTGCCTGCGCGGCTGATGCTGATCGGCGACGGGCCGGACCGCTCGCTGGCGGAACACCTTTGCGCAAAGCACGGCATTCAGGACCGCGTGCACTTTCTGGGCAAGCAGGACAGTGTGCAGGAGCTGCTGCCGCTTGGAGATCTGCTGCTGATGCCGTCGTCAATGGAGAGCTTCGGCCTCGCCGCGCTGGAGGGCATGGCGTGCGGCCTGCCGTGCATTGCGACGCGAGTGGGCGGCGTGCCGGAGCTGGTGACCGACGGTGTAAACGGCCTGCTGTATGCGGTGGGCGATGTGGACGGAATGGCCGCTGGAGCAGTGGCGCTGCTGAAGGATGATGCACGTTTCAGGGCGATGGCGGCGGCGGCACGGCAGAGCGCACAGGATCGATTTTGTACGACTCGAATCATTCCACGGTACGAGCGGATGTATGCGGAGGTTGTGGGGCGGACCGGCTGACGGATGCTCGTCTGAGCAGTTCCTGTCCGGTCCAGCACTGAATGAAGCGCTATTCATGCCCAATTGAAACGCCTGACATCCGCGCGCAGGCGTCGAGCAGCTTGTCCTGCAGGGCGATGTCGCCGGCCGCGCCCGTGGGCTTGCGTTGCTGCAGGTGATAGAAGTATTGGCCGGAGACCATGGCCCTTGGATCATTGCTGATGGCGAGCCATACCTGGGTGCGGTGGCCCTGATCAAGATCACCGGAAGCATTTGGGCCACCCATTTTGGTGGGCACCCAGCCGGGTTCCCTCGCGTTGGAGAGCCCCTCCGGCCAGAGGCGGGCGACGGCGAATGCCAGCAACACGTTGTGAAATTTCGTGTCGGAGTAGGCCCGGTTGCCGTTCCATGCACGGCGTTCCCAGGTGAGATCGTCCAAGGTCTGGTCACCCTTGCGGTGCAGCTCAGAGCTGACGTAGACGAGGCGCCCGGGTCTGTGCATCCGGGCGGTGAGCAGGTACGGTGCGAGGGTGTTGATCTGAAAGACCTGCGGCAGGCCGTCTTCAGTGAGCTTGCGGCTGCGCTCTTTGTAGCCGATGGCCGCGTTGTGAATGATTGCGTCGAAGGTGCCGAGTTGATTGGCGGTGTCTGCAAGTGAACGGGTCTGAGCGAGGCTGGCAAAATCGCCAGTAAGCACAGCTTCGGCAGCGGGAAGTTGCCGGCGGGTGTGCTCGGCGCGTTGCGCGTTGCGGGCGTGCGCCACAACGGTGTGGCCCTGCTCGACAAGCAACTGCGCCGACATGAGGCCGAGGCCGTCAGAGGAGCCGGTAATGAAAATGCGCGCCATGATGAGCTCCTTTGCGGAATCAGCCCGGGATTGATGTCTCATCTCCCGGGTCGCTCTTGCGTTGACTTGTCGGGCTGCCAAAACCCCTAGTGATAGATGCAGGAATCGCAGCCAGGCCCAAGCGCGATTAGGCGCCGGAAGCTTGTTGCTTTGATCTGGGCAGTGTGGCTGCTTCGTCTGGGTAGAGCCGCTCGATCACCCTGGGCAGGTACTCCTTCACAAAGTTTTTTGAGTTTGCATTTTGGAAAAAGTGCGCTGCTTTGTTTTCCAATACCAGATGAGCGAGACCGTGCAGGGTAGCCAGGCCGCACAGCATATCAGCAGCGTCGTCGAAGCTGGCCGGGTCGGTATTGAGCCTGCCGCGATAGGCGAGAATCGCATGACCGAGACGTGTGCCCGGCCGCTTGCTGGCCGCGGACAGTCGAGGGTCGCTCCGGTCTACCAGGTCGTTGCGGAACATGAGGCGAAAATGCCCCGGGTGGTGAAGAACAAACGTGACAAACGCCAGGCTGACGGCGCGTATGTCGGCAACCACGTTGTTGGAGTGGCCGGCTTCGGCGATGTAACGATCCGCGCGTTCAAACGCCAGGATGGCGACTTCAGTGAGAAGGCCCTTGGCACCGCCGAAGTGATGCGCCGGAGCGGCCGGAGAGACGCCTGCTTTCTGGGCCGCTGCACGAAGCGAGAAAGATTCAATGCCGCCGTTACCGATGATCTCGTCAGCGGCCTGGATGAGAGCGGCCCGCAGGTCCCCGTGGTGGTATGTCGCGCGTATCGTTTGTGTAACCGGCATGGACGTATTCCATCTTGACGTTGTTAAGATTGCGGTTTATTGTGAAGGCTGGCTCGTTGGATCACAACCGGGACAGCACTGTCCTTAACTTAACAGTGTACAGATGAAGGCTGATAGGTTTGCAGCCTTCCCAAGGAGAACGAATGAACAGCAAAGTCTGGTTTATTACGGGTGCGTCTCGCGGTCTGGGACGCATCTGGACGGAAGCGGCCCTGAAGCGTGGAGACAGGGTCACCGCTACTGCTCGCAAAGTGGAGGATATCGCCGACCTGAAGGAGCGTTTCGGCGATTCTGTTTTGACCCTGGCGCTGGATGTGACGATGCCGGAACAGGTGCAGCAGGTCGTGCGACATGCCTATGAGCACTTCGGAAAGCTGGATGTCCTGGTGAACAATGCAGGCTTCAGTTTGATTGCGACGGTGGAGGAAGCGAGCGATGAGCAAATCGCCCAGCTTTTTGATGCGAACTATCTGGGTGTGGTTAGAGTGCTAAGAGCCGCTCTGCCGTTCTTCAGGCAGCAGGGTCACGGACACATTCTCGGCGTCTCAAGCAGCCTTGGCATTACGCCGATGCCGCTGATTGGCTTCTATTCCGCGACCAAGGCCGCCGTGGAAGCGTTGCACGAAACAATGGCGGAGGAAGTCAAGGAGTTCGGTATCAAGGTCACTCTGATTGAGCCCGGCGCCTATGACACGGGGTTTGGAAAATCCGCGGTGCGGGCGGAGGGCATGGACGTGTATGCGGGCTTCCGCAAGCAGTTCATGGCGGGCCTGGTCACCCTGGAACGCGGCAATCCCCAGGCGACACCGGAAGCAATCTTCCAGGTTGTCGATGCGGAAGAGCCACCGCTGCGGCTGATCCTTGGTAGAAACGTTCTCCCTCTTGCACGTTCTGCTTACCGTGATCGGCTGGCCACCTGGGAGGCCTGGGAAGCAGTGTCGAACGCGGCGCAGGGCTGAGCAGCGGGCTTTCCCTTCTCCTGTTTTTGGGGCTTGTGGCTCGCTGAATGGTGCGAGCCCACCCTTTCGCGATGGAGCCGTGAAAGGGTGGGCCACATGACTACTTGCCCGGCCACGGCCTTCATGTCTGGCCAGTGGAAAAGGAACTGCTAGACTCGCCAAGAAACGCATGAGCGGCAAGGTCTCCAGTCCGGCAGGTATCGCGCATCCGGGCTCGTTGCTGTCCATCGATGATCTTTCCCTGCAGGATGTGGCCGGCGTTTTGCTTCTTGCGGGAGAGCTGGAAAGCGAAGCCCATGCCGTGCGGTGCCGGCGGCTGGAAGGGCGCAAGGTGGCTCTGCTGTTCTATGAGTCGTCGACGCGGACGCGGACGAGCTTTGAGCTGGCTGCGAAATCGCTAGGCGCGATGACGACGCTTGTTTCGGACAAGAGCTCATCGATTGAGAAGGGTGAGAGCCTGCATGACACGGGTGTGACGCTGCGGGCGCTGGGGGCGGAGT
>CAXTRR010000061.1:0-17531 GCA_964246795.1 uncultured Terriglobus sp. | reverse complement strand
GGGGGGCCACCCCTTGGGGCTGGGGGTCATACTCTCCGTTTTTTTGTTTTGGGGGGCCCCCCGCCCCGTGTGGGGTGGTGGCCCCCCCGCCCGCGACCGGCTGGCCGGCGTAGCGTACCAGCGGATAGCGCGACGGCGCTTCCTGCTTGGGGTCGCGCAACTGTGCCACGCCATAAACGTGGTCAATGACGTAGACAGCACGCACACCGGGCAGCTTTTCCGCCGCGGAAATGTCGACGGACTTGATGCGGCCGTGCGGGATCGTTGCGTCGACCATGCGGCCGTACAGCATGCCGGGCAGGTTAATGTCGGCGGTGTAACGGCCCTTGCCCATGGCCTTTGCCGGACCGTCGTAGCGCTCCACCGGCTTGCCGATGTATTTCAGGTCGGCATTGGCGGGCATGGGGGGAGGCTCGCTGGCGAGCACTTCGCGCTGCATGGTTTTCAGCCCGTTTTGCGGGATGCCGTAGACGAAGGTATCGGTCCGCCTGGGGAGTTGCGGCTGTTCCGGTGCGGCCGGTGTGGCGGCGTCCTTCTTCTCGGCGTCGCGGGTCGGCTTGGCCTCACCCTGGACGCCTTTTTGCCGGCCGGCTTCCGTGGTCTTTTCCTGCTGTATGTCGACTGCGGGATCCAGCAGTGCCATTTCTTCCATGAATGCTTCGGGTGCCATCTATGCCTCCCTGCCGGTGGTAAGGGTAATCAGTCCGGCAGCTGCATTCCTGCTCTTTGCGACGTCCAGCGTAGCCGCGAAAATTTTCGGGTAGGTACCGCAGCGGCACAGATTGCCGCTGGTGGCGTGCTTCACGTCAGCCAGGGTGGGATTGCTGTTGCGCTCCAGCAGCGCCGCGCAGCTCATCACCATGCCGGGCGTGCAGAAGCCGCACTGCATGGCGTCGTGCTTCACAAAGGCGGCCTGCACGGGGTGCATCTCGCTGCCATGGGCCAGGCCTTCAATGGTGGTGATTTCACGGCCCTGGGCGTCAATGGCCAGGGTCATGCAGGCGAGTGAGGGGATCTTGTCGATCCACACCGTGCACGCTGAGCAGGAGCCGCGGTCGCAGACGACTTTGGTGCCGGTCAGGTTCAGGTTGTCGCGCAGGGTTTGTGCCAGGGTGTACCGCGGTTCCACCTGAACGGTCTGCGGCTGGCCGTTGATTTTAAGAACGATCGGCATCAGTCCTGGTCCCGCGGCTTGCGGCCCCTGGGTGGCATGCGCCGTTTCGCGAGTGAGCGCCTGGGCGGACTCAAGCATGGTGCCCGCGGCGGCAACACCGGCGCCGCGCAAAAATCCGCGGCGGGTAAATTTGAGCTTCGGACTATCTGCCATGCAAGCCTCCAGGCATTCTAGATACATCTAGGAAAAAAGGTGCGATGAGAAATGCCTTCGGCGCATCACACGCTGGTCAGAGAGATGCGTGGCGGGAGGCAATCGAGAGCCTGCCAGCACATCATTCGTGTCTTTGGACAAGATACGCCTGGAACAGTACGAAACGGGAGCCCGAGGTGTGGGTCTTCTGTCCCGGATCGTCCGATGATCGCCCGTTCACGACGTGAGGACGAGTAAGAAACTGAAGAGGGGGAACGGTTGTGGCGTCCAGGACGGAGTTACGAATGCGTTTAACCGTGGCCCTGGCCGGCTGTGTTGGGCTGGCCGCGGCGGCCACGTACTGGAGAGTCCCCGTTTGTGACAGAGGCTGCGATCCAGGCGCGAACACGATGGATGTGCTGCTGGTGCTAGGGTCGCCCGCGGAAATTGACGGTACGGTCACGCAGTTGCAAAGATGGCGCGTCGATGAGGCGTTGCGGGAGTTTCGCGCGGGCCGGGCACCGCGCGTGATCTTCACAGGAGGAGCGGCAGCCAACCGGTACGTGGAAGCCCAGATCATGTCGGAGTACGCGCGCTCCAAGGGCCTACCGGAAGCTGCGATCCTGCGGGAAGGGAACTCCAAAACGACCCTGGAAAATCTGCGGAACAGTACGGCGTTGATGCGCCAGAATGGCTGGCGGCGGATGGAGTTGATCAGCTCGCCCGACCATCTGCCCCGGGCGGCGGCTCTGCTGTTGTCTTTAGATCCGCATAACGAACTGCGCTGGCGGGTACACGCGGCACCGACGCCGGGCCGCAGCCGGCTGGACCGGGCGGTGGCGTACACAGAGGGCGCTGTGGGCACCGTTGCCGTAAGGTGGTTCGGACCTGCCTCAGAGCCGGTGCTTCACTTGCTGGCATTGACCCAGCACAGGACCGCCTTTGGCATTCGCTGGGTGTATTACAGATTGCGGGAGCGGCTATAGGTGCTGTTCGCCTGGAATGGGCTTTGGAGAGCGGCGTCCTACACCATCGAGCCCACGAAAGAACTTAAGATAACTTGGCCTGGTATAGGTGTTCTTCGCGGGTGAGGCCTGCTTCGCAAAGCTCCATGACACTTACAGCAGCGGAAGTCCCTATTTTTCTTTCTTGTTGCGTGGCCTGACCTTGAACCAGATGGGTGCGCCAATGAAGCGGAACTTCTCGCGGATGAGGTTCTCCAGAAAGCGTTCGTAAGAGAAGTGCATTTTTACATCGCGGTCTGTAAATAGGACAAACGTGGGCGGGGCAACGGCGGCCTGAGTCATGTAATAGATCCGGAGCCGCTTGTTATAGGGAACGCCTGCCCGCTCAAAGTCGATGCCTTCCAGGAACTTATTCATCTGGCCTGTGGTGACGCGGCGGCGGCGCTCCCGCGCCACGAGCTGAACCTTTTTAAAAACCTCTTCCACGTTGATACCGTCGCGCGCGGAGATAAAGAGCAGCGGTGCATAGTCCAGGTACTTCAGCGCGTCGCGCACCTGCTCGGTGTAGGCCTTCTTCTCAGCGGGTGCGGGAATGTTTTCCGCGCCCGCGGCGATGGCCTGCTCGCGCTCCGTGGTGACGGCGTCCCACTTGTTTACGACAACGACGACGCTGCGCCCGCTCTCATGCGCGTAGCCGCCGATGTTGGCATCAAGGCCTGTCACGCCTTCGGTCGCATCGATAAGCAGCAGCGCGACATCGGCTGCTTCCAGGTGCTTGCGAGCCATGATGACGCTGAGCTTTTCGGCCATCATGGTGGTCTTGCCCTTGCGGCGGATGCCGGCGGTATCCACAAAGCGGAAGCTGTGGCCCTCGCGTTCGACGACCTCATCCACCGCGTCGCGCGTGGTGCCGGCGATGGGCGAGACGATGGCGCGGCCGGTGCCGGTGAGCGCGTTCAGCAGTGTGCTTTTGCCTACGTTGGGCCGGCCGATGATGGCGACCTTTGTCTCACGGCTGATGTGTTCGCCGTGGGAGCGCAGCCTGCGTTCACGCGGTGGTTCCGGAGCGTCGCCGCTGTCCGGCGGCGTCGTTACCGCATCCGACTCCGTCTGACGCCGAGCATCTTCCTGCGCTCTGCGTGCCCGCGTTTCGCCCCGTTTGGATTGAGAGACGGACCCACTCTCCACAACCTCGTCAAGCTCGTCCGCCTGTCCGGGTTCAGTGTCCGGCAGCGCCTCGGCCACGGCATCCAGCAGGTCGCCCACGCCCAGACCGTGCTCGGCAGAGATGGGAAAGACCTCGCGGAAACCAAGTGTGCGAAAGTTCTCCGCCTGCGGCTGGATTTTCTCTGTGTCCATCTTGTTCACGGCAAGAAAAAGCGGCTTGCCGGAGCGCAGCAGCAGGCGGGCGAGTTCCAGGTCTGGCGCGGCAAGCTCGCTGCGGCCGTCCACCACCATCACGATTGCCTCGGCTTCTTCCAGCGCGATCCGCGCCTGCCGGAAGATTTCGCTGGGGATCAGCGCTTCGTCATCCGGCACGATGCCGCCAGTGTCCACGATGCGGAGCAGGCGGCCGTCCCAGTCGACCTCGCCATAGATGCGGTCGCGCGTGATGCCAGGCTCGTCGCCCACGATGGAGCGGCGCGAACCGGTGAGCCGGTTGAAGAGCGTGGATTTGCCGACATTGGGCCGGCCACAAATGGCGAAGAGCGGTGCGGCGATGCTGTCGCTGGGGCGCTGCGCCTCTTCTATCAGCGGCAGCATGGCGGCAAAGGCATTTTCCGTGTCAGGGTCAGAGAGCGCGGCCGTGTGCACCGGAGGCCGCCCGCGTTGTGCCTGCTCTTGGTTCCCTTGCGTGTTGAGGGAAGCAGAGCCACGGTCGCCGCGCGCCGGCCTCAGGCTTGGCGGCCGCAGCTCTTTCGGCAAGGCTCCCGGCGCCATCTGCGCACCGGTCACGGCGCGGCCACGCTGCTTGTCCGGCGATTGCGTGCGTACTTTACTTTTTGAGAATGCCTTTGCCTGTTTGGCGGAGACGGACTTGCGGCCCTTGGGAGAAGCCTTGCTCAGCGCGCCGGGCGCAGCCTTGGCACCTTTGGGCGTGACACCCTTGTGCGGCCGCGTCTGCGCGGTGCGGTGCTTCTTGCCGAGTCGTTTCTTTTCGGGTGCCATGCGGAAACCTGCTAACTTTTAAGGTAGTAGTCAATTCAAGCTGCGGCCGCATGCAGGTTCAGCGGCTCCACATCGCGATCGATGGTGTCGCCTGCCTCGCTTTGAGCTTTGGACAGATCGTAAAGTAGCTGCAGGTTCATCCAGTACGTTGGCGACATTCCAAAGAAGCGGCCCAGACGCATCGCTGTGTCGGCGGAAACACTTCGCCGCTCGCGCAGTATTTCGCTCACGCGTGTTGCAGGCATGCGCGTTTTCAACGCGAGGTGATTCGCGGAAATCCCCATGGGAATCAGGAACTCCTCGCGAAGCATCTCGCCCGGATGAGTCGTGGGTGCGGCAAAGCGCCTGGGTTTTACATGATCTGTCTTGGCCACATTTCGCCCCTTCTGTATTAGTGGTAATCGACGATTTCCGCGTCCTGAGGACCAGTAGCAGGCCAGCGGAAACAGATGCGCCACTGATCATTGATACGAATGCTGTACTGCCCTTTGCGACTGCCTCGAAGCAGCTCAAGCCGGTTTCCTGGCGGTACCTTTAACTGTCCCAGATCGTCTGCACCTGCGAGCTGGTCGAGCTTGCGAAGAGCCACCCGCTGCATGGTGCTCCAGCGTGGATGCTTTCGATCGTAAAAGAGATCCTCCGTATCTGTGCAGTGAAAACTTCGGATCACATGCTAAGCATATCATGTGTAACGTTATACGCGTCGCTGTATACGTAAAGCATCGTAGACTAGTCATGTTCGCCCTTCCTTCGTTTTATGCCGACCGCCACAAAAGCCGAGGCTTTCCCCACGCTGCGCGAGTTCTTTGCGCCCGGCGGTGTGCTGGCGCGGTCGTCGCTGGAGTACGAGCACCGGGCCGGCCAGTTTGAAATGGCGCGTGCTGTGGAGCGGGCCCTGGAAGAGAAGCGTCACCTGATTGTGGAGGCTGGCACCGGCACCGGCAAGACGCTTGCCTACCTGTTGCCGGCGTTGCGCATGGCACGGGAGAACGGCCAGCGCATCATCATCTCTACCGGCACAAAAAACCTGCAGGAGCAGCTCTTCTTTAAGGACATTCCGTTTCTCGAATCGCTGTTGGGGCCGCTGAAGGTCTGCTACATGAAGGGGCGCGGCAATTACATCTGCAAGCAGAAGCTGTATGCCCTGGAGAGCACGCCACTGTTGAGTGAGCCGAAGGAGATTCACGAGTTTCACATCCTGCGGGAATGGGAAAAAGAGACCACCACGGGCGACCGCGCGGAGGTGGCAGGACTGCCCGAACCATCCGCGCTGTTCCACAAGCTGGACGCACGATCTGAAGCCTGCCTGGGCCAGCAGTGCCCAAACTTCGAGCCCTGCTGGATCACCGCCATGCGCCGGCGCGCCCTTGAGTCCGACCTGATCATCGTGAACCATCACCTGTTTTTCGCGGACCTGAACATCAAGCAGCAAGCGGCCGGTGCGCCCGATGCGGGCATCCTGCCCGAGGCCGCGGCAGTGATCTTCGACGAAGCGCACGACATGGAACACGTGGCCAGCGACTACTTTGGCGTGGCCGTGAGCCAGCAGCGCGTGGAAGAGCTGGCCCGCGACACGGAACTGCTGCTGCGCGCAAAGGCCGTCTCCTCCAGCGGCATTGAGAGCGCAACCGCGTCACTGCGCGAGCGCTCGCGCATGTTTTTCGGCACGCTGCCCAGTGAAGGTTTCGATCTCCTTCGAAATGGCGGCCGGCAGCCATTTACTGACCGGCCCGGATTTTTGGAAGAGCGCGGCGAGCATTACGCCAGCTTTACCGTCGCGCTGGACAGGCTCCTCGACGAACTCGAGCGATTGAAGGACGTGGAGGAGGCCGCGGGACTGAAGCGCCGCACCGTGGAGCTGCGCGCCAGCACGCGTTTTCTGATGGAAGCCGACGATCCAAACACGGTCTTCTGGATTGAGCGGCGCTCGGCCGGCGGTGTTCGCAATAGCAGCCGCAACGGCATGGGCGTGCCGGCAGCCTTTCACACCTATCTGCAAGCCACACCGATCGATGTTTCGGAGATCCTGCAGACCACACTCTTTACCAGCTACAACACCGTGGTGCTCACCAGCGCCACGCTCACCGTGCAGGGCGGCTTTGACCACATCAGCCGGCGCCTGGGCCTGGTGGGCGCGCGGGAGCTCACCGTGCCCTCACACTTTCAATATGGCAAGCAGGCGCTGCTCTACCTGCCGCCCTACCTGCCGGACCCGCGTGACCCGAGCTTCATTCCGCAGGCCGCCGAACGCATGCGCCGTGTGCTGGAGTGCTCCCGCGGCCGTGCATTCTGCCTGTTCACCAGCTATGCGCAAATGCGCGAGATGTATGAGCGGATGCTGGTGGAGCTGCCGTTTCCGTTGCTGCTGCAGGGTACCGCACCGCGCAAGGCCCTGATGGATGAGTTCCGCACCACGCCCAACGCCGTGCTGTTCGGTACCAGCAGCTTTTGGCAGGGTGTAGACGTGCAGGGCGAGCAGCTGAGTTGCGTCATCATCGACCGCCTGCCCTTTGCCGTGCCCAGCGATCCGGTGGTGCAGGCGCGCATGGAGGCCGTGGAACGCGCCGGCGGCAAGCCGTTTTATGATTTGCAAATTCCGCAGGCCGTCATCACGCTCAAGCAGGGATTTGGCCGGCTCATCCGGTCGGTCCATGACCGTGGAGTTCTTGTGCTGCTGGACAACCGCGTGCAGCGGCAGAGCTACGGCAAGGTCTTTCTGGACAGCCTGCCGCCATATCGCATCACGCAGGACATCGGCGAGGTGGAGCGATTCTTTCAGCCTGACAAGGAAGGATCTGATACTTCAGTGGGAAACGTGGGTGCCCCACCTTCACAACAGTTTCATCGTCGTTAAGGTGGGATTCATGCGGCGAGATATCAGCCGCGACAAAAGGAAAAACGACCTTCATCCGCAAAGACCACGGAGAAAGGTGGGGCACCCGCAATCTGGAAGCTACGAAGTCCTCGCTCAATTCTGAGCGATCTATTTATTCGCCGGCTCCATCATCTTTTCCTGCATTTTTGCCTGCAGGCTGCTCGGTGTGATGTTCGCCACCGCGCCTTCAAGCTTGGTCATGAAATCGGCGGCATATACGTGCTCCTTGCCGTCAAAGAGTGCATCCAGGCCAACCTTTGCGACTTCATCCGGCTCGTTGCTCTTCTTGCCCTCGGTGCCGATTTTGGTGTCGTTCATGTGGGCCACGTCGAAGAAGTCGGTGTCGACCGGTCCGGGCTGCAGTGCGGTCACATTCACGCCAACGTCCTTCAGCTCGAAGCGAAGACTCTTCGACAGCGAAAGCACAAATGCCTTTGACGCCGAATAGACCGCCATGCCGGGGGACGTTGTCTCGCTGGCGATGGAGGCGGTAAACAGAATGTTGCCGCTGCCATGCTGCGCCATCTGCTTTGCCACGTACTTCGCAAACTGGACTGTCGATCCGCAGTTCAGCGCCACGATAGCCATCTCCTGGTCCAGTGATGTTTCCGTGGCGAAATTTCCGCCTTCGCCGATGCCCGCGTTGATGCAGGCCACGGTCACAGGCCGGCCGGTCAACTCGATCTTCTTCCAGGCCGCTGCGACCTCGTCCTGCTGCGTGGCATCCGCCTGGATCGCGATCACTTCGGCGCCAATTGCCTGAAAGTCGCGCGCCGCACCGGCAAGCCGGTCGTCCTGCGCCGTGATGGCCAAATCATAGCCACGCTCGGCCAATTGCTTTGCCAGTTGATATCCGATGCCGGACGACGCGCCCGTTACAAATGCAAGTTCTTTCGCCATGGTGTTTGTCCTCATCTGGGAAAAGATGCCAACCTTGCGGCAATGGGAATGCCCAGGCCCAGCCGGCGGCACGGAATGACATGGGCAGGCGTTGGACGCGCGTGATGTACAGACAAAAAGCGATACCGGAGCCTACTCTGGACCTATGCTGAAGCCGAAGGAAAATCTGACCGAATCCGTTTGGGACTATCCGCGTCCGCCGCGCATGGAGCCTGCCGCGCGCCACCTGCGCATCGTGCACGCCGGCATCGTCCCTGCCGAGACCCGCGCCGCGTTCCGCATTCTGGAAACGAGCCATCCGCCGGTCTACTACTTGCCTCCGCAGGATGTCGCGCTGCACCTGTTGCAGCCATCGGCGCGCCGCGGCAGCTTTTGCGAGTTCAAGGGCGCGGCCCGCTACTGGGACCTGGCCCTGCCCGCCACGCCGGAGCGCGCGTCCATCACGGTGCCGGAAGTGGCGTGGAGCTACGCCGCACCCGCCGGAGCCTACGCCGCGCTGAAAGACCATCTCGCCTTTTACGCCAGCCGTGTGGACGAATGCACCGTCAACGGCGAACGCGTGCAACCGCAGCCCGGCGACTTTTACGGCGGCTGGATCACCAGCGACCTGCGCGGTCCTTTCAAGGGTGCGCCGGGAACCATGGGCTGGTGAGCCGTTTGTGCTTGTGCACAGACCCGTCTGCAGCATTCCGAGGGGCGGCATTCACACGGGCTTATTGCTTTCCCAGTAACATGCGAGGCGTCGACCCAAACAGAGACCGGTGCCAACGAGCGCAGGTCTAACTTCAAGAGCACGGAGCCTTGCATGCGATACATCCCACTCGCACTTCTTCTCTCTATCAGCGCAGTCGCGGCCGGGCAGTCTTCCTACCAAATCACCAAGCGATCACTGCTGGGTGGCGACGGCGGCTGGGATTATGTGGTGCCGGACCCGCCGAGCCATCGGCTCTACATTGCCCGCCAGACACGTTTAATGGTGGTGGATGAGGAGAGTGGCAAGCTGATCGGTGAGGTGGCGGACATCCATGGAGCGCACGGCACCGCGGTCCTGCCGAGTTCCGGGCACGGTTTTGCCACTTCCAGCCTGGACCAATCCGTGAACATCTTCGACTTGAAAACGCTCAAGGTCGTGGGCAAAGTACCGGCAGCTGAGGATGCGGACGGCATCATCCTTGACGAGTCCACCAAGCGAGTCTTCACAATGAATGGTGACGCTAACTCCTCAACCGCGATCGACGGGGTGACGGGCAAAGTCATTGGGAACGTGGCTCTAGGCGGAAAGCCGGAGTACGCGGCCTCGTCCGGCGATGGAATGATTTATGCCAACCTCGCAGACAAGAATGAGATCGTTGAGATCAATGCGAAGACCACCACGGCCGGCCGCCGCTGGTCGACCGCGCCCTGCGAGCACCCGGTCTCCATGGCGATCGACACGGTAAACAAGCGGCTCTTCAGCGGCTGCCGCAGCGGCGTTCTCGCCATCTCGGACTATGCCGCGGGCAAGGTCATTACGACCGTTCCGATTGGCAAAGGCGTGGACGGTACCGCTTACGATCCAGCCACGGGAGACATTTTCGTCTCGAATGCGGACGGCACGTTGAACATCATTCACGAGGACAGCCCGGACACATACCGCTCTGTGCAAACTCTCACCACGCCAGTTGGTTCGCGGAACCTTGGTCTGGATCCGGTAAGCCACAAGATCTATCTGGTCTCCGCGCAGTTCGGACCACCACCCGCAACCGGCAAGCGCCCGGCTCAGGTGCCGAACACTTTCACGCTGCTGACCGTGGAGAAAACCAGCGCAGGTCGATGAGGGCAGCCCCGGCTCCCGGCGGAAGGCTGAGGATTTCACTTCGGCTCCTCAGCCTGGCAGGATTCAGCCAAGCCTCAAACCAATGCGATAGCATAGCTTTCCACAGGAGAGTTTCATGCCGTCTCGCCGTGAGTTTCTGGGCAGCGCCGCTGCCGCGTCCGCCGGTCTTGCCCTTGCCGCCGCTGGTAAAAACTATGCGCAAACTGCCAAGAGTTATCGCAACATCGCCGGCAGCAACGAGCGCATGCATTTCGCCACGGTCGGCCTGAACAGCCGGGCGTATGCGCACCTGTCGTCGCTGGAAGCCAACAAGAAGGACACCCGGCTGGTGGCCGTCGCCGATGTGGATACGGTGATCCTGGAGCGCTTTGCGGGCAAGGCGAACACTGCCATGGGCGAGGCGCCGCACACCGAGCAGGACTTCCGCAAGCTGCTGGCGATGAAGGATGTGGATGTGGTCACCATTGCCACGCCCGACCACTGGCACGCCCCCATGGCGATTCTGGCGCTGCAGGCGGACAAGCACGTGTACGTGGAGAAGCCCTGCAGCTTCAATCCGCAGGAGGGCCTGTGGCTGGTGGAGGCGCAGCGCAAAACCGGCAAGCTGTGCCAGATGGGCTCGCAGCAGCGCTCCAGCGAACACACCCAGCAGATTGTCGCCAAGATCAAGAGCGGGCTGGTGGGCAAGGCTTACTGGGGCGAGACCTGGTATGCAAACACGCGCAAGCCCATTGGTGTGGGCAAGCCGGTGGCTGTGCCCGCCACGCTGGACTGGGATCTGTGGCAGGGGCCCGCGCCGCGCGAGGCTTACCGCGACAACGTGCACCCCTACAACTGGCACTGGTTCCGCAACTGGGGCACGGGCGAAAGCCTGAACAACGGCACGCATGAGGTGGACGTGGCGCGCTGGGCACTCGGCGTCGAGTACCCCACGAAGGTGACCGCCGCCGGTGGACGTTACCAGACGAAGGACGACTGGCAGTTCTATGACACGCTGGACACCAGCTACGAATACCCCGACCACCTGATCACGTGGAAGGGCTCCTGCATCAGCGGCAAGAAGACCTACGGCCGCGACCGCGGCATCGCCATTCACGGCGTGGACGGCACTGTCATCATCGATCGCGGCGGATGGGAACAGTACGACCAGAAAGACAAGCTGGTGGACAGCTTCAAGGTGCAGGGCCACGCCGCCACCGCCTCCGCCGACCGCGTGGGCGCGGACAGCATGACGGACGCGCACTTCGCCAATCTGATCTCCGCGATACGGAGCGGCGGGCAATCGGCGCTGAACCAGCCCATCGCCCAGGGCAACGTCAGCACGACGCTGGTGCAGCTCTCCAACATCGCCTACTTCACCCAGCGCGTGCTCACGCTCGAGCCCAGCGGCAAGATCACCGGCGACAAGGAAGCCGAGGCGATGACGCGGCGGACCTACCAGAAGGGCTGGGAGCCTAAGGTGTAGGTAGCGGGTGGCAGAGCTGGCAAGAGCAAAAGCGTACGCAAAGTCCGCAGACTCTCCGCAACGGACGCAGATGGAAATCTGCGCGTTCTTTGCGCACTCTTAGCGTCTCTGCGTACGCTTTTCGCCTTTGCCCAGTGTCCACGCATGGACGCTTCTGTCCGGGCATGGACGGTCACCAGCAGCGATCTTCTCGTAGAACTGCGCATTCACGGCGAGACTGTGATGGCCCTGCACGTGCAGTACTCTACTTCGCTGAACCGGAGCTACGCCATCATGAATGTTTTTCGGGATATCTCGCTTGCCGTGCGTCACCTTCGGAAGTCACCCGGCTTTTTGCTGGTGAGTGTGTTGACGCTTGGACTGGGCGTGGGTGCGAACACGGCGGTCTTCTCCGTGGTGAATGCGCTGCTGCTGCGGTCGTTGCCGGTGCGCGATCCGGCTAGTGTGGTGTACCTGAACATTCCACATCAGCCAGATGGAGCGAACAACACCGGCAATAGCTCTACGTCGTTTTCCTACCCTGCCTTCAACTACCTGCGCCAGCAGAAAGCCTTTTCTGACGTGGTGGCCTATGTGCCGATGAACTTCACCGGCAAGATTGCCGTGCGCGCGGGTGCGCAGCCGGAGGAGGCCCAAGGTGACATGGTGAGCGGCAACTTCTTCAGCGGCCTGGGTGTGCCCATGGTGCTGGGGCGTGGCTTCAGCGCCGCCGATGAGCGGGACCATGCTTCCGTTGTTGTGATCAGCCATGCATTCTGGACACGGCGTTTCGATCGTTCGCCGAGCGTGATCGGCTCCACGCTCTTCCTGAAGGGCGTGCCGATGACGGTGGTCGGCGTGGCCGGCCAGAGCTTTTTCGGAACGGAGCCGGGAAGCTCGCTTGATCTATGGATTCCGCTGCAGTCGCGGCCGGAGTTCAATGCATGGGGGCTGGTGCCCGCAAAATCGGGTGGAACGTATCTGACGCGGCAGGATTGGTGGTGTCTTCGGCTGATCGCGCGGCTGGCACCCGGAGTAACCCATGCGCAGGCGATTGCCGAGGTGCAGCCAGGCTTCAGCCGGGTAGCGCTGGAGCCGTTAAAAGGGGCCTTGCGTCAGCAGGCTCCTCCTGCGCTGATCCTGCAGGATGCCAAGAGTTTTCCAGGGTATGAAGACGCGGTGGGAAAGCCGCTGCGCGTGATCATGGGACTGGTTGGCCTGGTGCTGTTGATTGCGCTGGGCAATATCGCCATGCTGCTGACGGCGCGGGGCTTGGCGCGGCAGCGCGAGTTTGGGGTGCGGCTGGCGCTGGGCGCGCGGCGGGCGGAACTGCTGCGACAATTATTTGCCGAGAGCGCGGTGCTGGTGGTGCTGGGCGGCGCGGCCGCGTGGGCTTTTGCGATGGCGGCGGTACGGTCGCTGGCCGCGTTGGCACAGATCGAAACGCCGATTGTGCTGGATGGCTGGGTGCTCGGATTTACCATGCTGGTGCTTGCGCTGGCTGTCATGCTGTTCAGTCTGGTACCGTTGCGAGTCGCGCTCGCGTCAGGTGCGGTGATCAGCGGCAAGACCGGCGCGGCGAGTGCGCGAAGCGGGCGCGGCGCGACCCTGGCCATGCGCGCCGTAACGGTGTTGCAAATCGGTTTTTGTGTGGTGCTGCTGGTAGCCATGGGTCTCACGGTGCGCACCCTCCGGAATCTGCAGAAAGCTCCACTCGGCCTGCAGGCGGAAGGCGTCGTCGTCTTCGGCGTACATCCGCGGACAGACGTGGAGGGAGCGAGCCTGGTCTTCTACCAGGAACTGCTGGGACGGCTGAAAGGGCTGCCGGGAGTGAACGCAGTTTCTGTGTCGGGCATGCGGCTTGGCGCGGGCTGGTCGAACAACAACGACGGCTATAAGGTCGACGGCCAGCTGGCGAAGAATACCTCTGGCGGGTCGACCATGGTGCGCAGCAATACAGTCGGAGCGGGCTTTTTTCACACCATGGGTGTGCCTGTGCTGCAGGGCCGCGACTTCGCAGACGCAGATACGCCAACCTCCGCGCGCGTGCTGATTGTGAATCGGACCTTTGCCAAAAGCTTCTTTGCAGACGGGAACGCGATGGGCCACTTTGTCAGTACTGGAGATGTGCCACAAGGTATGCAGATTGTTGGCGTGGTGGCCGACCATAAGTTCACCAGCGTGCGGGAAGAGCCGATGCCGATGGCGTGGGTACCGTATACGCAAACCGAGGGTGTGGGCGAGATGCACGTGGCGATGCGTGTGAGTGGCAGCCGGCCCTTGGCGGTGCTGCCGTCAGTGCAGCGTGTGGTGAGTTCGCTCGACCCAAATCTGCCGCTGCAGGATCCTTCGCTGCAGGGTGAGGTCTTTGCCGCGACCATCTCCCAGGAACTGCTGTTTGCGCGGCTGGCGGAGTTCTTTGGCTTGCTGGCGGCGGCGCTGGTGGCCGTGGGGCTGTATGGGACGCTGAGTTATCGCGTGAGCCTGCGCACGCCGGAGATTGGTGTGCGCATGGCATTGGGTGCGCAGCGGGAACAGATCATGCGCATGGTGCTGACAGACAGTCTTCTGCTGCTGGTGCTGGGCATCGCGGTGGGTGTGCCGCTGGCGTGGCTGCTTTCGGGTGGCCTGGCGTCAGTGCTCTACGGAGTGAAGCCATTGGACTTGCTCACCTATGCATTAGCGATGGTTGGCGTGGGGGCGGTGGCTCTGCTTTCCAGTGCTATCCCGGCGCGGCGCGCTGCTGGAGTCGACCCGGTGATTGCGTTGCGGGCGGAGTAGCTAGCGGTCAGCCTCTTTGCGGTGCTTGACGGCGAGAACAAGGATGGAACCGCCGAAGTCATGGAAGCGGACGCGGTAGTCACCAGAGCGGAGCCGAAACTCGGGAGGTTCGACGTTTCGGAGGCGCTTTACATCGCCCTCGCCCGTGGAGAGATAACGGGTAAGAGCATGAAGAATCCGGAGGGCGTCAGTCTGGACGATGGCGCGCAGATCTGATTTGCTCTGGTCTGTCCAGGCGACCTTCGTGGGCACGGTTACTGACCCTTGCCGGTAGATTCAAGCGTTGTCCGTCCCATGCGGTCGAAGTCCTCTCCGGTGAGTCCGAACTCGGCAAGAATCTCTTCATGGGATATGGGGTCATTGTGCTTGAGCCACTCTTTGGAGGCGGCAACAGCGCGCCCCTCGTCATCCGAGGTCGGCTCATCGTCATAAGGCGCATTCGCCAGGGAGCGAGTGACAGGATCGAGCAGGATTTCCATTAAGCCGACAACAGCGTCGACTTGTCCGGGAGCCATGCGGTCGATAAGTTCGTGAGCGTGTTCCTTTGTGGCAGCTTGGGACATGATGATTCCTTGGTTGGTTCTGGCCCGCAGCCAAATTCTATTGATTCACATGCGCGGGTCATGCATTAAAGACGTTCTTAAAAGTGCCTTGCGGTCACCAATGTCGGTGAATACTTTCACTCCATCAGCTTCCTTGTGAGATACACATACGTCTCCGCTGAAGTGTCGGCTTCCTGCTTCAGGTCGGCTCCGGCACCGTGGCCGCCTTCGGTGATTTCGTCGTAGAAGTAGGGCTTGTTGTGCTCGGCCAGCAGAGCGGCGAATTTGCGAGCGTGTTGCGGACCCACGCGGTCGTCCTTGGTGGTGGTGAAGATGAGCGGCTCGGGGTAGGTCACGTCCGGCTTCAGGTTGTGGTACGGGGAGATGCTGGCGAGGAAGTCGCGCTGCTCCGGGATGGTGACCGAGCCGTACTCGCCCACCCAGCTGGCGCCCGCGGCGATCTGCTCAAAGCGCAGCATGTCCAGCAGCGGCACCTGGATGACGACGGCGTTCCACAGGTCAGGATGCTGCTCCATTTCGACGCCCATGAGCAGGCCGCCGTTGGAGCCGCCCAGGATGCCGAGGTGGCGCGGAGAGGTGATCTTGCGCGTAATCAGGTCCTGGCCTACGGCGGCAAAGTCGTCATAGATGACCTGGCGTTTGGTCTTCAGCCCGGCCTCATGCCAGGCGGGGCCGAACTCTCCGCCGCCGCGGATGTTGGCCAGCACAAAAACGCCTCCACGCTCCAGCCAGAGCTTACCGCGCGGCGCGGAGTAGCTGGGTGTGGAGGAAAGCTCGAAGCCGCCATAGGCATTCAGCAGCGTGGCGTTGCTGCCGTCGTACTTCATGTCCTTGCGGTGCACCACGAAGTAAGGCACCTTTGTGCCGTCCTTGCTGGTGGCAAAGAGCTGCTCGACGGTCAGGTTGGAGGCGTCAAAAAGGGCGGGTTGCGACTTGGCCAGCTTGAAGCTGCGGGGTGCGTCCGCCGTGCCCACCCACAGCGACGAAGGCTGGATGAAGCCAGTGATCACGAGGGCGAAGTGTTCGTCGGTATCGCTCGCGGTGGCGATGCCGACGGTGGAGTTTTCCGGCACAGGCAGCAGCTCGCGCGCCCAGCCTTTTGCAGAGGCAGTGTAGATGTAAGCGCGGCCTTGCACAGTGTTCAGCGTGGTCACCAGCAGCCGCGTTCTGGTGGTCGCGGTGGACTCCAGGAACTCCGTCGCGGTGGGTGCAAAGACAATCTCCGGCTTCAGATGTGCGGGATCTTTCTGCAGCTCGGCCAGATGGAGCGAGACAAGCGTGCCGGCGGAAATGTGCTGTGTGCTGCTAGCGGGTGTCCAGTCCTCGCGCACGTGCAGCAGCACCCGGCCGTCCAGCATGCCCTCGAAATTGCTCTTCAGCGGAGCACCCAGCGGCTGATAACCATGGGGCGTCTCGACCAGCAGCCGGGTCTCAAAGAAGCTGACACCCTGGCCGATGTAGGCAAGCCGGTGCCCCTGCGCGTCATGCAGCACGCCGGGAAAGACGCGCACATCGGCGGGCTTGCCGCGGAAAACCTCTTTGGCGGAGCCAAGCGGTGTGCCGCGCTTCCATTCCTTCACCACATAGGGATAGCCGGAGGCGGTCATGGTGCTGGTCGCCCCATCCGATCCACCAAGGTGGTCCCAGTCGCGCGCGATCAGCAGGGTATCTTTGTCCAGCCAGGCAATATTCTGTTTGGAGCGCGGCAGGGTGAAGGTGCCGCTGCCTGCGTCCACAAATTTCTCGCTCTTCAGGTCGAACTCGCGGGCAGTGGTGGCATCCTCACCGCCGTCCGCCAGGTTGACCAGCGCGTAGCGGTCGCCGGGGTAGAGCATGCTCATGCCCTTGAAGGTCCACTTGGCGTGCTCGGCCTGATTCAGGCCGTCAATGTCCAGCAGCGTGCGCCAGTTGGGCTTCTCCGTCAGGTAGTCGGCCAGGGTGGTGCGCCGGTAGATGCCGCGCATGTGCTGGGCGTCGCGCCAGAAGTTGTCCACGCCGTTGTCGCGAAAGCCGGGCACGGCAAGCCGCGACGGGTCGGAGATCACCTTGAGCGCGTCCTGCTGAAACGAGGCAAAGCGCGGATCGGCGCGTAGCACCTTGGCGGACTTTTCGTTCTCCGCGTGCACCCACGTCATGGCGCGGTCGCTGCTCACCTCTTCCAGCCAGATGTATTTGTCGGCGCTGGGCGTGTTGGTGGCGGTGCTGCTGGCCGTGGCCGTGCCGCCGGGTTTTTCCGTATTTGTGGCGGCGCTGGCCTGGGCGTTTGCGGGCGTGGAAAGGCTCATGCTGATCAGGGTAAGCGCTGCAGCGCACAGGTGTTTCATGGGGCAGGGAACCTCAGGTCGAGATGCCGCTACTGTACAGCGCAGCCTATGAAAATGACAGGCTAACGAACGGCGAACTTGCCAACTCTTTTCCGCATGCGCTACGATTCGCTCTCTAATGGTGCTGGAGTTTTCCAGGCACGTGCCGTGCTTGAGATCTGCCGCAAAAGTTTGTGGGAACAAATCGCAAACACGCGGTGTCTACCGTTCAGCTTTACCTCTCGCAGAAATTGAGGTTGCATATGTTTGAAGATTCTCTGGTCGAGTCCTCTGGCAGGTTGAAGTCGAAGTCCAATCGTTGGATGATTGTGACAACTGGCATCAACCTGGCCATCGTAGCGGTGCTGATCCTGATTCCGCTGTTGTATCCGGAAGCGTTGCCAAAGAC
>CAXTRR010000060.1:11789-19287 GCA_964246795.1 uncultured Terriglobus sp. | reverse complement strand
GTCTCTGGCTTGGTGACTTCACCATGCGACCAGGAGCGAATTTTTTCCGGCGACGCAAGTGAAATGCGGATGGCGTCAAAGTCGGTGATGGGGCCGGACAGTTCGAAGGGGCTGGAACGGAACATTTTGCAATCTCCGATGCAGTTCTAAGTTGTAAGTTCTAAGTTGCGAGCCCTCGAACTTACCGCTTTCTCTGCGGCTGCTACTGCTGTTCGCGGGCCTTATGGCGGACCGCATGCCTTTGTACTGCGAAGCTTGGTTCGCTGCGAGTTGCAAGTGAACTTACCACCTACAACTCGCTGCTTGAAGCGTACTGAATACGCTATCCCTAGTCGGCGGCCGCGGCGATCGGCATCATGGGAATCTTGTTCAGGTCTTCCTGTTTCACAAGTTCCACATCAAGGCAGAGCGACTGCAGCTCGCGGATGAGCACGTTGAACGATTCGGGTACACCCGGCTCAATCGCAGCTTCACCCTTGACGATGGCCTCGTAAATCTTGGTACGGCCAAAGACATCGTCGGACTTCGCGGTGAGTAGCTCCTGCAGGATGTACGCGGCGCCATAGGCTTCGAGCGCCCAGACTTCCATCTCACCGAAGCGCTGACCACCAAACTGCGCCTTGCCACCCAGCGGCTGCTGCGTGATGAGCGAGTACGGTCCGATCGAACGAGCATGGATCTTGTCGTCGACCAGGTGCGAGAGCTTGAGCATGTAGATGTAGCCCACAGTCGCCGGCTGCTCGAACGCATCGCCGGTCATGCCGTCGAAGAGTTCGGTCTTGCCGGAACTCGGCAGACCCGCCGAGGCGAGCAATGCCTTGATCTCCGACTCGCGCGCGCCGTCAAACACAGCCGTGCCGAACCAGATGCCGCGCTTCATGCCCTGTGCAACGCGCACCGTCATCTCGTCGTCAAGTTCAAGCAGCTGGTTCAGTGCCGCCGTGCCCTGGAAGCGCGCCTTGAAGAGCTCGCGAATCTCATTGGCATCAGCGGCAGCTGCGGCGAGCTCGGCGATCTTCTTGCCCAGTTCGTGCGCGGCCCAGCCAAGGTGCGTCTCGAGGATCTGCCCCACGTTCATACGGGACGGTACACCGAGCGGGTTCAGAACGATCTCGACCGGCGTTCCGTCGGGGAGATACGGCATATCCTCCTCGGGCAGAATGCGTGCGATGACGCCCTTGTTGCCGTGACGGCCGGCCATCTTGTCGCCGACGGAAAGCTTGCGCTTCATGGCGATGTAGACCTTGACCATCTTGATCACGCCCGGGGAAAGCTCGTCGCCCTTTTGGAGCTTGGAGATTTTCTCGTTGGTGATCTTGCGCAGCACATCGATTTGACGGGAAGTCATCTCTTCGATCTCATCAATCTGCTCGTTCACGCGCGGGTCCTTGTCGGCGTAACGAATCCGCTTCAGGTTGCGCGTGGAGATCAGTTCGATCGTGTCGCGGTTGAGGCTATCGCCCTTTTCCAGCAGCTTCTTGTTGGTGCGCTCGTCGTGCAAGTCGGCCTGAACTTCCTTGCCGCCAAGGATGGCCTCCAGGCGCTTCAGACGCTCATCGGTCAGAATGCGGATCTCGTCAGCCAGGTTCTTTTCCAGCTTCTCGATCTGCTCCTGCTCGATGGACTTGGCGCGCTCGTCCTTCTCCTGACCCTTGCGAGAGAAGATGCGGACATCGACGACCGTGCCTTCAATGCCGGGAGGGCACGAGAGCGAAGCATCACGCACGTCGCCGGCTTTTTCACCGAAGATGGCACGCAGCAGCTTCTCTTCCGGCGTCAGCTGGGTTTCGCCCTTCGGTGTCACCTTGCCGACGAGGATGTCGTTATGGCCGACCTTTGCACCGATGCGGATGATGCCCGACTCGTCCAGGTCACGCAGCGCGTGCTCTGAAACGTTGGGAATATCGCGCGTGATCTCTTCCGGTCCCAGCTTGGTGTCGCGCGCTTCGATCTCGAACTCTTCGATGTGGATCGAAGTGTAGTAGTCCTCGCGGACCAGCTTTTCCGAGATCAGGATCGCGTCTTCGAAGTTGTAGCCGCGCCATGGCATAAAGGCGACCAGGACGTTGCGGCCGAGGCCAAGCTCGCCCTGCTCGGTGCATGGGCCGTCCGCGATCACCTGGCCCTTCAGAACGCGGTCGCCCTTGCGGACGATCGGCTTCTGATTGATGCAGGTGTTCTGGTTGGAGCGCTTGAATTTGGTGAGCTGGTAGATGTCGGAACCAACCTCACGCGAGAGCTGCGTGGGATGGTGTTCGCCTTCGACGCGCACAATGATGCGCTCGGAGTCGACCGAGTCGATGATGCCGTTGCGGCGGGCGAGGATGACCGCGCCCGAGTCGCGGGCGGTTACGCCTTCCATGCCGGTGCCGACAAACGGCGCTTCGGCGACCAGCAGAGGCACGGACTGCCGCTGCATGTTGGCGCCCATCAGCGCGCGGTTCGCGTCGTCATGCTCCAGGAAGGGCACGAGCGAGGCGGCCACGGAAACGAGCTGCTTTGGCGAAACGTCGATGTAGTCGACCTCGGCTTGCGGCACGAGAACGAAGTTGCCTTGACGGCGTGCGTTGACCAGGTCCTCGGTCAACTTTCCGTTCTCGTCCAGGTCGATGTTGGCCTGCGCGATGGTGTGGCGATCCTCTTCCCATGCGGAAAGATAGAAGGAGAAAGGCTCGGTTTCAAGGACGCGCTTGCTATCTCGCGCAAGCTGCTGCTTGAGCTCGTGCGCCTCATTGATTTCGATAGGATCGCCCTGACGCAGGCCCGACTCGCCAGCGTTGGTGACCGCGACGTAATCGATGACCTTGCCATCCTTGACCTTCCGGTAAGGCGACTCAATGAAGCCGTACTCATTGATGCGTGCGAAGCACGAGAGCGACGAGATCAGACCGATGTTCGGGCCTTCCGGCGTTTCAATCGGGCAGATGCGGCCATAGTGCGTCGGGTGCACGTCGCGGACCTCAAAGCCCGCGCGTTCGCGGGAAAGACCGCCCGGCCCAAGCGCGGAGAGACGCCGCTTGTGTGTGATCTCCGAGAGCGGGTTGGTCTGGTCCATGAACTGCGAGAGCTGCGACGATCCAAAGAACTCGCGGATGGCGGCCATGACCGGCTTGGCGTTGATCAGGTCGTGCGGCATCGCCGTCGACATCTCCTGATAGACGCTCATCTTTTCCTTGATGGCGCGCTCCATACGGACGAGACCGATACGGAACTGGTTCTCCATCAGCTCGCCGACAGCGCGCACGCGGCGATTGCCGAGGTGATCGATGTCGTCGACGAGGCCGATGTTCTTGCGCAGCTTGAGCAGGTAACGGATGGTGCCGTAGAAGTCCTCGGGCGTAAGTGTCCGCTTGTCCAGGTCAGTCGAGTTCTGGTTTTCGTACAGCTTGATGTTGAACTTGAGCCGGCCCACGCGCGAGAAGTCGTACTTGCGCGGATCGAAGAACATGCCTTCAAAGAGCGCAGTGGCGGTGTCGAGCGTCGGCGGATCGCCGGGACGGAGCTTGCGGTAGATCTCGATCAGCGCCTCTTCCGGCTTGCGGACGGAGTCGCGCTTGAGGGTGTTGGTGACGATATTACCGACGTCGTCCTTCTCCGGAAAGAAGACTTCAAACGAGGTAGAGCCAGACTGCAGGATCTTGTGCAGCTTGTCAGTGGTGGCTTCCTGGTTGGCTTCGTAGAGCAGCTCACCCGTGGTCAGATCGACGACATCGGCGGCGAAGATCGCGTTGTCAAAGTCGGAGGTGGCCACTTCCACTTCCGTGACGCCGCCGGCACGCATCTTGGAGAGAAGCGAAGTGGAGATCTTGCGATTGGCGGCGACAATTTCGGTGCCGTCTGTACCGTTGATCGCGTTCGCAGGCTTTACACCGACGATGTTGGTCGCTTTGCCCTCTTCGCTGGAAACGGACCAGTACATCTTGCCGTCGCGCAGGTTGACGGTGTCGGCGTTATAGAAGGTCTTTAGGATTTCTTCGTCGGTGCGGAGGCCCAGCGCGCGCAGGAAGATGGTGCCGAGAAACTTGCGTTTGCGGTCGATGCGGACGTAAAGGATATTTTTCTGGTCGTACTCAAACTCCACCCAGGAGCCGCGATAGGGAATGATCTTGCCAAGGAAGTAGGTCCGGTTGTTCGCCGTCTCAAAGAAGACGCCGGGCGAGCGGTGCAGTTGCGACACGATGACGCGCTCGGTCCCATTGACGATGAAGGTGCCGTTGGCGGACATGAGCGGGATGTCGCCGAAAAAGACTTCCTGCTCCTTCATGTCGCGCAGGGTCTTGACGCCGGTCTCCGGGTCTTTGTCGTAGATTTTCAGGCGAATGGTGACCTTCAGCGGCGCAGAGTAGGTCATGCCGCGCTCTTCGCACTCGGCCTGGTCATACTTGAGCTGCAGACCGACAGGGTCGCCGCACTTGGTGCAAAAATCCGGGGTGTTTTTGTTGTAGGTACCGCAAAAGTGGCAGAGCACGTCTCCAGGGTGGAATGGATCGGTGATCACCATATGCCCACAATTAACGCAAGCTGTGCGCAGGTGATTCAGGCCCTTGAGGTAGCCGCATTTGCACTCCCAGTTGCCAATGGAGTAGTCGACAAACTCGAGTTCCGAGACATTGCGGAAATCCGTAATCGGAAAAACAGAGGTAAAGACCGACTGCAGGCCGTTGTCCTCACGTTCCTGCGGCAGCTTATCCATCTGAAGGAAGCGCTCATAGGAGCGGCGCTGCACCTCAATCAGGTTGGGAATCTGGATGGCGGTTGGAATTTTGGAAAAATCGAGCCGGCTGCGCAGGGCGCGGGTTGCCATATTGCTTGCCATGAAGTGGAGCTCCCTTTGTATTCCTGCCGAGGCCTCCCACGGGCGAGCGGCCGGCATCGTATGCCGTACGCCTCCGAATGGAGTTCGGTTCACCGGTACCGGCGAACCGTGGAGTGGTTTGGCGCTGACTTCCGCTGAAACCCTGCCTCGGTGAGGGTTCCGGCTGCGCTGTTTATCCGGGCAGACTGCCCGGCGATGACGTACCGCAGATCCTTTGGGTGATGCCGTGCGCTAGAAGATGCGCGGGATAACTTGAGCAAGAGACGCGAAAACGCTCATCGAGACGCATTGTCCCGTGAGCGCAAGAGCCGACTTTTGCACTGGTTCAAGAATTGTCAGAATACCTGCCGCCTGCCGAAAGCTGCTCTGCTTCAGCGTTTGCTGCCGCTTGTGTTGCCTGCCTGCACAATGGACCCCCGCCGCCCGGGATCTGTTGTGACCGGCCCGTAATGGGCCGGAAATCTATCTCAAGGCCTACCGCAGCGACGTTACGCAGAGCCACGCTGAACGGTTCGTGTCCATAGATGAAAGTACACTGTCTGTTACAGGATTGCAACTGCGCAGACGTGACAAGCCGGCTCCCGGCACGCTACCGGGAGCCGCCAAAGCCAGTGTTATTTGATTTCGACGGTGGCGACGCCTTCAAACTTCTTGGCAACCGCGGCTGCCTCGTCCTTCGAAACGTTCTCCTTGATCGGCTTAGGCGCACCGTCGACCAGGTCCTTGGCTTCCTTCAAGCCGAGGGCGGTGACTTCACGCACAGCCTTGATGGTGTTGATCTTGTTCGCGCCGGCATCCTTTAGGATGACGGTAAACTCCGTCTTCTCTTCAACTGGAGCCGCTGTTGCGCCGCCGCCAGCCGGGGCTGCCGCCACCGTGGCCGCTGCCGCGGAAACGCCGAGGCGCTCTTCAAGCTTCTTTACGAGTGCTGAAGCCTCAAGCAGGCTCAGGCTAACGATCTGGTCTTCCAACTGCTGGATGTCTGCCATGGTGAATCTCCGTGTGTAACGATCTGGTGGAACTGAATCTGAACTGGCCCGCAATCTTCCGCAGGTAGTGCGAACTGCTGGACCGAAGCGATTTTCCGCTGCGGCTGCCGCACCTCAGCCGGGTTTCCGATGCGCCCAGACTGCGCACCCGGCCAAAGCTTGGCGGAAATGGTTAACCTTCGGCCGGCGCCTCAGCGGCGGCTGCTTCCACCTGGGTGGAGGCGACATCCTGGTCAGAGGCCTGATCGAGTGCCGCGGCCCCTGCAATCTCCGGCTCAGTGGAGGCCGCCGTGACTGCAGGAGTTGGTGAATCTGGCGACGCGGTGAACTTCTCCTGCTGCACCGCCTGGTCAATCACCACGGCGAGATTGCGGCCGGTGGCATTCAGCACAGTGGCGAGACGTGTCGCCGGAGCATTGATCAGGAAGAGCAGCTTGGAGAAGAGTTCGTCTTTGCTCGGCAGGGTCGCAAGATTGTTGATCTCCGCAACGTCCAGAACCTTGCCATCGACAATCCCAAGCTTAAAGGTAAACTGCGCGTTGTCCTTGATCCAGGTGGAAAGGGCTTTGGCCAGAGCCACCGGATCGCCCGAGGTATACGCGATCGAACTGACACCCTTGAGGCCACCCAGCGCGCCCTCTATCTGAGAACCTTCACCGGCTTTGGGAGCCAACTTGTTCTTGAGGACCTGGTATTTGCCGCCCGCATCGCGGACGACCTTGCGCAGTTCAAAATCCTTGCCGGCGGTCATGGCCGTAAATGTCCCAATAATGGCGGAAGTTGCAGCCGCAAGATCCTTGGACAGAACGGCAACCTTCTGGTGCTTCTTTGCTTTGGTCAGTGCCATGAAATTAGCCTCTAGCTGCCAGCTCTTCGCTTGTAGCCCGTGTCTTGTCGCGGCAGGCGGTTCGCCGCGCGATCTGAATTCTCAGCGATGCGTTTGCCGGGGGCTAGAAGCTAGCAGCCAGCAGCTTCGCTCTTAAGCCTTGCCGACTGCGTCCACCACGGCCTGATCGATTTCAATGCCGGGCCCCATCGTGGAGGACATGAAGATTCCCTTGACGTACTTGCCCTTGGCGGCGGCAGGCTTGGCTTTCACGACGGAGGTGATGACGGTCAGAGCATTCTCCACAAGCTTCTGCGCATCAAAGCTCGACTTGCCAACTGGCACGTGAACCAGAGCAGTCTTGTCAGCACGGAACTCGACCTTACCTGCCTTGATTTCCTTTACCGCGGCAGCGACGTCGGTGGTCACGGTGCCCGTCTTCGGGTTCGGCATCAGACCACGAGGGCCGAGCACCTTACCGAGACGGCCAATCGAACGCATCATGTCGGGCGTGGCGATCAGGGCGTCGAAGTCCGTCCAGGACTCCTTTTGAATCTTCTCGACGAGCTCTTCGCCCCCGACGATGTCCGCACCGGCTTCCGTCGCAATGCGCTGATTTTCCGCCGATGAAATTACGGCGACGGTCTTGGTCTTACCCAGGCCGTGCGGCAGAATCACTGTGCCACGCACCATCTGGTCCGCATGACGGGTGTCCACGCCAAGACGCAGGGTCAAATCCACATTTTCGTCAAACTTTGCGAATTTGATTTGCTGGATGAGCGGAACCGCATCCGCGAGCAAATAGGGCCGAAGCTCGATAGCCGCGCGCGCCTTTGCCAGATTTTTCGAAATCTTCCGTGCCATTTA
>CAXTRR010000060.1:0-11779 GCA_964246795.1 uncultured Terriglobus sp. | reverse complement strand
ATTTACGACTCTCTTTCAAACACCCTACTCAGGTGTCCACTTGTCTCCCACCGCCGGAACCTATGGACAAAGCGGGCTGACTTCTTTTTCTAGCCCAGCGGGTATGCCTCGCGTTAAACCCTGGTTCGCGGCTTTCGCCTTTGAACCCAACTTCAACGAGGGCCCCGCCCTTTGTCCGCAGCGCGACTTTCGCGCTGAACCCGCCCCGAATTGCGATTACTCAACTGCTGCGAGGGACGAGCCGTTCGGCTGTGGTGTGTTAACGCAATCCGAATCTCTTATGAGTGTCCGGATCACTTTGGCCAAGAGGACCGGCGGTGCAGGACACGCGCGGAGGCTCTTGACACTTTTATGAGTATGCCCGAAATGTTCGCATCCTGCAAGCGCGTACCTATCAGCGCGCGCCCAGGCGGCAACAAACCTTTCCGCGTGACTTCTGCGGGATCCAGCTTAGGCGGAGCTTCCTGTCCTCACGGCTCGATGGGCCGGGTGGTCAGCTGGCCCATCGGGGAGTCTGCCAGGCCCCAGCCTGGCAGTTCCTGCGATCCGGTAATCAAGCGGACGCCCTCCTTGAAGAACAAGTAGGTAAACGCCCAACTGCGGAAGACCGCAAAGCGATTGCGGAAGCCGATCAGAAAGAAGATGTGGACGGCCAGCCAGGTGACCCAGGCGAGAAACCCGCTCATGTGCGCCTTGAAAGGCCACTTCACATTCGCAATGGCAGCCACACGGCCGATCGTCGCCATATCTCCCTTGTCAAAGTAGTGGAAGGGCTTTTTCATACGGCCGCCCTGGGCTTCCAGCTTGATAGACTCGCCCGCGTAATGGCCCATTTGCATGGCCGGCTGGGCGACGCCCGGAACAGGCTTGCCGGCGCTCATGGCATGAGCAAGATCGCCACAAACAAAGATTTCCGGATGATCCTTGGGGTGCAGACGGTCATCCACGATGACCTGCCCCTTTTTGTCGCACTCCACACCGAGGAGCTTGCCGAGCGGCGACGCCTGAACGCCCGCACCCCAAAGCGTTACCACGGCATCAATTCGCTCATCGCCGATCATCACATAGCCAGGCTGCACATCGGTCACGCGCGCATCCAGGCGCACCATCACACCCAATTCCTTTAGCTGTTGCATCGCACTTTTCTGCAGGTCTTCCGGATACGCACCCAGCAGATTGGGCGAGCCCTCAATGATGAGCACCTTCGCCGCGGCCGGATCAATGTGCTTAAAGTCTTTGCGGATGTAAAGCTTTGCGATATCAGAAATGGCACCGGCCAGTTCCACGCCCGTGGGACCGCCGCCGATGATCACGAAATTCAGCGCGGGGTGCTTTCCGGATTCCAGCATCTCCCCTTCGGCCTTTTCAAACGCGAGCAGAACGCGGCGCCGGATTTCAACGGCATCCTCAATCGTCTTCAGGCCAGGTGCCAGCGAGGCCCACTCGTCCTTGCCAAAATAGGAGTGCGTGGAACCAGTGGCAAGGATCAGGTAGTCGTATTCCAGCTCGGTGCCACTTTTCATGTGCGCCCGCCGCCTGTCCACATCGAAGCCGATCGCCTCATCCATCAGGACCTGGGTGTTAGGAGACCGGACAATCGCGCGGATCGGCTGGGCGATATCGGCCGGCGAGAGCACCGCCATGGCCACCTGATAGAGCAGTGGTTGAAACGTGTGGTGGTTTTTGCGATCAACAATGGTGATATTTACTTCAGCATCTTTCAGGGCGTTGGCTGCCCACAGTCCCGCAAACCCGGCGCCAATGATTAGAACGCGCTTGCGGACGCCACCCGCGATGCCATGACTCGCTGCCATGTTGACTCCCTCTGAACTGATTCACTATTCTCGTATGTTTATCTGATGCGCGTACCCACAGTCTCGTCACACGGGCCGGCGCGGCGTAGGGGCCGAGCGCGCGGCCGGGCTTGGCAGGGTGAAGAGGACCCGGCCTTTTGTTTCACGAGTGGAAGGTGACGGGAGACCTTCAGGGAGTCTCTCGAATTCAACTGGCTGAGATAGGAATCTCGATGAGATTCGGCCGGCCGGAAGCGATGCCTTCCTCGACGGCGGCCGCGATCTCCCCGGCTCGGTCCACACGTCTCGCTGGTACTCCCATTGAGGACGCCAGCGCCAGGTAGTCCACCGGCGGGTCGGTGAGATCCATGGCAATAAAGCGGTTGGATTGAGCGCTTAGATAGTGGGGCTGCGCTTTCATAAAATTCTTCAACACGTTGTACTCGCGATTATTCATCACGACAAAGGTGACCGGCAGCTTCTCATGCGCGGCGGTCCACAGCGCCTGCGGTGAGTAAAGTGCCGCGCCATCGCCCACAAGCGAAACGACCGGCTCGCGGCCAAGCCCGAGCGAGGCACCGACCGCTGCCGGCATGCCCCAGCCAAGGCCGCCTCCACGCACCATGGAGTACTGCCGGGCAGACGACGAATTCAGCATGGAGCGCACATGCTGCGCAGTCGCGATTGCCTCATCGATGATGGCGATGTGCGGACCGATGGCGCGGGTGACCTGTTCGGCCGCCACAAAGGGCGTGGTCACGGGCTCTCCCCATTCCGCTTGGGAGCGCGATTTAAGCGTATCCAGCTTGTGGCCTCGAGCCGCCTCCGCCGCCTGACGAAGCGAGAGGATTGCCTCACGATGCCGCGCCAGCTTGCGGTCCAGCATGGGCAGCAGCACTTTGAGGGAGGCCTTGATGTCACCGACCATCGACAGGGGCGTGGAGTAGGTGCGGCCCAAATCGGTCACGTCCGCGGAAAGCTGGAAGACCTGGCAGCCGGGCGGAACAGCCGGCCCTTCAGAGTACAGGATGGTGATGAGCGACTTGCCGCCAAGTGCCAGAACTGCTTCATAGGGCTCCAGCCAGGAACGTATTTCGCTCGCCTTGGTGGGCAGGTTGCCGGCCCAGAGCGGGTGCGAGGTGGGAAAGGGCACAAAGGCCGGCCAGGAGGAGCCGAAGACTGGCGCGCCAAGCGCCTCGGCCAGTGCTACCGTTTCATTGCCGGCGTCCGAAGGGCGGACTTCGTCACCCGCAATAATGGCGACCTTGCCCCGGGTGAAGCCGGAGAGAATGTCGGCCAGCCTTTCCAGCGAGCCGGCAATGGCGGCGCGGTCAATGTGCGAGACTTCCGCGATGCCGACGGTGCTCATCTTCTCCATCACATCCATTGGCAGGGAAAGAAAGACCGGACCGCTGGGAGCGGCCGTGCAGTCATGAAAGGCGCGCCGCAGCAGCACGGGCAGCTGGTCAGGATGCGTGACCTCGGCGGTCCACTTGACTGCGGGTGCGGCAATGCGCACGAGATCGCCGTGAAGAAGAGGATCGGTCAGGTTGTGCCGCATATCCTGCTGGCCGGCGGTCACGACCAGCGGCGTGTTGGAGATGTGGGCATTCAGCAACGCGCCCATGCCGTGGCCCAGGCCGCCGGCGGTGTGCAGATTCACCACGCCGGGCTTGCCGGAGGCTTGGGCATAGCCGTCCGCCATGGCGACGACGGTCGCTTCCTGCAGGCCCCAGATGTAGTCGATCTCCGGCCAGCCGGTCAGCTCATCCAGCAGCGGTAACTCTGTTGTGCCGGGATTGCCGAAGATGTACTGAGCACCTTCGCTGCGCAGAACTTCCAGCAGAACAGCCGCGCCACGGCGTGCGGAAACGGCTTCCGCCGGGGTGATATGGGACATCGGGTGTTCTCCTCATCGGCAGCCGGTAACACACGGCGGCAGCCTTTCTGAGTATATGAGTGCTGGCCGCAAAGCTCAGCGCTGGCTGTGGAACTCGGTGCAGACCGCGCAGCTCAGAGCTGATTCCGGAACTCAGAGCTGCTCACACTCTTCATGGCTGCTTTGTCAGGTTTAACGCCAGATAGCCGTTCGTGCCGGCCGCCGCGACAATGTGGGTCACCGCCGCGGTGCCGGCGTACTGCATCGGTTGCAGCTGGATCAGTCCATCGTCATCCGTGGTGGCGGTGGTGATGCTGGAACCATACACCGGCGCGATGGAACATCGGCCAGCCGTGGGGCAGGGCGGCTGCCAGCCGGTGACAGACTGGTGAATCTCCACCGTGGCACCGGCGACTCCGTGACCGCCAGGATCCACAATGCGAAGCTCTGTGAGCCCGAGAGTGCTGCCGCTGCTCACGACCTGTGCATCTCCGCTGACCGCAGTGACAGAGAGCTTGTCCAAACCAACACCCACGATCGGCAGCGTGGCACACACTGTGCTCCAGGCACAGGCCTGCACCTGGGCGCTTTGCCCATCGGCGAGCGTCGCCAGCGCTCCAATCGCAGCGGTGCCATCGCTCAGAGATGTGGATGCAGACGCAACCAGCCCGACCTCCGGCACCGGCGATGTCCAGTTGACCGGGACGGAAGCCGCACGGCTGCCATTGCTCACCAGCACAACCGCCGGGTGAAAAGGCGAGCCGCTGCCCGCGGCCACATACTCGGGCGAGCGCAACGCGGAAAGGCCCTTCGCGATCGACATCGCGGTGAACTGGGCCGTAATTGCCGAGCCGTCCGCGATGAAAGCCTTCACGGCAACCGGCCCCGGGGATGTCGCCGTGACCATCAACGCAGCGTTGCCGCCGGCATCCGTGCCAAGGGTGCAGGCAGACAGGCCACAGGCCGTAAAACTAGCGTTGCCGGCGGTCACCGCGAAGTTGACGGTGCCGTTGGGCACGGCTGCTCCACTGCTATTCAGGAGCCGGACGTTGAAGGCCGCGGGAACGCCCACGGACTGGCTGCTGCCCGGTGCTTTCACGAGAACCAGTGCATCGCCAGTGGTGCTCCCATAAATGAGGCCACCTGTGATCGTGGTGGTGCCGCCCGTTCGCAGGTCGGTCACGGTAACGTCGTTGACGGGCTGACTGCCGAGCGCTGCGAGCGATGGGACGATCGCATCGATTTCCGTCGGAGTCTGGCCTGTAACCTGGGCAGCGATGCCGCCGATGGTGACCGTGTTGCCGGGCTGAAAGCCCGAACCGAGAATGCGGATCGGCCCGCCGCCAGCGGTCATCCGGGCCGGCGCAACGGAATCCGCGTAGAGCAGGCGTGCGGCGTAGTTGAAGTCAGGACGGCCCTCGCCGCGCTCGTCGGTCACAGTGAAACGGACAGCTTCGGCCGTGCTGAAATCGGCATGAAGCTGGGTCGTGCCATTCTGACGGCCGTTGAAGGGTGCGGCCGCCGCCGCGATGGTGGGCAGCTGGCCGGGAGCATCCGCGCCGTGCCACATGCCCAGAAGCAGGTGCGCTTTGCCGCTGGTGGCGCTGCCGCTTTCATCCAGTGCCGTGGTTTCCAGCGTGGCGGAGCGGCCCGCCTGGACCGTAAAGCTTCCCCACGAGCTGTGTCCATAGCCGCAGAGCCGTCCGTTCCACTGCCCGCCGGTGACAACAGGCGCGGGTGAATCTTCCCTCCCGTCGTTGCCGGTGGAGCAGTCGGCCGCGCCATCACTGCTGTAGGTGGACGTGAGCGCCGCGCTGATCCGTCCGACAAAAGCGAAGATGGCCGTGCCCTGCGTACCGGAGGGCGCGATCGGTCCACTGGTAAACGGGCCAACAGCATACTGGCCGACATAAAGCGGGTTGATGGGCTGCATGGAAACGTAAACGTTATCTGACGGCGTTCCATCGATAACAGGAACAGTCGGCAGCACCCAATAGGCCTCCGTGGTGGCGGCGTTGCCGCCCTGCACCGCGGGAAAACCGGAAACCGGACCCGTGACGGGATTGCCGTTGCGCTGTGTAAAGGCGAAACCGGAAACAGAAGAATTGGTCTCCCAGCTTTCCATGCCCTGCAGGCTGCCGTAGTAAGACTCACGGCGGGAGACCATGTTGACCCCCGCCATGCCCTGGCCCGTCGGGAAATACAGGAAGCCGCCCAGGAATTCTCCGTCCGTGGGCTGGTAGACGCTCACGTCATAGAGCAGGCGCACGGCGGTTTTGTCGTCATCGCGCAACGTGAAAGGGTTGGGCAGGCACTGGTAGCTGTAACTGCCGCAAATGATGTCGATGGGGTGCATGATCGGCCAGTGCAGCTGCTGCTGGTAGGTGGGCATCGGCGCACCTGTAAAAACGTTGTCATTCACCTGCGACCAGCCCAGGCCAATCACACGGCCAAAGACGCGCATGAGCTGGTACTGCATCTGCAGCTGCTGCTCTGCCGCAGGGCCGGTGCAGCGGCCGTTGAGCACGATAACGGCATGCGCGATCCGGCCGGGCTGGATGAAGAGATCGACGGATTCACTGACCGCATTCTGCCGGCAGTTGGCGGGATCACTGGCGCCTGAGCCCAGCAGAAGATCGGTGATGGTGCCGTCTGCGTCCAGCAGCACGGCGATCTGCTTGTTCAGGTAGTTGCCGCTCTGCACATCCGCGGGCCAGATAGGGCCCCCGCTGCCCAGATAAACGTTGTTGGCATTCACGTCTTCATTGAGTGAGCCGCCCTGCGCAATCGTAAAGGTCGAGTAGGGGATATTCCAGACAGAGGACGCGGCGGATATAAGGCTTTGCGCGGCGGCGTTGTCCACAGAGGCGCTCAGGGGGCCGTTGTCGACCCAATACTGCACGTCGTTGCGGTACCAGCCCATGGCCTGGCCATAGCTTTGCCAGGGCGGGTTGGCCGCCACCCAGCGCGGGCCGGCCGCCTGTGCAGACCCCAGGCAGCTCATCAGAACGAGCGCGAATCGCAGCACATGCAGGAGGGACACGAGCCTACCCTGCGGTGAAAAAGGCGCAAGAGAATCGGCCACCCGGCCCTTTGCCTGCAATGGCAACTTGAAAAGGCAGGGCCTCGGTGCACCTGCACTCTGCTGAAGCGGTCTAAGAGTCACTTTGTACTCCGGCGATGCCACGCATTCAGCAGGCCCATGATCATGTTTGCATCAACTGCGCGCAGGTCGGCATCGCTTCCCTTTGAGGCGGATGCCGCTGCCTCGAAAGTGAGTCGGACCGGAGCGGATGAGGCCCTCAGCGAACTTAGCGAAGTCAGTGAAGTTTCGGTAACCGGGGCCGTTCGCGGCCCGGTTGCGGCCGGTGCGGCAGCCGAAGGCCTCGCGGCACGGGCGGCGATCCAGCGCAGGTCCGTGGTGCCGGTACTCAGGTCACCATTTAACGGCAGGATGCCGTCCTGACCGCCTACCGGAGAACGGAAGCCGCCCACGGATTCGGCATGCAGCAGCACAAGGGAGCGTTGGCCGATACGGTAGCGCGCATCGTCATTGCACCAAAGGCCCGCCCATTCCCGAAGCACAAAGCTCTGCCCGGATTGCGTGCCAAGCAGGCCCTGAAGGACCTTCCATTCCACGCGCACCGCCCCCGCATCGTGGTAAATCGCAATCACCTCCCCGGCAAAGATCACATCCGCCTGCTGAGCGAGCGCCTCCAGTGCCTGCTCAGCAGTTTCGGGTGCCTTTGCCGCCCCGGCAGGTGCTGCAGCCAAAGCTTCTGGAACGGCGGCGGAGTGGGCCGGACCTGCGTGAGAGAGCAAAACCTGCCGCAGGCTCGGCTGGCCCACAGCCTCATCTGTAACAACAATGAGCATTGCCACGGCAAGCAGGCCGCCTTGCCGAACTCGTTTTGAAGTCGATACCTGTTGCATTTCAAGACACCGTCCACCAGCCTTATCGGTGGCAGGCGGCAAGTCTTGAGTGCAAAGCCGCAGGTGAATAAGCAGCTTCCAAGCCAAAGAACAAAACCGGACCCTCTCGCCAGAACACCTCTCCAGCCTCTACACTGCTGCCCTACCGCCGCAACCAGAAAAGGACATCGCCCGCACCCATGACCATCACCGGCAAACTCGTGCTCAGTACCGCCGTCGGCGCACTTGGCGGACTGCTCTTCGGCTTCGACACCGTCGTTATCAGCGGCACCACCGAACAGCTCACGCGCGTCTTTGCCCTCACGCCCACCGCCCTCGGCCAGACCGTTTCCATCGCACTCTGGGGCACGGTGCTTGGCGCGCTCACCGCCGGTTGGCTCGGCACACAGCTGGGCGGCCGCAACGCCCTCCGCGTCATGGCGGCGCTGTACATCGTCAGCTCCATCGGCTGCGCCTTTGCCCTCAACTGGCCCATGCTCATGATCTTCCGCTTCATCGGCGGTATCGGCATTGGTGGCTCCAGCGTGCTTGGCCCTGTCTACATTGCGGAGCTCGCACCCGCCGCCTGGCGCGGCCGCCTGGTGGGCACCTTTCAGATGATGGTCGTCGTCGGCATCCTCATCGCGTATGTCTCCAACTGGTACATCGCCCGGTTGGGCCTGGGTGGAACCGAATGGCGCTGGCAGCTGGGCATCGCCGGCCTGCCCGCTGTGTTCTTCCTGGCTTTGCTGTACACCATCCCGCAGAGCTCCCGCTTCCTCATCACGCAAAACAGCCTCTCGGACGCGCTCACCGTTCTGCGACAGATGGGTGCGGACGATCCACAGGGCGAGCTCGAAGACATCCGCCGCTCCATCCACATGGAAAGCGCCCAGAAGAACGAACCGCTCTTCCAGCGCCCGCTGCGCCTGCCCATCTTCCTCGCCATCACCATCGGCATGTTCAATCAGCTCAGCGGCATCAATGCCATCCTGTATTACACCAATGACATCTTCAATGCCGCCGGCCTCAACCGCCTCTCCGGCTTCTCGCAATCCATTTACATCGGCCTGGCCAACCTGGTGTTCACCGTCGTCGGCATGGCCCTCATTGACCGGCTCGGCCGAAAAACGCTGCTGCTCATCGGTGCCGTGGGCACCTGCCTCTCGCTGGCCGCGGTCGGGTACATCTTCCAGACACGTTCGCATCTCGATCTGCTGGTCTGGTGCCTGGTCAGTTTCATCGCCTTCTTTGCCGTCTCTCAGGGCGCGGTCATCTGGGTCTACATCGCAGAGGTCTTCCCCACGCGCGTGCGCAATAAGGGCCAGAGCCTCGGCTCCTCCAGCCACTGGATCATGAACGCCATCATTGCGGCGCTCTTTCCGGTAGTCGCCCTCAAGCTCTCCCGCGCCGTGCCGTTCTACTTCTTTGCCATCATGATGGTCGTCCAGTTCCTGGTCGTGCTCAGCATCTACCCGGAAACCAAGGGCCGCACCCTGGAACAACTCCAGGTCGAACTCGAACGCGCCTGAACCTGCAAAGACCAGAACCCGGGTGCCCCACCTTCACGACAGCTCCATCGTCGTTAAGGTGGGATCGAAGCGCCAAAGAACCCGGGGTGCCCCATCTTCACGACAGCTCCATCGTCGTTAAGGTGGGACAGAAGCGCCAGAGAAACCCGGGTGCGCCATCTTCACGACAGCTCCATCGTCATTAAGGCGGGATAGAAGCGCCAAAGAACCCGCGGGTGCTCATGTCTCGCTTGTGAGACATGGATTCCACCATCGTGTATAACAAGCTCATGTTGACCGTCAGCCCTCTCGTCGCTGTTCCGTGTCGCATCGCCGCGCGCTGTTGTTGCCGCTAATCCGCCGTCGCGTCTGAACGTTTCCCCTCCCATCTCAAGATTCCGGAAGCACCCGTCATCCGTGCCGCGTGCGCTTCCGTCTCCGCTCCAGCTTTCTTTCAGGAGAAATCCATGGCCGCACCCATATCCATCTTTCGCCGCCTCTCGCCCGATACCTGGGCAGTGCTGCTCGCTCTCCTTCTTGCCGCGCTGGTGCGCCTCAACCTGATCAAAAACGTGACCTGGTAAGGGGCAGCCATATGAACTCAGCAAAGCCCCTCAGCTCGCAGCCCCTCAGTTCACCGTCAGACCCGCTCACCATCGCCACTCCAGCCGAGCGCTCCGCCTCCCCTCTGGAACTGGTCCCCGGCATCCTGCTGCTGGCCGTCGTTGGCTATGCGGGTAAATGGATCGAGCAAACCATCGCACGCTATGGCAAGGCCCATCACCTGGTCCTGCCCAACATCGAATACGTTCTCTGGGCGATTCTGATCGGCATCGTGATCACCAACACCGTCGGCCTGCCCCGCATCTTCCGCGCCGGCGTCGCTACCTACGAGTTCTGGCTCAAGGCCGGCATCATCCTGCTCGGCGCGCGCTTCATCCTGGGCGACATGCTGCGCCTGGGCGGCCTCTCCCTGCTCCTCGTCTTTGTCGAATTCGCCCTCGCCCTCACCTTCATGACCTACCTGGGCCGCGGCTTCCGCCTCTCGCCCAAACTCATCACCCTCCTGGCCGTCGGCTCATCGGTCTGCGGCGTCTCCGCCATCATCGCCACGCAGGGTGCCATTGACGCGGACGAGGAAGACTCCTCCATCGCGATCGCCGCCATCCTCGCCCTCGGCGCCCTCTCGCTCTTCGTCTTCCCCGTCGTTGGCCATGCCCTGCACATGGGTGACCACGCCTATGGCCTGTGGACCGGCCTCGCCGTGGACAATACCGCCGAAGCCACCGCCGCCGGAGCGCTCTATTCTGACGCCGCCGGCAAATTCGCCGTGCTCGCCAAGACCTGCCGCAACGCCCTCATCGGCTTCGTCGTTCTCGGCTACGCACTCTACTGGGCCTCCAAAGGCCAGGCCGCCAGCATCGGCAACAAAGGCGCCTTCCTCTGGCGCAAGTTCCCGAAATTTGTCCTCGGCTTCCTGCTCATCTCCGCCCTCGCCACCGCCGGCCTTTTCAGCAAGCCGCAACTCGCCTCCCTCGGCAATCTCTCCCGCTGGGCCTTCCTGCTCACTTTTGCCGGCGTCGGCCTCCGCACAGACTTGCGCAGCCTCCTGAAACAGGGAGCCCGGCCCTTCCTCGTCGGTGCCATCGGAGAAGTCGCCATCGCCGCCATCACCCTGGCCCTCGTTCTGGGAGTCAGCCGCTGGATCTAACCCCCAGGAACAAGAGACCCGGGTGCCCCATCTTCACGACAGCTCCATCGTCGTTAAGGTGGGACAAAGCGCCACGGACCCCCGGGTGCCCCATCTTCACGACAGCTCCATCGTCGTTAAGGTGGGACAAAAGCGCCACAAAACCCCGGGTGCCCCATCTCTCACCGTGGAGACATGGTTCCAACGACACAAACAAAAAGGACGGCCCTCAGGCCGCCCCTCCCCTACTCCCCAGGCTCGTCCTCAAGCCCGCTAGGGCTGGGCTCCAAGCCAGCGCCGGGCACTGAACTCCGTCGCTACACTCGCCATCAGCAGTAGTACGCTGATGCCCAGCGCACCGGCCACCCAGGCCGAATCGATATGACCCTTCTGGATCATGAAATCCAGAACGCCGAACACCAGCACCAGCACTGCCGCCTCCGCGCAAAACGCGGAACAACGCCGTGCCGCGATATTCAGCAACTCCGGCAGCGCCTTTGGCCCGCCGGAACGCCGGTTCCGCTCCGCATTCGTCACCAACTGCGGACCGCCCGCCCGCGCCTCGCCTGTCCTTAACCTCTCCACAATCTGCTTGTGAAACATACAACACCTGTCCGCCGGCAACGTAACTTCGTCCTCCCGGCTACTTACATCTTGCCTGCCGCAACTAACTTCTGTCGAGTAAATTTCCTGTAAACCGTACAAGTCATTGCACTTATGCATAACTATGCAAGCATGTGCATACTTATACATCTCTTCAACCGTGGAACCCAAATCCTGCCTGCCCCTTTTCTTTCGCGATCTTTCCAAAAGGGTGAGCTCTCAACGCAACTACATCTCAGCCTTCATCCAAGCGGCCTCTTCCACTTTTGTGTCACTTGCCCCACCCCGAACCTCCCGGTCGTTCCGGGATACACTGCCGAAATATGTGCGGCATCGTCGGGTACATCGGTCCCAAGTCTGTCGTCCCCCTCATCGTGGAAGGTCTGCGCCG
>CAXTRR010000059.1:9790-19305 GCA_964246795.1 uncultured Terriglobus sp. | reverse complement strand
TGGTGCACCCGAGAAGATTCGAACTTCTGACCTACAGCTTCGGAGGCTGCCGCTCTATCCAGCTGAGCTACGGGTGCGCGATCTCAGTCTACAACGGGAGAGGCTGTTGCGGCACTCGCAAGGTCACGCTTGCGGCGCATTTCCTCCATCACGGTGCCGATCAGCTCTTTCGCATCGTTGATGCCCTGCATGACAGCTTGGAGGTCGAGTGCCGGTTTGGATGGGTTCCGGTTCGAGACGCAGTAGACGCCGTGCTGGCCGATTAGTGCGAGCGCATCCGTTAGAACGTCGAGGGAGACAGCCAAGCGGCCGCGTTCCAGGCCCATCATGAATTCGTACTTTTCGAGTTCGTCCTGGCGATCAAGGAAAATGGGCATACAGGCTCCTTCGAAGCGTACGCAAAGACGCAGAGTTCCCGCAAAGGTCGCGATGCATCGCGTTCTTCGCGCCTTCTTTGCGCCTTTTGCGTACGCTTTACAGCTGATTGACTCGTCTTCGAATACCGTCTCGCAACAGCGCTACATTGAAGTTAATGAGCAGCCCGAGTCGATGGCCTGAGAGGCGCAAGTAGGAAACAAGCTGTGCCTCATGTACTGGAGCGATGGCGTCGATTGCTTTCAGCTCGATCACAAGACTTCTTTCGATCAAGTAGTCCATGCGATAGCCCACGTCCGCAAACTTCGTACCCGCGTAGATCAGTGGAACTGGGACTTCCCGCTCAAAGGACAAATTTTGTTGCAGTAGTTCATAAGCAAAGCAGGAGGAGTAAGCGGCTTCCAGCAAGCCCGGACCGAGGGCTTTGTGGACGTTGAAAGCCGCATTCAGGACCTGCTTGGACAGTGCATTCAGTTCCGCTTCCGTCACCTCACCACTCCTTGGCTGCGGTATCCGGCTCGACTCCTTCCGGGGCTGCGGGTGCTTTCCAGCGCAGGACGGGTTTACGGGCCGCAGCCACCTCATCGAGCCGGCGGATGCGCGTGGTGTGCGGTGCGGTTTTGACCAGATCGGGGTTTTCCGCGGCTTCGCGGCTGATCTGCTGCAGGGCGTCGATCAGCAGGTCGAGTTCCTCTCGGGACTCGCTTTCGGTCGGCTCGATCATCATGGCGCCGCTCACGATCATAGGGAAACTGACCGTGTAGGCGTGGAAGCCGTAATCGACGAGCCGCTTCCCCATGTCGCCCGTTTTGACGCCGTTCCTGGCCTGCAGCTTGTCGCTGAAGACGACCTCGTGCATCGAACGCGTCTTGTACGGCAGATCGAAGTAGCCTTCGAGCTTGGCGCGGATGTAGTTTGCATTCAGCACGGCATCTTCGGTGGTCTGGCGCAGGCCATCCGGGCCGTTGGCCAGCGTGTATGCAAGAGCGCGGACAAACATACCGAAATTGCCGTAGAACATGCGCACGCGCCCTACGGATTGCGGCCGGTCGTAGTTGAAGCCAAGCGTGCCGTCGGCTTTCTCCACCACAACCGGCCTGGGCAGAAAAGGTTCAAGGATTGCCTTGCACGCCACCGGACCGGAGCCGGGGCCGCCGCCCCCGTGCGGCGTGGAGAAAGTCTTGTGCAGGTTCAGGTGCATTACGTCCGCGCCAAAGTCGCCGGGCCGCGTTTTGCCGACGAGTGCGTTCATGTTGGCGCCATCCATGTAGAGCAGGGCGCCCTTTGCGTGCAGGATGTCGGCAATCTCATGAATTTGCGACTCGAAGACGCCGATGGTGGAGGGGTTGGTGAGCATAAGCGCGGCGGTGTCTTCGTCCACTGCTTTACGCAGTTCTTCCAGGTCGATGGCACCCTCGGCATTCGACTTCAGGTTCTGTACCTGGTATCCGACAACTGCGGCGGTGGCAGGATTGGTGCCGTGCGCGGAGTCCGGCACCAGCACTTTCTTGCGGGCGTTGCCCTTGCTCTCATGGTAGGCGCGGACCATGAGGATGCCGGTGAATTCACCATGGGCACCGGCCGCGGGCTGCAGCGTGATGGCGTCCATGCCGGTGATTTCCAGCAGGCAGTCCTGCAGGAGTTTCATGATGCCGAGTGCGCCCTGGCTCAGCGATTCAGGCTGGTAGGGGTGTGCTTCGGCGATGCCCTCCAGGCGGGAAACCGCTTCATTCACTCGGCCGTTGTACTTCATGGTGCAGCTGCCCAGGGGAAACATGCCCAGGTCTATGGCGTAGTTCCAGGTGGAGAGGCGGGTAAAGTGGCGAACGATTTCGATCTCGCTCAGCTCGGGCATGACACCCAGGTCGTTGCGCAGGGAGTCTCCGAGCAGCGCCGCGGCATCGATGGCGGGGACGTCCAGTTCGCTCAGCTTGTAGGCCTTCTTGCCGGGCGAACTTTTCTCGAAAATCAGGCCCTCGTTCTGGCTGGTGTGCGTGGTCGCCTTGCGCGGCGTACCGACGAATGGAGCTGGCTGATTCTCTTTTGTCGTCTGACCCGCAGTGTCGGGCGGCGTTTGCAGCAGTGTTGCGGACATGGGTGGATCTCCTGCGAAGAAGTGATTAAGCAACCTGAGTCGATTTCGTGGTGCGCGAGTGGATGAGGGACTCGCAATTCACCGGAAAATTGACCGAGTTCGCAATGAAACATTTCTGGTGTGCGAGGCCGTGCAGAATCTGGGCTGTCGCAGCGTCGCTTTCCACCGCTACGACGACCTGCGGATGCAGCGTCACGGAGGTGAATCGGCCACTGCCGTCCGGGCCTAATTCCATCGTGCCCTCAGCGGCGTCGCTGTAGTCAAGCACAACGATTCCGGCGTCCGCGCAGACATGCAGATAGCTGAGCATGTGGCAGGAGGATAGTGCCGAGAGCAGCATCTCCTCAGGATTCCATTCGGCGCGATCGCCGTGGAAGGTGGCGTCGGCTGAGCCGGCGATTGTCGCCTTGCCGATGGCGCTCAGCAAAAAGGAACGGTCATAATCGCGATAACCGGAGGTGCCGGTGCCGCGATTGCCGGTCCAGCGGAGCTGACAGCTATACCCGTGATGTTTGCCGATCATGTGAGCCTCCCATCCAAGTTGATCAACCGTGGCGGTAGGACTCCACCTTTCGCGATGAAGACGCAAAAGAACAGAGCACTCAGTGACTTACTCCCCTACCACTCACTACTACCTACCACTTACTTCAAAACTCTTCGATGTTGCCGTCCGCGTCGGTGAAGTTACCGCCTTCAGGCGTATCCAAATCTTCATCACGCAGGCTGAGCGCAAGTACAGTGCCATTTTCAAACTCAACCGTCAATGAGCGGCCTTCTTCCAACTCCGCAGTGGTCACCGTCTCACCGATGACGCTGCACAGGGCGTCACGATAGCCGGGCTGGCCGTAACCGATGGCGATGCCGTCAGGGTCGGCTACCTCCGGCCAGACAAAGAGCCGGAGCAGCGGTTCGCCGAAGCGGAGTTGGAGGTAATCCTCCACGAATTCAACCGCCGTGAGAGCCTCGCCGTGAATGCCTGTCAGCGCCATGGTCAGCGGCCTGCCGCGGCGGTCAGGCTGACTGTTACGGTGACCTGCTGGTCGCCGGCGGCGGTTTCGATGGGCGGAGCGGGCGCGGCTACCTTCATCGCCCGCATGGGCGCAAACACACCGCGCTGCTCGGGGTAAGCGACTATCGCTGCATTCACTTGCACATCACGGATCGAGAGAACGTGCAGGCTGACCGCTTTGGCGATGCTGTCGGCCTGTGCCGCGGCGGTTCTGGTCGCTTCCGCTGCCAATTCACGGCGGCTGGCGGCGATCTCTTCTTCCGTCGGGGTAAACGTGGTGCTGTCAATTGTGTTGGCACCATTGGCAAGAGCACCGCCAAGCAGATCAGGTGCTTTCTCCGGAGTTGTGCGCAACGTAAGAGAGGATGTGCCGGTATAGCCGACTGTCTTGTCGGGGCCGTTCTTCTGGGAGCGCGTGTCTGGAGTGAAGGATATGTTTGTCGTGATCAAGCGCTGGGCTCCCTCAGCGCGCAGGAACTTGAGCAGTGACGATGTTTTTTGCGCAAGTGCGCGCTGGGTGGCAGGCAGGTCGGCTTTGCTGACCGTCAGCCCCAGGGAAATATCGACGGCGGTGTTGGGAAGGCGTGTTTGCGCGGTCGCCTCCGTGCTGATCAAGGTGGCGCAGCTCTGGGGAACTGTTTCGCAGGGGTTCGAAGCGGTTTGGGCCCGCGCTGCCGGTGTGAGAATACAAATCGTAACAGCGGAGAAAGTAAAAAAAGCCCACGGTGACGGCCATGGCCACTGGTGATGCCGCACATCGTGATGGGTGTTTTGCTTGCTTGTTGGCTGTTTCATGGCGGTCCTTATCTTTCAAAAGCGCTATACCAGAGCCAATTCACCCACCTGCTCGATTGCCTTTGGCGCGGCTTGCTGGCCGATAGTCTGAAGGACTGCCGCGGCGGCTTCTATTTCGACCCGCCTGGTTAGCTCGGTGGCACACCATAGCGTCGCACCTTCGCCGAGTTCGGGGTACCACTTTGCGAGGGACAGGCCTCCAATAATCTTTTTCTCAAGCAGAGCGCTGTTGACTTCCACTACCGGGGCGGCGGTCTTGAGCACAAACTCATTGAAGCGTGGCGCGCCCTTGAAGAGGAGGGAAGTGCCCTCCGTCCCGGAAAGCGTTTGTGCCGCGAAATGTGCTTTGGCCAGGTTCTGCTCGGCGAGTTCACGCAGCCCTTTGCCGTAGACGGTTAGAAAAATGGTCACCATAAGAGCGACGAGCGACTGATTTGTGCAGATGTTTGAAGTCGCTTTTTCGCGACGAATGTGCTGCTCACGGGTAGAAAGGGTGAGCACGAAGCCGCGGCGTCCTTCCGTGTCTTTCGCCTCACCGACCAGCCGGCCGGGCATCTGTCGCAGGAACTTTTCCTTGGCCGCGATCACGCCGCAGTAGGGGCCGCCGAAGCCGACAGCGACACCAAAGCTCTGCGCCTCCAGCGAGACGATGTCCGCCTCACGGGGCGGCTTAACGATGCCGAGGGAAACGGCCTCGGCTACTGAGACAATGAGCAGAGCGCCTTTCGCGTGAACGATTTCCGCAATGGCCGCAACATCCTCAATGGTGCCGAAGAAGTTCGGCGACTGCATGAGGACGCAGGCGGTGTCCGGGGTGATTGCCGCATCAAGGGCGGCCAGGTCCACGCGGCCGTTCTTGCCAAAGCCAACTTCCGAGGTCGGGATACCCTGGTGCTGCGCGTAGGTGCCCAGAACTTCACGATATTCGGGGTGCACGGTGCGGGCAATCACGGCGGCATTGCGGCCGGTAACGCGCACCGCCATCATCACGGCTTCGGCCGCTCCGGTCGAGCCGTCGTACATGCTGGCATTAGCGATGTCCATGCCGGTGAGTTCGCAGATCATGGTCTGGAACTCAAAAAGGGCCTGCAGCGTACCCTGGGCAATCTCCGGCTGATAAGGCGTGTAGCTGGTCAGGAATTCACCGCGCTGCGAGAGTACGTCAATCAGCACGGGCCGGTAGTGGCGGTAGGCACCCGCGCCCAGGAAGCTGGCGTACCCGGTGGCGTTCCGCGCGGCAAAGGCCTTAAAGGCCTCTACGACTTCCTGCTCGCCATGCTGGCGCGGAATGTTCAGGTCGCGGGTGAGGCGGAATTCCTCCGGCACCGTGGTGAAAAGGTCGTCAATCGAGGCTGCACCGATCTCCTGAAGCATGGCTTTGCGGTCGGCGGGAGACTTCGGGAGATAGCGCATAGGCTTGCCTTTCACTCGGGCGTTGTGGCTGTTCTGATTCGTGCAATTGCATCCAGATGCTGGACGGTTCACATACCTTCTGTATTGTGAACGCCCTGGTGTGCTGCCGCGAGCGGGAATGTTTCCCCCGGGCGTTTCAGACCGTATACCGGACAGCGTCGCTCTATTGGAAGATGGAGGGCGGCCGCCGCCTAGTTGCCGGTTTCTTCACTGACGTATATCTCATAGGCCGTGCTGTCCAGCAGGTGCTCAAGTTCGGCCGCGTCACTGAGCGTGGCTTTGATGAGCCAGGTGGTATTCGCGTCGGCGTTGATTTTCTCCGGGGCTCCGCTCAGTTCGTCATTCACCTCAGTGACGCTGCCGCTGGCTGGGGCATACACATCGCTGACGGCTTTGACGCTCTCCACGGAGCCAAAAGACTCCTTTTGTCTGAGCGTGGCGCCGATCTTGGGCAGGTCCACGAAGACGATATCGCCCAGCAGATGCTGCGCATGGTCCGTGATGCCGATGGTGGCGGTCCCGCCATTGTTCTCGATCCATTCATGCTCTTTGGTAAACCGATACGTCGCCGGATAATTCATGCTCCTGATTCTAAGCCGGATCGGGCGTGGAAATCAGGGCAGCCGGTTTTCCCAGTGGTGGGTGACTCAGGCAAGTCGTCTCCCCGGAGGCAGAGGTGCGCCTTCTGGCAAGAAGTTTTGCTCCCACCGGCGACACAGGCCATACCATTGGAAGAGGCAATGGAGCCACTGACCCAGCCCGAATGTCCGGCCGCGAACCCCGCCGCGACCCCCGCTGCGACCCCCGCTGCGGCGCCTACCGCGGCCTCTGTGTGGCTCGTCCTGATGAAGGCGTACCGCTCCCTGGGTTCGCTGATGGAACGATCCATCGTTTCTCTCGGTATCGGCCTGAGCGACTTCATGATCCTGGAAGCACTTCTGCATAAGGGGCCCATGCGGATCTCTGCCCTTGGCGAGAAGGTCCACCTGGCGAATGCGTCCATGACGGCCGCCGTGGACCGATTGGAGCAGCGAGGGCTGGTTGGGCGTCAAAGCGGTGAAGAGGACCGCCGGGTGCGCAATGTTCAGCTCACTGGCTGCGGTCGCAAACTGATTGAGACGCTCTATGGCAAACATGAGAAAGACATCGATGCGCTGATGGAGGCAATCTGCCCGGAAGAGCGCAAGGCCCTGCGGGCAAGCCTGAAGAAAATCGGGTTGGCGGCGGAGACGGCGCTACAGGGATCGGGTCGGCCGGAGTAAGGCATCTGGCCCATCGAGAAAAGCTGGCGAAAGCCACAGACTCAACGGAGGGATGATGTTCGTAAGCTTGACACGCCTGCGGCTGCGGTCCGCTCTGCTGTTCCCGCGGTTTGCGGTCCATGCGATTCTCTCCAGGCAGCAGTTGAGAGCGTCGCCCGGATTTGTGCGGGGGGCCGTGCTGGCCGACCGGCGCTTGACATTCTGGACACCTACAGCATGGGAGAGTGCAGAAAGCATGCGGCAGTACATGACCTCCGGCGCGCACAAGGCAGCGATGCCGAAACTGATGCACTGGTGCGACGAGGCTTGCGTGGCACATTGGGAGCAGGCGGACGCCAGCCTGCCTGACTGGAGCGAGGCGGACCGTCGGATGCGTGCGAGCGGGCGCGTGTCGAAGGTGCTGTACCCCAGCGAGGATCATGCAGGAATGAGCCACAGGCCTCCGCGTGTGACGACGGCGATGCCGCTCTGAAGCTGCAACGGGCGGGTCTGCCGTTCCGTGGCGGCAGGACCTTAAGAGATGATTTCCGCCGGTTTCTTCGCACGCTTATAGAAGGGCGTGGCGACGACCCGGGCGCGTACGAGGTTGCCGCGGATTTCCACGGCGACCTCGTTGCCGTGGGTAGTTTCACCGACGGGCACCATCGCCATGGCAATATTCTTCTTCAGCGTGGGGCTGGGAGAGCCGCTGGTGACAACGCCCAGCAGTTCGCCCTCCAGGGAGCGTACAAGGTATCCATCGCGAGCGATACCCCGGTCAACCATTTCCAGACCCACCAGTTTGCGGGTGGGTTCGCCCGCGGCAAGCAGCCCGGCTTTGCCCATGAACTCGGGCTTATCCATCTTGCAATAGCGGTTCAGGCCGGCTTCAAAGACGTTGATCTGGTCGCTGATTTCATGGCCATACAGGGCCATGCTGGATTCCAGCCGCAGCGTGTTGCGTGCACCCAGACCGCAGGGCTGGATGCCGAACTCCGCACCAGCGGCGAAGACCTGCTGCCAGACGCTGGCACTGGTGGCTTCGTCACTGGGAACGTAGATTTCAAAGCCGTCCTCACCGGTGTAGCCGGTACGCGCAATCAGCACGTTGTACTGCCCGGCGACCTTGCCCCAGGTGAACCAGTAGTTTTTGATCGCGCTCAGGTCAGTGTCGGTAAGCTTTTGCAATGTTTGCTGGGCGAGCGGTCCTTGAATGGCAATCTGTGTGTACAGGTCGCTGTAGTCGCTGATGTGCACATGAGGAAAGTGGCCGATGGTGCGGCGGACCCACTGGATGTCTTTCTCGCGGGTGCCGGCATTGATCACGATCAGGTAGTCGTTCTCGCTGAGTTTGTGTAGAACGACGTCATCGACAAACGTTCCGTGCAGCGTGAGCATGGCGCTGTAGTGCGCTTGCCCAACCTGCAGCTTGCTCGCGTCATTCATCAGGAGGTGCTGCAAGGCGTCAAGCGAACCTGGCCCGCGGAGCTGGATGCAGCCCATGTGCGATACGTCAAAGACGCCTACGGCGGTGCGCACGGCGTGGTGTTCGGCCACAAGCCCGGCGTACTCCACCGGCATCTCCCATCCGCCGAAGTCGACCATTTTGGCGCGTAGCGACTTGTGCGTGGCAAACAAGCCGGTGCGGCGCAGCGCGGCTGCAACAGGGGAAGCGGGCGTGGCGACGGTGCTCATGCCTTCGATGGTAGCAGTGGCTTGGGATCTGCCTGGATAGAAGAAAAAGCAACGCCATGGCGGAGGGCGCGTCCCATCTTCTGTATGCGCTTGTACGGAAGATGGACACCGGGTCCGGGATACGTTGGACGGTTGGCCGCATTGGTGGGGGTCTCAGTCGCCTGCCTTTGGCTTGGTCCGGGGGCCCTGGCGCAGACAGCCGACCCGAGTGCGGCGCCGCCAAGTACGCCCACCGCGGCTCCGGCTGCCCGGGCGGGCAGTTATAGCGCGGCTCAGGGCGAGATCTTTGCCGCTCCCGGGCTGCGCGTGCCGAATGGAAATCTGCCCTGGGCACTGGATTCAGTGGACGGCAAGCCGGCACTGGTGCCGGTGCATCATTCGTCTATTACGGAGCCTGTAAATGTTGAGGCGGACGGGCCCGGCGCGCCACAGACTCACACGCTGCGCGGCCCGCACGCACGCACGGTGTTGCACTCGACACAGCCGATCTTCTATGTCAATGCAGGCGACCGCACCGAAAACACTGGCGATGCTGGCCGTGGGAACCCGACGGGATGGGCTCTGGTGCCCGCCGTTGTAGACGCTAACGGCCGAACCATGCCGCATGTCCGTTTCGCCCAGATCAGCAAAGGCGCGGCATGTGAGGCACCGGTACTCTGTTTGCAGGCTGAGTCGCTGCCGGGGGGGTGGAACCGGCTGTCTTCCGCCGCGCCGCTGCCGCCCGGGGAATATGCCTTGGTGCCGGTGCCGCGGCAGGCCCGGCCCGGCGTGGTGATTGTTTATGACTTTGACCTGGACCCGGCGGCCCCGGCACCACGCGACGCAGTTGTTGCCGGCGATGCAAACTCCTTATCCACCGGCAAAAAGAAAAGACGATGAGGTGGAAGAGGAG
>CAXTRR010000059.1:0-9780 GCA_964246795.1 uncultured Terriglobus sp. | reverse complement strand
GTGGATTTATAGCCGCCTGGCCTTGGCGAAGTTGCTGATCGCGAACCAGCCAAACATCACCGCGACGAGACAGCAGGCCACGAATCGGTAGAGGCCCGAGCCGCCGAGGCGCATCTCCGGGGCAAACCGCCAGGCGCCCGCTGCAAAGGTCAGGGCGAAGAGGGCGAAAAAGCTGCCGGAGATTTCGAGCGAGACTGCGCGTGAAGCCCGCTTTACGGGTTCCAGCGCACCCACGCTGCGTACGGCCTGCGATAAGCCGCGCTGCATCGGACTTGCCAGCCGACTGGCAACCTGCGCAGGGGAGGATGTGGTTCTGGCTTGCTGCTGTTTGGCCGGCCGGCCATCGCTGCCGGGGAGACGTGCCGGCCGAAGGATCTCCGGAATCGATGTTGGCCGCGCCGCGGATGAGGTGTCCCGTGACGTCACGGAATCGGGTGAAGTGGCCGCGTCCAGTGCTTCAAACGCGGTGCGCGCAGCCAGGCGAGCTCCGCGGCCCAGTACACGTCCTAATCGCACACGGTCCATCTGCCCCGAGTTTACTGTGAAGCCCGGTTTGCGCATCCAACCGTGTTCATAGGCGGGAGACGCCGTGCCATTTTAGGGAGATGTGAGCGAGATGCGTAAGTTTTTGTGGACACTTGGCGGTGTATGTGCCGCCGCGGCAGGCTTTCTGGTATGGAACACGCGCCGCATTGAGCCGGTGCAGGAGCTGGCGGAGCAACTGGAACATGCCTGGGCCGACCACCACACCCGTGCATGAGTAGGTGAGGCCGGCCGGCCGCATTACTCGGGCGAATTACCTTCGGGGAGACGAAACCGCTTTTCCGTATCCCGCGGAGGTAGGATGTCGTCTAATCATGATCAGGCTTGTGCACGTAGCGCAGGTGCGGAAGGGGTGGCGATGGATGCACGTTTGAACAAACGGGTGAAGGAGCTGATTCAGCAACTTGGGGAAGCCATCCATGAATCGGTTTCGGAGTCGGATTCGATTTCAGGCGTGGTGCGAGAGATACGCGAAGAGGGCTTCGATGTCTTGCTGATGCTGGAGGCGACGATCGGCCTGAACGAGGTCACGGAAGAAAACGAGGCGGAAGCGGAAGGCTCTGATGGTCCGGCTGGTAACTTTACCCGCAACGACGTGAGCTTTTTGAAATCGCTGCGTATTTCGCTGCCGGACGAGGACGTGACTGGTTTGGAAAGTGAACGACCCGCTTAAGACATGGAGTTCGTTCGAGAGTTAAAAAGGACATGCCGTTCAGGCATGTCCTTTTTTGTGTAATTTATGGGCTAGATCCAGGAACATGCCCTGGTGCCCGGTTTGCGCATCCAAATCCGAGTTGTCACGGCCACCGTAAGCGTCAGAGATCAGCGCCCGGATGAAAGTTGAGAGCCATAGCTATGAGAGATACCCTGGGCGTTCTTCTAGCCGGCGGCGCCGGTGAGCGACTCTCCCCACTCACCCGCGAACGCGCCAAGCCGGCCGTTCCATTTGCGGGGCAGTACCGCATCATCGACATCACATTGTCCAACTGCATCAACAGCAACCTGCGCCGGGTTTACATCATGACGCAGTACAAGGCGCTTTCTCTCAACCGGCACATTCGCGAAGGGTGGGGGACGGTGGTTGCCAATGAACTTGGCGAATTTATCGAGATTCTGCCACCAATGCAGCGTGTGAACCGCAATTGGTACCAGGGCACAGCGGATGCGGTCTACCAGAATATCTACTCGATTGGCTCGGAGCAGCCGAAATATGTGCTGATCCTTTCCGGTGACCACATTTACAAGATGAACTATGGCTTGATGCTGGAGCAGCACTGCCAGAGCGGCGCGGCGGTGACGCTCGCGACGTTGCCGGTGGACCCCAGCGAAGTTGCAGGCTTCGGTGTGGTGGAGGTCTCGCGAGCCGGCGAGGTGACCGGGTTTGAAGAAAAGCCGAAGACGACCGAGAAGCGCTCGCCCTGGAACCCGGACAAGGTCGACGCGAGCATGGGCATTTACCTCTTCAATACAGACGTGCTGCTGCCGGAGTTGATCGCCGACGCGGAAGATGACACATCGAAGCACGATTTCGGGCACAACATCCTGCCCAGGCTGCTGGGCCGGTACAAAGTACAGGCATTCAACTTTGTGGATGAGAACCGCAAGGAGGCGCTGTATTGGCGGGACGTAGGTACATTGGACGCGTATTACGAGGCAAATCTGGACATTTGTTCCGTAGCTCCCACGTTTAACCTGTACGACCGCGAGTGGCCGATGCGTACGCGGCCGACCCAGTATCCACCTGCAAAATTCGTCTTCGGCGAGATGGGCCGCACCGGGATGGCGATCAACTCAGTTGTCTCGCCAGGCTGTGTGATTTCCGGTTCGGCGGTGCGGCAAAGCGTCCTGTCGCAGGACGTCCGCGTAAACAGCTACTCCGACATCGATTCATCGGTGCTCTTTCAGCATGTGAACGTGGGCCGGCACTGCCGCATCCGCCGCGCGATTCTTGATCGCGATGTGCACATCCCGGATGGGACAGTGATCGGCTACGACAACAACGAGGACCGTAAGCGCTACTTTGTGACACCGAGCGGCCTGACCGTGGTGACGCGGGATGGGTCTCTGTATGAGAATCCGGTATCGCAGGAGTTCTTGCAGACGATGTAGCGTGGCGGCTGCAAGCCGTTTCTTGGAAGGAGATCGAGTCCGACGTGCGGAACGCCTTGCGTACTTTTCTGTTCATTCTGAGCGCGGCTACTTTCGTGCCGCCCTCTGCCTGTGCACAGAATCGTTCCACCCCGGCATCTGCGAGTCCAGCGGCCCTACCCTCCGCTGTAAGTCTGCCGCCATCCCTGAGCTACGCGCATGTTCTTCGCCCAGTGACGGAGGTGCGCAGCGATCTGGCGAACTGGTCCGACATAGAGCTTGCAGCGCTTGCAGTGGCGATCAAAGTCGCAAGTGCGGAATGCACTCGACTTCAGCAGACCGCCTACGACAATGAAGAACTGCTCGCGCTGGCTCACGAGTGTGCGCTTGGCCAGAACTGGCCGGGTACTTATTCAGCGGCGGTGCGCTATGCAGGTGACAAGCAGCAGCCGCACCGGGTCGAAGCCTACTCTCTTTTACTGCAAGCGGAGATGAACCTGCGGCAGTGGCGTTCCGCCGTGGAGCACCTTCAGCAACTGAGGGAACTCGGTCCTCTGAGTGTAGAGATCGCCGACATTTCCGCCGCGACTATCCGCTCAATGGAAGTTCCGGCAACAGGTTATGCGGTTCAGGCAGGTCTGGGTCTACAACCAGGCTTGCTGGAGTGTGTCAAGGGATGCTCTGGCGATCTGCCCCCAAATCAGGCCGAGGTCATGACTTGGAATACGCTGACACTGTTGAAAGAAAATGGCGATGGTGTTGGCGAAGCCGATAGGGACATTCAGGCCGCTATCGCGGCGAGGGCAAAGCCACTGCCGGCCGAAGTGGAAGCAGATGCAGTTGCGGCGCACGCACGATTCGAGAGTATGCGTCGTCCGCTTCCGGCCGGAATGCCACGTCCGCGTTGTACGCAGCCCGGAGCTGACATGGTTCTCTCAACCGTACACGGTTGCCAGGCACTGTATGTGATTATCGAGGAGGACGGCGCTCCGGAAAAGCCAGCGTTTACCAAGAGCCTGGAACAGCTTCGCAATAGACTCGCCGACACGCTTCCCGTGTATGCGGTTCATTCTGGCTGTAAGAAGGCTCTTACTTCCGCCAAAGATCAGGTTTGCGTAAGCCTGCCGATCTTGAGCATGATGGGCGGAAGCTTCGCCCTGACGCTGGTTGCCGTCGACGCACGTGGCAACGTGGCGTGGAACATGCCAGCAACTCCAGGTGCACTGCAGGAAGGTGGGCTCGCGTACGTCATCGCCTACAAAGTAGCTACACCGAGGAAGCCGGCCGCTGCCACACCCTGAAGCTCGGAAGAAGATGCGGCAAAATCAGAGCCTGAGTAGCAGGTTCAGGAATACCGCCAGCGCTGGCGTGAACAGGAAGCCCATGAGCCGGCCGCCCACCAGAATCAGAAGCAGCAGTGAGTAGCGGCCGATCGCGTCGTAATTTTCTTTCCAGTGATAGGGCAGGAAGTGACGAAGGATGCGTGAGCCGTCCAGTGGCGGAATGGGGATCACGTTGAAAATGGCCAGAGACAGGTTCACGATCATGCCGGTGAATAGCAGCAGAAGCAGCGGAAACGCGATGCTGGTGGGAGCTTCCCCACCACCGCCGAGCGCCATGGTGAAGGCGGCGGCAAGGGCCTGCAGACCGCCCGGTGCCAGATGCTTGACCATTACCAGCAGCAGCAGGCAGACGATAGCAACCAGCAGATTGGAAGCGGGGCCGGCGAGCGTGACAAGGATGTCGTCGCGCTTGTAATTGCGCAGGTTGCGGGTCGTCACAGGGGTGGGCTTGGCCCAGCCAATCAGCGGCAAATGGGTGAACGCCGCAATCAGCGGCAGGACAACGGAGCCGAGTGGGTCCAGATGCTTGAGCGGGTTCAGCGTCACGCGGCCCAGCATGCGGGCTGTCTGGTCGCCGCAGCGGGAGGCCATCCAGGCGTGCGCCGCTTCATGAATGGAAAAGGCAAAGATCAGCCCGACAAACTCGAAGATCAGGACAACAACGTTCTGGCTCATAAAAGTGCTAAGTTAGCTTAGCAGGGGGTGGGCAGCATGACGGTGACAATGTTTGAAGCGAAGACACAATTGTCGGAGTTGGTGCGCAAAGCAAATGACGGCGAGGAAATTATTATCACCTCCGGCCGGAACCGTATCCCCGTTGCACGGATTGAGCCGGTGGTTCCCAAAAAGTTTAAGCGGCTGGGTGCCAGGTTAAAGCCGGACTATATTTTTCCCGAGTCTTTCTGGGATCCCTTGCCAGAGGAAGAACTCCGCCTATGGGAGGGCGAAGACAATTGAATTTTCTCCTCGATACGCACGCAGTAATCTGGGCTGTGGAGATTCCTCATCTTCTGAGCAGGCGAGCCCACTCGATTGTCGTGGAGAGCAGAAATAAACTCGTGGTCTCCTGCATCTCCGCCTTCGAGATCGCAACCAAATCCCGCCTTGGAAAACTTCCTGAGGTCGAATCTCTTCACCTAGAATTCGACCAGGCACTGCGTGATGCGGGTTTCACTATCCTCCCCGTGACATCAAGCGTTGCTTTGCGTGCCGCGCGCCTACCCGGGGAGCATCGAGATCCATTTGATCGCCTGATAGCGGCAACAGCTCTGGAAGCGGACATCGCGCTCCTGAGCAAAGACGCGGCAATGGATGGATTCGGTGTCCAGCGAATCTGGTGAGCGGTCCAGCGCAGGACAAATCAACGGCGGACGACTCTGCACAGAGCATTGTACGAACCCCAGCCGCGCATCGGCTTACTTTTAAGAAGGACTGTCCTGCAGCAGCTTGCTGAGAGTCGTCCTGTGCTTCTTCGCGCGGCGGGAAGCTTTGGTCTTGTCATCCGGCAGCGCGTAGCCAGGCGGTGGTGTGCCGATGCGGTCCCGGGCATTGCTCTTGATGGCTTTGGTGACGGAAAAGATTTTTGGTCTGCGGCGCGCCACGCGTGATTCCTCCCTGCCAGGCATCCTATCGTGCACCGGCCAATCTTTCCGTAAAATGATGTGGGATCTGCAACCCGGAGCGTAGATGGAAGAACGTGAGTTTTTCGACGAAAAGACAGAGCAGCGTAAGCATACTCTGCCCTGTACCAAGTGCGGTGTTGTGGGGGAGTATCAGCTGAACTGGCTGGTGCGCCGCAAAAAGCGGCAACTGAACGGCCGGGCGGATGAACGTGACCGCGCCCGGTTCGCCAAAGCGCAGAGCTACATGGTGCTGCGCGATGATACGGCCATGTGCACCAACCTGCGTTGCCGGAAACGTTTTGAACTGAGCGGGTTGAAGACCATGGCTTTTCTGGACTAGCTAACCAGCTTCTGACGCGATCATCGCCCCGACAATCAGGTGCTTCAGTTGCAGGGAAAGGGAAGCTTATGTTGGAATCTACGGAGGAGTAATAAGACAGATGGCAAACCAACGAATTCCGGCCACAGAGCGAAACCTGACACCGCAGCAGGTTGAGGAGCTGGATGCGCGCCGTCGCCGTGGTCAATTGGCGCTGGTCATCGGCCTGCAAGCGCTGGTAGTTACGACTGTGCTGTCGCTCTGGGTGGGTCAGGATTTGACGCACTCCCCGGGATGGCAGCGGCCGATGTTCTATTGGGCGTGCGTCACCGGCCTGACCGCCGCTGGTTGTTTTCTGTACGGGATTGCGCAACGCCGCGGGCTGCACGAGTTCATGTCTTACTAGCGTGCGGAACGGCTCCGGATCCTTTAACCCGTGCTTCGGCACGGGTTTCGTATTCACAAGCTTCTCAGCGATCATCGGCGGCGGGTAAAAGGCGTCCCGTTCCGTTTTCAAGCATCGGATAGCAAGACGTTTCACGGAAAGTAATTTGGCTACCCTCGCTCCCATTTCGATGCAAGACAAAATGCCCGCTCCGGGTGAAACGCCTGTCCACGCCGTCTCGCCACTGCGGGAAGCGGCGCCGTGGCAGGACCGCTTCGGGCGGGCACTCACAGATCTGCGAGTCTCCGTGACGGACCGCTGCAACTACCGCTGCGTCTACTGCCGTACCGGCGAGTCGGCCGCCCAGTACAGCGAACTCCCGATGGAAGACTATGCCCACATGATTCGTCTCATGGTGGATCTGGGGATTGAAAAGGTGAGGCTCACGGGTGGAGAGCCGCTGCTGCGCCGTGGGCTTCTCGATCTGATCCGGGAGATACGGCAGCTTCGCACGACCTTCGACAAGTCAGGACTGCCTACCAGCGTGGGCCGTCCCATCGAGATAGCATTGACGACCAACGGACACTTATTGGCGGGGATGGCCCATGAGCTGAAGCAGGCGGGGCTGCACCGCATTACGGTCAGCATGGATGCGGTCGACCCCGAGATCTTCGCGCGCATCACCCGGGTTCCCCGCTCCTTTGAGCGAGTTCTTGACGGCATCCATGCCGCTCAGGATGCCGGCTTGGCACCGGTGAAGGTGAATTGCGTCCTGCTGCGGGGCTGGAACGAGGGCGAGATTGAGGGATTCGGCGAGTTTGCCCGGCGGGAAGGCGTAATACTGAGGTTTATCGAATTCATGCCTCTAGAAGAGGACAGGATCTGGTCTCCGGAGGTTGTGGTCCGTGAGGCCGAAATCGTGGAGCGGCTAAGCCGCATCTCGCCTTTGGTGGCGTTGGCACCCAATCAACCCAGTGAGACGGCACGGCGATATGCTTTTGCGGATGGTGTGGGAGAGATCGGTATTATCGCCCCGGTGTCGCGGCCGTTCTGCGGACACTGTTCACGCATACGGCTCACCAGCGACGGCAAGCTTCGAACCTGTCTCTTTTCTCAGCAGGATCACGATCTGTATGGGCGTATGCGCCGCGGCGCTTCGGAGGACCAGCTGAAGCAGTATCTCCGTGACGTCGCGTCCCATAAGGAAGAGCGACACCACATCGGCGAGGCCGGTTTCCTGAAGCCCTCGCGTAGCATGGTGCATATCGGGGGCTAATCCATTTGCCGGGTCAATTTTCCATGGGGACCGGGTTCACTCATTCAATTTTTTGTATCGTTCATGGCTCTTCAATGCGAGATTGGGATGGCAGGCACCTGCGCGGTTGTGTAGTGTTGCAGAACACATGCGCGTGGGAGCCGGAGAGGAGCCGTCCTGCGTACTAAGGATCGAGCGGGGTCGCCAACCTTCAGAGCAGGGCCCGTCGGCGGTGATCAAATGCTGTTAGGTAAGACACAACGCGAGCGGGAGAAAGCGCTGACAGAAGCGCTGCAGCAGGACTATACGCGTCTGTTTGTAGACGTTGCCCGCGCCCTCACCTCCAACCTGCAGTTGGAGCAGGTGCTGACGCAGGTAATGGAGAAGATGTCGCAGTATTTCGCGCCGGAACGCTGGTCGCTGATGCTGGTGGACCGTGAAGCCAACGAACTCTATTACGCCATCTCTGTCGGACAGACCACAGAGCAGTTGAACGGGATGCGCGTGCCTATCGGTGAAGGCGTCTCTGGCTGGGTGGCGTTGACGGGTAACCCTGTCGTTGTGCCGGATACGAGTCTCGAGCCGCGATGGATTGAATTCACGCGCCGTTTCACCGGCATGGATGTCCGCTCTATCGCCTGTGTGCCTGTTCGTTCCGAGGCGGGCGTTGTTGGCGTGGTGCAGCTGCTGAACCCACAGGTTGACCTCATGTCGGATTACGCGCTGCAGTTTCTAAGCGTGCTGTGCGACTTTTCCGCCGTGGCAATCCGCAATGCGACAGACATGCAGCGGATCCATGAGCTGTCCATCACCGATGATTGCACCGGTTTGTTCAATGCGCGCTATTTGTACGACACTCTCGATCAGCGTATCCGGCAGGATCCACATAGCCAGTTCAGCCTGGTCTTTATGGACCTGGACCACTTCAAGCGGGTGAACGACGTGCATGGGCACCTGATAGGCAGCCGCCTGTTGAATGAAGCGGGAGCGCTGGTGCGGAAGACGATGGGACCGGGCAATCCGGCATTCCGTTACGGTGGCGACGAATTTATTGTGCTCTTGCCCGGGCAGGAAAAAGACGGCGGTGTGGAACTCGCGAAGATGCTCTTCCACAAGCTCCGCAGCCATCAGTTTCTGGGCAGCATGGCGCTGGATCTTCGAGCCTCCTTTGGTCTGGCGACGTATCCAGAAGACGGCGACTCCATGGACAACATCATCAGGAGTGCCGACCGGGTGATGTATGAGGCAAAGGGGGCGACACGAGATAACATCGCGGTCGCCGGCCGTGGTCTGGTCTTCCGCGATGGCCGGATCGAGATGCAGAATCTCTCAGCAGCACAACCATCTCCGGAAAGACTGACAATCCGGCCTGCATCGTTTCTGAGCCGCTGATCGCTCGCTGCAGAATGCTGGAGTAGAAGCATTCCCGCGTCATTGCCTCAAGGATTCGATTTCCGCCGCTCAAGTGACGGAGGACGTCGCTCTTCAGGCAGGATGGCATCGCGATTCGGACCGGCGGTGGGGTGTATCCCAAAATCCCAGACACCCGTGTTGACGTTTCTCTCATCGATCACTTCCATCAGAGCGTATTCACCGAAAGTCAATGATGCTTTTGGCGTGATCTTGAGCCAGTGGCCGCCAGGCAGTATGGTCTTTGCTGTCTCGATTACGTCGGCTTGGCGTTTGGCGGAGCCCAGCAGGTTGATGGAGAAGCTGGTCACAATGCGCTGGTCGCGCCGGACGTCAACGCGGACAATCACGTACTGGCTGCTCGCGCTGACTTTGTCGCGCGCCGAGGTTTTCGAGCCGTGCGTATCCACCACCAGCGCGCCAGGTCCGGCATCGGCTGTGCTGTCTGCTTCATCCAGGCGCACAAAGAGTGACGGGTCCGGCACGTGCAGCTGTACGGGGGAACGCTCGCCTTTGATCTCGATCAGCTGATGCGAGGTTGAGAGCGGGTTAACTGCGGCTCTCAGGATGTTGTGGGCCGTTTGCCGGTTCAGTTCGCCGTCCGTTTGCTGCAGAACGGCGAGTTGAGACTGGCCCTGGTAGGTGTCCAGCGCCAGCACGCTGTCCTGATCGGGCAACCGCAGATTCGGCGCCACTTCTGGGGAGTGCGCGGCCCGGTCGGCTTCCTCCCGGGCGAGCTCGGGATCAAGGGTGACGACAGGCTTGCCGCTTGCGGCCGCGTCACGCTGCTGCTCCCACTTGTGGGTCGCGTCCAG
>CAXTRR010000058.1:0-19314 GCA_964246795.1 uncultured Terriglobus sp. | reverse complement strand
CTTCTAGGGGCTGAGAGCCCGGCAAGCTACAGCCTCTGGCATAATTCCCAGGGGAGAGCTAAGAGCAAGAGACTGAATGCCCGGGGTATCGGCCCTTCTCCGCAAAAGTACGGCTCAACGGAAAATGCTCCGGCGAAGTCCGTAGGCAGAACCCTCATCGTTCACAGCGAACATTGGCAGGGTAAACCCCGCCTACAGCCGATCGGCTGTGTCGCGTCGCAAAGCATTGGCGCAAAGCCAGCGCAGATCAGCATGCGGCCCGCAGACTCGACGTAGGCGGCCGACCTTTACCGAGACGCTGGCTGGTAGGCCATCGTCGATGGCGAACGCGCAGAAAATTCCACTCAGCGAGAGAAAGCTCGAGCAGGCTTCCCGCGAGCGCGGCCCTCAACTTAGACGGACCGATGCTCGTGATGTGAAACCGCTCAGAGCGCTGTGGGTCGTACGGCCAGACTACGCAGACGTCCTGACAGCGCGTTGCCCTTCGCACACAGTAGCAAGAACGCCGCACCCGTGAGCATGTAGAGCCAAGGTCCCGGTTCCGGTACATCACCAATTGCGGAAGACGGCGGCACTTGGAGAGGTGCATTCACAAGCGAAACGATTGGGCCCGTCGGCGGAGCGGAAGTGGCGATTGTCACCAGCGTTGTGGGGATGAGCGGCTCGGGCGGCAGCTCTGGTTTGAGTAGGCCCGCTGTTTCGACCGGTACGGGAGGCACTTCACACGCGAAGTTCACCTTGTCGAACGTCTCCTGCGGAGTCGCCGGTGTCCTGCGCTTTGGTGGATGGTAATTGGGGTGCTGTTTCCCCCACGCAGCCCATTTCGCCAAGGTCGCCCTCGTGTAGTGATGCGGGACTACCTTGTCGATGTATTTCTCGACATACCGTTGGCAGGTCGGCGACGCTTGAATCCCGATCGACGCCCCTCCCACCACGATAGCCATGAGAGTCAGTACTGCGGATTTCCTGAGTTTGTACCGTTTCGTTCGCATAATAAAGGCAGAAAAGCGCTTACGCGCAACCGATCTTGGGAATGGTAACGCAAGTATAGGGGCAAAAGCCTGTGAAGGCGATCATAAATACACGAAACCATGCGATCGCAACCACAAGGCATTTCATCCTGGTTAAATTAATACACGCCAAGGGGTACCGAGCGTGATTCCCTGAAAGTGGTACAACAAAATTCCCGATGTGGGAGTGAAGAAACTTCCCGAGGTGCCGATGCTGTAATCATTCGAGGCACGGCATGCAGAACTTGTGGATCTCTCTAATACTTCTCAGCTCAATACTTCTTTTCCGCGCAAACGCCCAGGGCGAACGTGTAGTGGCACCAATGGGTGTCACGATCTCGTGCGCTTGCGCTGACCCTATTGGCCAAGCCTATGTGGGTGCAGTAAAGGAACTTTTGCAAAAGGACAACCATTACCAGCAGATGAGCCTGGAAGAGGGTTCCCGCCGCGGAGCCATCCGCGTGCACATCATTTCCATGCCGCTGGAACAAAGCGACGGCCGGCCGAGGGCTGCTCTGTCAGTGGTGTATGTGCACGATGGCGTAATGGTGCACCAGTTCATTGAAACCTGCACACACCTGCCTGTCCAGGATTGCGCGCTGGCCCTTATTCGCGGGTTACGCGAGGTTGAAGAATGATGCGGCCATCATTTTGAAATTTTTACAAGGGAAAAAAATCCCTACGAGGCGAATCCGCCGGATCGCCGCCGCATCACACCAAAACTTATCTGAACGCTCGGCTCGATTTTCTTCTTCCTGCCAATCCTGAAGCTGTCCTGCAGTTAGACCAGTGCTGCTGCAACACAATCTCCGCCGCGTTCAAAAGCGTGGCATTGGCCTTGGAGCGCCTGTGTGCCTCCGAGTTGAATAAGACTGACAGACTCTCTACTCCCCGCATGGTTGATTGCTCGCGAGATGGCAACGCGCCATTCTCTCGCAGATGTGCGTGCGAGTGTGAAGGGTGACAAAGGTCGGGAGGACCGTTTTGAAGAGCCGCTGGACGCGAATCGCAACAGCTTTCGCCACACTCGTTTCACTTTCAGGAATGTATGGGTGCGGTGCCGGCATACTCGCTGCTGCTACCCAGAGCGTTGCCGGCCCGATGGCAATCGAGGCCAATCGTCCAACTACTCTGGCCGTTATTAAGCGTGTCGGGGGGACGGTTCAGGTTACCGCCAACGTGGGTGAGTCGGTACAAATACCGCTCCAGACACTTGGAGGGACCACAACGTCGCAATGGTCGCTTGTCTCAGGTTCACTCCCAACCGGTCTAAGTGTCTCTGGTGGAACAGTCACCGGAGCTCCGACCATTACAGGCATCTGGACCTTTACACTCGCTGCAAATCGCACACAGGAGGGTGTGACGCCGCCGGCAAATCAGAAGGTTGCTTTCACCATTTTGCCAGGCGCACTTTCTATTTCCTCCACGGCCTTGAGTGCAGGACAGGTCGGCGCGGCGTATTCGGCGAGTCTCCAGGTAAGCGGCGGCACGCCAGGTTACACCTGGCTCTTGTCCTCAGGAACGCTGCCTTCGGGACTGGTGCTGAGTAAATCCGGAGCTATCACAGGAACACCCGCAGGGGCAGGCACTTTTACCTTCTCAGCATCTGTCTACGACGCGGGTGCCCCGACGCAGCGCCAAAGCAGAAGCTTCACGCTGACTGTAACGCCATCACCTCTGGTCCTTTCCTCTTCTGTTCTCGCATCTGCCCAAACCGGTTCCAACTACAGCGCCAACCTGACTGCCAGCGGAGGCACTCCCGCCTATAAGTGGACGCTCGCCTCGGGCAGTTTGCCCGCGGGTCTGGCGCTCACAGCAAATGGTGGCATCACTGGCACGCCCACTTTGGCCGGCACATCCACCTTCACCGTCGCGGTAAGCGATGCCGGTTCGCCGGCCCAGCGTCAGACCGCAAACCTGTCGCTCACCGTTGCAAGTGCTGCTCTGGCTGTCGCAACTTCCAGCCTTCCCAACGGTCAGACTGGTGCCCCTTACACGGCTACACTGCAGGCAACAGGCGGCGTACCGGCTTACTTCTGGGGCCTGGCGTATGGCAGCCTGCCTGCCGGCATTTCCCTCAACAGCAGTGGCTCCCTCAGTGGCACGCCTACCGTGGCCGGGACATCGAGCTTCTATCTCTCTGTGCGCGATGCGGGTACACCGCAGCAATTCCGAATCCAGCAACTCACCCTTGCTATTGGCGGGTCACCTCTAGCGATCACCTCGACGGGGCTAAGCAACGGTCAGACGGGCGCAAGTTACTCCGCACAACTCAACGCAAGCGGCGGCACACTCGGCTATACCTGGTCTGTGACCGCGGGCAGTCTACCGGCCGGGCTGGCACTGAGCAGCACTGGTTTGCTGAGCGGAGCTCCAAGCACGGCGGGAACTTCCAACTTCACCGTCACAGTAACTGACGCCAGCTCGCCGGTGCAGCAGCAAATGGCAGCGATGACGATGGCCGTCACACGCGGCGCTCTCAGCATCGCACCCATCAGCCTGAGCAGCGGCCAAACCGGTACGGGTTATAACGCAAGCCTGTCAGCAAGCGGGGGAACTCCTTCGTACACGTGGTCCATTCGTTCCGGCAGCCTGCCGGCCGGGCTTACACTGGCGGCAACCACGGGCGTAATCTCCGGAACGCCCTCTGTAACCGGTACCTCGAACTTTACGGTCGCGGTGATGGACAGCAGCTCGCCGACCCAGGTGCAGAGTGCGGCAACGTCGCTCACCATCGCGCAAAAAGCGCAGCTCTCCGCAAGCGGGACAAACTGGTACGTGCGGCCAGACGGCGGAACGCGCTACTCAGCAGGCAATACAAACGGCCAGTGCAACGGCCAGAGCGACAGCCCCTACCCGGGTACAGGCACAAACCAGGCCTGCGCCTTTAAGGATGTGCGCTACTTCTGGTCAGACGGAGGCTATTGCGTGGACAGCAGTGCAAATTCCAGCTGCTGGAAATGGATCGGTTCGGGTGGCGACACGTATCTGATTCGTGGATCCATCGACACGGGTATTAGCTACCGCATCGGGCAGGACGGTCCGAATGTTGGCGACTCCTTTGGCCTGCATGGGAATCCGTATGGCGCTGGCATACCGCTGCCACCGGCGGGTACGGCTTCCGCACCTACCCACATCCTGGGTGGGAACTATGGCAGCTGCACCGCGCAGGGTGCGCGTACACAGCTCCACGGCGGCTACGGCGTCGCCTCCGTACTGAACCTGGCCGGTGCGTCTTACGTGGATGTGCAATGCCTGGACATCACGGACTTCTCTTCGTGCGGAAGGGCCGCGCAGTCGAATGCCTGCCATACGGCTTACCCGCTCGATGATTACGCCAACACCGGCATCAGCCTGAGCAATCAGACGATGCACACCACACTGACTGACATCCGCATTCATGGAATGGCAAATACCGGCATCACCGGCCCTACGGGTGACGGCGTGGTCATTACCGACATTGCCCTGATTGCAAATGCGGGTTCGGGCTGGAATGCAGACGCAGGCGATGGCCAGACCGGTTCAGGGTCCCTACTGGTGCAGAATTTCAACATCAGCTGGAACGGATGCGCGGAGGAGTACCCAATGGTGGACGCGCTGCCTTATCAGGACTGCACCGACGACCAGTCGGGCGGCGGCTATGGCGACGGCTTCGGAACTGCAACCGTTCCAAGTGTGCCAGGATGGCAGGCCCGCTTCGACCAGGGTGTGGCGAGTTACAACACGCAGGACGGCCTGGACGCGCTGCACCTGACGGGCGCTGGATCTTCCATGACGATCACCCGCGTACTGGCTTACGGCAACATGGGCCAGCAGATCAAGGTTGGGGGCGCCTCCGGCACCGCCATGAACAATGTCATCTACACCAACTGCAATGCATTGCGGCAGGCCATTCCGGGAACACCGGCCGGCTATAACGCCCGGCTCTCCGATTTCTGCCGGGCAGCTGACGAAGGCATCCTGTTCACGGTAGGAAAGGGAAGCACCGGTCGCTTCGATTTCAACACCGTCTACTCTGCATCCGCCACCGGTATCGACATCCAGTGCGATGGAAGCGCCGGTGCCTGTGACAGTACCGCGCTGATGGATTACCGCGACAACGTCTTTATCGGATTCCTGAATGACACGGTTTCAGGCTACCCCGCAGGCAGAGGCAGCGGCAATTACTCTAACCCGATCTACCTGGGCTCCTTTAACCCGTTCCCAAACCCAGGGAGCGTCTACAGCAACAACGTCACGTACCATCCGAAGAGCAACTGGTCCTGCCCGGCAGCCGGCCTGAATGAAATCTCAGGACTCTGCTTGGATCCCTTGCTCACCGACGAGAGCTGGCACCTGTATGGTTACGGCAATGCCACGCCTCTCTTAAACAACTCAGTGCGCGGTGCCGGTACCCCCGTGCAGGGCGTAACGACGGACTATACTGGGGCGACTCGACACGCCGTTCCGAGTATTGGGGCCAATGAATAAAAGCGTCCTCTCCTTCCGGCTGGCATGCTTTATGCTCGCGTGCCTGGTGTGCCCCAGTCTTTTCGGGGCCACCTGGTACGTGCGGCCGGATGGGGGAACGCGGTATTCTGCCGCGGTTCCAACGGGCCAGTGCAACGGCACATCGGACGCGGCTTACCCAGGGTCCGGGACCAACCGGCCCTGTGCTTTCAAAGACGTGCGCTTCTTTTGGACAGACGGTACCTACTGCACGGACAACAGCGCGAACTCAACCTGCTGGAAGTGGGTCGGCTCTGGCGGAGACACCTACCTCATTCGCGGTAGCCTGGCCGATCGCGTGACCTATCGCGTCGGATCCAGCGGTCCAGGCCCCAAAGACATTTTCGGTCTAGCAGGCAATCCTTACGGAGCGGGAGCGCCGCCGCCGCCCTCCGGAACCAGTTCCGCACACACGCGTCTGCTGGGGGAGAACTTCGCCTCCTGCTCGGCACCTTCTGCAAAAACGCAGCTGCACGGCGGATATGGCGTTGGCGCGGTCCTAAACCTGGCGGCCGCTACCTATGTCGACGTCGCCTGCCTGGACATCACCGACTTTAGTTCCTGTGGCCGCTCCGGGCAGGCAAACGGTTGTAAGACCGGATACCCGCTGGATGACTACGCGTCCAATGGCATCGTCTTTACCCGCCTCACGAATCACACCACGCTTACAGACATGCGTGTGCACGGATTGGGCGCCTCGGGTCTGCTGGGTCCCACGGGCGATGCTGTGGTGATGAAGCATCTGGAGGTGCTGGGCAATGCGAGTGCCGGTTGGAACGCTGATGCGGGCGACGGCACGACCGGCACCGGTTCGCTGCTGGTTCAGAACTTCAATATCAGCTGGAACGGCTGCGCGGAGGAATACCCCATCGCTCATGCGCTGCCTTACAGCGACTGCACGGACCAGGAACACGCCGGCTATGGAGACGGCTTCGGCACGGCAACGGTGGCAAGCTCGCCGGGCTGGCAGGCACATTTTGACCAGGGTATCGTCAGCTACAACACGCAGGACGGCCTGGACGCCCTTCACCTGACCGGTGCCGGGTCATCCATGACGATCACTCGCGTGCTCGCCTACGGCAACATCGGCCAGCAGATCAAGGTTGGTGGTGCTTCGGGAACAGCAGTAAACAATCTCATCGTGGGTAACTGCCGCGCCATGTCGGTCGACATTCCGGGGACGCCCACTGGTTACAACCGTACACTTGGCCCGTTCTGCCGTGCAGGGGACGAAGCTGTACTTCTAACTGCCGGGAAGAACGCCACGCTGGTTTTCGACAACAACACCATCTACTCGGCAGGGCGCATCGGTGTAGAACTCGAGTGTGACGGAAGTGCCGGCGCCTGCGATGCGAGCTCGAAGATGCTCTATCGCAACAATATCTTTGTCGGCTTCCCCCAGGATGCGAAGCACGGCTATCCCGGCGAGGTGGGCACCCAGGAATATCCGACCCCGCTCTACACGGAGATGGAAGTCAAGGTTCTCCGCAATCCCGGAAGCATAGACAGCCACAACGTCACCTACCGGCAGCGGCCGGACGGCGCGTGTCCCACTGGAGCTTATGAGACAGACGCGATCTGCGGCTCTCCCGGCCTTGTGGATGAGAGCTACCACTTGTATGGCTACGGCAACATGGCTCCAACTCAGGAGGGGCCTTCCGCGCATAGCGGCACGCCGATAAGCGGCGTCACCACGGATTATGCCGGAACGTCGCGGCCGGCAGCACCTTCACGTGGCGCCCTGGAAGCGGGCAGCGCAGAGAAGCTTTTAGGGGTGCAGGTACCCGGGCCGGCGGAAGCGGCCGTGCCGCAGCACGCCTTTAACGGAAGTCATAGTGGAGGTCGGCGGGGACGCATCGCCCGCACGGTAATTCATTATGTGGTGGTGTCGTTCCTGGTCGTCGTTATCGCCTGTATCGGCATTGGCCTGGTTCGGTTCCTCGCGTTCGGTTTCCATCGGCGGCACGCGCTGAGTAGATAACACTGGACCGTCCTGCAACGCAGTGGACCCTTGCGATTCAGCCGCGAAGGCACTCAAGTGCCAGCCGTTGGACTTTTTCTTCTTACACCCAACGTGCGCAGCCCGATGGAAAGCGCTGTTCGTGCGTTGTTCAGGTCAAACGGAGCCAGCGCGACTGCGTGAAGCGCATGCCGCACTGAGGGTCCATAGTGGCCCCGCTCGGCATAGCTTTCAGCCTGTTGCTTGTACGCGCGGCCGAGCGCCACTTGTCGCGCTACCCAGCCGCATCCAGGCTTTCCATAGTGTTTTTGGAGAAATTGTCGCTGTGATCGCAGCATCCGGGGCAGATCGCCGGACATGGACGATGTAGATGTCCGGTAAAGCGCAACGACTCGCGGCACAAAGGCGACTTCGTAGTGCTGTGCGATGCGCAGCCACATGTCGCGATCCTCCGTCGCCCGCATGGACTCATCGAAAAATCCGACTTTCTCAACGCATTCTCTGCGGAATGTAATCGAAGGGCAGGGTAACTCGATTCGGCGGGTGTAGAGGAGGTTGACCGTGCTGCCGCGCTGTTGCTTGTTCCCGGTAAAGGTATAGAAGACTTTTCCGTCTTCATCGAACCTGGAAATCTGTCCATACGACAAGCCGACCCGCCTATCGGTAAAGCTGGCAAGCGAATCCGTCAGGCGGTTCGGCAACCAAAGGTCGTCCGCGTCCAGCAGCGCAAGAAACGGTGCGTTGGAAGCATGGATTGCTGCGTTGCGTGCGGCGGGCAGTCCCCGGTTTTCCTGGTGAATATACGTGAAACGATCTCCGAGCTGCTTTACATACAGCTCCACGACCGAGCGCGTGTCATCGGTGGAGCCGTCATCCACCAGAACAATGCGCCAGTCCTCTTCCGTTTGCGCCATGACACTCTCAATCGCAGCGGGCAAGAAACGTGCGGCATTGTAGGCCGGCATGATGACGTCGATTTTGCTCATGCGGCCGCCTGGGCCTGCGTGCCGGCTGCGGTTCTCGCCAGCGCCAGCTGGTAAACTTCCTCCGTTTTTTTGGCAATCACGCGCCAGGACTCCGCCCCGAAATTCTTTTCGCGTACCGCCGTCTCCATTTGGCTCCGCAGCGGCTCGTTCTCCAGCAGGTTCACGATGGCATCGGCCAGCGTAGCCGAATTTTCAGGATGCACCAGCAATGCATCGACATGGTTCGTTAGCAGCTCGCGAAAGACCGGCAAGTCACTGGCAACGATGGCCTTGCCCAGCGCGAGTCCTGTCGCCAGCGCTCCGCTGGTGGTGATCGCCCGATACGGATATACCACCACCGAAGCGGCACGATAAGCCGCCACCAGTTCCTCCCTCGAGGTGAAGCGGAGATGCAGCACACTTCGGCGGAAACTCAGGCGCTCTACCTGGCGGTGCACCTGTGCCAGCAGCTCGGGCGAGCCAGTCCCCATGACCAGCAGCGTTGCGTCCGGTGTTTGTGCTTCCACCTCTGCCCAGGCGTCCAGCAGCACATCCAATCCCTTGTAAGGAAACAGGATGCCCTGCCAGAGGACAATTGGCGTTCCCGGCGCGATTCCGGCGATACTGCCCTCTTTTCCTGCGGTGAGGGGTAAGTCGTAGAAAAATGGCCCATGCGAAATCACGTGGATGCGCCCCGCATCAACCTCAAACTCCTGGATGAGCCGTTGCCGGATGTGGCCGGAGTGGCAGATCAGCTCATCCGCCAGGGCATACAGTTCCTTGAATTTAGTTCGAAATCGGTCGGATGTATCGTGGGGCAGCAAGTCGTGGACGGTCAGGATGACCTTCGCGCCTCGCCGTTGCGTCAGGCGGACCAGGCAAAAATCGAGAGGAAAGCGTGAACGCAGCAGGGGCAGGTACTGGACGTGCAGAATGGCTGGCGGTGTGACCATAAACCGGAGGGCCAGCGTCAGATGGTTGGCGACGGTCTCCAGCAGCTTGCCTGCGCGGCGCACGGAGCGGGGCAGCCGTGAAAAGCGGCCAACCACGTCCAGGCATCCTGGCTCCAGCTTGAGTCCGCGACTGCGGAAGCAGCCCGCGTCCAGGTAGTACGAGATAGAGCCGACGCGCACCGGCGACCCAATCGCCTGCAGCGCTCGTGAAAGATAGGCTGTGTAGTAGGGAACTGTTGCCAGCAGGTCCATCATGAAGATGCCGGAGGAGTGCCTGGGCCGACTCACCATGCGGCCTCGCGGTTCTTCCGGCCCTGCAAAACTCCGCGGTAGACGTCCAGGTACTCCTCGGCCGTGCGGCTTGCCGAGAAGTTGGTCTTCACCTGCTCATATCCCGCGTCGGCCAGCGCCTCCCACTCGGCAGGATGCCGGAGCAACTGCAGCATGGCTTCGGCCAGCGCCTTCACATCGCCCGGAGAAACAATCCGGCCGGCTTCTCCATTCCGCAACACTGCGGGGATCTCTCCGACGGCAGTAGCCACAATCGGTAGCCGGCTTGCCATCCCCTCCAGCAGAGCCACAGGCAAGCCCTCCTGCAATGACGAAAAAACCTGCATGTCCAGCGAAGCATACACAGCCGGCATGTCACTTCTCCGCCCCGCAAAGGTCACGCTGGACTGAATACCCAGGCGTCCGGCCAGGGCCTCCAGCGCGGGGCGTTCTGGTCCATCTCCAAACAACGCAAACCGGCAATCGGGAAACTCGACCAGCACACGGACGGCCGCTTCCAGAAAGAAGGTGTGGCCCTTCTCCGGAGACAGCCGGGCAATCACGCCGATGGTGTATCCGGCTCTGCCCCCAGTGCTCCTGGGCCGCGACGCAGCTTCCGCGAACCGGTTCAAGTCGATCCCGTTCAAGACCACGCGGACCTTGGCAGCCTGCGTTCCCGAAAGGGTCAGTTGCTCACGCACTTCGCTCGAGACGGCAATTACGCCGTCAAACGAGCGAAGAACGAAGCGGTCCGCCTTCCCATAAATATTTTCAAAGATGTCGTTGTTCAGCCAGGTGTGACAGGTGGAGATCAGCGGGAGACCGCGCCCGCGCAGCGCGAAGTATGCGTAAATGTCCGACTTGTAGCCATGGGCATGGAGTAGATCGGCCTGCGTGTGCCGGACGAGTTCTCGGAGCCTGGGCACGACGCGCCGGTCTACCTGGCCGCTGCAATCCAGCAGGTGCGATTCAATGCCGGCGGCCAGCGCAGCTTGATGCACCTGCAGATTCGGCTTGGCGAAATTATGAAACACGGCCAGCATGCTGTGGTGGCCCGCGTCTTCCATTGCCCGCGAGACATTCAGAATCACCGCTTCGGCGCCATACATGCCGCCACTGCTGATCAGATGGAGAACTCTCATGGGGTGGTGGTCATTTCCGCGCGCGTCTCTGACTCGCCAGCTTCCTGGTGGTTCAGTACAGCCCAAAGCCGACCGTAGAGCCTGTCCCCCAGCAGTGCCTGCAGCCTCTGCTTCCAGCGCTGTTTCCGGCGGACCGCCTGCAACACGCCGCTCGCCGGATCCAGCAAGCGCCTCAGGAAGCCATCGGTGGCGTCGGCGTGGATGTTGAATCGGCTGAGACTTCCGCTAAGCGGCAGAGCCTCGGCTCCTGGAACGGAGGTCCACACCGTGGTGTATCCCGCCTCGGTACAGGCTGCCATCACCCGGTCGTTCGCACGTCCTCCCGGCAGCGACACGCTCGTGACCGGCGCGGCAATCCAGTCTTCCAGGGCTATGCGTGCGACCTTCAATTCGCGTTGGAGTTCCGCGGCACCGCACTGGGTCAGCAGTTTGTGACTCCATCCATGCGCACCAATCGTGTGACCGTTTGTCTGGAGAGCGCGAAGATGTTCCGGCCGCATATAGCCGGCGCGCTGGCCTGTCCAGCCGGCGGTGATGAAAAAGTGAGCGTTCCTGCCATGTTCTTGCAGCCTGGGCAGAGCGAATTCATAATTTGACAGGTGGCCATCGTCGAATGTCAGCAAGGGCCGATACAGATGCGGTTGTACAGCGAGTTCGTCGAAGAGCAGCAAGTGTTCCTCAAAACGGCGGCACGGCAGCACGTAGGAATACGCGGTCGGCTCCGGGCGCAGTTCGTGGTAGAGCAGCGCCACAACGCTGCCGGATGTACTTTCCTTTGCAACCGGTAGGGCTCTCTCCGGCGTACCTTGCCGAAGTCCGGATTCACTCTGTTCGGGCACGTCGTTCCTGAGGGAGGTAGGTCATGAATAGACAGTTGATTCGTTCCCTATGTTACCCGCCAGCGCCGGCAAAGCGGGGCACAGTAGTGCAAGGTTGCATTACCTTCGTGCAGTTCCCCGACGATCTACTTTGCACGTTTGTGCGAGCTGCCCGGCCGGCTGATATCACGACAGGGAGCGGACGCCCAGCACATGGAACTCACGAATTTGTGCTTTCGCGCAGATGATGAGGTGGTTATTGCCCTCCGGATCGAAAGGCGCGAGCGATAGCATGTCGTGCAGCAAAAACTCCCGTGAGTTCTCCAGGATGGCTTCGACCCGCTCTCCATCCTGAAAGATCACACGCACCCAGAGCGCTTCCTTGTGCGGCGTATTGTCATGAAAAAGAATGGGATTGTGACCCGGCCCCTGGAAGACATGCACGAAGAAAACGGCCTTCGCTTCCATCAGATCGACACTCATTGGCGGCTGACCGTCCACCGGGTAGATGAGAGGAGAGCGCCCACCGGCGGCGGTCAATTCGGAGGAGGACCACTCTGCCCGGTTGGTATAGCCCTTCAGCGTGTTCTGGCCAAACTGTACGACGATCTTGTCGTTAGAGCCTGCGGGCCGATCGGCACCGGCATCCTCGTCGGGGGCACTTCGTGCAGTGCTGTCGCGCAAATTTATGCGGACCTCCTGGTCAGATCATATTGTTTGATCTTGTACAGGAGCGACTTGTAGCTCATATTCAACGCATCGGCAGCCGCACGCCGGTTCCAGAGTTTCTCTTCGAGCACGCGCGCAATCATCGCCGCATCGGGCTCGCCCGCATTTCGTGGCGTCCGTGGCGAACCGGAGTCGAAGCTCGCACCCGGAGACGAACCGCTATTTAGGCTGGACTGGCCGTTGTTCGCGGTGAGAGGCGCGGCCTGCAGTTCCGGCAAAATGGCCTGCTCGTCCCGCAGCACCAGCAATCGATTGACCAGGTTTTCCAGTTCGCGGAGATTGCCTGGCCAGCGATACTGCAGCATCGCGTTCTGCAATGACATTGAGAGTGGCAACGGATCCAGCCCGAAGCGCGCTGAACCCTTGTCCATGAAGTGTTTGACCAGCGTAGGTAATTCGTCCAGCCGCTCGCGCAGCGGAGGCAGCTTGATGCTCAAGCCATTGAGCCGGTAGTAGAGGTCTTCCCGGAAGGCTCCTTCCATGATTGCCTGTTTCATAATGACGTTAGTCGCGGAGATTACGCGGACGTCGGTTTTCATGGTGGAACGGCTGCCAAGCCGCGAAAAAGTTCCATCCTGCAGCACCTGCAGCAGCTTTGCCTGCAATTGCGCCGGCATCTCTCCAATTTCGTCCAGGAAGATCGTTCCGCCGTCACAGGTTTCAAACTTGCCTGGCTTCGTTTTCACGGCTCCGGTGAACGCACCCTGCTCATAACCGAATAGCTCGCTCTCCAACAGTTCGGCAGGCATGGCGGCACAGTTGATCTTCATGAAAATACGGTCGCGGCGCTTCGACGACTTGTGGACGAAAATTGCCAGAATCTCCTTGCCGGTCCCGCTTTCCCCCAGGATAAGCACTGGAATATCCGACTTCGCCACCAGGGAGGCCTGGCGCTCTACCTCGTGCATGGCTTTGCTCACACGCACAAAGGAGTGCGTGCTATCCAAAACACTTTCACGCGCCTCGACATCGCTGCTGCCAGAAACCAGATTTTCGCGGATCTCGTTGTGCAGGTCTTCCGAGGTGAAGGGTTTCTGCAGGATCGAGGCGGCGCCAAGGCCGGCGAGCAGGCCATATTCTTCCATGTCGGCCGAACAGCAGAGCAGCAGCAATGGAACGCTGGGATGAATTTTCCGCAGTTCCTGTAGAGCATGGAGGGACTGGCTCGCGGTCTCCCACGCGTACACCACCATATCCACATGAGCATTGGCTTGAAGTGCTTTGAGGAAGCTCTTCGGCTCTTCAAAGCAGTGCAGATCGAAGTGCCTGTTCAGCCCGCGGTGAATGTAGTCCAGCAGGTGAGGATGGCCTTCCAGCACAAAGATACGGGGCTTCGACTTCGCCGGTTTGGACGCATCCGGGCGCACCACCTGCAAACCGTGGTGTGGCCATGAGGACGAGGTTGATTGCGTCGAAGTGCTCATACTGGAAGAAGGCCGCCCAGAATCCCTTATCTCGTTTCGATACTGTGTCGAAACCTTGCCATGACTCGACCGGAACACGCAAGCCCTTTGGCTCTAGAGTCAGATGCAGAACGTACCGGAGCGGGGAATCGGATTGCTCTGCAACCTTCGTGGAATTGCAAACACCTGCATCGGATGCGAATTGAAGAATTTTCTCCAGCCATATCAACTGGCCTTGTTATCATTTCCGAACAGCCCTGCGATGGCAAGTGTTTTTCCGGACACAGCGACTCAAAATCAGCACCACTCTCCATGAGAACCTCTTCCTCTGCTCAGAAGGGCGTCCCCAGCGGGCCGCCGCTGTCCTTGTTTATCGGCCAGAGCAGGCCCATGCGCGGTCTGATGGAAACATTGCGCGCCGTGGCGGCCACGGATGTTCCCGTTTTGATCCAGGGGGAAAGCGGGACTGGTAAGGAGCTGTGCGTGCAATGGATGCACAGCTTTGCGAAAAGACGTCCGGACTCGCTGGTGAAGGTCAGCTGTCCCGCGATCCCGCATTCGCTGCTGGAGTCGGAACTGTTCGGCTATGAGAAGGGGGCCTTTACCGGTGCACACACCATGCGCAGGGGGCGTGTGGAGCAGGCAGATGGCGGTACCCTCTTTCTGGACGAGATCGGAAGCCTTCACATTTCCATGCAGGTAAAGCTTCTCCGCTTTTTACAGGATGGCACCTTCTCCCGCGTGGGAGGACACGACCTACATCAGATCCACACGCGGCTCATCTCCACCGCGAACCGAGAGTTAAAGGAGCAGGTGGCGGAGGGGAGCTTTCGCCTGGATCTGCTTTACCGCATCAATGCGGTCAGCCTGACCGTGCCGCCCCTGCGCGAGCGGATGGAAGACATTCCGGATCTGGTGCGGTACTTTCTGGCGGAGCATTCCACTGCCTTCGGCACCAGGCCCGCTCCAATTCCGAAGGATATTTTGCACGGTTTCACCCGTTATTCCTGGCCGGGAAACATCCGCCAGCTGGAAAACATGATTCGGTCCTATGCCCTGATCGGCAACCTCGACGTTCTGATTCCAGAGGAGAGCGAGTACGACCCCGGCATGGAAGAGATCGACGTAAGCGTGCCGGCCTCTCTGAAAACCATCACACGTCAGGCGACGGCGCAACTGGAACGTCACATCATCCTGAAGGTGCTGAAGGCAAATGGATGGAACCGCCGGAACACAGCCAAGTGGCTGAAGATCAGCTACCGTTCATTGCTGTACAAGCTGAGCGCTTTTGGTCACGATCAGCCTCATAAGGTCGTGCCAATCGTGCACAAAATGCCGGAGCCGCTGCACACGGGCTCTCACCTGCTACGGCAGGATCAGTAGCCCGTCTTATCTCGTCTTTCTTCGTTCCCTCTTTAGCAGCGGACAATCTTCGGTGAATCGATGCCCTTGGTGGCGTTGCGCGTATCCACCACAAGCCTGCTCTCGCTCACGATCCGCTGATAGTCGTAGTCGCTGTGGTCGGTCACGATCAGCACGCAATCGTACTGCTCCAGATTGTTCAGCGGCGTCGAGGTCATGTTCAGGTTGTAGCGTCGGCCACGGCCGACCTTGGGATGATAAGGATCGTTGTAGAGAACCTCAGCACCGTCTTCGCGGAGAAGTTCAATCAGCGTTAACGATGGGGACTCCCGCAGATCGTCGATGTCCTTCTTATAACTCATGCCGAGCATCAGGATGCGTGAGCCGTTCAGTGCCTTCTTTTCCCGGTTCAACGCACGCGCCACCTGCTGCGTCACGAACTCCGGCATGGCCTCATTCACTTCGCCCGCAAGTTCAATGAAACGCGTGTGGAAATCGAATTCCTTGGCTTTCCAGCTTAAATAGAAAGGATCGATTGGAATGCAGTGGCCGCCGAGACCCGGGCCGGGATAAAAGGCATGAAAGCCAAAGGGTTTGGTGGAAGCCGCGTCGATCACTTCCCAGATGTCCACGCCCATGCGGAGCGATAAAACCTTGAGTTCGTTGACCAGCGCAATGTTTACGCAGCGATAGATATTTTCCAGCAGCTTGGTCATTTCCGCGACGCGTGTGGTGGACACTCGCACGGCCCGCGTAAAGATGCCCTCATACATGGCCGCGGCAAGCTCAGCCGCCACCGGCTCGTGGCCGCCCACCACCTTGGGAATGTCCCGGCGCGCGACCGTGGTATTGCCCGGATCTTCGCGTTCCGGTGAAAATGCGACATAGAAGACATCTTCGCTATCGAGGTGATCCCTCGATTGGGCGCGCAACTGCTTCTTATTCCCTGCTTCCAGAATGGGAATCAGGATCTCTTCCGTGGTGCCGGGGTAAGTTGTGCTCTCCAGGACGACCAACTGCCCCGCCTGCAGCCAGGGCGCAATCATCCGAGCCGTATCTTCCACATAGGTCAAATCCGGTTCGTGATGCTCGGTCAAAGGAGTGGGGACGCAGAGAATGACCGCGTCCTGCGTTACCAGGTCGGCGAAATCCACGGTGGCCTTGAAACCCTGGCCGCGCGCCGTCTGGATCTCCTCCGCCGGTATGCGAAAGATGTAGGAACGGCCAGCCGTCAGATCGTCGACCTTTTTCTGGTCGATATCGAAACCCGTCACCTGAAAACCGGCTTCCGACAAAAGCAGTGAGAGAGGGAGTCCGACATAACCCAGACCGATAACGCCAATCCGGGCAGTGCGGTTTTGCAGGCGCGCAAGACGTTCAGAAGCGAGTGGGGGCAAAGTCACGGTGGATTGCATACGCAGGCCTATTATTCCATTGCAAACGGGTTTTGCCGGTTCGATCTTCTAACCCTTTAAGGGGAGAGAGAAGGACGAAAGTTCGGACCGCATCGCGTGTATGCTTCGTAGGACGATCCGCTTGTCGGCAAGCCCAGTCTGCCGGGGCGGGTTTTTCCGCTGGTTAGCTTTAGTTCTGGAGAGTTCGTTATGGCGCGTTATCTCATCACAGGCATTGCCGGTTTCATTGGATCGTCCATTGCGCATGCGCTGGTGGCGCGTGGCCATTCGGTGCGCGGCATCGACAATCTGGTGACGGGCAGGCTGGAAAATCTGGCGGCGATCCGGTCCGCGATTGAGTTCCAGCAGGATGACATCCAGGATGTACGCGCCATGCAGCAGGCCTGTGTGGGCGTTGACTTTGTATTGCATCAGGCGGCTCTTGCCTCAGTGCCGAGATCTGTCAAAGATCCGCTGACCTCTCACGAGTCCAACGTGAACGGTACGCTCAACGTTCTGCTGGCCGCGCGCGATGCGGGAGTCCGCCGCGTGGTGTACGCCGCTTCCAGCTCCGCATATGGCGATCAGCCGACGCAGCCCAAGCATGAGGCAATGAGCCCGATGCCGCTGTCGCCCTACGCGGTGCAGAAGCTGACCTGCGAGTACTACATCCAGGCATTCTGCAAGGTCTACGGAATGCAGGGCATCTGCCTGCGCTATTTCAACATCTTTGGTCCGCGGCAGGCTGCCGATTCACCCTACTCTGGCGTGATCGCCCAGTTCGTCTACAAGATGATGGCGGGAGAAACGCCGACCATTAACGGCGACGGCAGCACCAGCCGCGACTTCACCTTTGTAGCCAATGCGGTACAAGCGAATCTGCGCGCCTGCGAGGCAGATGCATCCGTGGCCAACGGTCAGGTCTTCAATGTAGGAACAGGCCATAGTCACACCCTGCTGGACCTTTACGCCACGCTGGCAGAGCTGCTGGATTGTCCGCATGCGCCGAATTTCGGACCGTCGCGCAACGGCGATGTTCAGCATTCGCTCGCCGACATTACCCGAGCCAAGAACGCCCTAGGCTACGAACCGATGACGGATTTCCGCGCTGGTCTGGAGAAGACTGTAGCGTGGTATCAGCAGGAGCATGCGCGCGAGATGCAGAAAGAAGCTGTTCTGGCTTAGTTCATCCCTTCGCTTTGTGACGTACAGCTTTGCTGCCACCAGCAAACAGCGGGGCTCTCCACTTCGCTCTGCTCCGGTCGAGATGACGCTGAATTAGTGAGCTTGATACGAAGTGCCGCGTCTGAATCTTTCGCAGAAACGTCACTTGCTCGCTGAGGATACTTCGGCAAAGCCGGTTGAGTTGTAGAGGTTGTTGTACGCGGGGTGATCGGCGATAGCGTCCGCGCCGGTGGACGCGAGGACTGTTTTGCCTTTGCGCCGCAGCTCAATGTGCGGTGGAGCGCCGACAAGAAGAGGCACTTGCCAGTCGTGGCTGCCGCGCGTGACGGCGAGGCTGGTGGTTTGGCCGCCGAGGGTGATCTTCAGCATTGCGTCCTGTGTCAGGTTCGTTGTGATGTAGAGCTTTGGCGCGAGCGGTCCGTAAGGATGCGCGACCGGCGGTTTGGGCGCGGCTTCGATGGGGAGTTGTGTGCGGTAGAAGTAGTAGAACGAGTCTTGGGTGATGGCCGGTTCGTGGCCGGTTTTATACCACTGGATGAAGTAGGGCAGCAGAGCGGTGAAGCCCGCGTGGGTGTGGAAATAGTTCGTGGTTCCGGCTGGAATGCCGCTGCCGTCGATGGAGTTTGCGCCTTTGTGGCGATGCGGATCGTCGATCGGGCTCACGTAGGAGCCTTCCACAAAGTCGTTCCAGGTGATGATTTCGACCCAGTCGGCGCGGTTGCCGATGGCGGATTGCCACATGGCGCGCATGCCTTCGGCTCCGCTGGATTCATAGAATCGGTTGGCGTTCGATCCCCAGAACTGCGGGCAGATCGAGGCCATGTAAAATTTACCCGCGCTGTGCAGCGCTTCGGCGTAAACGCGGCTGCTGTGGAGCTGGTCGAGCTCGCCGCCGGAGTTCGGGACGCCGGCGATTCCCCAGTAGAAAGCTCCCTCGATCAGTGAGGACCATTGCGCGAGGCCTTCGTCGATGGCTGGCCGCTGTGGCAGTTCGCCGCCCCAGAAGAAGGCGGGCATGAGGAAGGTAGGCAAAGGCGCGTTGTTGGGCGTTCCGCTGGAGGCGCTTAAGGTGTTGCTGGCGGCTTTGGTGGAGGGATTCTGACCGGTGTTCAGGTCGTTCAGGATGCCTTTCCATGCGGTTGTGCCGAGCTTGTCACCGGCAAAGGTGGTGAGAACGGCTTTGCCTTCGTGCTGGAAATAGACGTCTTTGTAGCGCGTGTTGCCAGCGAAGCGGCGCATCATGTCCTTCACGTCTTCGGGGCCGTTTCCGCAGCACATGTCAGCGGAAAACATGAGCTTGAAGTTGGAGTGGAGACGCAAAGCGGCTTCAAAGATTTGCGCGCTGTAGCGAATGTAATAGGGTTCGCGGAACCAGCCGCCGACGTTGAGGGCAAAGCCGTCGATTCCGGCGGCTTGCGCCTGGCGGATTTCGCGCTGGTAAGCGAGGATTTTGGCTTCCTGCGTGGGATCGGTGTCGGCTTGATAGTCCTGGTTGGTGACCATGTAGTGGGCGAAGACGGTGCGCTGGGCGCGGGCGATGCCAGAGAGGGTGAGGGCGGCGAGCAGGAGGAGCAGGGGGGGGGGGGGGGGGGGGGGGGGGGGGGGGGGGGGGGGGGGGTGGGGGGGGGGGGGGGG
>CAXTRR010000057.1:0-19665 GCA_964246795.1 uncultured Terriglobus sp. | reverse complement strand
GAGCAGGCAACAGGGAGCAGGGAGCAGGGAGCAGGGAGCAGGGAGCAGGGAACAGGGAGCAGGGTCGGGACTGGGATTAGGAAAGCTTAGCCGCTCTGAACTACTATTTTCGATTCGGCTAAAGATCCTGTCATTTCGACCGGAGAAGGCACATCTTTATCGTGCCTCCGGAGTGGAGAAATCTGCTTTCTTTCGGATTGTCATGCAGCTTCTTGGCAAAGCAGGTTTCTCCACTTCGCGATGCGAATGCATTGCTGAGCCGAAATTCATTGCATCACTCCGGTCGAAATGACGGACCCAAGGCGGATTGTATGGAGTCGACGCATCCTCACCTGCGGGACAGACCCTCCAGCTTTGCCGGAAGAGTGCTGTACCGATAGCCGCTCGAATGAGACAATGGAGAATGAAGCGGTTCAGTCCGCAAAGGGAGTAGAGGCGGGTCGGTTCGGTTGAGGGCACCAGGCTCCCTGGTCCCGGACAGCTGTCCCCCGAGCCTCACGCCCGAAAGGAATGCATGGCAATCACAGAAGCAGTCAAGGCAACGGTACGCACCGGTAAGTTCAACAAGAACGCGGCGCGGCGAGTACGTGTGTCCGGTTTCATTCCCGCTGTGCTTTATGGCGCGGGGCAGGAGTCGGTGGCGCTTGCGGTGGATCCGAAGACGATTCTGAAAATTCTGCACTCGGACACCGGCCACAATACGATTTTCGATCTGAATGTGGCGGATGCAACGGCGGCCCAGTCCGCGGCCAAGGCCATGATTGTGGACTGGCAGTATGAGCCAATCAAGGGCAAGCTGTTGCACATCGACCTGAAACGGATTGCGATGGATAAGACGATGCGCGTTTCCGTGCCGATCTTCCTGACCGGCGTCTCGTTGGGCGTGAAGGCGCAGGGCGGCGTCATGGACCAAGTCCTTCGCGAGGTGGAGATTGAGTGCCTGCCGGGCGATATTCCGACGTCGCTCGATGTGGACGTGAGCAATCTGGAGATGGGTGGAGCCATTCACATCTCCGATCTGCCGCACGCAGGCAAGATCAAGTTCCTGGTGGACGAGACCGCGACCGTGGCCCACGTGACCAGCATCAAGGAAGAGGCAGCCACCGCTGAAGTGACTCCCGCAGCCGCCGAGCCGGAAGTGACGAAGGCCAAGGGTAAGCCCGAGACACAGGCGGCCGCGCCGAAAAAGTAGTAGGCAGTTTTTAGTAGGTAGTAGGTAGTAAGTAGTTGAAGTGAAGAACTGGCTGGTTTGGTGGTTTACAGGTTCGTGCGACACAGAGTGCTTTCAGTTCTGCAGTTGTGTTCCGCTACCTACCACCTACTTGCTTTCCTTTACCTACTACTAACTATTCACTTCGAATCACCTACTTACTCTCGCGGAGCGGGCACGTGAAGTTGATCGTTGGCCTTGGCAATCCTGGCCCGGAGTACACCTTCACTCCGCATAACGCAGGGTTTCTTGCCATGGATCGCCTTGCGGAGGTCTGCGGGGCGGTTCTGGCGAATCGCCGGAGCCGGGCTCTGACGGGTAAAGCCGTGATTGCCGGAGAGGAATGTCTGCTGGCCAAGCCGGAGACGTTTATGAATCTTTCCGGTATGGCGGTGGCGGCGTTGGCCGGGGATTGTGGTCTTACCTCGGCGGGCGACGTGCTGGTGCTGTATGACGAGCTTGCCTTTCCGCTTGGCACGGTGCGCGTGGCGGCGAACGGCAGTAGTAACGGGCACAACGGTGTGAAGTCGATCACTCGTGCGCTCGGCACGGCAGAGTGGATGCGTGTGCGCATTGGCGTGGGCCGTGGTGCCGCGCCAGATGGGCGGCAGATTCGGGCAGGTGGTTCGGATTACCTGCTGCAGCCCTTGCGCAAGGCCGATCTTGAGTTGCTGGACACGGCGCTCGACCGCGCTGTGGATGTGGTGAAGATGATGGTGGCCGAGGGTGTGGACGCGGCCATGAACAGGTTCAACCGACGCGAGGAGTAGCTTGTGGCGGGCTGAAGGGGCCGGGATTCTTGCCGCTTCGTGGACAAGCAGATCTTTCGCTTTGCTCAGGATGACACTTCGGGTGACTTACTGGGAGCGGCGAGGGGCCAACAACAACAACGACCGGTGCAGCTTACCGGTCCATTACCCGAACTTCCATACCTTCCATCGCGAAGGTGCGGAGCAGAACTCCGCAGAGGGATGTCGCATGACTCGTACGTATGAAGTGATGTTCATTGTCCGGCCGGACATTGAAGAAGCCGACCTGGACAAACTGGTCGAAGGGTTTATGGCGGTCGTCACCACTGGTGGTGGGGAGGCGTCCATCTTGGAGAAGCCGTCGCGCCGTCGTCTGGCTTACACCGTGCGCAAGTTCAACGACGGCATGTATGTGCTGTTGAACGTCACGGCCGACGGCCCACTGGTTGCCGAACTGGAGCGCCGCCTGCGCGTCACTGAGCAGGTCATCAAGTTCATCACCGTGCGCACGGACGAGGAGAACAAGCGTCTGGCCAAGGTAAAGGCGATCCGCGACACCAAGGTGAAGACAAGCGCGCAGCGTGCACCGGTAGAGGCCCCGGCTGCCCCGGCCGCTGCAGTGGAGCAGCAGCCCGTTGCCGATGCACCAGCGGCAGAGCCGGTTTCCGCTTAAGTTTGCCGCAGATCTCTGCGGCTTTTGCAGCAGCACCACTCGCCGGTGCTCCGCTTCCACATCGTTCATAGGGTCCATTGCGGCCCTGGGGCAGGAGCCCGGCCAAACGAAGAGGGAAGTTTGCTCTCCCTCTTGAAAGGACACATCAGCCATGGCTGACGAAACCAGCAGCACACCATCCGCGCCTGCACCATCGCAGAGCGGCTATCAGGGCTCTTCGGAAAGATCGTCGGGACCGCGTCCTCCACGGCCGGGCGGCGGCTCGGGCGGCGGTGGTGGCCGCAAGTTCTTCCGCCGCAAGAAGGTTTGCAAGTTTTGCGTGGAGAAGATTGATGCAATCAGCTACCGCGACGTGCGTCTGCTGCAGCAGTTTGTGGCGGAGCGCGGCAAGATCACGCCGCGCCGACTGACGGGCGTATGCACCACGCACCAGCGCCAGCTTTCGCAGGCCATCAAGCAGTCGCGCAACATAGCGCTGCTGCCGTTTGCGGCCAAGTTCTAACGCACGGGCATGAAGGTACGCGACCTTATCAAACTGGTGCAAAAGGATGGGAGGGTTCACTTGCGGACCACGGAAGTCACCGGCACTTCCGCCATCCAACGAAACCCGGAACGGTAACGATCCGGGGCACCCGTCCGATGATGTCGCGATTGGAACGGAAAAGAGCGTCGACAAACAGGCGGGTTAGCGGTGAGCGATTACTTGGTGATTTCCGAGCGGACGGGAACAGGCTACAGCGCCTACGTGCCCGACCTCCCTGGCTGTATCACGACGGGAGAATCGCTGGAAGCAACTCGGAAGAACATGGAAGAGGCGATCAGTGGGCACCTGGCAGTGATGCAGGAGTTCGGTGATCCCATTCCAGAGTCCGTCTCTATTGCGGAGCGCCTGGCCGTTCACGCTTAAACGCGCGATCGATCAAAGATTGGAGAAGCATCATGGAAGTAATTTTGAAGGAAGACGTCGAGAGTCTGGGACACCGGGGCGACGTGGTGAAGGTTGCCAACGGATACGGCCGCAACTACCTGCTGCCGCAGCGATTGGCCATTGAGGCGACGACCGGCAACAAGGCCGTCATTGTGCAGATGAAGGAGTCGGCAGTCCGGCGCGCGGCGAAGGACAAGTCCGCGGCGCAGGAGCAGGCGGAGAAGCTGAGCGCCGTGGAGCTGACCTTTGAACGCAAAGTTGGTGCCAACGACGCGCTGTTTGGCTCGGTCACGGCGCAGGACATTGCGGCGGAACTGGCCAAGCACGGCTTTGAAATCGACCGCCGCAAGATCGCTTTGGACGAGCCGCTGAAGCAGCTTGGCGAGTTCCACGTGCCGGTGAAGATTTTCCGCGAAGTGAACGCGCACGTAAAGGTGACGGTCAAGTCTGATGACCCGAACTTTGTGCCGGGCTTGAAGCCGGAAATCATCAGCGACGAGGACCCGATCGAGCGCATTGGTCAGGACGAAGACGACCGCTATTAACAGCGATTCAGCTGATTGGACAGGAGCTGGGGGCACGCCTGAAAAGGTGTGCCCTCATTTTGTACGAAGCATCCAAGCAGCCATGCAAAGGCTGAGGTGGGTCGTTCTGTTGTCTGTTGCCATGCTTACGGGTTGCAAGCACCACCCGGACACACGCCACACGTCGGAAGACATTCCCGGTTCGAACTCCAACACAAGTGTGGCGAACGCTGCCCTTGCGCTGGCTGACGCGCAGCGGAAGCTGCTTGCGATGCAGAGCACACCGATGGAGACGGACGTGCCTGCTTCCATTCAGGCAGGAACCGTGCGGCTCAAAGAAGCTCTTGTGGCCTTGACCGACAGTGAGCTTGCCACGATGCCGGTGAACATCACGGACAAGCGTGTGGGTGAAGTGTTGCAAGCACTGCTGCTGCCGGCCAGTCCAAAGAGCGGCAACGCATCTGCCGGTAAAGCCACCAGCAAAGAGGACTCTGAGAAGCCGGAATCAGGCAACTACGGCGATGACGTAAGCGCGATCGTTACTTCGTCTGCGTCCGGCATGCTGCTGGTGCAGGAGTCTTTCGGCATCATGTGCGGCCAGGACAATGTGCTCCTCGGTTACAGCAATGTCTCCGGCAAGTGGAAGCGCATTCTGCGCTGGCAAGCGCCGCCGTACAAGCAAGTGAGTGGTGCGTATGGGGACTGGTACGAAACGCGTTTGCTCGCGCCGCAACGCAATGGGCATCCTGTACTGCTGGTGGTGCACGGCACGCCGTGGTGTACCTCGACGATGAGCGCCTTCAGCATGGATAGCCTGGAGTTAAATCCGGATACTAAGACGGAGACGGCCTTTTTTCATGCGAGCCATGGCTACCGGCGTGCCGATGACGATCCTCCGGCCTCCTTAAAGGTCACGCAGGATGGCTTTGAGGTGCGCGCGAGCGTCAACGATTGGGACATGAACCGCATCAGCCGCAAAGGAGTCATGCGGTATCGCATGGCGGGCAACACCTTGCAGCGCACGTTGCCCATAGCCATGAACGCGCGCGAGTCAGTGAATGAGTGGATTGAAGAGATGCACCATGATGAAGCGGCGCTGTTTACTGACGCACCGGCCGGCTCACGCCTGTGGCAGATGTGGCAAACGCTGACGTACGACGGCAAACCTGAAGGCGCAATGACTCCCTTAACGGACTACGGGGATGTGCGCGCCTGCACCGATTCGCTCAGGCACTTTCAGGTGGAGATCGATACAAGCATCGACACGCCTGGTGAGAAGCCGAGCACGCCTGGACCGAGGTATTACGTGCAAGTGGAGGAGGCTGGCAACGGCTACCTGCTGCACGATGCGCCCACCTTTCCGAACCCTGTATGTGCTGGCCGGGTCGTCATGCCGGCATCTGCGTCGGCAAATTAGCCAGCGCAAGTATTTCTTCGCGGGCATAAAGAGCTCACCAAGTGCAGTGCGGTTGAAACATGGTCTGACCCTTTCTGACAAAAATGACAGATCGCGCTCAATTAAAATCACCACCAGCCCAGTAGGGGAGGGAATTGCCGATGCGCGAGCGCGTGAGTGCTGCAAGAACATTTGGGACTTCTTTGGTCACCCTGCTGATTGCAGGCTGCTTGCTGGTGGGCATGGCTTATGTGTATCTGCGCTATGGGCACCCGCCCGTTGCCGTGACGGACAAACCGTTTCCGGACGAGGAGAAGATCGTGCACGTCCCGCTAAATGCCCGTATCGATCGAGAGGTTCAGACCTCGCCGCTGCAGGTGACACCGGCGAACCTGGAAGCCGGTGCACATGTGTACATGACTCATTGCGCGGTCTGCCATGGCAGCCCCGGTCATGACAGCCCTTTGGAGAATGCGATGTACCCGATGGCTCCACAGCTGTGGAAGGCTCATGGCCACGGCGGTGTGGTGGGCGTGAGTGACGATCCAGCGGGCGAGACCTACTGGAAGGTGGCCAATGGCATCCGCCTGACGGGCATGCCGGAGTTCCGCCAGATGTTGAGCGAGACGCAGATGTGGCAGGTCAGCCTGCTGGCATCGCAGGCGGATAAGCCACTGCCCGAACCCGTGCAGCAAGTGCTACACGGGCCGGTAATGGTGCCTGCCGGCAACTAGATCGCTCGGCACGCCACGTTCAGGCACAGCTGGCGGTCAAGTCTACGCGCTGGCTGTAAGCCGGGCTGCTTTCAGGAAGTCCTCAACGGATACGGGGGCCTTGCCGGTGAGTTGCTGGACGGCATCGGTCACCACGTCGTGATAGCCCTGTGATGCGGCGACGTCGAAGTCGACCAGCGCCTGGGCCAGCGGCCCGGGCACACCGGCCTGCTGCAGTCCCTGAAGCAGGGCTGGGGCTGGAAGGTCTACGTGTGCGATCGATTTGCTGTAAAGCTGCGTCAGCATCCCGGCCAGCGCATTTTGTGAAATGGCGGCAGGTCCGGTGATCTCGTATATGCGGTGGCCGTCCGCGTTCATAAGAGCAGCCGCCGCTGCGCGGGCGCAGTCATCCCGTGTGACGTATGCGCGGCCACGGCCGCCGGTCGCGCTAAAGATTTGGCCGGAGGCCAAGGCGGCATCCACCATCATCGGGATCAGGTCGGCATAGAGCCCATTGCGGAGCACGGTCCAGGTGTACGGCTGCGGGAAGAGCGCGGCCTCCGTCCAGAAGTGGTCATTCAACACGGAGTCCTGCGGCGTGGGAAAGACAGCCTGGGCTGAGGTGTACACAACGTGCTGCACGCCGGCCTCCGCGGCAGCCTGCAGGGCGGCACGGTGCTGCGCAATGCGCCTGCCGGGCGTGCCGAGTTCATCCGTGCTGATGATCAGCAGGCGGTCCACACCTTTGAAAGCCTGGGCAAGTTCCCCCGGTTCGTCAAAGTCGATTTTGCGTGTGGTGACTCCGCGGGCGGTGAGTTCACGCAGCTTTTCAGGAGTGCGGCTGCCGGCAATGATGTTTGCCGAACCCGCCTCTTGAAGATGGTGGATGACGGCGCGGCCAAGCTGGCCGCTGGCACCGGTGACCAGAAGCGTATTGTTCCTCTGCTGTGACATAACTGAAATCTCTCCTTACTTCCATTTCCGTACTAATAGCTTTGTTTGTAGTACCCTCGGCTTCAGCAAACAAGTAGGGATTAATAAGTAACGCAGTTACCTGGAGGAAAGCTTTGCCGCAGGCGCAACGAATCTCCATCCCGCAGAGGCGGGCCGAACTGAAATTGACAGGCTTGCATATGCTGAATTCCGCCTGCCCCATGCGGGATGTGCTGGACCGCGTTGGCGACCAGTGGAGCCTGCTTGTGCTCTTCCACCTGCGTGAGCACATGTGCCGCTTTGGCGAACTGAAGGCCGAGATCGGTGACATCTCTCCGCGCGTGCTGACACTGACGGTGCGGCGCCTGGAGCAGGATGGACTGGTGAGCCGCAAGGTCTACCCGACCGTTCCACCCAAGGTGGAGTACACGCTCACACCACTGGGCCGCTCGTTGACAACAACGATGCAGGGGCTGGTGGAGTGGGCAGAGCGGAACCACTCCCGAATCCGCACGGCGCGCAACCGTTATGCACAGCGCGCGAAGGCTGCGGCGTGATGCTGCCGCCGCCGCGCAAGCGCCGGCGTGGACCGGTGCCGGTGCATCCCTTCGACACGCTGCATGGGACGGAGACAGGCGCGCTGATTCCGGGGGAGGATCTGGCCACCGGACACCGGCATGACCGCTACATCACGGCTTACCATGGCACGCCACCTTCTCTGTTTCGCAAGCTCATGGCGCGTTGGCGGGGGCTGGCTATACATCCGGTGGAACGGACCGCCTTTGTGGACATCGGTGCCGGCAAGGGCCGCGCCATGATGCTTGCGGCGGAGATGCCATTTCGCCGCATCGTGGGGGTGGAGTTGCATCCGCAGTTGGCAGCGGCGGCGCGGCAAAATCTTGAGATCTGGGCAGGGGCGTTGGGGGTTAACACACACCCACGTCTCAGAAGCGAGACGCGGGGCACCCATGGTCTCCGTGGTTCGCAATTGTCCGCGCGTTGGGGGGACCGAACGCTGGTGCGCTCGGCTCAGGGCACGCCGATCCGCCTGATGGAGGCAGATGCAATGCAACTCCGGTTTCCGGTCGGGCCGTGTTGCGTCTTCCTCTTCAATCCATTTGACCTGGTGCTGATGGATCGTTTTCTTACCCGGCTGACAAAGCAATTTGCCGAACGTCCCGGAGAGCTGGACGTGCTGTACGTAAATGATGAGCAGAGGGATCTGATTGCGTACGAGCACGCGGGCTTCCAGGAACTCTGGCATGGCCGGATATTCCTGTCGCGGGAGGACCGCGATGCCGACAAAGCCACCATTACCCACTGTGCCGACGGTCTGTATGTAACGACCGGGTATGAGGATTGCTCGATGTACCGGGTGTGAGTAGGCAGTAGGTAGTAGGTATTGAGTTACCCAATACCTACTACTGACCACCTACTCTTCTGAAAATTACCTACTCTGAATTACCTACTTCTTAGGCGCGAAGCCTGTCGATACCGGTTTCGCGGAATGGGTCAATAACGATCTTCGTGACATTATCTTTCTTGTCGCGCCAGATTTTGTACATGTCCGGGACGTCCTGAATGCCGATGCGGTGGGAAATCATGAAGCTTGGGTCAAGCTGGCCGGCGTAGATGCTGTCCAGGAGCTTGGGAAGGTACTTCATCATGTTGGTCTGGCCCATCTTCATGGTGATGCCTTTGCCGAAGGCCGCGCCAAAGTTGAGCTTGTCCAACGAGCCGCCGTAGACGCCAGGGATGGAGAGTGTGCCGCCCTTGCGAACGGCCTGAATGGCCTGACGCAGGACGGTGGGACGGTCGGTTTCCATCATCACGGCCTGATCGACCTTGTCGTAGAAGGCAGTTACATCTGTGCCATGGGCCTCCATGCCTACCGCATCGATAATGGAATCCGGGCCGATGCCGGCGCTCAAGTCGCGCAGAGCTTCCACGACGCTGGGATTGCCATCTTCGTAGTTGATGACGGTGGCACCGCAGTAATCGCGAGCGAGCGCAAGCCGCTCCGGAAAGCGATCAATGGCGATGACCTTGCCAGCGCCCAGCATGTAAGCGCTGATGATGGCGAAAAGACCCACGGGGCCACAGCCGAAGACGGCTACCGTATCGCCGGGCTGGATGTTGGCGTTTTCTGCGCCCTGATAGCCAGTGGGGTAGATGTCGGAGAGGAAGAGAACTTTCTCGTCGTCGACATCACCTTCAATCTTGATGGGGCCAACATCGGCAAAGGGCACGCGGACATACTGCGCTTGGCCGCCGGCATAGCCACCATAAATATGGGAGTAGCCGAAAAGCGCCGAGCCGGAGTATCCGTACATCTTCTCGCAAACGTGTGCGTTGGGATTGGTGTTGTCACACAGCGACCACAAATCCTTATTACAGAAAAAACAGCTGCCGCAGGCAATGGTGAAGGGGACCACCACGCGGTCTCCGCGCTTGAGCTTTTTCACCTCGCTGCCGACTTCCTCCACAATTCACATGAACTCATGGCCAAGGATGTCGCCCGATTCCATGGTGGGAATATACCCGTCGTAAAGGTGCAGATCGCTGCCGCAGATGGCGGTGCGTGTGACGCGGATGACGGCATCACTGGGGTTCAGGATTTTCGGATCCTCAACAGTTTGTACTTCGACTTTTCCAGTTCCCATCCAGCAGACGGCTTTCATCTTGAGTTACTCCTGTATGTCTTTTACCTAATGCATGTATTGGCGCTTCAATGTAGATCGAAGTGTCCGGCGTGAGCTTCTGCCGTAAGACGAAGTTACTCGTCGCGCATGTTGACCCAAATACCCAGGGCCATCACCAGCGGCACGATTGCCAGAGCGCTGATGTAAACGGCGCGGCTGCCCAGGCTTTCGCGGGCAGGCTCATCCGAGGGTTTTGCGGCGGCGCGGGTACCCGGAGGCGTGGGCATATTTTCACCCAGCAAAATCTGCTTGAGCTTGGCGCTGATACCACGGCGGCCGGCCGGCTGGCCTTCCACGGTGGGGATTTGACCGGATTCGATGAGTTCCTTCAGGTGCCGCAAGTTTTCAATCACGGTCTGCTGCGGCGAGCGCGAGATTACTGACGCTACGGCATTAGTCACCCAGCCACCGGGTACCGTGAAGTCGCTGATCAGGGTGGTGATGGTACCGCGTCCGGCCGGGTGCGGCTCCAGGGTAAAAGTCGCGGTGGTCCCGGCTGCTGGACCTGTCGTGATGCGGGAGACGTGACGCTTGCCGGGAACTTTCTCCACTTCCTCGGAGTCGAATTCCAGAGATTTGCCCGTGCCTGGGTCCTCAATTTTCCAGTGCAGCTTGTTCCCGCTGGTGCGCTGCACCGAAACGACGCCTTCCTGCCAACTGGGCAGCAGCTCAATCCGGGCGTAAGTGTTGTAGACCTCGTCCGGCGTGGCACGAATCGTCTGTACGGCGTGAGTTTGAACGCGGTTGGACTTCGCACCGCGCGGCAGCGGCTTCCAGTCGGCACCCGCCTTGGGAAAGCGTGCCTCGCCTATGGTTTGACCTGATTCCAGCATCGATCGCTCCTCTTTGCAGGCGGTGTTACCGCACTGCGACCAGTCACTAGGATGTGCGGGTGTGCCGGGTGTGCCGCTTTGGAGCTTCGGTCATCTGCCGCCATGTGGCTCATGCGGAGCGGCGATGTCCGCAACGGTGACGAAGCGGAGATTGGGCCGGCGCAGCAGGTCGGTGGTCACGGCCAGGGTGTCGGCACGGCTTTGCGGAGCGGTGCCGTCCAGGTGCGAAGCGTCATGCAGCAGCAAATTACTGCTGCGGCTGCTGCGGCGATTGCGGGAAAGCCCGCGGTCAATGTTGCGGAGGATTCCGGGCGCCCCGAGAGGCTTCCAATCCTGTGCCGTGATGTTCCAGAGGACAGGTGTGAGGCCAAGTTCGCGCGCGATGCTCAGAACCGCGGGCCGACGGGAGCCGTACGGTGGACGAAAGAAGGCTGGCTTGACTCCGGTTATGTCAAAGATGGTCTGCTGACAACGAGTCAGTTCTTCGTGGATGCGCTCCGCTTTCTTACGGGCCAGGTCGGGATGCATGTCGGTGTGGTTGCCGATCGTGTGTCCTGCTTCGGCGATGCGGCGCGCCAATTCCGGATGCCGGCGTACATGGTTACCTATCAGGAAAAACGTCGCGCGGATATCTGCAGCCGCCAACAGATCGAGGAGTCCTGGCGTGTTGCGCTCGCTTGGTCCGTCGTCATACGTGAGGGCAATGGTGTGTGCGGGGCCGGGCGGCTCCGGCGCATCAATCAGCGTGCTGCCGAAAATCTGTGAGGTTGGCCATCGTGCCGCATACGCCGCGCCACCGGCCAGCAGGCCCATTATGGCAAGTGTGCCAAGGCCGCTGACCGCCGCTGTTTCTATCGGGTGCATGGTAAGTAGTTTACGAGCGTGCTTGAGCCTCTCAAGTGGCACCGCGGCGCATCATCCCTGCCTGAATCTGCAGAGTGGAAGCATTGACTTTGCGATCGTCGCGCAAGCGCTGCGTCCTTTGCGTACGCTCTTGCTCTTTATCGCCGGGTAACGCGGTTTGCGGCTGGACAAACGATTCACTCAGGGCCGACTATGGTGGGCATGCGAACGATCCTGAACCGGTTGCGAAGTGTTGCTGTCCTGATGATTCTCAGCTGTGGTGCCCTGTCCGCTTGTGCGCAGTTCGTGCACACCAGCGGCAAGGAAATCGTGGACGCCAGCGGCAAGCCATTGCAGCTGCGCGGCATCAACCTGGGCAACTGGATGGTGCCGGAGGGCTACATGTGGCACTTCGAGGGCGGGCCGCAGTCACCGCGCGAGATCGAAGCGTTCGTCATGGAAATGATCGGGCCGGAGCGGGCCGCTGCTTTCTGGAAGAGCTATCGCATGGACTACTACGCGCAGGACGACATCCGGCAGATCAAGCGGATGGGCTTCAACTCGGTGCGCATTCCCATCCATTGGAAGTTCTTCCAGACCGACGATGCGGAAGGCTTTCAACTGCTGGACCGCGTGATCGGCTGGTGCCACCAGGAGGGCGTGCTTGTGGTGATCGACATGCATGCCGCGCCGGGCGGGCAAACGGGTACCAACATTGACGACAGCGACGGCTGGCCCTGGCTCTACAGTGACGCCGGCGCGCAGCAGCGATTCGTAGACACCTGGAAGCGCATCGCCCACCACTACCGCAAGGAGACGGCGGTCATGGGCTATGACCTGCTGAATGAACCGCTGCCGCACTACCCGGTGATGCGCCAGTTCGATGCGAAACTGGAGCCGCTCTACAAGCGCGCGACCGAAGCGATCCGCACGGAGGACAAGGGACACGCCGTGATTCTGGGCGGGGCCAAATGGGACAGCGATTTCAGCGTCTTCGGGCCGCCCTTCGACAAGAACCTGATTTACCAGCTGCACACCTACTGGACGCCGCCGGTGCAGGCGACCGTGCAGAAGTTCATCGACTTCCGCGAGAAGTACAACGTACCGATCTGGCTGGGCGAATCGGGCGAAAACAAGGATGAGTGGATCGCCGAGTTTGCCCGGGTGCTGGAGAAGAACGACATCGGCTGGGCGTTCTGGCCCTATAAGAAGATGGACTTCACCTCGTCGCCGGTGACCTTTCCGCAGCCCGCGGGTTGGGACCAGATCGTGGCCTACGCCAAGCTGGACCGGAGCATCGGCAAGGTGGAAGACCGGGACAAGGTGCGGCCAAGTCAGGACGTGATCGATAAGGCTTTCGCGGATTTGCTGGTCAAGATTCAGTTTGCACAGGAGACGAAAAATCCGGGGTATATCAAGGCGCTGCTGCCCGCGACGACGGTGCAATAGAAAGGCACCGCTCGTGAACAGGTAAAAGTGGGTGCCCCACCTTCACGACAGCTCTCTCGTCGTTAAGGTGGGATTGGGGTCGGCACGGAGCGTGTCGCCGCGGAGAAACCCACCTTAGCTTCGCGAAGGTGGGGCACCCATGTGCTGCTAAGTCGTTTCCACTGGCCGCGCAAGCTCCGCGTGCGCGTAGTACATCTCCGTGATGCTTTGCAGCAGTTGCTGGGTGAGTGCTTCGGCCTGTTTGGTGGTGATGCCAGCGGTGAGGATGGGCTCACCAACCACGAGCATCAGCGGCCGCGGCGCAAGCGTGTAGGTGTGCATCGGCAGCAGTTCATAGGTGCCCACCAGCGCCATGGGCACCAGCGGCACCTGTGCGCGGATGGCCATGAAGGCAGCGCCTGACAGGAAGGTCCCGACATGGCCATCGCGGGAGCGGCTGCCCGTGGGAAAGAGCAGGATGGGCATACCGCTCTTCAGCGTGGCGACACCTTTGGTGAGCCCGGCGATCTGTGAGCGCAGGCTTGACTGGTCAATGGGCACCTGACCGGAGCGCCGCAGATGCCAGCCGATGAACGGGTACTTGAAGAGGTAGTGGTTTGCCAGGATGCGGAACTGAAAGGGCAGCGAGCCGAAGAGCGCGGGCGTGTCCATGTAGCTTAGGTGGTTGCAGGCGTAAACGCAGGCGCCAGGCTGCCTTAGCCGCTCAGGATGGAGCACCTTGACCGGCGAAAAGGTCAGCCGCAGCAGGAGCCGTGCCCAGCTTTGCGCGATGCGGTGCTGCTGGCGGCCGGGCATGTCCCACAACGAGGTCAGCAAGGACAGGAGGCCAAAGAGGGCGGTGGCGATCGCCATCGATGGCACAAGCAGCAGGTAGGTCGTCCAGCGCAGGAGCGCGGATCTGCGCGGCGCGGCCTGTGGTGCGAAATCTTCAGGGATTGCGGCAACGGGATGCGGCATAGCAAAGGTTGGTCTGTTCCCCGGCGCTTCTGTGGTGCTCTCTGGCCGCCGGGTACCGGCCTCATGCATCATCGTGAATCACCTGATTGTGCGCCACTCTGCGGCAGGGCTTTCCACTCCGCCACCAGGTAAACGGAGCCGGCCACGACGACGGTGCCATGACTCATTGCCGCGACTTGTTGCCATGCCTCTTCCACACTGTTCAGTACGCCGATCGGCGCTTCCGAGCCGGGCTGCATCTTTTGCGCAAGGGTCTGCAGGTGCTCCGGTGAGGAGGCACGCGGGTTGTTTATCGGTGCCAGCAGGATTCGGTCGCCCGGTTCATCGAAGAGCGGGAAGAGGATCTGGGCCATCTCCTCAAGCGCCTTGTCGGCAAGCGCGCTGAAGATCAGCGTTCGTGGAGATGGAAGCTGCTGGTCCGCCGGGCTGTCCTGGTCAAAGGCGCGCGACAGGTAGGAGCGCAGCGTCCAGACACCGGCGGGATTGTGGGCGACATCGAGCAGCACCTTGGCACCGCCGGGCGTGCGCGAGCGCTCCAGGCGGCCCGGCCAGCGCACCTGCTGTACGCCTCGCTGCACCGACTCCGCCGTGATGCGGTCAAAGCCTGCATGGACCTGTAGGAACTCAGCGGAGGCCAGCGCCAGAGCAAGGTTCCGGCGTTGATGATCGCCGGGCAGCCTTGGTTCGATTTCAAGCTCGGTGTCGAAGGCGGGCACCAGATAGGTGTTGCCGGTGGCCGCGCGCGGTGACGGCTGCGGCAGGTAGGCGGCGGCGTTGATGCCGGTGACGTCCAGCGCCATGGCACGCTCGCCAATGGCGGCATTCGCCTCCGGGTGTTGCGGCAGTGTGATCAGCATGCCGTTCTGCCGCAGAATGCCGGCTTTCTCCCGCGCAATGTCGGTGATGGTCGGACCGAGCCACTCGGTATGGTCGAGCGCAATGTCGGTGATGACGGAGACAAGCGGCTCCACGATGTTGGTGGCGTCCAGGCGACCGCCCAGGCCGACCTCCAGGATGGCGATGTCGATCTCCGCCTCGGCAAAGGCACAGAAGGCGAGTGCGGTGACGGTCTCGAAAAAACTTGGCGCTTGGGGCAGCACGCCATCGCGGACCAAGGCTGTTGCAGCGTCATCCACGTGGAAATAGAGCCGGGTGAAGGTAGCGTCGTCGAGTTCTGTGAGCGCCGGCGCAACCTCAGAGCCGGACGGCCTGCTGATCTGGATGCGTTCGTTCACACGCAGCAGATGCGGCGAGGTGTACAGACCGGTGCGGTAGCCGGAAGCAGTGAGTATGCTGGCCAGCGTGACGGCGGTGGAGCCTTTGCCGTTGGTGCCGGCAATGAGCACACTGGGAAATTCCGACTGCGGATCACCTAGCGCGTGAGCCAGCGCGCGCATGTGTTCAAGTTCGAACTTGCGGCGCGTGCCGCTGAGTTCGCCTCCTTTGGCAAGCAGTCCGTCGATCGCGGCGGTGTACGACATGCCTCGATTGTAGCCAGATAGGACAACATCGCGCCTACGCGGCCCATGCTTTGCAATCACTCCATCGGTCAAACGTTCCCACAAATGTTGTAGGAGGTCACCACCCATGTTCGGGCCCGGCTCACGTACGTTGTTGACATCGGGGGTTGCAGTGGTTCGGGCACAACGGTTCCGGACCACATCCCCTGGGGAGCTTCACTTATGCATGATTTATTTGTCGGCGTGACATTCATTGCCATGCTGCTTCTGCCTTGTTGGGTCGCACTTCGTTCGGGTAACACCGAGGGGATCCAGTAATCCTTCAACTCTTGCCACCGCTCAACCACTGACCGCGCTCACCAGCCGGCCGCCCGATCCAAGCACCTCCAGACCATCTACGCGCGCTTGGAAAAAACGCTGGTTGATGGCGGTCCGATCCAGATCCTCCGTAACGTGAAAGCCGGCCAACCCCAGCCGGTTGTTCATGTCCTCCGGAGTCCAGAAAAGCTGAAACGGTTCACCCGCCTGCTTTACCCGCGCTGCCAGGGAATCGAACTCGCGCTGCTCCCGTTCGTTCAGCAACTCCCGGGGCAGTGTGTAGTCCAGCACAAGTCCGCTGCGCGCCGCCAGTCCGGCTAGATAGCTCAGGGTCTTATCGAAAGATTCGCTCGTCAGATAGGGCACAACGCCTAGCCAGGAGACCTGCGTGTGTGCTCCTGGATTGAAGCCGCAGGCCTGTAGCCTTTCCGTGAGTGACTCGCTCTCAAGATCGAGAGGAACATGCACACAGTTCTCTGGAACGGCAACGCCGCCCTGCCGAAGCAGCGACTGTTTCCAGCGCTGCGTTGCCGGGTGATCGACTTCAAAGACGGTTAAGCCCGGATAAGGATTGCGATAAGCAAAGGTGTCCAGGCCCGCACCTAGCAGCAGATACTGCGTGGCTCCACGATGGACTGCCTGCCGCAAAGCCTCTTCGGCAAAGGCGGAACGAGCGACCAGATACGCCCGCAGCGACTTCGACGAGGCACGGTCCGGAGCGCGGAGGTCTCGGGAGGCATCCCCCAGGATGCTCAGGGCGAGCGGGTCGTTGAAGACAAGAGGGCGATCGTAGAGCTGGTGCGCGGCGCGGCGCAGGGCAACTTGATACGCCGTGCGGGATGCGACACCTTCTTGCATGGCTTCAGCTTGGCATAAAGCCGAACTAAAACGACGGTGCTACCTGAAACCCATCGCGTTCCGTCTGGGACACAACGTACACGGAAAATATCTGAAACCTCCGTAAGGCCTCACTGCCCTCCCTGTTCTAAGCCGGTGATCAAACGTCCACACCACTCCATGCAACGAGTCAAGGCAGCCGCAGGTTCGCGGGCACGAATGCGGAGCGCAGGAGTTCCGGCTGCGCTGTGAGATAGATCGTTGGAATGGTCGGGTATTGCTCCTCAACGAGTGCAAGGGTGCGGAAGTCGAAGCTCTGAATGGCGCACCGGTTTTCCATGTGCTCACGCGCGATGATGCCGGCGAGCGCATCCACAAAGGCCTGCGGGCCGCGGGTGTGGTTCTGGATCTGCTCAACCGGAACGCCAGGCTCGCTCAGCTTTTTTACGTTGTCCGGCCGGTCGTCTGGAAAAAGCTTGGTTTCCAGGTTGAAGCGAACGGTTCGGGCGTTCGCGGCACGTTCGGCAGCGTGCGGATGGCTCTTGCCAGAGCCGTTTATGTAATAGCCGGCGTAGAAGCGGGCAAAGCGGAAGAGCTGAGCCACGTAAGTGGGACTGTACGGGCTGGGCATCTTTTCCTGTGCGGCAAAGGCCACGGCCACGGGGGAGAGTGCCAGGTCGTTCCGCTGCTCCGGGCCAAAGTGCAGCTTGTCGCAGATAAAGGTCTTCTGCGCGTCAGCCAGGGAAAGATCGCGGAGCCAGGTGCGGTTTTCCATGGTGTAGGTGGAACCATCAGAGTGGCGGCAGCTCTGCGGGTTGTAGAACTGGTCATGCCAGATGAGCGAAACGCCATCCACGGAAACGCCCGTGTCGGTTTCCATCTCGGTGGCGAGCTGGTCCAGGCCGCTCTCAAAGCTGGGCAGGGTGTTTTCCGGGCGCAGGCCACGGCCTCCGCGGTGCGCACTGATCACGAAACTCTTCAGGCGCGTGTCGCCGGGGTGTGCGGCGCGTTCCTCGTCGACAACCTGACGCAGAAGGTCAGGACGGTCGCTGATCAGGCCGTCCACGCCGGTGCGGATCACAGCGCGCATGCGCTCAGGATCGTTGGTCGTCCACGGCACGACGCGGATGCCCATGCTGTGTAGCTGCTGGACGGGAACCTGCTGCGTTTCGGCCGGCAGCGGTTCTCCGGGCAGGAGAAAGGCCTCCAGCACAACGGTATGGTCGTTGGGCGAGAGCATAGGCATCACCGCTCCATGAGCCTTGGCGTGGGCGGCGGCGCGCGTCAGCAGCTCAAGCCAGGCATTGCTCATGCTGGAGGTAGATGCAGCTGTGGAGTCTTGCGCCGCGGCGGGAAGGGTGGTGCAAGGGCTGAGGAACAGGCCGGCACACAGAACGGAGAGCCAGGGCTTCATCCTGTCATGATGCGGCCTGCAAGATGACGCTTTTGTGAATGCGCGATAAAAGACCAGCTGCGGAGCAGGGCTGATTTCGATTGGCTCGTTGTGCCAGGGTCGTTACCCCCAAGCAAAACAGCAGGGTCTCTCCACTTCGGTCGAAATGACGGAGCGCGGCACAGCGAGATGCATGGACCTGCTGCATATCAATTCAAAGTGTGGAGATCCGCAGGAGCTTGCTGGTCTGGGTCGCGCTACGGGCCCCCGCGAAGAGAGGCTGGCTGACTTGCCGCCGGTACCAGGCTTGCAGCGCCGGGGAGGCTTCGATGCGGCTGTCGCCCCAGTCGGCCCACTGCGGGTAGCCCCGCCAGTCCCAGTCGATGTAACAGAAGGCACGAATGCCGGGCGTGGAGCGGATCAGCCCGAAGTACGGCTCGAACCACTCGCGCCGCACGGTGGGCGACGTGCCTGTGATGTAGCCCTTGGGTGCGGACTCCGCGATCATGACGGGGTGACGGTAGATGTCAGCGGCTTGCAGGAAGTCGCGCGTGGCCGGCGAAATGATCCCCTCACGCGAGAACAGGTTGACGGCCCACCAATCCACGGCATCGTCGCCGGGGTAGTAGGCGCGCCAGCGGGAAGCGGGGCCGCCCGCGCCGGACAGCGCCGCTCCGCCATTCTCCGCGTCCATCTCGGCATCGGCCGACCAGTTCCAGACAAGCGCCACCTGCGGGAAGCCGCAGCCGTGCAGGTGGTGGGCGATGCGGCGGAAGGCACCGATGTAGCCGGTGGGCTCGTAGCCGTTCCAAAGTCCGTTGAACTCGTAGCCGATGCGCAAAAAGACAGGGCGATCGAGCGAGCGAAGGCCTTCGCACATCTGCTGGAGGCGAAAGTCGTCTGCGCCGGCGGCGGTTTGCGCTTCGTAATGATGATGGGCGTCGCCGCGGTTCAACGCGAGGCCAATTTGAGGCACGACGGCTGCGTGCGCGGGGTCCGGCTCCAAGTCATGCAATTGCTTCCGCAAGCTGGTGAAATAGGCGGGCAGATCGTCACGGAGGTCGGTGTACGTCATGAAGAGCATGGGCTGCGCCGGGGCCACGGAGGCGCGGTAATGCTCAAAGCTGGTGGAATCGGTTTGGCCGGCACCATGGAGAACGACATTCTCGCGCGGCTCCAGGACGCGGCCGTAGAAGGCGCGGGGCTGGGCTGGCGCGGCGGCGAGATGGTCCGCGGCGTCGCTGTCGAGCGCCGTGATCTCGTGGTGCCGCACCAGTGGATGCACCGCGAGGGCGGCGCACGTGGAAAGCCCAAGGGCGAGTGCGACAAGAAGGGCGGGCCTCATGCGTGCAGCCGCTCCGTGGAAGCGTGGCGTTCATTCCTGGCTGAGACCGGCCGACTTGCGACGGCGCGCTGCTGCAACAGAGAATCGACGGTGATAAAGCGAAGACCGGGTTGCGTGAGCAGTGCGGCCGTGGCCTGCAGGCTTGCGGAGCGGTCGGAGGAGCCCTTTGAATTGTCCAGATGGGATCCGTCATGCAGCAGAACGGTGCTGGTTCGTGCGCGTTTTCGGTTCCGCACAAAGCCTGTGCCGATGTGATCACTGATTGCGGTGGGCTGGATGGAGTCCCAGTCGTGCGCGGTGATGTTCCAAAGCACCGGCGTGAGACCGAGTGAGGCGGCGTTGCGAAGGAGATCGGGGCGGCGGGCGCCGAAGGGCGGACGAAAGAGGGTGGGGGTTGCGTCG
>CAXTRR010000056.1:0-20178 GCA_964246795.1 uncultured Terriglobus sp. | reverse complement strand
TGTGGCGGAGAGTGGGGGATTCGAACCCCCGATAGAGCTTTTGACCCTATAACGGTTTAGCAAACCGCCGCCTTCAGCCACTCGGCCAACTCTCCCCGGCGTTCCGGCCGGTGCGCTTGCAGGCACCCCGCTGGAACGACTCCGATTATAGCGGAAGAGGGCGAAAGCTTACACCTCGCATTCCATTTCGCACAAACCAGATGGGTGATCGTCGGCAGACCGATGCTTTTATGCCGCGCAAGAACTCGGCAGGCCAGGCAAACCGCTATCCTCAGTGCTCCCAGCTCCTTCAGGGGACGTCTCACGTCATCAGCGGTGAGGCCAAGGGAAGTGTTGACGAAGGGGGCGGGACAAAGGATGAGCAAGCCGGTTGTTCGCAAACTAGGCTTGTTGCCCCTTTTGGCCGCCACCTACTTCATGGTCTCTGGCGGACCAAGCGGGCTGGAGGACATCATCGGTGCCGCCGGTTACGGCCGTGCACTGCTGGTGCTGGTACTTCTGCCGCTGGTGTGGAGCCTGCCCACGGCTCTGCTGGTGGGTGAACTGGCGAGCGCTATTCCAGAAGAGGGCGGCTTTTACGCCTGGGTGCGCCGGGCGCTGGGGCCGTTTTGGGGTTTTCAGGAGGCCTGGCTTTCGCTGGCATCGTCGGTCTTCGACATGGCGGTCTACCCAACCATCATCGTGTCGTACCTGGGCCACGTTGCCCCTGGTATCACTGCGGGCCATCGCGGTCTGCTCATGGAGATTGGCATCGTCGTTCTGGTCACGCTCTGGAATCTGCGCGGCGCGGTGGCCGTGGGAGAAGGTTCCGTGCTGCTGTGGTGCGTGGCGATCAGCCCGTTTCTGCTGCTTACCGGTCTCGCCGTCTGGTTTGGCCTGCACACGCGGCATGCGGTAATGGGCAGGCCCGTACATCTGGATCTGCCCACCGCCATTACCGTGGCCATGTGGAACTACATGGGCTGGGATAACGCCAGCACCATTGCCAACGAAGTCGAAAACCCGCAGCGCACCTATCCACGCGTCATGCTGCTGGCGGCGCTCATGGTAATAGCGATTTATCTGTTGCCCGTCGCGGCGGTAGCCTGGGCCGGCATACCGGCTGAGCGCTTCTCGACCGGTGCCTGGGCCGATGCAGCGCTACTGCTGGGGGGCGCTGCTCTGGCGGTGAGTGTGGCCATGGCCGGTTCACTTGACAGCCTTGGCACCTTTAACGCACTCACGCTCAGCTACACACGGCTGCCTTACGCCATGGCCCGCGATAGTCTGCTGCCCGCGGTCTTTACGCGGCACAATGCGCATAACGTGCCCTGGGTGGCGCTGCTGGCCTGTGCCACATGTTGGGCGCTCGCGCTTGGCTTCACCTTTGAGCGGCTGATCATTGTGGACGTGGCGCTTTGGGGCATGTCGCTGCTGCTGGAGTTGGCGGCACTGCTTGTCTTGCGGCGCAACGAGCCGGAACTGCCGCGCCCCTTCCGCATTCCCGGCTCAACGTGGGTTGCAGGTGTCATGGCGGTTGGGCCAGTGGCTTTGGTGGCATATGCCATCTATGCCACGCGCAATGAAACAATGGCCGGCATTCCGGCAATCGTGTTCACCCTGCTGATTGCCGCGGCGGGTGTACCTGCCTATGCACTGGCGCGTTGGAGAAGACGCCGGTTCACCTGACCCGTTTGATCTAAGAGCGGATGCGCAGCGCATAGGCATACGGATTCGGCTTGTCAGCCGGCAGGGTGACTTCCAGCGCGTCTGCGGTTTGCCGGAAGCGCAGCGGCGCGGGACCGCCGATCAACTCAACCCGCTGCACGTTGGCGGGGGCGTGCTTGCCGCCCTTTCGTAACGTTTTGATCCGTACAATTCCGTCTATGGACCAGGCCAGCACAAAGGCGTAGAGAACATTGCCCTTGGTGACAAAGCGGATATCCTCCGCGGTGTGCTGTCGAGTCTTCTCGCTGAAGTTCTGCTCGATCGGTTCGGGCGGGCCTTCTCCAAAGACAGTGAAGGGCCGCGTGCCGTAGATTGCCTCGCCGTGCCGGGGAATCCAACTCGCCAGTGCCTCCAGAAAGGCATGCTCGTCTTCATCAATGGTGCCGTCGCCACGCACAGGAATGCTGAGCAGCAGATTGCCATTCTTGCTGATGACATCGATCAGCGTCGCGATCACCACCGCCGGCGTTTTGTAGCCGTGCTGCTCAAAGATGGACCGCTTGTAATGCCAGTCGCCGATGCAGGTGTCGGTCTGCCAAGGCTGTGCCAGGATCTCCGTGGACCGACTGCGTTCAATGTCGTAAGTGAAAGCGCCCGCGGCCTGGGGTGAAGGGTGCTTTGCAAACACCACACACTGCTGCGAACCGTGCCGCGCAACGGAACGGTTGTAATAGTGCGCGGTCACCTCCAGGCCCTTCTGGCCCAGCGGCAGGTTCTCGTCGTCGAAGTACAGCAGGTCTGGATCGTACTTGTCGAGCAGCTCCTTGCAGCGCTGAAACCACAGCTCGGCAAAGCGTGGGTTCTCCGGCGGGTCTTCTTCATGCCACCTGCCATCGTGGTGTTCGTGCCAGTCTTTCTGCGCGGCAATGGTGTTCACGCCGTCGGGGATGACGAGATTGCGGCCGGCATACAGCACCTGCGGGTCCAGGCCCTCCCACCACTTGCCTTTGCCGTCAGCCTCCGTCAGCGTGTAAGCGTCGTAGCGCTGGTTGGCTTTCATCCCGGTCGCGTCATAGCCGTACGCGGTCTGGAACCAGTGCCATGCGTGGGAGCTGTGATTTGAGACACCGAACCGCATGCCATGGGCACGCGCGACGCCTGCCCATATGCCCACAATGTCCCGCTTCGGTCCAACGCGCGTCGAGTTCCATGGGTGATAGGTGGAATCGTAGTTGTCGAAGTTGTCGTGATGATTGGCAAGGGCAAAGAAGTATTTTGCGCCCGCCGCCTGATACAGCTGCATGAGCTGCTCGGGCTGCCATCGCTCAGCCTTCCACAAATTGTCCAGCTCCATGAAGCCAAACTGCGATGGATGCCCATACCGAGCGAGGTGGGAGTCGTACACGGCATCGCCCTGCATGTACATGCGCCGCGCATACCAGTCGCCCTGCTCGGGCACGCACTGTGCTGTCCAGTGGGCCCAAATGCCGAACTTCGCATCGCGAAACCACTCCGGCGTACGGTACTGCTTGAGCGAGTCATAGCTGCCGGCAAAGGGCCCCGGCGCAATGCGATCCGCTGCCGGCAGTGCCCCGGAACGCACTGCAAAAGCCGCGGCAGCCGATGCAGCGCTACTTTGCAGAAAGCGACGGCGATTCACGGTTCTTTTCATCGACCAGCATCCTACAACGCTTGCACCGTTTCTTTACCCATGCCGCAAAAGCCCTAGTTCACTTTGACTTCTGATCCTGAAAGGCCTTCACGGAGCGCTCGATAACCTCATGCGCATAGTCGCGGTCGCGCCAGCCGTTGATCTCCACCTTTTTGTTTTCCAGGTTCTTGTAAGTGGAAAAGAACTGGACGATTTCTTTCAGCTTGTGCGGGTGGATCTGCTCATAGCTGGTGATGTCGAAGTAGCGTGGGTTGGCACAGCCGACGGCCAGGATTTTTTCGTCGCCCTCGCCGTTGTCCACCATCTCCAGCAGGCCGATGGGGCGAACTTCCTGCAGGCAGCCGGGGAAGCTCGGCTCGTCCACCAGCACCAGCACATCCAGCGGGTCATGATCGTCGCCCAGGGTGGAGGGGATAAAGCCGTAATCGCCGGGGTAGTGCACGGGCGAGTACAGATTGCGGTCAAGCTTGAAGACGTGCAGCTGCTTGTCGTACTCGTACTTCATCTTGCCTTCCAGCGGGATTTCGATCACCGCGTTCACCACTTCAGGCGACCGCGCGCCCACAGGCAATTCCAGATAATTCGGCATGTGCGTTTGTCCGTCTTGTTGCTCAGGTATCGTGCTGCAGTGCCATCACAGGTGAGGGAGAACCGCACTGATCGCGAGTCTTTCCTTCACGGCGGCGCAGGTGGCCGTGGTTTGGGGTTGCAATGGCAACCACAGGATACTAAACGCACATGGGCGGCACCGGCAACGTTGAATGAAAGAATGTTCATGGAGCGGCCCCGACTTATAATCGCGGGATGCGCGCCCACGTGTACGTCACGCTCAAGCCCACGGTTCTCGATGCGCAGGGCCAGACCATCCGCAATGCCCTCCGCCGGCTGCACCATCCCAGCGTAGAGGATGTACGCCAGGGCAAGTATTTTGTGCTGAGCCTAAGCGAGGAACTCTCCGCGGACGCCGCGCGCAATGAGGTGGAGCGGATCGCGGCGGAGGTCCTGACCAACCCCGTGATTGAGGACTATACCTACCGCATTGAGTAGCGATCCGCCGGTTCGCACAAAGCCCATGAGCATACCTTCATCCATCGCCGTGCAGGACCTGCCGCGATATTTCGACGTGGATCGAAGCATTACCAACCTTGAGAATGGCGGCTGGAACGTGATGCCGCGCGAGACCCTGGCTGCCTACATAGAGAAGATCGGCCAGGTCAACCGGCTCAATGCGTATTACGCCCGGAATCTGGTCCCCAATCATCCTCTTTACCAGCAACTCGGCGAATCCCGCCGCAGCGTGGCTGAGCTGCTGGGTGTGCAGACGGACGAGATCGCCTTCACCCGCTCCGGCACGGAAGCTCTGCAGAACCTGATCGTGAATTACCAGGGTTTGAAGCCCGGCGATGCGGTCATTCACTGCGACCTGGACTACACCCACATGATCGCCGCGATGGACTACCTCGGGACACATCGTGGCGTGGAGGTCGTCAGCTTTCAACTGCCGGAGCCCGCTACAACCGCCAACATTCTCGAGAGCTATCGCGATGTGCTGGAGCGCACACCACGCGCGAAGCTGCTGCTGCTTACCTACGTCTCCAACAAAACGGGCCTGGTGCTACCCGTGAAGCAGATTGTGGAGATGGCCCGCGAACGTGGCGTGGATACGATTCTGGATGCGGCGCACGCCGTCGGCTGCCTTGCGTTTACCCTGCCGGAGACCGGCGCGGATTTCGTCGGCTGGTCCATGCACAAATGGCTGGCGGCGCCCATGGGCCTGGGCGCGATGTATGTGCGCAAGGTGCGGCAATCCAGCATCGGCGTCAGCTATAACTCCCCGGACTACCCGGAGGATGACCTGCGCAGCCGCGTACCCAGCGGTACCGGTAACTTTGCCGCGGAACTCACCATTTCAGCCGCCGTCGCCTTTCACCGCGCCATTGGACCTGCCGCGAAAGAGCAGCATCTGCGAAGCCTGCGCAACAGCTGGGTGGACCGTGCCCGCGACATACCCGGTGTGCAGATTACCGTGCCGGACGACCCGGAGCGGTACTGCGCCATCACCAGCTTCCGCCTGGCCGGCATGCACACCACGGCCGATGCTGAATGCGTACAGCGCCGCCTGCTGGAGGAGCACCGCATCCTCACAGTCGCGCGCAGCGGCCCGGCCGCCGGACCGGTCGTCCGCGTCACGCCGGGCCTGTACACCTCATCTTCCGATCTGGATGCGCTGGTCACCGCGCTTGAGGCAGAGCATTCGATGCTGGCCTGATTGTGCCTGCCGATCCAGCACGGGCCGCCTTTTTCGATCCGCCGCGCTAGCATGGTGAAGATGATTTCAGGGCCTTTCAGCATTGCACTTGCACTCACGCTCGGCGTGGTGGTGGGTATCATCTCTGGTGTGGTTGGCATTGGCGGCGGTGCGGTGCTGGTGCCGGCGCTGGTAGTGTTCTACGGCATGACGCAGCGCACCGCGCAGGGCACATCGCTCGCCATGCTGCTTCTACCCACCGGCATTTTTGCCTGCTGGGAGTATTACCGGGCCGGCCAGGTCCACCTGAAGCTCGCTCTGCTGGTCGCCCTCGGCTTTGCGTTGGGGGGATGGGTCGGCGGCCGCTGGGCCCAGCACCTGCCGGAGCTGGTGCTGCGCCGATGCTTTGCGGCGCTGCTGCTGGTGATCGCCATCCGGTTGGTGATCAAGTAAGCCGTCGCATCTTCTTTTGCAACGGCGCCGCGCGGATATGTTTTTCGAGGTGCATCCGGCCTTTGCTATGCTCATCTCACCCCCGTATGCGCATTGCTCGCGCCACCTTCGCCGCCCTGCTGGGAGCCTTTGTCGCCCTGGCTCTGTATCTTGCATGGTTCTTCAAGATCACGCACCATGACAGCCCGTGGGACGGCGCGCCACTCGGATTCATCATCCTCACCGGGCTGGTCGCGGCGGTATGCGGATTTCTGGGCGGCTCTCTTGGCGCTCTGCTGGCTCCGGCCACGCCACGCGGCACGGCCGATGCCATTGCAGCGCTCATCGCCGTTGCCGCTGCTTTTGCGGAAACACATACGCCTGGTCAGCACCACTTTGCGCAGGCTCTGGCCCTGTTTGTGGCGGCACCCGCGGCGTATCTCGCAGGACGCCTGCGTAAGCCTGTTCTGGCCTAAAAACCTGTAACGCAGCCGATCCGGTGTCATCCTGAACGGAGTGAAGATCGTCTTCTGGGCGCGGTGCTAGCATTTTACTCGCATGCCAAATCAACGCATCACACGGCGAGAATTCACCCGCAACGCCACCGTCGCCGCCGCTCTTCTTCCATTTGCAAAACCAGGTTCACTCCTCGCGCAGGATTTGCCGGAAGCCACGTTGAAGCTGGGAACCGGCCCAGCCGGCACCGTTGTTCCACCGGACTTCATCGGCCTCTCCTATGAAGTCATGCAACTGGAAGACCCGGCCTTCTTCTCGCCAAAGAACGTCGGCCTGGTGCAGCAGTTTCGCGCACTCGCACCGCAGGGCGTTCTCCGGCTGGGCGGCAACACCAGCGAGTTTTCCTGGTGGAAAGCAAACGCCGGGGACACGGCGCCGGTGCGCAAAGGCAATGTGAATGACCCCGGCGAGCCACCGCCCACCACGCTCTACGCGGTCACGCCGGAGGCCATTCGCGAGCTGAAGGAGTTTCTGGATGCGGCGAACTGGAGCTGCATCTACGGCCTGAACCTGGGCTACGGAACGGTGGAGACCGACGTCGCCGAAGCAAGCTACGTCTACAAAACGCTCGGCAAGCGGCTGCAATATTTTCAGGTCGGCAATGAAGTCGACATGTTTGGCCGGCACCTGCGCGACAAGGCTACCTGGAACCCCGAAGCCTACCTGAAGAACTGGCTGGAGATCGCGCGGGCCGTGCAAAAAGCCTGCCCGGACGCGAGCTTCGGCCTGCCGGACGTGGCGATTGACGTGAGTTGGATGCAGCAGATCGCGGAGCGCTGGGCCGCTCTGCCGGACAAGCCGCGCGTCACCACAATCTCCCACCACTACTACTTCAATGGCGGCCCCGGCAACCCCGCAGTGAATATCCCGGCTCTGCTGCAGCCAGACGCAAAGGTCGCAAAAACTGCCGCGCTGGCAAAAGCCGCCGCCACTACCATGGGCGTGCGCTATCGCATGACCGAGGGCAACACCTGCTACCAGGGCGGCAAGCCCGGTGTGAGCGACGTGCTGGCTGCCGCGCTGTGGGCCGCCAACTACCTGCTGAACCTGATGCAGGCAGGCTACAGCGGCGTCAACCTGCACGGTGGCTCCGGTCACGCGGTGGCCGTGTCGGTGGGCGGCATGCTGCGCGGCGAGCAACTCATGGCCGATCCGAACGTGCCACATCCCAAGCCGTTCTATACGCCGATTGCGAATCAGGGTACGCTTGCCGGCGCGGGTACGGATGGCAAGCTGAATGGCACTTATTTGCTGGAACCGGTGGGCCAGGGCATGAAGTTCGCCGGAGCCTTTGCCGGCGCAACCATGCTTCCGGTGGAGCTCACCACGGGTCGCAACGTGGTCGCCTTTGCCGGCAAACGCAGCGACGGTCGAGTCATCGTCGCCCTCTTGAATAAGGAAGAGTCCCAGGCCGTGCAGGTTACCGCACCGTACTTCCAGACGATCCAAACACTCACCGGCACCGCGCTCGACTCGCACGAAGCAAAGGTAAGCACCGTAGTGCGGGAGACCAGCAGCAAGCGCACCAGCGCAGGACAGACTTTTGTACTGCCGCCGCACTTCGCCACGCTTATCGTGCTGGAGTAGGCGAACTGTCGCGCAATCGCAGGAGCTCCTCGACGCGCGATAGATCCTCCTCCGTATCCACGCCAACGGTGTCGCACTCCACTGTGGCGACGTACAGCCCAAGGCCGTTCTCCAGAAGCCGCAACTGCTCCAGCCGTTCCGTGCGCTCCAGCGGGCTGGGCGGCAGAGCGGCAAAGTGCATAAGAGCTTCGCGGCGGTAGGCATACAGGCCCAGGTGCTTCCAGTAGATCGCCCCCTGCCCGTCGCGGTCATGGGGAATCGGCGAGCGGGAGAAGTAAAGCGCGCGGCCATCCATCGCGGTCACGACTTTTACCGAATGGGGATTGTGGACGTCCTCCGGCCGGCAACGCGTTTTGAGAGTCGTGACCTGGACCTGCGGGCCATCGCCAAAGGGCCGCAGCAGAGCCTCCACATGCTGGGGCTGCAGCAGGGGCTCGTCTCCCTGAATATTTACGTAGATATCCGCCGCAACGATCTGGGCCACGGCCTGCATGCGGTCGGTGCCGCTGGGCAGCGTGGGGTCCGTCATTTGCCATCGCCAGCCCCGCTGTTGGCACAGAGCACCGATCTCGTCCGCGTCGGTGGCCACGATCACCTCGTCAAGTTGTCCGCAACGTTGCGCTGCCTCTACCACCCACTGCAACAGGGGCTTGTCCGCCAGCGTGCGCAGCATCTTGCGCGGCAGCCGGGTGGAGGCAAGCCGGGCCGGGATCACGCCGACAACACGGTGCGCAGACATGCTTTCAGTGTCGCTCACTTCCGAGCTCTACATCAGCCGGGCAATGGGCCAGGCCGTAGGACGTGAAGCAGTTCACCGGCTTTGCGCTGGCGGTTTTCTTCGGTAGACTTGCAAAGGACCGGCAATTGCCGTCCCTCGCTCGCGGCATGCCGCCGCGGACGCACACCGGGGCGGTGTAGCTCAGATGGTTAGAGCGACGGACTCATAACCCGTAGGTCAGTGGTTCGATCCCACTCACCGCCACCAAAGCAAGCCAGACATCCGCGCAGCACAAGTGGTTCGATCCCACTCACCGCCGCCAAAGCAAGCCAGACATCCGCGCAGCGCAGGCTATTCATCTGGGGGTTGCCCATTCTTCGCGGCTCCATCGCGAAAGGGTGGGGTTATGACTCTGGCCGCGACGCGTACTCCCCCATCCGTGTGCTGTCCGTGCATCCAGCGTGGGCGTATGCTATCGGAAAGCGAGCCACGTCTAACTCGCAACGGCACCCCCGTGTGCTGATGGAGCGTCCCGCACCCATGCCCAAGTCGCTGAAAATCTCCGTGCTTGCCGTTTCGGCTCTGCTCCTCATCACCGTTTTCCTGGGAGCCAACCTGCGCGGCGTCCACGCGGCCACCGGCTCTGAGAATGACGGTGCCTACCGCCAGATGCGCATCTACGGCGAGGTGCTGCGGCACATTCAGACCGACTACGTGGAAGGCCCCAAGATGGGCACCGTCACCAACGGCGCCTTGCGCGGCCTGCTGGAGACACTGGATTCCTCCTCCAGCTATCTGACGCCTGATGAGTACAAGCTTTACAAAGCGCATGCCGACGGCAACGCCCAGATCGGCGTAAATGTTGCCAAGCGCGGTTATTACGCTGACATCGTCTCTGTCGTGCCGAACAGCCCAGCCGACAAGGCCGGACTTTCCGACGGAGACATCATTGAGTCCATTGGCGACAAAAGCACACGCGACCTGTCACTGGCCACGGTTGACCTGATGCTTGCGGGCAAGCCGGGCACCACCGTCAACATCTCGGTGATTCGCCCGCGGCGTTCCCGGCCTGAAAAGCTGGATGTCACGCGCACTGTCGTCACGCTCGCGCCCACCGCCGAAATTTTCTATGAGAGCAGCACCATCATCTATCTCAAGCCCGGCATCCTGGACAAGGAGCATGTGCAGCAGGTGGAGCAGCGCCTGAAGAATATGGGGCACATGGGCTCCAAAAAGATTCTGCTCGACTTGCGCGATACCGCGGCCGGCACTGATGCGGACGGCCTTCGCCTGGCAAACCTGTTCATCAAAACTGGCACGCTGGCGACGCTGGAAGGCCAGAAGTTTCCCAAGCAGACATTTACCGCGGAGCCCAACAAATCCGTGAACAATGGCGCACCCATGGTTACACTGGTCAATCACGGCACCGCCGGTCCGGCGGAGATCGCCGCGGGTGCGCTGCTTGACTCCAAGCGCGCCGACATCGTGGGAGAAAAAACCTTCGGTGAAGGTTCCGAGCTCAAGACCTTCGAACTGCCTGATGGTGGTGCGATTCTGCTGAGCGTGGCCAAATATCACACTCCCAGTGGCAAGAAGCTGCAGGATGAAGGTGTGACCCCGGGCGTTCTGGTCGCCTCCGATTCAACGGAGCAGGCGGCGGCCGGTGCCGACGACGATGACGAAGACAGTACCGGAAGCCCGACCAGCAACGCCACCGCCACGGTGAACAGCTCCAAGCCCACGGTCCCCACGCCGAAGCAGAAGACGGTCGTCGACGAACAGCTGAACAAAGCCCTCGACATCCTGAAATCCAAGAACGTCTAGCCTGGGATTGCAGCGATCCCTGCCGCCATTCCGTTGAGTGTCATCGCTGCTGTGCGGTAACGAACATCTGCGGGTGGAACGGCGCAGAGCTTCAAAGCGAAGCTTTTATCCATGTTGCACGAACGCTGGAGTTTGTGGTGCTTCGCGGCTGAACAATCCTCAGCCTTGCTCTATACGCACCACTGCGATTCCGTCGAACTGCTGGGCGATCCGGTTTGCTTCAGCCCGTGACCCGGCTCGGGCGAGCAGGGTTGGTGCGCGTTCACACAGGTCCTTGGCGTCCCTTAAATCGAGTCTGGTGACTTCCCGAATGGCTTTGATCGTGCTGATTTTATTATGGCCCTGCTCGGTCAGGATCACGCGAAAGGGCTCTGCGGCATTCTGATCGGAGCTTGCGGCTCCGGGAGCTTCGAAGTCCTGCCCGGAGAAGCCAAATGCCCCGGATCGGCCCTCCCCAGATCGGCCATCCCCAGATCGGCTATCCCCAGGTCCTGCCTGCCCCAGATCCTGTGTCCGGCTCACCGTGCGCTGTGCCGACTCAAAGCTGCCCGGCCCTGCTCCCGGGGTTGCGCTCTGGTCGAGGCCAGTCTCATTGCCAAAGGAACGCACCTGTGGGCCGCTTCTGCCCAACAGCCGCCCAAATACCAGCCCCAGCACAAAGGTCAGCACAGCCAACCCAACCGCTCCCGAAACCGACATACCGGCGCACCTCCTGAAACTCTCACCATAGATTCAACTTTGGCCCGAACCGCCGCTTTTTGAGATGGCCTCCGGGGCAAATCACCAACGCTGCGTGATACCGTTGACCTTGCCGTGCCAACCCTGTTCACTCGCGAGCCGGAGACCGATCAGGCGGCCCGGCGTACCCGGCCATCTCTCTGGCGACATCCGGCGGACCGGCTCCGTTTTGAGTGGCATCGCCGCTTTCCCACACGCCGGCAGTCGCGGCGCGCCATCTTTTTTTCGCTTCTGGGCATGTCGGCGATTTTTGGGTGCATGGCTGGCCTGACCCTTGTGTCAGTCACCGATCTGCCCCAGATCGAGGATTTGGAGCACTACCGGCCTGCCACTACAACGGAGCTGCTCGATGCACACGGACGCCTCTTTGGTTCGTTCGCGCTGGAGCGGCGCGTTGTCGTCCAGTACGGCGATATCCCCCCGGTGCTGCGGGATGCCATCCTTTCCATTGAAGACAAGAGCTTTGAAAGCAATGCCGGCATCAACCTGTTTCGCGCGGTTGGAGCGGCGATTGTGGATGTGCGTTCGCACGGACGCCGGCAGGGTGCCTCGACGCTGACTATGCAGCTGTCGCGCAACCTTTTCCTCTCGGCGGAGCAGACACTTACTCGCAAGATCCAGGAAATCCTGCTCTCCATACAGATTGAGCGGCACTTTACCAAGGAACAGATTTTCACCCTCTACGCCAACCAGATCTACCTGGGCAGCGGCACCTACGGCTTTGAAGCGGGCAGTGAGTACTTCTTCTCAAAGCACGTGCACGACTTGACGCTGCCGGAGGCCGCACTGCTGGCAGCCCTGCCCAAAGGGCCGTACTCCTATTCCCCTATCCGCCGGCCAGAGCGCGCGTTGAAGCGGCGCAACCTGGTGCTGAGCGAAATGCGAAAAGACGGCAGGATTACGCAGGCGCAGTACCAGGACGCCATCGCCGCGCCGCTTGAGCTTCATATCCCGCCACCACCCGCCACGGTTGCTCCCTATTTTGTGGAAGAAGTGCGCCGCCAGCTGGAGCAGCAGTTTGGCGCGGACCAGGTGCACGGCACCGGCATGCGTGTGTACACCAGCCTCGACCTGGATTTGCAGGCCGTCGCGGAGAAAGCCGTGCTCGACAACATCGCCGACTATGAGCGACGCCATGGTTGGAAAGGCAACTTGCGCAACGTGCTCGCGGCCGGCGCGGACCTGAACAGCTACCAGCATCCAGACTGGACCAATCCGCCGGAGAGCAAGGGCTACATGCATGGCCTAGTGGTAGAGGCGACGCGGCGGCACGTCCTCGTCCGGCTCGGCCAGCGCTACGCGGAAATTCTCCCTGGCGACTGGGCCTGGACCACTACCTCCGCCGACCGCATCCTTCAACCCGGCGACATCGTCTATGTCCGCATTGAAGACGCGCCGAGAGACGGCACCATGCATGCGTCATTGCAGCAGGACTCCGGCGCGCAATCCTCGCTGATGGCCATGGACAATGCCACTGGCGAGGTGCTGGCCATGGTGGGCGGCCGCGATTACAACCTTTCCCAGTTCAACCGCGCCACCCAGGCCGAGCGCCAGGTTGGCTCCTCGTTCAAGCCCTATGTCTACACGGCGGCCGTGGAAGCGGGGGCCAAGCCCACCGACAACATTGTGGACGCGCCAACCAGTTTTTACACGCCCAACGGACCCTACACGCCTCACAACTATGAGCCGAACTACCGCGGCAACATGTCGCTGCTGATGGCCTTTGCGGAGTCACGCAACATACCCGCGCTTAAGCTGGCCAACAAAGTCGGCATCCGGACGGTTATCGCCACGGCGCACCGCTTCGGCATTACGCAGAACATCCCGGCATTTTTGCCCGTGGCACTCGGCTCGGCCAGCCTCACGCTCAATGAACAGGTGGCCGCCTACGCAGTTTTTCCGAATGACGGCATCCGTGTAGAACCGCACGTGATCCGCCGCATCGTGCAGGCAGATGGACTGCCTTTGAAGGGCAACACCCCGCGTGCCCACGAGGTTATCTCCGTGGAGACAGCCCGCACCATGATGACCTTCCTCAAGGCCGTGCCGCAGTACGGTACCGCCGCACGCGCCGGTGCGGAATTGAAGCACCCTCTGGGCGGAAAGACGGGTACCACCAACAACTTTACCGACGCCTGGTTCATCGGCTTCTCGCCCTCCGTCACCTGCGGCACGTGGATCGGCTTCGACAATCGCCAGACCCTGGGTGATAAGGAGCAGGGAGCTCGTGCCGCCCTGCCGGCCTGGATCACTTTCATGAAGGCCGCCATCGCGCGGACGCCCAATGAGCAGTTCCCCAATGGTGCCGTGAAGAAGCTGCAGGTCGCCACGGATGAGGCCGCGCCGGAGAAAGCAGCGCCCAGGCCCAAGCCGGACGACACAGCCGACGATACGGACGACTCCGATGACAGCACCGGTAAAAAACCTGCTCCCTCCGATGCGGCACCTGAACCTGCCACGCCGGCAATCCCGGACGCCGCACCTGACGACAGCGGCACACCTGCGTCAACGCCCGTGCCTGCACCCTCGCCTGCACCCTCCGCTTCACCCGCACCGCCCCCTCGCTAGGGACTTCCTAACCAGAAATGGCGGCAGACGCCGCGGCGGAGCGGGGTGACGATCCACCTGAGAGTACCTCTCCAGCCGCCGCACCGCCTTGCCGCGCCGCCCCAGATGCGGCGACGACCACCGGCGTGCCCGCAGTGCCAAGCTCACCGAATTTCGACAGGAAGCGGCGGAGCGGTTACACGACCCTTTGCCAACAGTCCCGCCTGCTCATTTAACTTTGTGTCATTGGCGGGGCGGGCTGCGAAAGCCAGGTATTCGGCATACACACAGTAGTGTCCTGGAGAAACTTCCGCCGTTTCAAGATCGGTGCTCCATGAGCGAGTCTCACCAGCGGCAAGCTTTACGTAAGAGATCCTGGGCACAGGTCCTGCATAGGCGCAGCCCTGTACAGGGGCACCAGCCAGTTTGCCTTTTACCGTTAGGATGGAGACCGAAAAGCCATTGAAACACGTCCGCAGGAACGATCCGAAATCGTCTGGCAGATAAGAACCCCTCGCACCGGCCTGCAACGTAAGGACCACATGAACAGGCTCTCCCCTCTTGTATTTAGACCCTGCGATTCCGATCTGCAACTTTACAAGGGCAGGGTCTACCTGATCATCCTTCAGGATCTTGCAGCCTGTTTCGCCCTGTGCGCGCGGTAACATCGACGAGCTAAGAGCATTCGCGAGCAGAAGGAGCAAGACCGGGCGACTTATCTCAGCAGGGTACGGTCTACTCCTCACAGGCTGTCTCCTTGTCGTTTGTTCTTCGTAAATCGTCTTTCCTGCACGCGGAAGGATGCACTCCGAATCAAGTTGGTCCTGGACACGCCGCTCAGTGAAAGGTTAAAGGCAGGCTTCGCAAGAAAATCTCGAAGCACCGGAAACTTCGCCGTCAGCGCGGGAGAGTGATGTCGATGTCGACCAATTTACGCTAGGTGCGGACGGGCAATCTGGCGAGCACTCTCCGCAGGGCAAACCACCGCTCCGCGCGTGCGACATCCAACCCGATCTGGGCTTTCAGGGCCTCTGGTGAGGTCCATTTGAGCTCCTTCCGCAACCGCTTCAGGAAGGTGAGCTCCAGCGGAGTTTCTTCTGTAAGCGTGACCGGCCGAAAGCGAAGCAGGTAGCTCTCCACCGCAAACGAGTCCGCGCCAAAGGTGGGCCGGTTGCCGATGTTGGTTACGGCGTCAAAGCGGAGTGCGCTGTCGCCCTCACCGATGCGCAGTTCGGTCACGTAGACGCCATTGGCGGGCAAGAGCCCCACATATTCCGCCAGGTTGATCGTGGGTACGGCGTACTTTGTGCCATAGCCGCGGCCGCGCGCCGGCGTGCTGCGGATGGCGTACGGGCGGCCCAGCAGGTGGCGCGCCGCTCTTACATCTCCGGCTGCCAGGGCCTGGCGGATGCGGCTGGAAGAAACAATGCCCCGGCCAACCTGAATGGGCACGTACGTCTGAACCGTAAAGCCAAGCTCCCGGCCCAGCGCCGCCAGACCATCCACGCTTGCCTCCGCCTGGTAGCCGAAGCGGAAGTTTTCGCCCTCGTGCACCTCCAGCGCGCGCAGCCGCTCTTGCAGGATGGTTTCCGCAAAGCCCCGGGCTGAAGTCTTCGCAAGCTCAGCTGTGAAGGGGAGCACCAGGATCGCGTTTAAGCCGGTTTGCCGAAGAAGATCAATCTTCTGCGAACCGGGCGTGAGCAGCTTCGGCGCAACGTCCGGCCGCAGTATCTGTACCGGATGCGGGTCGAAGGTGACCAGCACAGACCTGACTTGCAACGCCTGAGCACGCGAGACCACCTCCGCAATCACTGAGCGATGGCCGCAGTGCACTCCGTCGAAGTTGCCGACGGTAACGACGCTCGGTCCGAAATCCTCCGGGACTTCCTGAACATTGCGAAAGACCGCGCATCCCTTCTCAGCGGAGCTTGCGGGCGGCAAAACTTCTTCCTCCTGCATGCTCATGCGATGTCAAACTCCAGGGTCAGCCCGTCATAAGCCAGGCGAATCTGCGGCGGCAACTCCGCATCAGTCGACTCCTGACCGAGGTCATGGGAGATGTGCGTGAAAAAAGTGCGGCGCGCGCCGATGCGCTCAGCCAGCCGTACGCTGTTGTCCAGATGGCTGTGGCTGGGGTGCGGTTCACGGCGCAGCGCGTCCAGCACCAGGATGTCCAGGTCGCGCAGGGAGTCGAAGCTCGCCTCGGGAATGTCGCTCATGTCGGTCAGGTACGCCGCCTTGCCGAAGCGGTAACCCGCGATGGTGTTGCGCCCGTGCGTTACAGGAATGCGCTCGAAATGCGCGCCAAACAGGTCGAGCGCCGTACCCGGTTCTGTGCTCAACCGGTGCAGGTTCACGCGCGCGCTGGTGGGGTAGCGGTCATGGGTGCGGAAGGTGTATTCAAAGATGCGTTCCAGCACCGCCGCAGTTTCGTCGTCGGCATACAGCGGCACGGGGTCTGGCGTTTTGAAGGTGAGCGGCCGCAGATCGTCAAAGCCCAGCACGTGGTCCGCGTGACCGTGCGTGTAGAGCACCGCGTCCACACGCTCAATGCCGTCACGCCACGCCTGCTGCCGGAAGTCCGGGCCGGTATCAATCAGCACAACATACCCGCCATAACGCAAAGTTACAGACGAGCGTGTCCGCGTGTCCCGCGCGTCCGCCGAGTAACATACGGCGCAACCACAGCCCAGCGTGGGCACACCCATGCTTGTACCCGTGCCCAGAAAGGTCAGGGTTGCGTGTGTCCGAGTTGGCTCTGCTGCCAGGCTGGAAGTCAATCCGGCCCCACCTAGGAGACGATGCGTGGGCCGCCCGACGGGCCTCCCGCGCCAAACGCCGTTGCGCCCGCCGCCGTTCCCTGCTTGGCGGAGGCCTGCCGCGCAAGCAGTTGCGTCATCTCCAGAAATCCCATACGCAACTCGAAAAGAGCTGATTCAATCAGCTTGCGTTCCTGCAGGTCCAGGCTCTTATCGGACTTCTGGGCAATCACGCTCAGCATGTCAATGCTTTGCTTGGCACCCAGCAGGTCCACGCGCGCCTGCTCACCCTGGGGAGTACCTGCGCCCAGCTGCATCATGGCTGTCATGTAGACGCTCTGCACCAGCCGCGTAAAATCCATGGGCGGCAGGTGCTCACCTCCCGGGTTGGTGGCGCGCATTACCGTGTCGAGCCGCTCAGCAGTGGCGGTGTACGCCGCCGCAACCTGCCGGGTCTCCTCCGCGGTTGGCGGTGCCGGCAGAGTATCGTCCGCGGTCTCGTCGTACATCTCGTTTGTGCCCAGTGAGGCATTCTCACCTGGCTCGGGCACGGGCGTTACCAGATGCGCCGAATTGGTCTGCACCGGACCGCCCTGTGCGGAGTTGGTCTGCGCGGAGTTGATGGGAATCGGACCGCTGCCACGATGCTCCTCGGCGTGGGTCGGGGCATCCTGTTCACGAACGGCAGCCGCGCGCTCGCCAAAATTGATCACCTTTGCACCGGCGTCACCGCTTCCAGTCTGCTCCGCCGGCTCTGTCCCGGCTGGCTGTGCCGCCGCAGGCTCGCGTAACTCGCCGTCCATCCGGAACTTGCGCCGGTCGTTCACTACAAAGGGCTTGTCTTGCTCTGCCATGTCCTGTCTCTCTTTTCCTGTCTAAGGCTTGGATGCAGAGTGCCGGGCGCGCGCTTCCGCAGTGCCCTCCATCGCTCCAGCCGCGGCGCCTTCCACCGCTCCGTCAACTGCGCCGTCCCTTGCTCCGTCAACTGCTCCGTCAACTGCTCCGTCCACAGCTGCCGGATCATTCGCGGCCAAGGGTCCAGCCCTGTAGCTCAGCGCCGCGCCGCGCTCCAGCGTCTCGCGACGCAAATACCCCAAGGCAAGCTGCTCACCGCCGATGGATGCGCCGGCAACCGTGGTCAGCACGCCCACCCGCTTGCCCTCCGCCAGCAGTTCCGTGCCGGCCGGCGGCACGGAACCGCGCAGCACAAATCCGGTAAAGGTGCGGTGCACCTGCCCACGCGAACGGATGCGCTCCACGATCTCCTGGCCCAGGTAGCAGCCCTTCTGGAAATGCAGTGCGCGGTCCTGTGCTGTTTCCTGAGGCAGATCGCGATCACGTATATCCTGCTTGAATTTCGGCCGCTGCTCCAGGACGCGCAGCAACTCAAAGCTCTCAGCCGGCACCTCTTGCGCCTGCTCCGGCAACGCTGCAGCAAAGGCTTCCAGGTCCGTGGGGGAGGCTGCCCAGATTTCGTATCCCGGCACCACGGAGGAATCTCCGTTGATCAGCCAGAGCTTCATGCCACGCCAGCTCACCAGGTCTCGCCGCAGGCTTCCACTCTGCTCCGGCAGATGGCCCTCGGTCAGAGCCATGGTGCGGAGCAGTTCAGGAACGCCCGGTCCCGCGAGCGCCAGGCCGTGCATGCGCTCCGTTATGTCTTCCAGCAGCACGTCGTCCATGATGATGAAGCGATCCAGCAGTGCGATCATCGGCTCCACTTGTACCGCGTCTGTTTCCATCAACAGTCGATCCGCCTCTGCCCACACGGTTCCGTCGCCCTGGATGCGGCCCTGCGCATTCAGCAGGAAGCAGTAGGCACCCTGGCCCGGCTGCAATGCCTGCACGGAGTTGGTGACCATGCCATTCAGCCAGCGCACACGGTCGTCGCCCGTAATGGCGATCCAGCCGATTCGGTGTGAGTCAGGGCTTTCGGGCAGATGGCCGGCGCTGCCCAGCCGCATCCATCCCGCGCTTTCACGCAGGATGTTCAACCCGGCGGCTGGTTCTGGCAATGGCTTCTGTTCAGAAATCATACGAATGCCGGCGCGCTCCTCTACACTCAGAAGCATACTGGAGCCGCCAAGCCACCCCATCGTGCGCGCCCGGTGCGACATGCTTTCCTTCCTATGCCTGAGAGGTCGATCCTTGCCGTTCTTCGCTGCTCCCGTACGCACGCTTTTGCTATCGCTGTGCCTGGCCGCTGTAACGGCCGGTGCCCAAACCAGGACGCCACAGGCCAAACCCGGCAATGAGGGCGCCCAGAAGTCCGCGCAGGACGCCGCCACCCAGCAGAGCAATGGCACCGGCCCGGGGAAGGACACCGCCACCACGGGCGACTCCCACCTGACCAGGCAGCAGGCTGACGATCTGCTCAAGTCGCTTGACGGCATCCTTGCGTTTGTCAGCAAGGACACACACCTGCCCAACAACAAGCCCATCAAGCGCGTCATCCACACCCGCGAAGAAGTTGGCCGCATCCTGCGCGAAAAGATGAGTGAGGATGAAGGCACCAGGCGCGAAGAACGTGCCGAGTTGGTGCTGAAGAAATTCGGCCTGCTGGACCGCGACTTTAACCTGAAGCCGTTTCTGCTCAGCCTGCTCACCGAGCAGGTGGCCGGCTTCTACGATCCCAAGACCCGCACCGTGAATTTGCTGGACTGGGTCAAGCCGGAAGAGCAGCGCCCAGTCATGGCGCATGAGCTTACACATGCCCTGCAGGACAATCGCGTGGGCCTGGAGAAGTGGGGCAATCCGCAACCGGAAGAGATGAGCCGCGACGAACGCGCAGACAACCAGCACATTCAGACCGACGAGGCCGCCACCGCTCGCCAGGCCGTCACTGAGGGTCAGGCAATGATCACCTTCATTGATTACAGCCTGAAGGACACGGGCAAGACGCTGAAGGACGTTCCCGAGTTTGGTGACAAGCTGCAGGACACGTCGGGCGATTCCAGCAGTTCGCCCATCCTTGCCCGCGCGCCGCTGGTGCTGCAGCAATCACTGATCTTCCCTTACACCAGTGGCCTGGCCTTTGAGCAGTACCTGCTGATCCACGGCGGTACAGACGCCGCCTTTGCCGGTGCGCTGAGTCATCCACCCAGCAGCTCGCATGAGATTCTGCACCCGGCCGACTACATGGCAAAGACGCCCGTGCCCGTGCTCGCCATGCCGGACGTGCATCCGCTGCTGGACAAGCAGTGGACACCCTATGACATTGGCGTGATGGGCGAGCTTGACGTCCGCATGACGGCCGAATTATTCGGCGGTCAGACAATCGCGGGGCCGCTCGCCGAAGCGTGGGACGGCGGCATCTACTACGCCGCACAGAAAAAAGCCGCCACGGCCGTGGAGAAGACAGCCACCGGTTCGATCGGGCTGCTCTACCTCTCGCGCTGGAAGAATACGGATTCGGCCCGCACCTTTCTTCGGGTGTATGCAGAACAGCTGCCGCGCAAGTACGACCACCTGGAACGCGTAAAGGAAACGG
>CAXTRR010000055.1:0-21187 GCA_964246795.1 uncultured Terriglobus sp. | reverse complement strand
GCATTGAACGCGACCTTTCCCTGAATGACTTCGCCGAGATGAAGCCGCCGCCGGAACTCCGTGATCACCTGGCCCATGTCGACAACATGGTGCAGAATCAGCCGCTGGACGGCAAACCCGCCACGGAGCGCACCGAGGTCTGGCTCGCCCGCACGGAAACCACCTTTTTTGCCGTCTTTGTCTGCTACGACCACCGGCCCGACACCATCCGCGGCCATCTTGCCCGGCGTGAAAACATCGCCGCCGACGATTCCGTGGGCCTGCTGCTGGATGCCTTTCAGGACCGCCGCCGCGGCGTGCTCTTCCAGCTCAATCCCGCCGGTGTGCAGGCAGACGCCAACTGGACCGAGAACAACGACCCCGATTACAGCTATGACCAGATCTGGAACTCCAATGCGCGCCGGACTCCGCAGGGCTGGCTTGCGCTGATGGCCATTCCCTTTCGCAGCATCCGCTCGCGGGCCACTTCGTCGGAGTGGGGCGTTGTGCTCTCCCGCAACCTGCCCCGCAACAGCGAAACCGACTACTGGCCGGCCGTCACACAGTCCATCAGCGGCACCCTCAGCCAGGAGGGCGCTCTGCTCGGCATGGAAGCGGCGACCTCGCACAATATACAGATCAATCCGTATGGACTCGCACACCGCATCCGCCAGCTCAATACCGACGATCCGCTCTCGCCCTACTTCAGCAACCGCAACCTGCAGGGCACCGTGGGCGGCGACATCAAGGCCGTGGTAAAGGACACCATCGTTCTGGACGGCACCATCAATCCGGACTTCAGCCAGATTGAGTCCGACCAGCCGCAGTTCCGCGTCAATCAGCGGTTCGCGCTCTTCTACCCCGAGCTGCGGCCCTTTTTCCTGGAGAATTCCAGCTACTTCGATACACCCATCCAGTTGCTCTACACTCGCACCATCCTGAACCCGGAATACGGCGCGCGGGCCACCGGCAAGATCGGCCACACCAACATCGGCTTTCTCTCCATTGACGACCGCGCTCCCGGAATTTTTGTGGCACCCAATGACCCGCTGCACGGCAAGCGCGCCGTCACCACGGTGGCGCGCATCTCGCAGGACATCGGCAAGGAATCCAGCATCGGCGTGATCTACGCGCAGCGCACGCTGGACGGCAGCAGCAACCGTGCGGGCGGCGTGGACTTTAATGCCTACCTGAACCAGCACTGGACCGCGCAGGGCGCGTGGGTGGAAAGCTCCACCCACCAGCGCGGCGGCGGCTACAACGCGGGCCCCGCCAGCCGCCTGACCATCAACCGGCAGGGACGCAGCCTCTTTCTGAATGCACGCTACCGCGACTTCAGCGGCGGCTACCAGGCGGACGCCGGCTTTGTCACGGTGCCCAGCGTTCGCCAATACGTCACCAATTTCGGCTATACCTGGTACCCGCAGCACCGGCTGGTGCAGAGCTACGGCATTCAGAACAACATCAACATGGCTTTCAACCGGAAAAATGAGCGCGTCTTTCGCTACAACGAGAACGACTTCATCATCACCCTGCCGCACAACGGGCTCGTCATCCCCTATGGCGGCTTCAACTCCGACTCGCTCGGCCCCCGCGACTTCAGCAGCCTGACCCGCCGTGCCAACTTCGCCGAAAACTACGCCGGTCTGCTGGTGAAGTTCGCTCCCATTCCCCAGCTCAGTCTCAACATGAATTTCACTCATGGCGCAACTGTGAATTTCAACCCGGTGGGCAGCGCACCGCCTGGCCTGCTCAGTGAAAACCAGATCAAGGCTTATGTCACCCTGCAGCCCATCGGCCCACTCACCATTGACAACACCTATCTGCTCGACCGCGGCGTGGATTCGCGCACTGGAACGCACGGCTATGAGAGCCAAACCTTCCGCACCAAGATCAATTACCAGTTCACCCGCGCCGTTTCTTTCCGCGCCATCGTGGAGTACGACTCCGTGGCCCGCAACCCCCTGCTCAGCTCGCTCAGCCGTACCAAGCAGGTCAGTCCGCAGCTGCTGCTCACGTGGCTGCCGCATCCGGGCACGGCCATCTACCTGGGCTACAACTCTGACCTGCAGAACATTGACCGTACCCTGTGCAACCGTACCGCCGGCGGTGCCTGCGATCCGAACAACACTGGCGCTCCACGCTCCAACCAGTACCTGAACGACGGCCGCGACCTCTTCCTGAAAGCTTCTTACCTTCTGCGGTTCTAAGGTGGACTTTTTCGTAAAGTCGGGTCCGCTTTGAGGGATCAAGAGCACTCAGAAATAGCCTGCAGCGTAAGCCAGGAAAGGAATGTCGCCATTGCGCGTTAGAGCACTTCTTCACCGATCTCAGCCTGAACGAGGGGCTGGATTTGCCCTTGGGACAGTACTTTAAGTTAGATCCAAAGGCTTTATTCGTCAGGCATAAATCCGCACGCCGCGCTATGCCGCAACTCCTCTTTGTCGCCGGAGAAGCAATCGTCAGGGATGCGCCGATGCGAGAGCAGCCGCAGCGCATGTCCGTCCCACCGGTACCAGTCATCGGCACCAGCACCGTCCCCCAACTGGCCCACGACGTGCACGGCGGAGCTGCCGCGGCGGTGGTCGACCCGCTGCCCAACGGCGTAGGCCTGCACCGGATGCGGAAAGATGTACGCCTCGCCAGTTTGCAGATCGACGAGCGCGAACTGAAAGCAACCGGTACCGCAGCCCCACTCGCCATACGCCACAGAGTCCGCCACCGTGGGCTCGTTCGCCTGGATATACCGCAGCTGTGTGCGGTACCGACGCTTGAGCCGCGTATCGAGCCGGATTGCCGGCCGCGCAAATTGATCCGCCGCTGCAACGGGCACACTGTATTTCCGGAACATCGAGTCTTCCTGCGCACGCGCCTCCGCCGCCGAACGAGGCAGGGGCATGGCCTGGGCGGAAGCTGATTTGTCACCGGCAAGCGTTAGCAGAAAGCACGCGGCCGCGGCGAAGAGATACATACCGGCAGCATACCGGCCCCACCGTTGAGCTGCCGCAAGAGCGTGGGCCGCCGTGAGCGTAAGCCGCCGTGTATGCTGCGAAGACTCCAACTCCTCATCTGAGGTGCCGTTCATGCCCACTGCCACCGTGCGCGCCATCGCCCTGCTTCTGCTGCCTGCCTTCGCTGCTTCCATGAATGCGCAGCAGGTGCCCACGCCCGCTCCGGTGCGCGTCGCCCACGCCATGGTCGTCACCATCCACCACAGCGCCACGGACGCCGGCTTGGAGATCCTGAAGCAGGGCGGCAATGCCGTGGACGCGGCGGTGGCCGTGGGCTTCGCGCTCGCTGTCGTTTACCCGCAGGCCGGCAACATCGGCGGTGGCGGCTTTATGCTCATCCGCCCCGGCCAGGCGACCGGCCCGCACACATTGGCCGACGGCAAGGCGCACTTTCTCGACTTCCGCGAGAAAGCCCCCGCCGCCGCCAGCCGCGACATGTACCTGGACAAGCAGGGCAGGGTGGTTCCGCCTGCCAGCCGGCAGAGCAGCATGACCGGCTACCGCGCCTCCGGCGTGCCCGGCACCGTCGCCGGTCTGGCGTATGCCGAGCAGCACTTCGGCCGGCTGGGCCTGGCCGCCGTAATGGCTCCGGCGATCCGCCTCGCCCAGCAGGGTTACATCCCCGGTGAAGAAGAACTCACCACCTGGCACTCGGAAACGCTCGCGCAATTCCCCGAGTCGCGCCGCATCTTTCAGCGCGACGGCGACTTTTACAAGGGTGGTGACACTATCCGCCAACCCGACCTGGCCGCCACGCTGCGGCGCATCGCCGCCGACCCCACCGACTTCTACCGCGGCACCATGGCGAAGCAAATCGCCGACTTTATGCAGGCTGGCGGCGGCCTGATCACCGCCGCCGACCTGGCCGCCTATGAATGCAAGGACCGCGAGCCGCTCACCGGCAACTATCATGGCTACGAGATCGTGACCGCGCCGCCACCCTCCTCCGGCGGCATCGTCCTGATTGAGGCGCTCAACATCCTTTCCGGCTACGACCTGCCCAAGCTCGGTACGGACCGCTCACCTTCGCAGGTCCACCTGATCACCGAGGCATTTCGCCGCGCGTTTCAGGACCGCAGCGACTACCTGGGCGACCCCGACTTCGTCAGCATGCCCCTGCGGCAGATGGCCGACCCGCGCTACGCCGCCGCGTGGCGCAAGACCATCGACCCGGTGCAGGCCACGCCCAGCGCCCAGCTCGTGCGGCCCACCGGCTTTATGCCCGATCCGCCAAAGGCCACCGGCACCGCGCACGAGTCGCCGCAAACGACGCACTACAGCGTCGTCGACGCCGATGACAACGCCGTCAGCGTCACTTACACGCTCAACTTCCTCTTTGGCAGCGGCGTCACCATCAAGGGCCTCGGCTTTCTGATGAACGACGAGATGGACGACTTCACCAGCAAGATCGGCGTGCCGAACGGCTTCGGTCTCATCCAGGGCCCGGCCAATGCCATCGCCCCGGGCAAGCGCCCGCTCTCCGCCATGACGCCCACCATCGTCACGCAAAACGGCAAGCTGCGCCTGGTGCTCGGCTCACCGGGCGGCCCCACCATCATCAGCACCGTCGCCAATGACCTGATCAGCGTGGTCGATAACGGCCTGAACATCCAGCAGTCCGCCGACGCCCCGCGCTTTCACCACCAGTACCTGCCGGACACGCTGGAGGTGGAAAAGCGCTTCCCCGCCTCCGTCACCGATGTGCTGAAAAGCCGCGGCTACACCATCCGCCGCTCCGGCGAATTCGACGAAAAGAATCCCGGCGTCTGGGGCGACAGCGAACTGATCGCCATCGATCCCAAGACGGGCGACCTGCTGGGCGGCCATGACAGCCGCCGCGGCTACGGCAAGGCCGCAGGCTACTGAAAGGGTCCTCGATTTCAGTGGTCTTTTTTGCGCTGCAATCCTGCGGCATGGCTGAAGCTGTACCCCTTCCGGGACGTGGCTGCATCAGAGCTTGCGTGGAACTGAAAGAATGGATGGATGCCTTCCGCCCCTGAGCGCCGCGAGCCGGCCGCACCCATCTCTCCGGCGCGCGCCGCCGCCTTTGCCATCCTGCAGCGGGTTGCCACCACCGCCGCCCATGCTGACGACCTGCTGCATGGGCCGGCAGTGAGCGCGCTGCGCTCCAATGACCGCAATCTGGTGATGGCGCTGGTGCTGGGCGTCCTGCGCTGGCAGCTGCTGCTGGATGCGCGCATACGTCCGCTGCTGCAGCGGCCAGATGATGAACTACACCCGGCCGCGTTGCTGGCGCTGCGGCTCGGCATCTCCCAGTTGGAGCACCTCGAACGCATTCCGGCACACGCCGCCATCAACGAATCGGTCGAATTGACCCGGGCGAACGGAGCACCGCACGCCGCGGCCATGGTAAACGCGCTGCTGCGCCGGCTGCTGCGGGAAAGCGAAGATGGGGCGGGCAGCGCGCCACGCCAGACGCTGGCCGCTGCAAGCCCGGCGGAAGCGGCACATCCGCAGTGGTTGCTGCAGCGATGGCGGGCGCACTATGGCGGCAGGTCTGCGCGCAGAATCTGCGCGTATGACCAGATGGAACCAGTGGCGGGCGGACTCTTTCTTGCGACCACCGAGCCGCTGCCGCAGATTGACGACGGCTCCCGACTGATTGCGGAACTCGCGGCGGCGGCCGCCCCTGCTGCCCGGCGAGTGCTTGACTGCTGCGCCGCGCCCGGTGGCAAGGCACTGGTTCTGGCACAGCGGCTACCCGAAGCCGAAATTGTAGCCACGGACATCAACGAGCGCCGGCTCGCCGCGATGAAGCTGCGCCTAGAACGCGACGGTACTGGAAACCGCAACGGTGCTGGAAACCGCGACGGTGCAGAAGAAGGCGGAAGTGTTGGAAACCGGATCACGGCGGTGCTGGCCGACATGACCGCTCCGCACCGGCGCGCAACGGCGGCCGCACCCGGCGTTGACACCCCAACTGCGGAAAATGATCCGCTCCGCTCTGCCTTTGACCTGGTTCTGTGCGATGCCCCGTGCAGCGGGACGGGCACGCTGGCGCGCAACCCCGAGATCCGCCACCGGCTGCAGCTGGGAGATCTGGCACGCCAGGCCGAGCGGCAGCGGGCGATTCTGCGCAATGCAGCGAAGCGGCTTGCCCCGGGCGGCCGCCTGCTCTACTCCACCTGTTCACTGGAGCCGGAGGAGAACGAAGCCGTTCTAAGCGCCGCGCTTGCCGACGGAGGCTTGCAGGTGGTGCCGCTCGCGCCCCTGCTCGAGGAAGTGCGCGGCCTGGACAGCGATGTCCGCGAAGACCTGCGCACTTCCGCGATCACTCCACAGGGTGCGCTCCGAACGATTCCAGGCGTACACGATTGCGATGGGTTCTATGCGGTGCTGCTGGAGCGGGCCGGTTAGCGCGGCGTGCTGAAGGTGGAGGGCTGGTGAAGACCTTCATCTCGGGCCTTCAGCCCGCAACGGCGGAACTCTACACCATCGAGCATCCGCTCCGGAGCATTTCTATCAAACGTTCACCTGCCGGGTGAGGGCATCTTGAAGCTGCTCGGCGGCGTGGCTTTCATCAGGTTGGTCACAAAGTAGTCCCAGCGGCGGCGCATCATGTAAGGCGCCATCGCTCCATAACCGTGCTGCGCGCTGGGAAAAATCACCAGGTCGTAGTCCTTGTTGGCTTTCTCCAGCGCTTCCACCAGCAGCAGCGTGTTGGAAGGCGGCACGTTGTCGTCCATCAGGCCGTGGGCGAGCATGAGCTTGCCCTGCAGGTTCTTTGCATATTGCGCGTTGGCCTGGCTGTCATAGTTGGTGGTGCCGTCAGCGTTTTTCGTTGCGAGTCCCACCCACTTCTCGTCCCAGTCGTCTTCATAGTTGCGGTTTTCATGGTTACCGCTCTCCGCAATGCCGACCTTGATAAATCCGGGGTAGCGCAGCATGGTGGCCGCCGTTGCGTTGCCCCCGCCGGAGTGCCCCCACATGCCGGTGCGCTCCATGTCGATCCAGGAATTGCGCGTGGCCAGCTCCTTCATGGCGCTGATCTGGTCCGGTATCGCGTTGATGCCGATATCGTTTAAGTAGGCGTCATGAAACGATTTTGAACGTTTCGGATTGCCCATGCCTTCAATCGCCACCACGGCGAAGCCAAGCTCCGTGAGTGCGTTCAGGTCACCACGCGCAGCCAAAAATCCATGCGACCCAAAGGAACCCCCCTGTGGCCCGGGATAGATGTAGTTGATGACCGGGTAGCGCTGCGATGGGTCCAAATTTGCCGGCTTGAAGAGCAGGCCGTAGACGTCTGTCACGCCATCGTGGCCCTTCGCGTGGAAGGTCTCCGGTGCCTTCCAGCCCGCAGCCATCAAGCGCGAGATGTCTGGCTGGGCTACGGGCATGAGCACCTTGCCCGTGCGGTCGCGCAGAACAGCTGTCTGCGGCTTCTGGGGCGTGGAGTACACATCCACGAAGTACTGCCCGTCTTTCGAAACAGTTGCTTCATGATCGGCGTCTTCCGGCGTCAGCAGCTTCAATCCCTTGCCGTCAAGGTTTGTGCTGTACACCTTGCGATAGTAGGGATCCTCGCCGCGCTCACGGCCCATGCCGGTCAGCAGCATCGCTCCTGTCGCCTGGTCGATGTGCAGGATCTCATCGACATTCCAGTCGCCCTGCGTGACCGGGTGCTTCAGCCTGCCAGTGGTGGCGTCGTACAGGTACAGGTTGCCCCAGTTCTTCCGCTGTGAGAACCATACAATCTCATTGCGCTTCGAAAGATAACGCCAGTTCACGCTCTCATAGCCGCTTTCAAAAAACGTGGGTACGCGCTCTTCAAAGATGTCGCGCACCTTGCCCGTGGTCACGTCGGCCATCTGCACGTTCTCAACCTTGTGGTCGCGCGAGGTAGAGACGAAAGCGAGTGTCTTTGCATCGTCGGCCCACTGCACATCGTCCCATCCGCCGCGGCAACTTACGTCGTCGCACAGCGTGGAGCGGTGCTGATCGGGCTTCATGTCCAGCCGTGTCACCTTCGCGGTGTCGGTGTCAATAACGACACGCTCGATCATGGTGACATGCTCATCGCCTACCAGCGGATACTTCCACGCATCCAGCCGCGCATGGCCGACGTTGGTCGTCTGCAAGTAGGCCTCGCCGGTCAGGCGCTGGTCCTGCTGAAAGGTGGCAACGAGTTTGGAATCCGGGGACCAGACCGCGATAGCCCGGTCGGAGTGCGTCCAGCCCGCGTTGTCCGTGGCATAGCCGTAGTCCTTCACGCCGTCAGTGGTGAGCTGTTTTTCTTCGCGGCTGCCCATGTCGCGCAGCCAGAGATTCCACTCCCGGATGAAGACGGCGCGTTTGCCGTCCGGGGAAAGCACGGCCTCTGTGACGTTGCGCCGGCCGGTGTGTGTGCGGCCGTTGGAGTCGATCATCTCCGTCGTGCAGGTGTACTCCGCCACCACGCAACGGAAACGTCGGCCATCCACGGTGATGAGCGCTGTCTTGTCGTTATCAGCCAGGGCAAAGCCTTCGATGCGGATTTTCTTTGGGTCCGCTTCTTTCAGCCCGCCCGCATGCAGCGCCGCGGCCATGCGCACCGGGTCATACGCCGCGGCTTTTGTGCCGCGGGATGCATCGCCCAGCATGACCGTGGCAAGGCCATGATCAGCGTCGAGGTACCAGAAGCGAGTTGCATCCAGAAACTGCGCGCCACGTACCGCGTGATCGACCAGTGGCGTGGTCGCGTCCGGCAGCAGCGAGGCGGCACGGCTGTAGTCTTCTGCCGTGTAAACACGGCCGGTTTGCGCGGCGGCCGGCAGCAGCGATGCCAGAACAGAAGCCCCGGCAAACATGCAAAACAGACTTGAAAGGCAGCGATCGAGTGCGGCAAAGCGAAGCGGCATGAAGGCGGGATGTCCTCTTGGATGTAGCGTCGATGATAGCAAGGGCCGGGTGTAACTTCCGGGGGGCGTCTCCTTAAGGCCAGGCTGGGGGAACCCACAATCAGCGGCAACCAGGCGAGGCGGATCGCCGAGAGCAGGCAGGCTCCTGGTCCAGGTCAGTCTTCGCCCTGCAGCTTCCAGAGCACCTGTCGCAGGATGCCCATCCAGATCGGGAAATCCGCGTCCAGCAACGACATCCGCCGCAGCAGCTTGCGCACTTCGTCCTCACCCATGTTGCCGGGGAAGCGCTGCGCGTAACCGGAGGCCTGCAGCACGTCTCGCAGTAGAGCTTCCATGCGCGCCAGATCGCCCGCGGTGGCGGCACGCTCCGGTTCTGGCAACATGCGGGGAGCGGGAGCATCCCGGCCGGCCAGCTCATAGAGACACACCGCCACAGCCTGACCCAGGTTCATCGAGACACCCTGGCGATGCATGGGAATGGTCAGGAGGCGCTGGCAGTGGGCGAGTTCTTCATTGGAAAGACCGGTCTTCTCCGACCCGAAAAGCAGTGCGACCTTGCCGCCTTGACTTGCAGGCCTGTCACCGGCGACTTCGGTAGCGATTCGCCCGCCTGCCTCCGCCAGCAGGTCAACCGGATGCTCCAGCCGCCGTGCGCCAAGCGCGGTGGTTCCATAGACCAGCGTGCAATCCGCAAGGGCCTCCGGCAAGGCCTTGAATTGCCGCGCCGACTGCAGAACGGGCGCGGCGTCTACTGCGCTCACAGCGTTTTGAAAGGCGACCGGGTAGTCCGAAACGAGACGAAGGTCTTCGACGCCGAAGTCGGTCATGGCTCGCGCGGCCGCACCGATGTTGAGCGGATTGCGCGCGCGCACCAGCACCACGGTGAGCCGGTCGAGGAGTGAGTTCACAGCACTCATGCTACAGACGACAGCGCGCCTGGCAGAGGCATCGCCGACGCGGTGGCTCTGCTATAGTACGGCTCAGTCACCGTACATTCACATAGGCAAACCTTCCCGCAACGGAGGGCACGCCGTCCCGTAAGCGAAAGACATGCGGCCAGATGCCACGTGCATTTGCCCGAATTTTGAAGCACCCCTGCACCTGTTTCTTTCTGGAGGTCTTACGTGTTTCACCGGCAACTCCGTCTTCTTGCATTTGCAGCAGTGACCCTTCCAGCCGTGGTGGCGGCACAGTCCACGGCAACCCTCTCCGGTACGGTGACCGACCCCTCGGGCGCGGCTCTGCCGGGTGCGCAGGTGCGGGTTCACAACCTGGGCACCAATGTGGACCGCGATGTTGTCTCAGACGGGGCCGGCCAGTATGTGGTGCCGTCTCTGGCACCGGGCGACTACTCCGTCATAGTTACAAGCAGCGGCTTTGGCACTTACACGGTGCAGCGGCTCACGCTGCAGGTGGATGCGAAGACGAACCTGAATATTCCCATGGCGCTGGCAGCCGCGGGAGAGACGGTGCAGGTGGACGCGGCCGCGCCACTCATCAATTCCGAGAGCATCACCGTCGGCCAGGTCATTGACAGCGTGACCGTGCAGGAAGTGCCGCTCAACGGTCGCCACTTCCTTGACCTGACCGTACTGACGCCGGGTGGCGTGACCGCCCCGGCAAATGGCAACCTGACCGCGCCAAGCCGCGGCCTGGGCGCGAACAGCTTCATCACCGCAGGCAATCGCGACGACTCCGTCAACTTTCAGATCAACGGCGTCAACCTGAACGACTTGACACAGAACCAAATCACCTTCCAGCCCTCCATCAACACCACAGCCGAGTTCAAGATCAACAACCAGACCTACTCCGCGGAGTATGGCCGCTCGTCGGGATCCATCGTTAACGTGAGCACACGTTCGGGCACGAACACCTTTCACGGCGAAGGCTTTGAGTATGTGCGGAATGAGGCGCTCGATGCCCGCAACTACTTCAATCCCAGAGGCACGCGCATTGCGCCGTTCAAGCGGCACAATTTTGGCGGCGCGGTGGGTGGGCCTATGTGGAAGAACCACACGTTCTTTTTTGGAAGCTATGAGGGGCTGCGCCAGCAGCAGGGGCTGACAGTAAACAGCGGCGTACTGACGCTGGCACAGCGCGCGGGTGTTACCAATGCTGTGTCTCAGCGGCTGCTTGCCTTTATACCGCTGCCGAATGCAACCTCCACCACGGGCACGACGCCGGACAGCTTTGTCGGTATCGCCAGCGGACCGGTGCAGACCGACCAGGGCACGCTTGACGTGGCACACACCTTTAGCCCGGCTGACACTTTGCACGGCTTCTATGCAATCCAGAAAGATGTGCGCACCGAACCCACGCTGCAGGGCAACAACGTTGCCGGCTTTGGCGACCACCGTGCCGCGACCCGGCAGATTCTCACGCTGAATGAGACACATGTCTTCTCGTCCAGGCTCGTGAATGAGGCACGTCTCGGCTTCAACCGGATCGCAATTTCATTCCTGCCGAATGTCACCACAGACCCGACCTCCCTTGGCCTGGCCGATGGCAACACCGGGCCAGCCGGCATCCCGCAGATCAGCATCAGCGGACCGGGAATCAACTTTGGCGGTCCGGCCGGCTTTCCGCAGGGGCGTGAGGATACCTTTGGCATCTTCTCCGACACGGCGACATTCACGCTGGGCAAGCACTCACTCAAGTTCGGCGGCGAGTTCCGCCGTTTTCTGAATGCCAACTTCAACGGCGACACCGGCACGCTCGGCTTCAACTCCGTCGCCAACTTCCAGGCCGGCCGCGCCACCAACTTCAGCATCACGCCGGGCACGCTCAGTAACCGCCTCTACTCGAATGCCGCGGGTGGCTTTCTTCAGGATGCGTGGAAGATCACTCCCCGGTTCACCGCGGAGCTTGGCTTCCGCTACGAGTGGAACGGTTCGCCGGTGGAGGGCAAAAACCGCTTCACCGTCTTTGATCTCCCCACGCTGAGTCTCTACCAGGTGGGCACCAATGGTTACGACAATAGCCCCTATCGCCAGAACAACAATTACGAGCCCCGGCTCGGCTTTGCCTATGACGTAAGCGGCACCGGCAAGACCGTTCTGCGCGCCGCCTATGGCTATGAAGCGGACCAGCCCGAAACCAACCTGGTGAGCGGGCTGAACAGCAATCCGCCCTACCGCAACAGCGTCACCTTCACCAATTCCAACGCGCGGCCTTCTATTCCAGTGGAGAACCTGTATGGTTCGGCTGCTGCCGCCGGCATTTCGTTGGCGGCAGTGAACCGCAACTACCGCAACGCCTACACGCAAACCTTCAACGCAAACCTGCAACAGGAACTGCCGCTGGGAATCGTAACTTCCATCGGCTACTACGGCTCGGTCGGCCGGCATTTGCGCCAGCCCATCAACATCAACCAGCCCAACGCGGCGGGTGCGCGGCCGTACAACAACCTGTCCCCTGCCAGCCCCATCCTGCCGGGAGCGGCGATCGCCGTGAACATCAACCAGATCGCCTACGCCGGCCAGTCCAACTACAACGCACTGTGGACCACGGCGCAGAAGAGCTTCCGCAACGGCCTGAACTTCAGCTTCAATTACAACTACAGCAAGTCGCTCGATCTGGGCTCGCTCTCCGGCACGGTCTTTCAGGATGCAACACGGCCCGCGCTCAACTATGGCCCGTCCGACTTCGACACGCGCCACCGTATCGCCTTCAACGCCGTCTACCGTCTGCCTTTCACGGGCAATCGGCTGGTGGAGGGGTGGCAGATCTCCGGCATCACGCAGTTCCAGACCGGCAATCCGCTCAACGTGACCACAACGTCCACCTTCACCGGCACCAACGGCGTATTGCACCCAAACCTGGTGGGTCCGGTGGTCTACACGCGAACCAAGGCGAGTGCCACGCGCGTGCGGTGGATTGCACCGAACCTCTGCACCAACAGCACAACGACACTGAACGGCTGCACCTTTCAGGCGCTCTCCACCGGCTTCGGCAACCTGAGCCGCAATGCGCTGGTCGGGCCACGCTTTTCCGACACGGACTTCTCCATCGAGAAAAATACCGCCATCTTTGAAAACCTGAAGTTTCAGTTCCGCGTGGATGCTTTCGACATCTTCAATCACGCCAGCTTCGGCAATCCCAATACTTCGATCGGCGTAACGACCGCGGCACCCACGGCCGCCAACCCGAATCCGACGGTCGCGGCCAATCCCAACTTCGGACTCATCTCATCCACACGTTTCGCAGTGGGCGACCTGGGCTCGTCACGACAGCTGCAGATCGTGGGCAAGATTATCTTTTGAGTTAGGAATGCTGTGGGTGCCCCACCTTCACGACGGCCGTACCGTCGTTAAGGTGGGTTTCTCCGCAGTAGAGGTGTTCGTGGCGCTTTACCCACCTTAGCTTTGCAAAGGTGGGGCACTCACTCATTCCGATCTCGATTCAAGGAGCCGCATGGAGTCCATGTCCGCACGTCTTGCCACTACAGCAGTCGCGTCATTGGCACTCTGCTCTGCCACTCTTGTTGCACAAAAGTCACCTGCTCAGACAACAAAGATCGATTACAAAGCTGTCGGTACCCCCATTGCGCCAGCGCCCGTGGACCCGCGGATTGCCGCCGCGCTCAAGCAGGTCTCGATGGAGCGCATCAAGGCCAACATCACGCGCATGGTGGAGTTCAACAATCGTGTAACGGTCTCCAGCACGGAGACGGACCTGAAGCCCGGCACCGGCGTGCTGGCCGCGGCGGACTGGATCAAAGAGCAGTTTGATGGGTACAGCAAAGCCTGTGGCGGCTGCCTTGAAGTCACCGAGCCGGAGTTCCTCGAGAAGCCCGAAGCGGGCGGCCGGTCGCGCTTCAGCAAGCCCACGCCACTGCGCGATGTCGTTGCGATCCTGCGCGGCACCGACCCCATGGCCCGCAAGCGCATGTACCTGGTGACCGGCCACTATGACACGCGCGAAACCGACGTGATGAACACACACGACCCCGCGCCCGGCGCCAACGACGACTCCAGCGGAACCGCTGTCAGCATGGAAGCGGCACGCGTACTGAGCCAGTACAAGTTTCCGGCAACGCTGGTCTTCGTTGCCGTTGCCGGCGAGGAGCAAGGCCTGAACGGCAGCCGCGAGCTTGCCCAGTTGGCAAAGAAAGAGGGCTGGCAACTGGAGGGCGTGCTGAACAACGACATCGTGGGCGGCGACACCACGCCGGGGGATACGCTGCAGAGCAAGTCGCTGATTCGCGTCTTTTCGCAAGGTATCCTTCCAACGGCTCCAATCGAACAAATTCGTGCAGCCCTCAGCACCGGCGCGGAGAACGAATCGCCCTCGCGCATGCTGGCTCGTCAGATCGTTGACGTGAGCCGCACCTACTTCTCGGGGAGTGCCCGCAGCCAAAAGATCGCGACCAGCTTCACACCGGTGATGGAGCTGCGTCTGGACCGCTATCTCCGTGGCGGTGATCACAAGTCTTTCAGCGATGAGGGCTTTCCCGCCGTCCGCTTTACGGAGTGGCGTGAGAACTTCGACCACCAGCACCAGCACGTGCGCGTGGAGAACGGCAAGGAATATGGCGATCTGCTGAAGTTCGATGACTTTAACTACATTGCCAATACGGCCCGGCTAAACATGGCGGCGCTTGCGATGCTGGCCAAATCGCCGGGCATGCCGCAGCATGTCACGCTGGTTACCAGCAACCTGGATAACAACACGACAATGAAGTGGGACGCGCCCTCCGCCGCGGGCGCAGGACCAGCGAACTACCAAATCGTTTGGCGCGAGACCACCGCGAACGATTGGCAGTACAGTGCCGATGCCACAAAATTCCCCGCGACCGGGACGCTGGATGGCCAGCCCAGCCAGTTCAGCGCGACCTTGCCCGTTTCCAAGGACAACGTCTTCTTTGGCATCCGCGCCTGCGATGCCGCCGGGCACTGCAGTCAGGCAGTGGCGCCCATGCCGGAGGCGAGGCGGGCGCGTTAAAGAGCAGGAACGCTTCCGTGATCTGTAGAAGAGCTCGCTCCTGCAGCTCAAGCTTTCGGCGACAAAACTGGTTGTTGTCTAAGGGCGGCTGGCGGCGGCAGCGGATCTCCCTGCGGCCTCTGCGTCGAGCGCAGAGCGTATCGCCGACCAAAGGGCATCGCGGTCTGCGATGAGGGCAGGGCTACTGGGTTGCGGCCACGCACCCAGGGTCACGACGACCAGCTTTCTTGCCGGATCGATCAGAAGTGATTGCCCGAAGATGCCGAGCGCGGCGAAGCTGCCGTCAGCGTAGGTCCACCATTGGTAGCCGTAGCCGCGGCCGGGTTCGCCGGTGGGCTGCTGCGTGCGCGTGGCTTCATTCAGGTACGCGGCATCCACAGGCGCATTCGGCAGGGTGCCTTCCCTGTCCTGTTCTCTGCCTTGGCGGACGAACTCGCCGAAGCGCCCCCAGTCCTGCAGGGTTGCGCTGATGCCGGAGCCTCCATAGTCGCGGCCGTCCTCCGCGATCCAGGTTGCGTCCGCCGCCATGCCGTAACGATTCCATACGGTTTGAGTCAGGTAAGCGCTGAGAGACCTTCCGGTGGCCGCGCGCAGGAGTGCTCCAGTCAGGTCGGTTTCACCAGTGTTGTAAAGCCAATGGGTGCCGGGCGCGCTTTGCCGGGGCAGCCTGCGCATGTAGGCCACGACGGTGTCTGTGCCGGGGGCAGCGGGCGTGCTGTAGAGGCGAACGTTGTCGCTGTCTGGCGCGGTATAGTCCTCCACCCAGCGCACGCCGCTGGTCATGGTCAGGAGCTGCCGGATCGTAACGCCGTCATAGGCACTGCCCTGCATTTGAGGAAGGTAGGCGGTGACGGAGTCGTCCAGGTTGTGGATGAAGCCGTCGTGGAGAGCCGCGCCCATCAGCGTCGAGGTGACCGATTTGGTCATGGAGAACGACATCCAGCGTGTGGTGCGGTTGGCACTCAGACCGTACTGCTCCAGGCGGATGCGGCCGTCCTGCAGCACAAGAACGCCGGCCAGGCGGTCCTGGTGCATAAGCGCCTGGAGTGGGCGGCCTTCAACTTGCAGAGCGATGCGCTCACCCAGGGGCAAGGAATGAAGATGGGCACCTCGCTGAACGCGGTTGGTAGGAAAGAGGCGGTCCATGTGGGCGAAACGCTGCTCGCGTTGCTCCTGCGTCCACTGCAGGTCGGCGGCGAGACGCTGGCCCACAGTCTCTGAGGCACGCCCGGAGGCTGTTTGGCGGGTGGCCTGAGAGGTCGCGATTTGCACCATGGTGGGCAGCAGGGCGAGCAGTAGGAACGCTCTGGAGGCGGACCTGCTGGTGCCCAGGTTTATACACTTTTTCAACAGCTACCCTCCTGATCCAGGCTTTCTGCATCCGGTACCGCTCCCAAAAAGCCAGTTCCCTGGTCGCAACCTCGTCAGAAGAAAACCCACTCCGGCAGAAGCCGAGAGCCGACCCGCCACCCCGGCTCGACCCGAATCGTTCAAATCATCCGACTAGTCGATCTACTAGTTTTTGGCGACGCACTACTGCAAAAATTGCACGCTGGCAAGCGTGGAAATCCCAGAGGGAATTCCATCGTTTTGTGCAAAACCCTCCCTACGCGTTTCAGGCATCATCAGGACCCTTTTGCACCAACTCTCAGTCGAGAGTTCTCCTAAACATCTCTATCGATTGACGTTAAGAGCAAACAACATTGTTTCTCTCGTGCAAATGGATCGTGAATCGGCAAAGCTGCAAAGGAGTGTGTCTTGAAATCCACAGAAGCTTCCACAGGCGAATCTGTCAGCGGAAACGGCAGAAGGACGGCAGGGAGCCTGCCGTCCTTCTGTGCTGCTTTTCAGATTACTGACGCGGCGTTGCTGGACGCGGGGTAGCCGGGCGCGGCGTGGTGCGCGGTGCCGGAGTGGAAACGCCGCCAGCCGGAGCCGCCACACCCGAAGCGGTATTGTAGGCGTCGATCACGGCGCGGGTAATGTCGGTCTTGGTGTCAGCAAAGAGAACATTGCTCTGCTGACCGCTCACGTCGAGCAGCAGCGTGAAGCCTTTTTGCTGGACATAGGTCTGCATGGTCCCGTTCACCTTCTGGGCAATGCGCCCGTAGGCCTCCTGCAGGTCGGTCTGGTAGGCGGCGCTGGCATCCTCGCCATCGCGCTGCAACTGCTTTTCCTTGGTGTCGATGGTGCGGGCGCGGTTCTGCTTTTCCGTATCGGAAAGATTGGGCTGGCTCTGCAGCTGCTTCTTCAGGCTGTCAACATCGGCGCCTTCGGAATCGATCTTGGTCTTCTGCGGCTGGTACTTGGCCTGCAGATCCTGAATCGCCTTCTGGCCCTCGTTAGTGGCGAAGACGGCCGCTTCAAAGCTGACAAGAGCAATCTTGGCGGGAATGGCCTCTGGCACGGGCGCGGTGGCTGGTGCCGAGACGGCGAGTGCCGGCGCCCTGGGCGCGGTCGTTTGAGGTGCGGCGGCCTGGGCGAGCAACCCGGGAGACAGCGCAAGAGAGAGAGCGGCGACAGCGAGCGTCGGCACGGTAGCGAGGCGATTCATGTGGATGGGAAAGCTCCTTGAAATGTTTAGGGCATCTGTTGGACGCCGCTCCGGCTGCCGGGTCATGCTCTTTCGATAGCGTGAACCGTGCCGAGCCATCCGCGCCGATGCCGCGCTTCTGCCTCATTTTCTGTTAAGACCGGACGAGCGAAGGAGACGCTCCTCCGGCACACGGACCTGCACAGAACTCAGTATGAGTATAGGGAGGAGGTGGGGGCGGGTCAAACGGAAGACGACCATTTCCGGAAGCGCTCTCCTCATTGCGTAAGGTTCGCTTCTGTTGCCGGCGAGACTCTCCAGGCCGAGGCATCGCGGCTGGGGGGTGTCCCGAACATGCGGGTATACTCGCGACTGAACTGCGACGCGCTCGCGTAGCCTACTTCGTAGGCAGTACTTTCGACGTTCGCGTCGCCGGAAACCATCATCCGGCGCGCCTCAAGGAGACGAAGCTGCTTCTGATATTGCAAAGGCGCCATCGCCGTTAGAGATTTGAACTGGCGGTGGAATGTTGTCGTGCTCATGTGAGCGACATGGGCGAGTTCCTCGACATGGAGCGGCTCACGGAACCTGTCACGGAGATGGTGAACGGCCTGCATCACCCTGTGATCATGTCCATTCGCCATCATCATGACATGGCGAATCTGATCGCCACCGGGACCGGCAAGAAGCCAGTAGCACATTTCTCGCATGATTCCTGGAAAGAGTGGCGGTATAGCAGCCGGTGTCTCCAGCAGCCTTACCGCACGCAGCGCGCAGTTCAAGAGCTGGTGATTGAGCGGCAACGTGAAGGCTCCAAACGCTTTCGCTTTGGTGTGGGTATGCAGATGGAGTTCGATCTCCTCGGCTACTTCTTGAAGAATCGCGAAGTCCAGCTCGACGACGAGTCCGAGGTATGGCTGTGTGCGGCTCGCAGCGCACACAGTGCCGCGTGAAGGCATCTCGACGGTAACGACCAGGGCCTGCCCCTTGCCGTAGTCATAACGTTTTTCTCCGAATGTGGCACACTTTTCGCCCTGGAGAGTGATGCAGAGCGCCGGCTTGATGATGCAGAGAGCTGGCTGCCTTATGGGATCCGATCGAAGGATGGACACGCCTGGGATGGCCGTGTTGAACGGGCTGTTCCCTTCCGCTGCGTCGGTGTAGCGACGGACGAAGTGTGTCAGACGCGTTAGTTCATCAGCTTCTTCGTATTCGAGAGGAGCCATGCGTATTCAATTGTACGCGCCAGGATTAGGCATGGAATTGGAAGTCCCCGGCATTCACGCGGCCAGATGGAAACCGTAACCTTGGAGATGGAAAAGGAGCTTCATGAAAATTCTGATGGTACTCACCTCACACGACACACTGGGCAACACGGGAAAGAAAACCGGCTTTTGGCTGGAAGAGCTGGCGGGGCCGTACTACACGTTCAAAGATGCAGGCGCGGAGATTGTGATGGCGTCACCGAACGGCGGGCAGCCACCGCTGGACCGCAAAAGTGATGAGCCCAAATTCCAGACCGACACAACACGCCGTTTTCAGGCAGATGCACAAGCAAAGGCGCAACTGGCCGCAACGGTACGCCTGGACACAGTCAAGCAGCAGGACTTCGATACGGTCTTCTATCCGGGTGGTCACGGGCCGCTGTGGGACCTTGCGGAAGACCGGGATTCTATCAAGTTGATCGAGTCTTTCCTGGCGGCGAACAAGCCGGTTGCACTTGTATGCCATGCTCCCGGAGTGTTGCGTCATGTGACAACGGCAGAGGGCAAGCCGCTGGTTGAGGGCAAGAAGGTTACGGGGTTCACCAATACCGAAGAAGAGGCGATGGGTCTTACCAAGGTGGTGCCCTTCCTGGTTGAGGATGAGCTGCGGACACAAGGTGGCATCTTTTCCAAGGTGGACGACTTTCAGCCTTACGTGCTCACCGATGGGCTTCTGATCACGGGTCAAAACCCTGCATCGTCGACGCCTGCAGCTGATTTACTCGTAAAGACACTCAGCTAAGTACCGGCTACTTACTCGGAAAGGTCAATTTGATGTCCGTATCGACACGCGCCTATGCTGCTGCAAGCGCAACTTCTCCACTCGCGCCGCTCGCCATTGAGCGGCGCGAGCCCACCGCCACCGATGTCGCCCTCGACATCCTCTTCTGCGGCGTCTGTCACTCCGATCTCCACCAGTCAAGGAACGAGTGGGGCATCAGCAACTTTCCAGTCGTCCCTGGACACGAGATTGTGGGCCGGGTTCGTCAGGCCGGCACCGCTGTCACCAAGTTCCGCCAGGGCGACTTGGTTGCGGTGGGTGTGCTCTACGACTCGTGCCGAGTTTGCACCAATTGCAACGCCGGTATCGAGCAGTATTGCCTGAAGGGTGCGACCGAAACTTACAACAGTATCGACCGGAGGCATGGCGGCATTACCCGCGGCGGCTACTCCGAAGCCATTGTCGTGGACGAGGCTTATGTGTTCCGCGTGCCGGAGAATCTGGATCCGGCGGCCGTGGCTCCGCTGATGTGTGCGGGCATCACGACCTATTCGCCGCTCATGCATTGGAAGGTTGGTCCAGGCCAGAACGTTGGGATTGTGGGACTGGGCGGCCTTGGTCACATGGCTCTCAAGTTCGCGCACGCACTGGGTGCCCGGGTCACGCTGTTTACCACGTCGCCAGGCAAAGCCTTGGATGGACGGCGTCTCGGTGCGGACGAAATCGTCATCTCAAAAAACTCTGATGAGATGAGCGCACATGCGGGCAGCTTCGACTTTATTTTGGATTGCGTGGCCGCCGAGCACGATATCAATGCCTATCTGAACCTACTGAAATCTGACGGGACTTTGGTGTTGGTGGGTCTTCCGCATGCACCTCTGCAGATCGCCGCATTCAGCCTTGCTCTGGGTCGCCGCTCGCTTGCGGGCTCTTTTATTGGCGGCGTGGCTGAAACGCAACAGATGCTTGATTTCTGTGGAAAGCACAATATCGTGTGTGACATCGAGATGATCCGCATGGAGGAGATCAACACAGCCTATAAGCGTCTGCTCAAGAGTGACGTCAAGTACCGGTTTGTTATCGATATGGCATCGCTGTCCAAGGCTGCCTGGTAACAAACGCTTAAGCTGACCACCTCATCTTGCGGCCACTACCGGCATCTGGGTTTTAATCCAGTGTTCAGTGCGGAGTTGGAGGAGGTCAAGCGGCAGGGCTCCGGCGTTGAGAATTTCGTCGTGAAAGGTGCGGATGTCGAAGCGGGCGCCGAGCTGGTCGCGGGCCTCTTCGCGGAGCTCTCGGATTTTGAGCTGGCCTAGTTTGTAGGCGAGGGCCTGGCCGGGGTTGGCAATGTAGCGGTCGGTTTCCGACTGGGCGAGCGGCTCATTGACGTCATTGCTGAGCATGTAATCGACGACCTGCTGGCGGGTCCAGCCCATGTCGTGAAGGCCGGTGTCGACGATAAGGCGGACGGCGCGGAAGAGCTCCGAGTTGAGCCGGCCGTAATCGCTGATGGGGTTCTGGTAGAAGCCGACCTCCTTGCCGAGCTCTTCCGCATAAAGTGCCCAGCCCTCAACGTATGCCGTGGAACCGCCGCCGCCGAATTTGCGGAAGCGTGGCAGGCCGGTGAGCCCCTGCTGAATGGAGAGCTGCATGTGGTGGCCGGGGATACCCTCATGGTAGGCGACGGCTTCATCGTCGACGAGGGTGCGCTGGGCGAAGTTGGAGGTAGCGACGGAGACGCGGCCGGGGCGTTTGCCGTCGGGCGTGCCGGTTTGGTAGTGGGTGCTGGTGGCGGCCTGGAAGGGCGGGATGGCTTCCACGGTGACGGGCGACTTAGGCTGGAGGCCGAAGAGCTCCGGCAGTGTGGGCTGCAT
>CAXTRR010000054.1:4291-22887 GCA_964246795.1 uncultured Terriglobus sp. | reverse complement strand
TCGTTTCTCCCCTACTCCAGCCGCCGCCGCCGCGGGCGGTTCGGATCAGGCGTGTCGCCGTTCGCGCCGCCGCTACCGCTGCCGCCCGGCGAGGCATTGTCTAGCCCGCCACCCCCTGCATCCCGGCCTGCTTCGCGAGGCATCCAGGGCGGCTGTACCGCGGTCGTTGCCGGTTCCATCCGCTCTGGCAAAGGCACCGCACGCCGCCCCGCCTCACCCCTCGAATCGCTCATCTGCCCCGGTACAGATCCGCCACCGGAGCTGCCGTTCGGGCCACGCAGCGGGTCGTAGGAGGGCCCGCGCCCGGCAGTTCCGGAGATCGCCACCGGCTCGCCCAGGCGGCTTCCACCCCGGCCTGCATGCTGGTCGCTCGGGCTCCGCTCGCCGCCGATGCGCTCGCCGCCGATGCCTTCCCGCTCAATCCCGCGTGCCTCCGGCGAATCCATCCGGTTGGCGTAAAAGCGGTGCCGCATAAAGAGCAGCGCCGTCCGCACCGCGTGGTACGCCGGCACGGTCACCCGCAGATCGGTGATCGTCGGCACATCCGGTGCCTCAAAGTCCAGTTCGATGTTGTACTGTTCGTCCAGCTTCACGTCGCCGGTCAGAATGAGGCTTTCACGCCGGAAACCTGAGCCCTCATTCAGCCGGACCTCCGCGCCGATCGACGTGCCCCGCAGCCAGGGTGACGTCCTGTCTCCCACCAGAATGAGCCGGTAACGGTCGCGCCCCTCCAGCCGCAGATTTGAAAAAAAGATCGTCATCTCGTCCGCTACGCCCTGCACTCGGGAGGCGCGCGCGGCCAACTTGTATAGCGCCTTGCCTCCACGGTCAAAGACGAAGTTTGTGCTCTCGAGCGAAGCTGACTTGCGGAAGTCAATGTACTTGCCCTCCAGCGCCCGCTCCAGCTTTTCCAGCCCGCCCAGCGATTGCAGCGCCTTGCGCACCTCCATGCTCAAGTCTTCATCCAGCTGCAGAGTCCGCCCCATCTGCAGGGTGTGCTTTTGTACTTCTATCAGCCCCACCAGCTCATTTTCGCCGGTCTCCCGCAGCGTGTCGTAATACTGCTGCATGCCGTCGGCCAGGTCAAAGTAGATGGCCGCCGAGTGCAGCATGCGCCGCACCCGCCCAAAGAACTGTGCCGGTGCCTGTGTGCGGTCCAGCAGCGCATAAGCCGTGTCCTGCAGCTCCAGCACCATGCGCTCGGCAAAGACCATGGAATCGCGGTCGACCTCCGTCTCCAGCCCGCGCTCGGTAAAGATCAGCATGAACTCGCGCATCGCCCGGTGCAGCTCCGCATAACCTGCCGCCAGCCGGTTCGTCGCCTCGGCAATGCGCCGGGTGCCGCTCATCAGCTCTGAGTGTGCCGCCACTGACATGCATGCCGGAATGAATTTCGGATCCGCCTCAAACTGCATACCCGTTGCCGGACGCCTTAAGCGCCCCACCACAATGCTCTGCGCGCGCTCCGCCGCCGTGACCCGCAGCGCCACGCGCAGACTGCTCACCCGCTCGGTCCGCATCTGCGGATTGAAGGCATCGGCCACGCCGCTGCGCTTTTCCCGCGTGTTGCCGTCCAGCACCACATAGATCGCAGCCTCGGCCACACCCGCCAGCTCGTCCTTCCCATAGCGCGCGGAGATGCTGCCCGCGCCTTCCACATCCACAACCGACCCCAGCGGCGTCACGCCGCGCGCCCGGTCCACCGTAATGTCCAGGTATTCGGCCGTTTCATGCAATGAAATCTCCGGGTCAAAGCGCACCGTGCCCAGGTCGGCTTCCGGCAGCCGCACCCCGCCGCCCACCAGCCCGCTGCCCTGCGCCAGATACCGCATAGCCCAGGCATTCAGCGATTCCAGATACTGCTCCTGCCGCAGGAAGTGATCCGGCGTCAGCAGCATGCCATGCTCCCAGTTCACCGACCGGAGCTGCAGTTCATTACGAAGGTCGGGCCGCGGATCGCTCATCGTCTACTCCAACATTGCAGGGGCGTCTCCTCAAAGTTGCACGGAAAACACGCCGGGTTGCTCGGGCCACCAGCTTACCAACAAACCAAAAGTAACCGCCTGAACCGGAAATGAACTTGGTGCCCTATTCTTCCGCGGCGCCATCGCGAAAGGGTGGGTTCACACGTCGTCAATGCATCGGGCCTCCGGTAGCAGGGCTGAAGGGCCAGCGGTTCACCTTAAAAAAGGCCGAAACCCGGCGTATCTCGTTCCGTAACAGATTCCGCCCGGTTTGCCCCAGTTTGCATCGATGGAGCTATCGCCTGCGTTCGTGAACATCTTTGGTCGAGAAGAGAGACTGGGCTCCTCGGCGAACACCAGCGTCACTGCTCCGGCTTCGCAAAACTCGTTGATCTTTTGAAGATCCTCTCTGTCGACGCGAAGCAACAGCGGATTGGATAAGACCCCAACGATTGCTTTCGTCCCTTTCAGTTCGACCCTGATCGCATATTCTCCCGCAGTCGCGGGGGCCAGAATTGGAGACAGACTGATGCATTGACGATAGGGCTGATTGCATTCCAGAGTAATACGGACCGGGATAGTTAATTCAGGAAGCGGTAGCTCGGCAGTCTGAGAATTCCCGGCAGGAGAATGAAAGCTAAACCGTGGATTTTCTACGCCATTCGCCCCAGGAGATACTTCTCTGCGAGTGTCAGAGAAGCTCCATGATCATGATTACTGGCTCTGCGACAACTGAAGGATTATCTGCAGCGGTAAGCCTGAGAGTTAGCGAGGAAGCCGCTTGTGCTGTAAGCAGATTCGGCACTAGAAGCAGGCACACGGCGGTCCTTTTCGCCCACCGACTATGGCACCGGATTCTTGGCAGCCTGTGATCGTTACCTGGTAATGGCATACTTCCACGCTCCCCGTTGAAGGATATGTGAGGTATTACCCCTCTTTTGCGGCGCTGCATGCCAAGGCTGGTGAGGATCGTAGCCCAAGAGCAGGCGTATCACTTGACCCACCGCTGCGACAGGTGAAAAGTCATACTACCCCGGGAGACTTAGTCAGGGCTATTTATCTGAACCTCTTGCCGTGCAGCGGCAAAGTACGACTGGGTCCTCTCCATTGCCCGGCTCACTCCTTAAAATAAATGAGAGAACGAAGAATGTTGGTGCACAGATAAATGTACTGGATAAAATTCTTATGTTTTCCAAAGTGCCCCACGAAAGACTAAAGCATAGATTCTTATATTCCCAAGTTGGCTGCAGCCGATCGCGTGAGTGAAGTCGGCAATGATCGACACCTGAAAACTTCAGGATTGGAATCAGAATGGAACCCTTAAGCTGACAAATATCACTCAATCAGGGTTCCATGTCCGCAAATGTTCCGGTCGATCCGCTCTCACGTTCCGCAGTGCCTTCGGCACTGCCTCAAGTGTTACCTTCATCTAACCTCGATTTCTTGCGTGCCTTTGCAGTAGCCTGCGTTGTCATCAGTCACTTGCTGGATGCATTGGGCTATGGTGGCCATGGCAGCCTGGGACGCTTCGGAGTTGTGCTATTTTTCGTGCATACAAGCCTTGTTTTGATGGCGTCTTTGGACCGTATGCAACAGCTAAGCTCCGGATGGCGCTTAATCGCGGGCTTCTGGTTACGGCGCATCTTCCGCATTTACCCTTTGTCCATCGTGACAGTAGTGGCAGTCTGGGCGATCCATCTTCCCCCGAACACGGGAGCGCTTTACACGCCCATCCATCCATTCACGCTAATTAGCAATCTTCTGCTGATACAAAATCTGACTTATGAACCCAACGTACTTTACTCCCTGTGGACATTGCCGCTGGAAGTCCAGATGTATGTGCTGTTACCGTTTCTCTTCCTTTGCATCGCGGATCGCCGCTACCCGTCATTTCTACTTTGGGTTGTGTCGATTCTTTTTGCCGAGGTGTCCCCCCAGATCTCAGAACGTCTGAGTGTCTTTCTTTATGCGCCCTGCTTCATTGCGGGCGTGGTTGCCTTTGACCTCTTACGCCGGTCACGCCGGCTTCTATTGCCCGCATGGGTTTGGCCCTTGGGAATCCTGATTGCAACTGCGCTCTTTGGGCCGTGGGATAACATCAGTCTGCCTCATAAGATCGGACGTGCCTGGGTGCTGGCGTTGACCGTCGGCGTACTTTACCCGCACGTTCAGGAGATGCGGTTGCGTGCCGCTCAGCGCGCCGTTCACTGGATCGCGGAGCACTCCTACGGCATTTATCTTTGCCATGGGACCTTGCTTTGGCTTGCTTTTGAGCAGGTGCCACGATGGGCGGCGTGGCCGTTCCTCGCCGCTACGCTTCTTGGCCTGCCAGCGCTTCTCTACCGGTTCGTGGAAAGGCCCCTCATGCTAGTTGGAGCTCACCTGTCCCGGCGTGTCCTGCACGCGCGTATGCCTTGGGTTGCCGTTGCCGCGGTGGAATAAGGTGGATTGCTCTCTGCTCTGAGACGGTTACCCTGGATGGCGCCAACCAGGGATGTAGAGGTGGGTCATAGGAGAGACGATGCAGTTTCCGCTTCCTATCGATGGGCGCTCGGCCACTGCAGCGTACGCGGCCACTTAGAAAGGCTGGTGAATACTTGGAAACCCGCGCGCGAGTCCATGCCGCCTTTACCCCAGTTCCTGCCCCATGTGCGTGTTGATCCCGAGCCGGCTATTCCCGTCCGCTACGCCCAGCCGTGGGGCTCGGGCGCTGTCCAGCACCGTCCATTTCACCCGGTAGCCTGGCGAGACCGGCATCACCATTTCCAGGGTTTGCCGCAGCAGTGCCGCGCCCTCCGGCGTTTCCACAAAGCTTTCGTACACCTTCAGGTCCACCGGCCCGATGTCTACTTCAAGCGTCGCGAGATCCTCCACGCTGTCGCCCATCACCAGATCCACGCCCAGGCGGCTCGAGTTCCGGCCCAGCCCGGAGAGCAGCGCCTGAGGAAGCGGCGTCTGGCAGGGCAGGTAGCGGAACTGCCGCACCGGCAGCCCCAGCAGTGTGCCCAGCACAAAGGCACAGCCCTGCTCAGAGCAGGAGTACCGTGCCATGCCCGCGATCAGCGTGGCCAACCTGTACCACAGCGCCCGCGGCCAATGCCCCGGGTTCACTCCAAACAGTGCCAGCCACCGCGCACACGCCGCGGGGTCGTCCGGGCTGATGCGGAAGAGCGGCGCGCCCTCGTGGAACCAGTGCTTCAGCTTTTCCAGCGGATCGTCAAACGGTTCCAGGACCTCCTGGGTACCCGCATGTGTCTCACCGCCGGACTCCCACATGCCCACGGGCAGTGCATGGCTGAAGCCGAGCCCTGCCACCCGCAGCCGGATCAGCGTATCGGCATCCAGCGGCGTTCCGGGCGCGGGGCTCTGCGCCACGATCGAGCCCGCCTCCACGCCCTCCCGGCCGGTCCGCTGCACGGTGATCCGATGCGCTCCCACCGCCATCATCGCCAGCGTAGCCAGCGCCGAATGCACCGAATGGCTGTGCGCCTGCGTACCCCCGGCAAAGGCCGGCATGCGGGGCATCGGCATCTGCTTTCCTTTGGGCAATTGCTCCGGGTTGCCCAGGGTCGCCTTACCAGACATGGGCAGGTCCTTTCGACTTTGCCCGCTCTCGCGGATAGAGGCGACCAAGCGTCTGCCTGTCCTGGACGGCATTGCAAATACCGCGCGCCAGACCATCACATGGCGATGCCGGGATGTTTCGGCCAACAAGGATGAGTGTCAACTTCGCCATGCAAACTCCACCACCAGCTCTGACCCGTGCACCAGCCGCGCGCCCAGGGCCAGCTCCATTTGCGACTTCAGGGCAGGTAATTCGATCTCCGGTTTGGTAAAACCGTCCGGGTCGAGGGAAAGCTGCAGCCGCTCCACCCGGCGCAGGCCGCCATCCCGCCGCTCCATGCCGGTACGTGTCTCGGCGGTGAGAATGCGCCGATCGATCGCCAGCGCGGCTGTTTCCATGTCCTGCTTGGTCACGATCTTGCCGCGGGAGAGCAGAGCATCCGCAAAGCGCCGCTCCTCGCTGGCCACCTGCTCGCCGTTGGACCCTCCAGAAGCGGCGGTCAGCGGTGCCAGCCGGATGCCGGTGAGCGAAGCCGCGTTTGCAAAGGTAGTCAGATCACCCGGTCCTACGTGATTGCCAATCTCTCCGTTGGTCAGCCAGAGGCGCACGTTTGCCGCGGCATGCTCAGCGCCGTCCGCGTGCCGGCCGGGGTGAAAGGTCAGCCGGCCGTTGTGCAGTTCAAAGCGTCCAGCGGCCGCGTTGGCGCCGGGTCGCGTACCCGCTTCGTACTCCTCATTTTCTGTGCTCATGACGGTGAGCGGTGCCACCAGGAACTCCGGCGTTCCCCCGGTTTTTGTGACAGGCACGGAGTACCCGTCGCGCGCGAAGTGGACGGTCTGGTTGCGCGCAAAGACGTTGCTGGCCGTCATTGCGTGCAGCACCACGCCGTTGATGGCGTGATGCAGCGCCGGAAGTCCGGGAGGCATAGGGATCCGGATCCAAAGACGCTGCTCTCCGAGTACGCTCGCCGCGTCCCGGCCCAGCACTCGGGACATGGCCGGTTCCAGGAGTTTCGGAATGCGGCAACGGAAGCCCAGTTCCCCATGCATAGGAGGAAAGAGGAACTGCCGGCCGGCGTAAAAGCCATCCGGAATCGCGGGCAGCGGCGCGTCCAGCATGTTTGTCCGGTCCGCCGCCAGCGTTTGAAACTGCAGTTCATACACGCCGGCATTGCCACGCCGGGGCCGCAGCAGGCCCTCGCCGGAAAGTTCGCCATCGCTGTTGAAGATCCACCACGGCTCATGGCAGAGCGCATGCTGCACCGGATAGGTGCCCGGACCCATCTCGAAAAACATGCCGTGCCGGTTCAGCAGCTGTGGCGGCAGGTTTTCAATGGCAAGGTACAGCGCGGGCTGCGGACCCAGCGCCACCGGCACGGCCTCCAGCGACGGCCGCAGCGCATGCATGGCGTCGCTCATCTCCACGCCGCTCAGCAGGCGCACCGCCTGGTCCTGGTAGCTGAGCGCGAAGGCCACCCGCGCCTGCGAAATTTCGCAGGTCGCATCCAGCCCAAAGACCAGCCGCTCGCCTGAGGCCGCCATCGCGTTCAGCTCCGTGCCGCCGCGCAGCACGCGGGGCTCAGGCAGGTCGTTGATCAAGCGCACCGCCGCCTGTGCCGGCGTAGCCAGGTATTGCTGCACCTCCAACCCGGCCATCAACTCGTGCAGTAGAGATATCCTGAGCTGCGTCGAATCGCTGTACACCTGATCGATCTGCTGGGCCACCGTGCGAAACAGCACCGCAAGCAGGGGATCGGTAGTCTCCGAGGAGACGCCAAAGTCCTTCACCCGCCGGCGAAAGTCATCGCGCAGCTTGCGATCGATCTCCAGCACATTGGGAATATGCGCACTTGCCATAGGTCTCCAGGGTAGTCAGCAGTCAGGAACAGGCAACCGGTAGTGAGCAGTGAAAAAAAAATCTATGCAAAGTAAGCAAATCAGAACTTCGGCCACAAATGGGGGAAAACTACATCTCCCCCCTTACAAAAGTAATCCCCAGAAGGATCTCTTTTATAAACGCTGCCGGGCTACGGATAACGCGCAGGCCTGCGGCACTGAGACAATTTACAGAGCTGCGCTCTTCTCCTTCAGCAATCCCTGGGCACGCTCCACAAAGTTCGCCAGCGTCACTGAGCCTTCATCGCCCTTGCCGCGGGCGCGGACGCTCACCGCGTTCGCCTCAGCTTCCTTGTCGCCCATCACGAGTGTGAACGGCACTTTCTGCAATTGGAAGTCGCGGATTTTTGCATTCATCTTTTCGTTGCGGCCGTCGAGTTCCACGCGCAGGCCGATGCTCTGCAACTCGGCTTTGACCTTCTCCGCGTAGGCCAGGTGCTTTTCGCTGATCGGCACCAGGCCTACCTGCACCGGCGCGAGCCATAGCGGAAAGGCGCCGGCGTACTGCTCGATCAAGACGCCGAAAAAGCGCTCGACCGAGCCGAAGAGCGCGCGGTGCACCATGACGGGCTGGTGCTTCTCGCCGTCCTCGCCGGTGTACTCGAGTTCGAAGCGCTTGGGCAGATTGAAGTCGAATTGAACGGTGGAGAGCTGCCAGAGCCGGCCCAGAATGTCGACGAGCTTGACGTCGATCTTTGGGCCGTAGAAGGCGGCCTCGCCGGGGATTTCGCGATACGGTATGCCCTTGCGGCCTAATGCGGATTTCAGGCTGTCGATCGCCGTCTGCCAGTCCTCGGCCGAGCCGGTGTAGCTCTTCGGATCGGTCGCATCCCAGGTACTGAGTTCGACTTTGAACTCGGCAAAGCCAAACTTGTGCAGCACCTCTTCGGCAAAATCAACGCAGGCCACAATCTCATCTTCGATCTGCGCCGGCGTGCAGAAGATGTGCGCATCGTCCTGGGTGAATCCGCGCACGCGCAAGAGGCCGTGCATGGTGCCACTGCGTTCATAACGATAAACGTTTCCCAATTCCGCATAGCGCACCGGCAGGTCGCGATAGCTTTTGGGGCTGTTCTTGTAAATCAGGATGTGGCCGGGGCAGTTCATCGGTTTCAGCCGGTACTCGGCATCGTCCAGCTCCATGGGTGCGTACATGTTGTTGCCGTAAAAGCCCTCGTGCCCGCTGATCTTCCAGAGCTCGCGGCGCATCACGTGCGGCGTCACCACGAGCTCATAGCCGCGGCGCAGGCACTCATTCTTCATCCAGTCTTCCATCTCCTTGCGGATGATGGCGCCCTTGGGATGCCAGAAGATGAGGCCAGCGCCGGCGATCTCCTGGATGCTGAACAGGTCGAGCTGCTTGCCAATCACGCGGTGGTCGCGAGCCTTGATTTCTTCCAGGTGCTTGAAGTGCGCATCCAGATCTTTTTTCTGGAAGAACGCTGTGCCATAGATGCGCTGCAACTGCGGATTCTTTTCATCGCCCAGCCAGTAGGCACCGGCGATGCTCACGACCTTGAAGGCGCGGACGCGGCCGGTGGAGGGCACATGCGGACCGCGGCAGAAGTCGACGAACTCGCCATTGCGATAGAGCGAAACCTGCTCTTCCGGCGTGGTGAACTTGCGCACGAAGTGGACCTTCATGAAGTCACCCTGCGCCTCGTAGCCCTCCAGCGCCTCATACTGCGGCACGTATTCGTGCACGAACTTTTCGTTGCGCGCCACTACCTCTGCCATCTTCGTTTCGATACGGATCAAATCGTCTGGAGTAAAGGGCACCGGCCGCAGGATGTCATAAAAGAAGCCGCTGTCCGTCGCGGGTCCGTGGCCCAGCTTCACCTCGGGGTAAAGCTCGCTGATCGCCGTTGCCATCACGTGCGCGGCGGAGTGGCGCACCACGCGCAGTGCCTCCGGGTCGTTCTCTTTGAGCAGTGTCAGGTGCACGTCCTCATGCAAGGGCTCGGCCAGGTCCACCAGCCGCTCGGCCGTGGGTGCGCCGCTGTACATGGCGGCCTCAGTCTGCGCGCCGCCATGGGCCGCGTCGACTTCTTCTTCGGCCCCGTCGGTTGTGGCGGCGCCGTTGCTTGTGCGGATCTTGGCAACCACCACGGCGTCCGCCAGCCGGGGGGAGATGCCGTGCGCAATGGCAAAGGGCGTGGTACCGCGCGGAACTTCGCGCACGTTGCCATCGGGCAGCGTGACATGGATCATGGGATCGCTCACATCCCAAAGAATAACGGGTTGCCCACAAAACGACGAAAGCTGATACACACGCGTGCCCCGTCCGGGCCATGCCGCCTGCCGCCGCCGTGTCGCGCCGCTCCGCTCCTGTGCTATCGCCAACCTCCGCACTGCCGCCGAAAATGAAGGTATTGCAACACTTTCAGCCCTTCGGAGGGGGCGCTTCTCCCATGTCTGTCACGTGTCTGGTCTCACACACCGCCAATGATCTTCGCTGCCCTGTCTGCGGGCAGGGCTTCCTGCTTTTCACCGGGGGCCGCGTCTCCGCTACCGCACGTGAACAGGTGCGCCATCGCGTGCGGCTGGCTGTCCGGCAGCACCACGCCGTAAGCACCAGCGGCATGGAGGTGCATCCACGCATCGCCTTTGCCGTGGAGGAGGAGAACCATGCCTTCACCCACCAGATGGGAAGGCTGGCCTTTGACGAGCTGCTGACGGCAAGCGTCTGCTGAGGCAGCGCGGGGGTTCAATGCCGCCGCTCCCGCCCCCGTTCGTTCACTCGACGCGCATAAAGCTGAAGGTGTACCTTGGCGGTGCATGCATTCCCGCCGCGATTTCTGCTCTGCCCTTCCGGCCCTGGCGCTGCTGCTTGAATCGGCAGCAAGCCAGGCACAGACTCAGAGCCAGATGCAGCCTGCCGAGCCGCACAACAGCAGAGCTGCCGGCGCGACTGCGGCTCCGAATCTTGAGGCGAATCCGGGCGCAAATCTGGGTGCAAATCTGGGCGCGGAGACCGAAGCGCTGCGCCATAACCAGATTTTTCGCGCGGCCAGCCTGCCGGTGCACAGCTCCGCGAACGGTTCCTCGCAGCACGTGGTCCAGGGCACACTGGTGACGGGTGAAGGCGTGGAACTGCACAACTCCACGCTGCTGCCGGGCCATGAGCCACACCCGCCACACCAGCATGTGCATGCGGAGTTTCTGCTTATCCGCGAGGGCAATGTGGAATGGCTGCTGGACGGCAAGCGGCAGTCTGCCGGACCGGGTGACATTCTTTATGCGTCCTCCAACGTGCTGCATGGCCTGCGCAATACAGGGGCGGCGACGGCCAGCTACTTTGTCGTTGCAATCGGGCCAAATCTGAAAGAGCGGTCGGTCTAGCTCTTAGAAATTTGCAGAGAATTCCGGAGTCCGGCTTCCGCCAGCCCGCATCCGATACGCGTGTGCTTCGATATCGAAGCACTGACTTGAACACCCGACCAGGAATCCTCAGGAGCTTTCTATGCCGACACTTCTCCGTATTGACGCCAGCCCGCGCGGCGACTATTCCGTTTCCAAAACCCTCGGCAAGCACTTCACCGCTGAGTGGGAGCAAGCGCACCCCGGCGGCAAAGTTGTCGTGCGCGATATTGCAACCAACAGCCTGCCGTATGTGGACCTGCCCTGGATCGCCGGTGCCTACAGCACGCCGGACCAGCACACACCGGAGCAGAAAGCTGCCCTGAAGATCTCGGACGACCTGATCCAGGAGCTGTTCTCCGCCGACGAGATCCTGATTGCGACGCCGATGTACAACTTCAGCATCCCTGCATCGCTGAAGGCCTGGATTGATCACATTGTCCGATTCAACGTCACGTTCAACGCGCAATATCAGGGCCTGACGCCTCCCGGCAAGAAACTCAAAATCATTCTGGCCAGCGGCGGCGTTTATGGAGCCGGCTCGCCAACAGAAAGCTACAACGCCGCCACGACCTACCTGAAGCAGATTCTCGGGTTTATCGGCATTACCGATGTGGAGGTTGTGCTCGCCGGCGGAACTGCCGCAATCGACCGGGGCCAGACCACCCTGCCCGAGTTCATCAAACCGCTGGAGCAGGAAATTGCCATGGCCGCAAAGTAAGTTCTCCAGCAGAACAAACTGAAAAGCCACGCCGAGAGGCGTGGCTTTTTCATTTCTATCGAGCTTTCTGCCGAAGAAGGTTATCTCGGCTGGAGCGACCCTTTTAGTCCTTCACGCAGACAACCCATTCGAGTCGCGGAGTGGAGAACCCTGCTGTCTTTCCGGCAGATGAAATCCAGCAGGCAAAAAGCAGGTTTCTCCACTTCGAAGACACGATAAAACCGTGCCTTCTCCGGTCGAAATGACGACGTTTGCAGCTTCAAAGTGGAAGCCGATTGGAAGACCTGCGTTAATTGGCGGAAGTCACCGTCACCGGGTTGGACAGCAGCGAGTTGTTGCCGATGTCGTGAGCCCAGATCTGAATCTGGTGGGCTCCTGGAGCAAGCTGCGTGGTGTCCAGCGTGTAAACATACGGCCCGCTCACCACGCGGTGATCGTCAAGAAACTGCCCGTCCACCATCAGCCGTGAACCTGCCGCATCCAGTGTCTGCGGGATGATCGCAGCCACCACGATCGTGCCGCTGACGGTTTGCCCGTCTACCGGAGAAGCCAGCGTAATCGGATAGTTCTGCGGAGCGGTGGTAACCGGCGCTGGTGTAGGCGTGGGCGCTGGTGTAGGCGTGGGCGCTGGTGCCGGTGTAGGCGTTGGCGTAGGCGCAGGCGTGGGTGCCGGGGCTGGTGTAGGTGTGGGTGCCGGGGCAGGCAGAACCGGGGCCGCGGAGCCGCCGGATTCAAATGCGCCCATGTCATACGCGGGACCCTGCAGGCGGGCGTTGCCGTCGAAGTCCGCCAGAATACTGGTGAGCGTGTAGGGCGACAGCGGCGCCGCATTGACGGCGGGAGAACCGGCGGTCAAGTGGTAATCGCCGCCGGTGCGGTTTACGAACTTGGGGTCGCCCTGCAGCGATCCGCCGTCAAAGCCGCTGGACTGCCACTGCATCAGTGGAAGATCGCGCCACTGGAAGTCGCCGCCGGACCAGGAGGCAAAGGTCGCGCCCGGAGCGTAAAAATTGAACGCCGCGGGAGCGAGCGTGGCCAGATTCAGGCCCTGGCTCCACAGTGCAAAGACCCGCTGCGGCGCCAGCAGGATGTTGCCATACATCTGGAAACCGCCGTTGGGGTTCATCAACGCAACGCAGGTGTTGGAGCCAGCCGCGGGGTCCAGATCAACCGTGCTGAAACGCAGAATGTTGTTAGTGCCGCGCGAAAGAATGGCCGTCTGGTACCAGTTGCCGCCCAGGTTGGTGCCGTGGATGAGCAGATTCTGCAGGACCTCATTGCTGCCCGTGATGTCGATGGTGGCCAGCGGTCCGGAAAGCTCCATGCCGTCCACCACAACGCCGCTGCCGCCCACTTCAAGCCGTCCGTTCTGAATCAGGCCCTTGGTGATGCGCAGCGTTGCCGCGGGATTGTCCTCATTGGTGAACTGCACGTCAGCGCCATACGACTGGAGCCGGTCAAGCAGGAGCGAGCCGATGTTGGGCCCGTGCGTTACGAAGGACTGATAAACGGTATTGTCCTGCGGATCTTCCAGGTGGCTCGCGCTGATGTTGTGCCACTCGGAGGTTTGGCCCAGGAGCCCCGTGCTGCCGTCGCCGTAGGACACATAGGCAGACGCATTGCCGGAACCCTGGCCGGGCGCCGCGTAAGCCGCGTTCAGGTTTTGCCCCACGAACGCGGTGCTGTTGATCACGCCGAAGTGGTGCTTGCCCGCGTGGTAGGCTTCGCAATCCGTCACCAGCACGTCCTGGCTGCCCATGATGCGGAAGCCGTAACCGCCGTTGTCGTCGTAACGCGCGCTCTCGTCAGTGACCAGATTGCGGAAGACAAGGTGGCTCTTGTAGTTGCTGTAAATTACGTCGTCGCGCAGGACCGCAGTGTAGAGCCGGCCGTCCGTACGCGGGTCAGAAGTGGGCGAGTTGATGCTGATCTGGCCGCCGCCATAAGACCAGGCCCCAGGGACATTTCCGGCAAACGTGCCGTTGTTGTAGTTGAAGAAGGTCTGGTTGGCCAGCACGGAGTAGACGGGCGCGCCATACGCGTAGCTGTAAACGCCGTTACCCTGCGGCACAAATTGCGAGTTATTCAGGGCGACGCTGCCCCAGAACCTGGGCTTGGCGCCATTGCCGTAGTCAGCGAAGGTGATGGGATTGCCCTGGGTTCCGCTGGACGGGGCGTTGAGCGACTCATGCCACTCACCACCGCGCTGAAACAGGACCGCGTCGCCGGGCTGGAAGGCTCCGGCATTTACCCGGGCAACTGTCCGCCAGGCCGATCCCTGGGAGAGTCCGTCGTTCGCATCGTTGCCGCCGGGGCTCACGTAATAGTTGCTGGCGGCAGCTATGGCGGAGCAGAAAATGAAACCGGTGGCGGCAAGAAAAGTGGCGCGCGGAAGGCGCGGAACTGCAAACGATTGCTTCATCTTAAAGTGGACCCTCTCCTGGTGAGGTAAATGTTTCGATCTGTTGAGACAGAAGTATGCGGCTCGGAGCTTCTGCGAATGGCGGGGTGAACCTGAGACTGCGCGTACTTTCGCCTGGGGCACTGCGGACGGACAGCGCGTACAGCTTGGAAGGGCACTGCCCGTGACCCTAACGCCGATTTCCACATTCAAAGCTTTTCTATTCTTCCATGCGTCTCAGGCGAGAAACGTCAATGCTCGAAGAAACATCGGGGTTCCAGAGATGTGACGGCCAGCTTTCGTTGTGGCTTTGTACGAATATCGACAAGCGGGGAGGAGGTAAGCCGCCAGCAAAGCTGCCGGTTGAAGGCCATGCCAAGGCTGGCACTCCCACGTGCGCTAGTCCACTGCCCTGTTGGCAGCATGAGAAAGTAAGTCTGTGAAGTTCGCCGGTGCCCTCCTGATCCTGCTGTTGCTGCTCTTTGCGGCCATGGCGGCGCTGGTCTACCTGCCGGTCCAGCTCCCTGGTGAGATCTTCGTCGATCTACCCACGGGAACCAGCGCGCAGAGCATGGCCGGCGACCTGAAGCGGGCAGGCGTGATCCGTTCGCGGGACGCCTTTTTGCTGCTGCGCATGCTCAAAGGCGGGCGCTTGAAGGCTGGCGAATACCGGTTCACCGAGTCTGCGAGCGCGGCAGAGATTTACGACCGCATCGCCCGGGGTGATGTCTACACCCGCGCGGTCACCATCCCTGAAGGTTTCAACCTCTTTGATATCGCCAACGCCGTGCAGAACAGCGGCCTGGCCACGCGCGAAGCCTTTCTTGCCGCGGCGCACACGCCCGCCAGCCTTGACCTGATCCGGCAGTTTGCGCCGCATCCGGTGTCGGTCGAGGGCTACCTTTATCCGGACACCTACCGCTTCAGCCGTCATACCGCGCCCGGGCAGATGATCGCCGTGATGGTGCGCCGCTTTCGTGCGGAAGCAAAAAAGTCCGGGCTTGAAGCGGCCGGTGTGGCGGGCGTTCCGAGGGATATCGCCCGCACCGTCACGCTCGCCTCGCTCGTGGAAAAGGAAGTGCATTTTGACGACGAGCGTGCCATGGCCGCCGGCGTCTTTGAGAACCGCCTGCGGGACGGCATGCCGCTGCAAACTGATCCCACAGTCATCTATGCGGCGCTGTTGGCGGGCCGCTGGCGGGGCACCATCTATCGCAGCGATCTGGACTTCAACTCTCCCTGGAACACCTATCGCAGCAAGGGCCTACCGCCTGGCCCCATTTGCTCGCCGGGCGCCGCCGCCCTGCGCGCGGCCATGCATCCGGCAGCGACGGATGCCCTGTATTTTGTAGCGGACCGCACCGGCCACACGCAGTTCTCCAGAACCCTCGCGGAACACGCGGAGCAGGTGCAGAGCTACCGCAACGGAGCCACGCCATAGCGTCTGCTTTTGTTTAGCTGGTGTTTTTTGGCTACCGCTGAATGGAGGTGTCCTCCTGAGGAGTTTGCGGTAAAGGATCCGGTTTTCTTTCCGGGTCTGCACAGCTCTCGGAAAGCCGATCCTTCCTTTCTTCAAAATGACACTGCACGGGGAGCATTCCGGCAAATAGAAGCGCATCCACCGCCGGGCGAAATACGGCTTTTGAAAGATTCTGAGACAGGTAGGGAGCATGTCCTTACACCCACCTGGTGCATCAGAAGGGGCATGACCCGAGTCTTTGATGTTCAGGACAGCATGCTGATTGACGCCCCGCTGGAGCGTGTCTTTCAGCTGTCCACCTCTGTCCCGCTGGTGCAGCGCACGCTCGGCTTTCGCCCTGTGGAGGGCGTCACCGACAGATGTGTGGAGATGAGCAGCCGCGTCGTGTGGAAGGGCTGGCTCTTTGGCCTGCCGCAGTATCACGAGACGCTCATTACCGGCTATGCTGCACCGCACGCGGGCGAGGATGGAAGGCAGACCGGCTTTTTCCAGGACACCCAGGGCAAGGGCCGCTTTGCCACCTTCCAGCATGACCATCACATGACCTCTGAGGCCGGCGGCACGCTGCTGCGCGACCACATCCGCTATAGCCTGCCCCTGGGCTGGGCCGGCGCACTGGTTGCCCGCTGGATCATGCAACCGTTCATTCGCCGCATCCTGCGCTCCCGCTTCCGCCTGCTGCAACAGGTCGCCACCGGCAATGACTGGCAGAAATACATGTGCCCGTAAGCTGACGAAGCACAAGTCCTGAGTGCCCCGGAGAGCAAGTTCCAGGGCGCGAAAAATTGGCTCTTTCTCAACCTCCGAATGGCGCTGCCTATCGAGGAAAGATCTGGTGAGAGCCCAGCCTTCAGGCTGGCCGCCGGCGCATGCGGCCCATCAGCAGCTTGCGGATTTCGTCGATCTGGAAGACGAAGTAGGCAGCAATGGCCAGCAGGAGCGAGATGCCGATGGCAGCGGCAACGCCAGCCGGCAGCGGCCAGTGCGCTTCCCGCAGCGCGGGTACGGCGATGGCGGCGAAGGCGACGGCAATAAATGCGCAGAAGCGCAGCAGAAGTTGTGTGTCAAAGGTATGTTCGGCGGGAAAGAGGCGGCGGTTCAGGCGGATGACGCCGGCGGTCTGGATGATCTCCCAGGCAAGCCAGGTGACGATGAAGCCGGTGAGCCCGAAGCGGTGCATGACCGGGATGGAGACGAGCAGCATCGCCGAGTAGCCGATCAGGATAAAGGTCGACAACGTCTCATGCGCGTTGGAGGAGGACTGGAACTGCGTCTTGTGTTCCTTGAGCCCAAGCACGGCGGAGACGATCGCCATCAGGATGCAGAGCTCCGGCTGATAGAGCGAGCGCTTGTGCAGCCAGACGGTAAAGAGCAGCGGGCAAAGCAAGAGGCTGCCGATGCTGACCACCGGAATCAGAAAGAGCACGAAGCGCTCTGAAAGGTCGTAGAGGCGGCGCAGTTGTGGCCAGTCCTTGCGGCCGACCATGAGCGTGATGTCCTGCGCAAAGACGGAGCTGGCCATGCTGAGCAGCTGCCGCGACATCTGGAAGACGACGCGCACCAGATTGAAGACACCCACTACCGCAGGGCCGAGCACAAAGCCGATCAGCAGCGTAGGCCCCTGCCAGGTGAGGAAGCCCGCCACGGCGATGAGCCCAAAGTGGGCGGAGGGTTTCAGGATGGCCTTGACCGTTGTCCAGGAGCCGGCGCTCAGGCGGGGCACCAGATCCGGCGCGATGCGGCGCAAATCGTACAACGCGAAGAAGAAAAAGATGAGATATGAAAGCAGCTGCACCGCGGCCAGCACGGAAAAAGAACTGCGCAGATAGATGGCGACCGCCATGCCCAGAATCATGAGCAGGCGTTGTGCGCTGTTGATGTAATTGCCGCGATGCAAGAGGCCCACGGCCATGTAGCTGTTGGTGAGCAGGCTGAAAAACATGTTGAGCCCGATCTGCAGGATGAGCAGATAGAGCGTGAGCGCGACGGCCGTGCCGGAGGTATGGCGCAGCATGGGCAGCAGATGCCCCGCCGGAACGGCAAAGACGACCAGGCCACCCGTCGCGAAGACTGCGACAAAGGCCAGCAGCAGCCGAAAAGCACTGGCCTGAATGACACGCGCGCCCGCGATGTCGCCACCGCCGTAGCGGATTGTCATCTCATTGGAGGCATAAGTCTGCACACCATAATTCAGTGTGCCCAGGTAATTCACGGCAGAAGACAGAATGATCCATTCGCCATACATTTCAATGCCGGAAGGGTAGTAGCGCAGAAAGAAAGGCGGCACCAGCAGCTGCATCAGGATGGTGAGTCCCTGGCCGACAAAGCCGGTGAGGAGAATCTGCAGAAGTCGGCGAAGGCTCAGGCTTTGGGGCATGGTGATATCGACTGCCCGCTGAAAGAAATCTCGCAATGCGGGCGTTCAGAATCTAAACTAGCAGGGATGAAGGAGAGCACGATGACGTTCGAAACGAAAGAAGTTTTTTTGGAGCCGCTCACCAATTGCGATTCGGAAATGATCGTCATGACAACGGCAGAAGCAAGAATCGATTTGCAAGTGTTTGCCGGGTGGTTGCTCGACGAGTCTGGAATTAACTGGCTGGAGCCCATCTACGATCAGGTGCGTGAGCCGGATGAGGAAATAAGCTGGGAGCCGGTCCTTGAGCCTGTGGTCACGAAGCGCGCTGCATAAGTGAGCAAGGGCATCCTGCTGGACACACATGTGCTGCTCTGGATGTACTCCCGGGTGCCGGTCCGTCAATCCTGCGCACACGCAATCTCGCTTTCCATCCAAGACCAGCGCTGCTATGTTTCGGCCATTTCAGCGTGGGAAATCGGGTCGGCTGCACGCAAAAAGCGAGTGCAGGCGCGACCAAACCTGGGCGCTCTCACCGGCGCGGAGATCTTTCAAGACAGTATCAAGAGGCTTGCGTTGCAGATGCTGCCGATCGACGAAGTTGTCGCAATTGAGTCGGCAAACGTGCCCACGCTCTTCGGCTATGGCGACCCCGGCGATTGCTTTCTGATCGCTACGGCTCGCGTGCATGATCTAACGCTGGTCACGCGGGACGCTCGCATTCTGGCACTCGCCGCGCGCGAGCCGGAATACCTGTCCGTGCTTGCCTGCTGAAGACTCCGGCACGGAGCAGCGCTTCAAGGGTCGACGAAGCGTTTCAAAAAGAAAGGCTGACCACTTGGCTGCGGAAAAAG
>CAXTRR010000054.1:0-4281 GCA_964246795.1 uncultured Terriglobus sp. | reverse complement strand
TATATATCATCAAGCAGACTCATATTCTCGGTTCGTTTTTGCGGGGGGGGGGGGCGTGCTGGTGGAAGGGGGCGCGGCCCGGCCGGATTACCTGTCCATCGGCGCGAGCTTCCGGGATGCGGGGTGGACCGTCATCGCGATTGAGCCCAACCCGGAGTTCTGCGCCATGCATCGGGCGCTGGGGCTGGGGGTGCTGCAGTATGCGTGCAGTGATGAAGACAAGGACGACGTCGATTTCTTCCTGGTCAATTCCCAGAAGGCCGCCTACCTTGACGGCAATGTGACCTTTGAAAGCCTGTCCTCGTTGGGCATTGAGGGCAGGTTCGCGGAGGACCTCGCCAGATCTCCGGCAAAGCCGAGTGTGAGCAAAATCAAAGTCGACGTGCGCCGGCTGGACACGATTCTGGCAGAGCACCATCCGGAGGTCCAAACCGTTGACCTGCTGGCCGTGGATGTGGAGGGCTGGGAATTGGCGGTGATGCGCGGCTTCAGCGTGGAGAAATACCGGCCACGGGTCGTTGTCCTGGAGAATTTATTCAAATCGCGAGGCTACCGCAGGGCAATGGCCAAGCTCGGATACACGCGGTGGAAACGCCTGAAGCCGAATGAAATTTACGTGCGGAAGAATCTCGGGCCGGGCCCATTTGCGCGGTTAATTGACTTGTTCCGCTCGTAAGCCCCGGTTATTTCAATGGGTTCGACGGGCGCTGGGTGCCGGTGAGTCCTTCAACGCGGCTTCGGCGTCTAAAGGAGTGTGCTATTCTACACAAAGCTGGAGAAGTGCGCCAAGATGGTCCGACCCTGATCCGGTCGTCAACCGTGCGCCGCGGACCTTAGAGCCGCACCTTGCTTCCCCCGCCAACCGGCACATACGTTCGACCATCGCAGGAGACGTGTCCCTGACCGGAACCACGCCCGCACCTTGGCGTACCGCCATCCTGCCACATCTTAATATTCTGGGGAGCCGCGCACCATGGCTGAAGAGTTCGATAAATACGAAGAAGATGTAGACCGCATCATCGATACCGGCAAGGAAAAGGGATATCTCACCTACGGTGAGGTGAACGACCTGATCCCGGAGGGCATCACCTCTGCCGACGAGCTGGATGACCTGCTCACGGCGGTGAACACGCAGGGCATTGACGTTCTGAATGCGGACGACAAGTTTGAGGGCGGCCGCGACAAGTACGGCGAAGAGTCCGAGGAGAACGACGACGTCGAGCTCGACCTGACGCCGGGCCAACTGGAAAAGACCAACGATCCCGTCCGCATGTACCTGCGGGAGATGGGCACGGTGCCGCTGCTCACCCGCGAGGGCGAGGTGGAAATCGCCAAGCGCATCGAGCGTGGTCAGATGCGCGTGATGAAGGCGATTTCGCGCTCCAGCATTGTGATCCGCGAGATCGTGGCGCTGGGCGAAGACCTGAAGCGCGGCGTGCGCAATGTGAAGGAAGTGGTCACGTTTGACGAGGAGGAGCTCACCGAAGAGGTGGTGACCTCTCGCGTGAAGACGACGGTGAAGCGCATTGACGCGCTGGTGAAGCACCAGGCCCTGGCCGCCGATGCCAAGGAAAAGCTGGACACCGGCAAAGCCAAGTCAAAGAAGGAAGAGCGCAAGCTGCGCTTCACCGTGCTGCGCGAAATGGTGATGGTCACGCGGGTCGTCCGCGAGCTGAAGTACACCAACGGCGAGAAGAAGCGGCTGCTGGACAAGGTCAACAAGACCGTGGACGGCATGCGCACGCTGGAGCGGCAGATCAAGTCGCTGGATGCGAAGTTTGACGCTTCCCGCAGCGAGGAGTTGAAGAAGGAGTACCGCCGTCAGCAGAAGAACTGCCGTACGGACCTGGAGCGGCTGGAAGGCGAAGCCGGCATCTCCGTCATCGAGCTGAAGCAGACTCAGCGCGAGATGATCCAGGGCGACATGGATGCGGAAAAGGCGAAGCGCGAGCTTATCGAAGCCAACCTGCGCCTGGTCGTCTCCATTGCCAAGAAGTACACCAACCGCGGCCTGCAGTTTCTCGACCTGATTCAGGAGGGCAACATCGGCCTGATGAAGGCGGTGGACAAGTTTGAGTACCGCCGCGGTTACAAGTTCTCCACCTATGCCACATGGTGGATCCGCCAGGCGATTACCCGCGCCATCGCCGATCAGGCCCGCACTATCCGCATCCCGGTGCACATGATCGAGACCATCAACAAGCTCATCCGTACCAGCCGGCAGCTGGTGCAGGAGCTTGGCCGCGAGGCATCGTCGGAAGAGATCGCGCGCCGGATGGACATCCCGGTCGCCAAAGTGCGCAAGGTGCTCAAGATCGCGCAGGAGCCCATCTCTCTCGAGACGCCGATCGGTGAAGAAGAAGACTCGCACCTGGGCGACTTTATCGAGGACCGCATGGCTGTCTCGCCGTCGGACGCGGTCATCAGTGTGAACCTGAAGGAGTACACCTCGCAGGTGCTGCGCACGCTTACGCCGCGGGAAGAGCGCGTCATCAAGATGCGCTTCGGCCTGGAAGATGGCTCCGAGCACACGCTGGAAGAGGTCGGCCAGAGCTTCCAGGTCACGCGCGAACGCATCCGCCAGATCGAAGCGAAGGCTCTACGCAAGCTGAGGCACCCAAGCCGCAGCCGCAAGCTGAAGGCGTTCGTGGACGGGGTGAAGGAATACTAGTAGCTAGTAAGTAGTCGGTAGTGAAAGAGCTGAAAGGCCGCGCGAAAGCGTGGCCTTTTCACTGCCGCAAATCGGAATTTCAGCGGCTGAAGCCGCACTTTGCACGGGTACGGTATCTATCGCGGCGGCTGAAGCCATGAATGAGACGCTCTAAACTCCAAGCGGAATGGATGTTCAGAGTTTAGGTCTGAGCATTGAAATCTTGATCAGAGGAACAGCGCCAACCCATTTTTGCGATTAAGTTGCGCGAAACCCGCGTGAATCGCCCGTGTTTGCTCTCATGTGGCTGGACACAGCCGGTGAACCGAACAGGGAGGACGATATGAAGAGCCAGGGCGTAAGTAAGACCATTGTCAAGGCGATCACCACAAGTCTTGTGGCCGCTGCCATTCTTTTCGCGGTACCCGCAAAGAGCCACGCGCAGGTCGCGGTGGGCGTGCAGTTCGGCCAGCCGGCCTATGGATACCAGTATGGGGATGGCCGGGAAGCCTACCGCGAGCATGAGCACTGGGAGCATGAGCAGCACGAGCGCGCCGAAGCCTATTACCGCCAGCAGGCCTGGGAGCAGCAGCAGGTGTACCTGCGCCAGCAGGCGTGGGTCCGCCAGCAGCAGTATCTGCAGCATGAAGCGTGGGAGCACCACCGCGACTGGGACCGCGGATATGGGAACCAGGGCTACGACCGGGGAAGCGGCTACCGCGATGGTGGACGTGGCCATGACGATGAGCACGAGGGCAATCGCTGGCGCTAAAGCGATCCTGGAGCGAGTTCCGTCCGTGAAAGGGAGGCCGTCCAGCGCGGTCTCCCTTTGTTTACCTCGCTTTCATTGCCTAATTCTTCCTCAGATCGTCTGCAATTTTCAGGAAGGCCTCCATGGTGCGCAGGTCGGCGAGTTGTTTTTCGTGGAGCATGCGTTCACGGTCGTGGAAGCCCTCCAGGATGCTTCTGCGCAGATAGTCGAGGGCGAGGTCGCGGTGGCCTGCCTCGGCATAGGTGCAGGCCAGGTGGAAGTGCATTTCAGCGCGGTTGCGGGCGGTGCCGGCGGACTGGATGCCGTTGTGGGAGCTGCGCTCCATGACCTGTGGATCCAGGGCGATGGCCTGCTTGTAAGCGGCATCGCCCTTTTTATAATCGCGCTTCGCGTAATACAGCGTGCCCAGATTTTGCAGCACGTCCGCGCTGGTTGAGTGCAGCTTCAGGCTCTTGCGGTAGCACTTTTCGGCATGGCGATAGTCGGACTGGGCATGGAAGACGGTGCCCAGGTTGTTCCAGGCCTCAGGGTAGTCAGGCCGGAGCTTGATGGCCTGCTCAAAGCTGGCGCGGGCTTGCGGATACATGTACATGTGCTCGCTGGCGACACCGAGCTTGTTGAAGACGACCGGCGTGGGTGGCTGCACGGCGCTATAGGCGCGGATGGCTGCCAGATAGTGGCCGTGCAAGTTGAGCACGTCGCCTTCAGCCTCCTTGCTGGCAAAGGTGGGCGTGGGTGCGGCGGCATGGGTGCCGCTTTCAGGCAGCGCGGCAGAGGGCAGGCTGACCGTGGCGGTGAGCATTTCGCTCGGCTGCGGGCGGGGACCCAGACTGGCGGCGAACCCCCCCCCCGCCCCGGC
>CAXTRR010000053.1:7187-25577 GCA_964246795.1 uncultured Terriglobus sp. | reverse complement strand
GGGGAGGGATGACCTGGAGCGGTATCCGGAGGCGGACCTGATCCGGTACTCGGTGCTGCCGTGGTTTGATTTCACGTCGATCTCGCACGCGCGGCGGTTCAGCACGCCGGATTCAGCGCCATACATTACGTTTGGCAAGATGGCGGAGGCGGCGGGGCGGCGGACGATGCCGGTGTCAATCCATGTGCACCATGGATTGGTGGACGGGCTGCATGTCGCACAGTTTGTAGAGCGGTTTCAGGCGCTGCTGGATGCGCCGGAACTGGTTTAAGAGATATCCGAGGGTGAGTGAACCGGCTGGGCGACCAGCCGCACGCCGAGAGCCGCGCAAACGCGATTGACGGTATCGAATCGCGGAGCACTGTCTGGACGAAGAGCCTTGTAGAGAGCTTCACGAGTCAGCCCTGCGGCTCTGGCAATGTCCGTCATGCCTCGAGCGCGAGCAATATCGCCAAGCGCGGCTGCCAGCAGAGCCGCATCGTTGGCCTGGAGAATGTCTGTCAGGTAGGTGGCAATCGACGTCTCGCTTTCCAGGTATTGGGCCGGATCGAACTCGGGTAGGTCGGCTGCTTTGATGCGCTGTTTCATAGGAATCCGTTCTGCGTAAACTTTTACCAGTCCAGTAGAGCCGCAAGAGCCTTGGCGCGTTTGATGTCTTTTGTCTGCGTACGTTTCGTGCCACCGGCGAGCAGCACGATGATCTTGTCTCCATGTTGAGTGAAGTAGACTCGCCAGCCCGGCCCCGTGTGAATACGCAGCTCGGAAACGCCTTCGCCAACGGGTTGTACATCTCCCAGCAAGCCAAATTCGAGTCGCCGGATTCTTGCAAGAATGATCGCTCGAACAGACTCATCCTTCAGATCCTCGATCCAGGCAGTGAACTGGGACAGAGGCCGGATAGAGATCCGGTACCAAGTGTAATCGAAAGATTACAGCTGTAAAGAGATGAAGAGTCGTGAAGGTTGTAAGCGGCGGGCTAGGATACGGAGATGCAGTTTTCTTCATCTGGTTGGAGTAGCGCGGTGGCGGTGGTGCCCGGCGTGCTGGAAGTGATTACCGGGCCGATGTTCTCCGGCAAGAGCGAGGAGCTGATCCGGCGGCTGAAGCGGGCGCGGATCGCCCGGCAAAGGGTGGCCTGCTACAAGCCGGACATTGACCTGCGCTACCACCGGACGGCGATCGTGTCGCACTCCGAGCAAACGATGGAGGCGGCGGTGGTGACGCCGAACTCGGACCGGCTGCGCGAGGTGCTGTTTGCCGATGGGCTGGTGGACCGGATCGAGGTCGTTGGCCTGGACGAGGCGCAGTGGTTCGATGTGGGCGTTCAGCCGCTGGCGCTGGAACTGGTGGCGCTGGGCAAGCGTGTGGTGCTGGCGGGGCTGGACACGACGTTTGCGAATGAGCCGTTTGGGCCGGTGCCGGCACTGATGGCGCTGGCGGACAAGGTCACCAAGCTGAATGCGGTGTGTATGGTGTGCGGCGCGCCGGCAATCCACACGCAACGGCTGGGCACGAGCACGGAGTTGGTGGTGGTGGGCGCGGCGGGGCTGTATGAGGCGCGCTGCCGGGCGCACTTTCAGCCGTATGTGGAGGAGCCTGCCGCGGAGCAGATGGAGCTGGCCGATACGCAGGCCAGCGAATATTACTTACAACCACCCATAAGAAGAAAGCATCGTATTTTTTGACTCGGTGAAAGTCGCTCATGTCGTGTAACTACGAGGATCCGACTTTTTCAAGTTTTGTAACTAGATTGTTACGAGGGTCAAGAGGAGATGTATGTTTCCGAAATATAAGAGACTTCAAGTCGTCCTGGTGGAGTGCACTTTGAGTGCCCTTCTGGGGACATCACTGGCTGTGCATGCTCAGGGCCAGAGTGCTCCATCTTCATCCACATCTTCGACGCAGCAGGACAACTCGGCGCGGAACAAGTCGCAGAGAAAAACCGCGGAACAGCAGTCGGAGGGAAGCTCTGATCGGCAGACCACCGCCAAGATCCGCCGCGCCATTGTCGGAGATAAGAGCCTCTCTACTTATGGGCACAACGTGAAGATCATTACTCAAAGCGGCGCGGTAACCCTGAAGGGTCCTGTGCATTCTGAAGAGGAAAAGAAGACCATCACTTCCAAGGCAGCGGAGATTGTTGGGCAGGATAAGGTTACCGACCAACTTACCGTGAAGCAATAACTTCGCATTAATCACCGATGTTAAGAAGAGGAACGTTTATGGCAGGCAAGAACACAGCAGCATTCGCAATTTTTCAAACACGCTCCGCCGCTGAAGCTGCGGTCGATCGGCTCGTCTCCGCCGGCTTCTCAAATCAGGATGTCTCGGTCCTGATGTCGGACAAGCACGGTTCACAGGATTTTGCCGCGGAGAAGAATACAAAGGCACCGGAGGGTACAGCTGCGGGCGTTGGCATTGGCGGAACCGTGGGCGGCACGCTTGGTCTGCTCGCCGGTATCGGCGCGTTGGCGATCCCGGGTGTTGGTCCGCTCATTGCAGCTGGTCCGATCATGGGAGCGCTCGCCGGACTCGGCGTGGGCGGAGCGGTTGGCGGCCTGGTTGGCGCGCTGGTAGGCATGGGCATCCCGGAATACGAAGCGAAACGGTATGAGGGTCGCGTGAACGATGGAGGCATTCTGCTTTCAGTGCACTGCGAAAGCTCAGAGGAAGTATCCCGTGCCAAGGACATTCTGAAAGCTTCCGGTGGTGACGACGTGGCGTCGTCCGGAGAAAAAAGTGTGAGCAGTCATACCGTGGACTCGGATGTGAATTCAGGCCGGCTCGACACAGATTCTGGCGTCCGCCCTATCGGCTCCGACCGCACTGTCTTCCGCAATAACTAAAGCAGGAACGACATTCAACGAAGGTGGGGCGAGGCCGCTTGGCTTCGCCCCTTTTCACATCGCAGGACGCGGGTTTAGAAGTTGCTAGTCAATCGTCACCAGCTTGGTCTTTTTTCCGAGCTTGATAGTCAGTGTTGCTGACGCGGTTGCCAGTGGTAAACGGAGTCCAGTGGCTGTCTCGCCATCGATTTTGACTGCATGCTCGCTGCGTTTGCGGCGAGCTTCTGCCATGGAAGCCGCAAGGCCTGCACCCACCAGTACGCGGTCCAGGTGGAGGGTTGAAGGCTGAGCTTCATACCCAAGCTCCTCCTTCCGCAGCGTGACCCGTTCCGTGTCGTCACTGACACCGCCTTTCTGAAACTGTGTGGACCAGTTCTCCTGGGCGCGTTGTGCCGCCTCAGCGGAGTGAAAGCCGGCCGTGATGGTGCGGGCCATCTCTTTTTTCGCCTGCATGGGATGGAGCGTGCCCGCGGCAACCTGGTGCTGCATCGTGGCGATCTCCGCCTGGGGCAGGTCGGTCAGCAGTGTCCAATAACGCCACATAAGCTCGTCGGAAACCTGCATGAGCTTGCCAAACATGTCGAAGGCGCTGTCATTCACGCCGATGGCATTGCCCAGGGACTTCGACATTTTCTGCACGCCGTCCAGCCCCTCGATGATGGGCATGGTGAGCACGATTTGGGGCGGCTGGCCGGAGTGCCGTTGCAGGTCGCGGCCGCGCATGAGGTTGAATTTCTGGTCGGTGCCGCCCAGTTCTACGTCGCACTCCAGCGCGACCGAATCGTATCCCTGCATGATGGGGTACATAAACTCATGAACGCCGATGGGCTCCTCCGCCAGAAAACGTTTATGAAACTCGTCGCGCTCCATCATTTGAGATACGGTGAATTGGGCCTGTAGGCGAATGAAGTCCGCGAAGGAGAGCTTATCCAGCCACTCAGAGTTGAAGCGCACCTCCGTCTTCTCTCGATCCAGAATGCGGAAGACCTGCTCCTGATACGTCTTGGCGTTGTCGGCGATTTGCTCGCGCGTGAGCGGCTTGCGTGTCTGCGATTTGCCGGTGGGGTCGCCAATGAGCGCGGTGGAATCGCCGATGAGAAAGATGACGGTGTGGCCCAGTTGCTGGAAGTGGCGCAGCTTGCGCATGAGCACTGTGTGGCCCAGGTGGAGGTCGGGCGCGGTGGGATCAAAGCCGGCTTTGATGCGGAGCGGCTTGCCGGTCGCGATGGACTGCTCGATGCGCTTGGAGAGGTCGTCCAGCGGGATGATTTCGGCTGCGCCTTTGGTGAGGAGATCGAGCTGTTCGGCGAGCGGTGGGAAACTGGGCATACTGAAAGTAGAGCAGCAACGTCAACGAGTCAGCAAGTAAGCAAGTGAGCGGGATGGGCGACAGGAAGACCAGGCCGGAGCGGATGAGTGGGCGCGCGGGTGAGCCTGCGCCGAAGAGTTGTGCCACCTGCGGACGCACCATCACCTGGCGAAAGAAGTGGGAGCGGGATTGGGAAAACGTACGCTTCTGCTCAGATGCGTGCCGTGCACACCGGCCGGGGGAGCAGGACGCGGCACTTGAGGGGGCCATCCTGAAGCTGCTGAGGGAGCGAGGCGCGGGCAAGACAATCTGCCCCAGTGAAGCGGCCCGGGTGGTGGCCGGGAATGGGGCACTGTCAGACGATCGCGCCAGGTGGGAGCCGTTGATGGAGCCGGCCCGGGCAGCGGCCAGGAGGCTGGTGGCTCATGGCAGGATCGCCATCGTGCAAGGCGGCGTTGTTGTTGATCCATCCACGGCAAAGGGAGCGATTCGTCTGCGGCTTGTGTAGGGCAATGACCGTTGGCCAATGCGTCCTGCTTGTCACAACTCACAAGTGACAGTCCTCTTGTTGGTTTTCCGCAAAGGCGGTCATCAGCCTGCATCCGGCTAGATAACGCGAACTCGCGAGCTCTCTTCTAACACTCGTATGGCAACGGCAAAAACATCGGCAACCAAGAAAACGGCGGCGAAAAAAAGTTCGGCGTCGAAGAGCGCAAGCAAGAAGGCACCGGCAAAGAAGACGGCTGCGAAGAAGAGCACGCCGCCTTCCGTCAAGCGCGCGACCAAGTCGCCCAACACCAAGACGGCCCAGAATCGTCAGCACATCACCGGTGCCGACACGAAGAAGACGCCCGGCAAGAAAAGTGCAAAGAAGGCCAGCGGCGGCAAGAAGGACTCCAGCGCCAATGCATGCTGGCCCGGCTTTGAGCCCACCCCCGGCAAGATGCAGGGAGAGAAGGGCAGCTGCAAGCCCAAGAAGAATCAGACATCGGGTGAGAAGAAGGGTAATCAGAAGGCAGCGGCAGCAAGCAAGCTAAGCGGCCAGCGCGGCTGAGCATGAGAGATGCAACGCTTTCTTTCGTCTGGACGAATTGTCCGCGACAACCTGGGTGACCCACCTTGACCCCGCTCTCCGCGGTCAAGGTGGGATGGAGCAGCAGTTGGACACTCGCGTAGGAAACGAATGATCTGACGATGCATGGGCTTGATGCACGCTGCGTGTGCGCCACAGGTACTGTCTTAAGCTGGTGAGATGCTTCTGCCTGGTCGGCTCCTTGTTTTCGTTGTCCTGCTTCTCCCCATGGTGGCCACCTTCGGTCAAGCGGCGAAAACACCGGCACCTGCTTCTACGACCGAAACACTTGCACAAAAACCTTCCGCACCTACCGCCGCCGATGTCTTGCGCGGAGCATACGGCCCTTACCGGTCCAACAACGATCTGCTTTTCTACCATCTCGACGTGCGTGTCGACCCTGTGGCGAAGACGATCCGCGGCACTAACACGATGCGCTTCCGTATGCTGGCCGACGGCACGCGCCTGCAGATGGAGTTGACTCCGGAGCTGCGGATCGACGGAGTCGAGTGGAAGCATAAGCCGATTCAGTACAACCGCGAAGGCACGACCTTCTTCATCGACTTTCCAAAGACACTCAAGCAGGGCAGGACTTATGACGTAGCCATCCGCTACTCCGGCCAGCCGAAGGAGGTGGGCCGCTTTGGCGGCATGACTTTCAAGCAGGACCCGCAGGGCCGTCCGTGGATTGTGACCAGTTGCGAGGACGAAGGCGCCAACGTGTGGTGGCCCAACAAGGACCAGTGGAGGGATGAGCCGCAGCAGGGTGTAGTGGTAAGTGTGGCCGTGCCCAATGGGATGACCGCGGTAAGTAACGGCAGACTGAAGAGTACGCACGACCTGCACGACGGTTACACCCGGTGGGACTGGCGCGTGACTTACCCCATCAATAATTATGATGTGGCCCTGAACATCGGGACGTATGCACACTTTAGTGAAAAGCTCGACAAGCTCGCCTTGGATTACTACGTCTTGCCGGAGAATCTGGAGAAGGCGAGGGTGCAGTTCACCCAGGTCAAGCCGATGCTGGAGATCTTTGGAAAGTACTTTGGACCGTATCCCTTCGCGCGGGACGGTTACAAGCTAGTCGAAGTCCCATACGCCGGCATGGAGCACCAGAGCGCCGTTGCCTATGGCAATCACTACCGCAACAGCTACGGCAAGGGTGACTGGACAGGTGTGGGCATCAGTCCACGCTTTGATTTCATCATCATTCATGAGAGCGGTCATGAGTGGTTCGGCAACAGTGTGACCGCTGCCGACCGCAGTGACATGTGGATCCACGAAGGCTTTACGAGTTACATGGAAGATGTCTATGTGGAAGCGATGTACGGCCGTACCGATGCGGTGAAGTATATCAACGGATTAAAACCGAAAGTCAAGAATGACATACCCATCCTGCAGCCGCGGGGCGTGAACGCTTCTCCGTCGCAGGACCAGTACTTCAAGGGCGCGCTCTTTCTGAATACCTTGAGATCCGTTGTAAATGATGATGCAAAATGGTTTGCCGCCCTGCATGAGTTTGCGGAGCATTTCAAATATCAAACCATTTTGCAAGAGGACGTGGTGGCGTACTTCAACCTGCACCTTCACGCGGACTATACGCCGCTCTTTGACGCCTACCTTCGGCACACTGAGATCCCCGTTCTGGAGCTTAGATTTCATCCCGAACTGCACGCCGTGGACTACCGCTGGAAGACGCCGCAGGCCAACTTCAACATGCCGGTGCGAGCAGGCGATCCGCAGCACTGGAGGATGCTGTATCCAGTGACGGGAGAGTGGCAGACGATGACCGGGGACGTGGACAGCTTCAAGGTTGATACGGAGAGTTTCTACATCGGCGTGCAGCGCAGCTGAGCGCGAATGACTCTTTCCCCTAACAACCAAGGCTGCTGGAATTGGCGAGCTTGGCAAACGCACCGATCCTGTTATGCTGTATGCGAGAACCGCCGTCATGACCAATGTCCAGCTCTATCTCGCCTTTATCATTCCCACGCTGCTGATGCTGCTCGGCGTCGTTATGAACCGGAGCGACAACGCAGCTTTGGGCACTGAGATGGCAACACTGGCGAACTCCCTTCGGTCTGAAATGGCAGCTATGCGTCAAGACATGGTGACCCTCCGAAATCAAGTGCATCAGGACATGGTGATGCTCCACGAGCGTGTCGCCGTAGTCGAGTCCAAGCAAGACAAGTAAACCGGCTGCCCACCAGAAGATTCAGTCAGGAGCCTCATCCGGCCATTCCAGGCCGCACTTGGCACAGTGCCAGATTGCTTTGCCGCGCGGCACCGGCAGACTGAAAAGCCAAAGCGCCATGAGTGCCGCGCCCCGATGTGGTTGCCGGCGGGAGATGTCCACGCTACTGCAACGCGGACAGCGGTCCTCCGCCAGGGTGTTCTCCGGAAGATCTGTGTCTTCTGGGAGTTCCAGCCCGCGCAGCACATCCTTGGCTGCATCCTCTTCCATGGCGGGGACCTGGAGTCGCATGCCGCCGATAAAGTTGGAGATTTGCCAGTCCATGCGCACGGTGTTCTCGTCGCGCAGATGGCAGGGGATGTCCGCCGCTTCCAATGCAGAGCGAGCCACGATGGCGGCCGACAGATCGCGAAAGCGTTCCACCGTTACCCATGCCGCCGCCCTGGCCTGGTCTTCGGCCTCGTCGGTCAACACGGGTGGGATGTGAAGCTGCCGGAGGTTCAGTGTCTCCACCAGGATCTGGCGGGCTTCCGGCGTGAACTGATGCCGGCGTTTGGCCTCCAGCAGCAGTTGCGCATCGTCCATTCCCTCGAAGCGCGCTTCCAGTTCCCGGCGGATTGCTTCCATCGGCGCAGCTTATCACCGACGCCCGGCGCAGCTTTCGGCTGGAATCCGGTATTCTAAAGCCAATGAGCACAGCCATGGAATCGCCGATCCTGCAGCATCGGGGTGTCTCGCCGGAGCCGCCAACGCGGCCGAGCAGCGACGCAGACGACCAGTTCGAAGGACCCGCACCCTTTCGGTCCTGGGGCCGCTACCCAAATTACGATGCGACACTGGTTCCGCTGAGCTGGCAGAGCGATTTTCCCGCAGTCATGCGGCAGCACGGCGGCATGCCCACCGGTGCGCTGGCCGTGGGCATGGGCCGCAGCTACGGCGACAGTTGCCTGTTGCGCAACGGCAACTTGCTAGTGGCGACAGGCATGAACCGGCTCCTATCTTTCGATAAAGAGAACGGCTTGCTTACCGCCGAGGCGGGTCTGACGCTGGCGCAGTTGCTGGACTTTGCCGTGCCGCACGGCTGGTTCCTGCCCGTTTCGCCGGGCACCAAGTACGTGACGCTGGGTGGCGCGGTCGCCAACGATATCCATGGTAAGAACCATCACGTGGCGGGGACTTTTGGTTCGCACGTGGCACAGTTTGAGCTTGTCCGGTCTGATGGTACGCGGCTGCATTGCTCGCCCACGGAAAACCCGGACTGGTACGCCGCGACGATCGGCGGCCTGGGCCTCACGGGTGTGATTACGTGGGTACAACTCAAGTTGAAGCCAATCGTTTCCCGGCTGATCGATTATGAGGGCGTTCAGTTCCACGGGGTCGATGAGTTCCTTGCATTGACCGAGCAGTACAAGCACATCGAGTACACAGTGAGCTGGATTGATTGCACCAGCACCGGCAAGAACTTTGCGCGTGGCATCTTCATGATCGGCGACCATTCGCGCATCCCGGACAAGCTGACCCCGTCGCCCGAGCCCAAGCTGGTGTTTCCGCTGGATGCACCCAGTTTTGCGCTGAACGGCATGACGGTTGCCGCCTTCAACACGGTTTTCTTCAACAAGCAGATGAAGAAGCACGTGCGCGCGCTGCAGGACTATGAGCCGTTCTTTTACCCGCTGGACAAGGTGCTGCACTGGAATCGCTTGTACGGCAAAAGCGGCCTCCTGCAGTTCCAGTACGCAATTCCATGGGACCATGCGCGTGAGGGGACCATCGCCATTCTGAATGCGGTCGCGAAGAGCGGCCTGGCCAGCTTTCTGGCGGTGCTGAAGGCCTTTGGAGACAAGCCGTCGCCGGGCTTGATGAGCTTTCCCCAACCGGGCATTACGCTCGCGCTCGATTTCCCGATCAAGCCGGAGAAGAGTTTCGCCCTGTTTGACCGGCTTGCACAGATGACGCTCGACTTTGGCGGCAAGCTTTACCCGGCGAAGGACGCACGCATGACTGCCGCGCAGTTTCAGCAGAGCTATCCGCAGTGGCAGCAGTTCGCGCGCTACAAGGACCCGCTGCTGACGTCGAGCTTTTGGGAACGCGTGACTGCGTAGATCGCTGTCGAACTAACGAAATCCGGGTGCCCCATGTCCTGATTTTGGGAGATGGATTCCTGCCGAGAGAAAGATCCCGTATGCCCGAAGAGACCGACGCCGCACAATCCACGAATGACTCGCGTGAAGTACCTACGCCACCTGGACGCTATCTCTTGAACAATCCCCGCAAGGTGCTGATTCTTGGCGCCACCTCCGGCATTGCGGAGGCAACGGCCCGTATCTGGGCGCGGCAAGGTGCGAACATTTTCCTGGTGGGCCGCAATGCCGACCGCGTGAATGCCGTAGCTTCTGATCTGAAAACACGCGGAGCCGCTTACGTGGATACCGCTGTTACCAATCTGGACGATGTGGATCAGCACAGCGAGCTGCTGGCCAAAGCGATCACCTCGCTGGGCGGCCTGGACGTGGCATACCTGGCTATCGGCATTCTCGGCGATCAGCCGCGCGCCGAGCAGGACGCGCAGCACGCCATGCACATTGCCCACACCAACTACACAGTGCCGGTTAGCCTGCTCACGTGGCTCAGCAACTTCTGCGTGAAGCAAGGCCACGGAACTCTGGCCGTCATTTCCTCTGTCGCGGGAGAGCGCGGCCGCAAGTCGAACTACGTTTATGGATCTTCGAAGGCGGGGCTGACGGCGTTTCTGGCCGGCCTGCGCAACCGCGTGGACCGGGAAGGCGTTCACGTGCTCACCATCAAGCCCGGACCGGTGAAGACGTCCATGACCGCCGCCATGAAAGGCAGCGAGAAGTTCGCGGATCCGGCCGTGGTTGCCGGCCAGATCGCGAAAGCCGTGGAAAAGCGGACAGACGTGCTCTACACGCCCATCATCTGGGCACCGATCATGTTAGTGATTCGATCCATTCCGGAACGCATCTTTAAGAAGCTCAATCTTTAAGAAGCTCAATCTGCAAGGGCCAGCCCACCTGCCGCTTTTCAAGACATTCCCCAAGAGAAGAACGGGCTAAACGTCAGTACGGGGGTCACTGGGCGGCGGATAGACCGGGGCCGTTGAGGTGGGCGCATAACTCACCGGCTGGGCACTATAGTCAGCGGGGGACGGCGCAAAGCCAGCCTGCTGCGGCATATACCCCTGTCCCGGGTAGCCCGGCGGCGGCGGCGGATAAGTCGTGCCGTACGCCGGCGCGGGAACCACCCTCCAAGTGGAGAAAGCCAGGATAAAGAGACAGATGATTGCGCCAAATGTTGGTATCAACGCGATCAAGGCAAGCGCGGGCGGCAAGCCTGCCTTTTTGAAGGCAAACCACAATGGCAGCACAAAGGCGATGGCAAAGAAGAGAAGAAGCCCAATAAAGATCAGCGGGCCTGCTATTGCCATGGCTTTCGCGACCTGATTTGGGTCGATATTGGGATCCTGCAGCAGCAAGGCAAGCATATTCATCGATGTTCCTCCAGGCGTGCTCGGCGTAGCCGCAGGCCGTAAACGTGTATTGCTTTGTAGGCGCTGTTGTACAGGACGCTGTACCTGAGATCAAGCAAAATACGATTTTTAAGTCAGGTCGTCGGTATCGAAGGCCGGTTTGCGACCCAACCGCCGCAGGTTGTGCGTTTCGCCCATCAGGCTGCGCACCACCACGTCCACTTCGGCAGAGTCCCCGGCTTCATCTTCCACCTCGGCGATCATCTTCTTCGGCTGCTCCGTGGCGGCAATCTCTTCCAGCAGAACCGTCACGTGGGCAACGGCCACGCCGTCCTGATGCAGGCCTTCGGGCGTTTTTGCCTTGATGCCGACGTCGCGTGCGGGAATCTCCAGCAGTTCCGCGACGCTGGCGCGTATCTCTCCAGCAATCGGCACAATCTTCGGACGGTGCAGGATCAGTACGCTATCGAGGTTCACGATGCGGTAGCCGGCCGTCGCGATCTCCTCCATCGCGGTACGCAGAAAGAGTGCCGAGTTTGCACCTTTCCAGCGTTCATCCGTGGGCGGAAAGAAGGTGCCGATGTCGCCCGCGGAGACGGCCCCCAGCAACGCATCCGTAATGGCGTGCAGCAGCACGTCGCCGTCAGAGTGGCCGGCCAGGCCTTCGTTGTGCTCGATCTTCAGGCCGCCAATCACCAGGGGCACACCCGGCTGAAAGCTGTGCGAGTCAAAGCCGTAACCGATCCTCATGCTTGCCAAATAGATTCTCCGGCGAGTGCGACGGCGCGGCGCGGCGCGAGCCGTTTCCTCAGTCTTCCAGCATAGCGGAAACGGTCCCGGTAAAGGGTCGCGCGGGCCACGAAGCGGCTTCCAGACCGGCTTGGCATTTCTGCGGGGAAGCGAAGCAGCTACACTGAAGTGTCTATGCAGGTCCATGTCATTCTTCCCGCAGCCGGTCTGGGCACGCGGATGGCCGTTCCGGGTGTTACCGCCAAGCAGTTTCTCGCTCTCTCCGGCGTGCCGGTGCTGGTGCGCAGCATTCGTGCTTTTACCGGCATTCCGCGGATCGGCAGCATTGTTGTTGCCATCCGCGCGGCGGAGCAGGAGCATGTGGCCGCGCAGCTCGCCGAATCTGGTCTGGACGGCCGGGTGTTGCTGGCGATCGGGGGGGAGCACCGCCAAGCCTCCGTGGGCAACGCCTTGCGCCTGCTGAACGCCGCGCCGGAGGATGTGGTGCTGGTCCACGACGCTGTCCGTCCGCTCATTGACACCGCGACCATCGAGCGCACCATCGATACCGTCTTGAAGCATGGCGCGGCCATCGTCGGTCTGCCTGCCGTAGACACCATCAAGCAGGTGGAGCGCACGGCTGACGGCGCGATTGTCACTTCTACCATCCCGCGCGAACGAGTTGTGCAGGCACAAACACCGCAGGGGGCCACCTTTGCGCTGTTGAGCCGTGCTTTTGCCGAAGCCGAAGCGGACAGCTTTCAGGGCACGGACGAGGCCAGCCTGCTGGAGCGCGCCGGCCTGACCGTGGCCGTGGTCCCGGGCTCACTGGCGAACTTCAAAATTACGCAGCCGGGTGATCTGGAGTTGGCGGAGTTTTATCTGCGCAGCCGTGGCGAGAGTTCCTGAGGATGGCTGAAACCGAGGCAAAGCCAGCTGATGAGCCCGTCGAACGGGAGCGGAACGCGCCGCACCAGTCGGTCAATGTGGATGCGACCGAGGGCGTGGATGATCCCACCGACTATCCAGCAAATGACCCATCGCCCTCGCCTCTGCAGGTGCCTGGCCGCCAGCGGGCCGCGGCCACCTTCATCTATCTGACCGTGGGTCTGGACATGCTGGCGCTGGGTATGATCGCGCCCGTTTTGCCGCACCTGATCGGCGGCTTTGTGGGTGGCTCCACGGCGCGCACCGCGGAGGTCATTGGTATCTTCGGCACTGTTTTTGCGGCCATGCAGTTCTTCTTTTCGCCAGTGCTGGGGTCGCTCTCTGACCGGTTCGGCCGCCGCCCGATCGTGCTCCTCTCCAATTTCGGATTGGGCCTGGATTACATCCTGATGGCGCGCGCGCCGTCGTTGAGCTTCCTGTTTGTGGGCCGCATTCTGGCCGGGATCACCGCCAGCAGCGTGCCCACGGCGCAGGCCTACATGAGCGACGTTACGCCGCGGGAGAAGCGTGCCGCCGCCTTTGGCATGCTGCAGGCGGCCTTTGGCTTTGGCTTCATCGTGGGACCGGCGCTGGGCGGCTACCTTGGATCGATCCATCCACGGTTGCCGTTCTGGGTCTCGGCGGGGCTGTCGCTTTTGAATGCCGTGTATGGCTTCTTTGTTTTGCCGGAGTCGCTCAGCAAAACAAACCGCAGCCCGTTTTCCTGGAAGCGGGCGAACCCGGTCGGCTCCATCCGTCTGCTGACCCGCTCGCGCAACATGGTGGCGCTGGCCGCTGTTCTGCTGCTGGGGTACATTGCGCAAAATTCCCTGCTGAATGTTTACGTTGTGTACGCGGATTACCGTTATCACTGGACGGACAGAACCTTGGGCATCTCGCTAGCGGCACTGGGCGCGATCACCATCGTTTACGGATTCTTTCTGGTGCGGCGCGCCTCGGCCTGGGTGGGCGACCGCAAGGCGACGCTGTATGGCCTCTTTGGCGGTGCGATGGGCTACATCGTTTTTGCCGCGGCTCCCAATGGCCTGGTGTTTGTGGCGGGCATGCCGCTGCTCAATCTCACCTCCATCGCCTGGCCGGCAACGCAAAGCATCATGAGCCGCAATGCCGCCGCCAACGAGCAGGGGCAGCTCCAGGGCGCCATCAACAGCCTGCGCGGCATTGCCGGCATGTTGGGGCCGGGGCTGTTTACCTGGCTTTTTGCCAAAGCCGTGGGCGACTGGAGCGGGCTGCACCTGCCCGGCCTGCCGTATTACGTGGCGGCGCTCCTTATGCTTTGCAGCGTGGCGTTGGGCTTGGCAACGGGCATGCGTAAAGCCAATAGCCAGGCCCTGATTTAATGCAAGATCCCTTTGGAATTAACACATACGGTGAGGGCATGCCGCGCGGCGAGCGCCTGTTGCATGAGTTCAGCCGCGACTGGACTGTATTTCGCGCGAAGGTCCGCTTTCAGACCCGCCCGGTAAAGTTTTCTGTGCGGAGCGGCAAAGGACGCCGACTACGGAAATTTCTTTCGTACCGCAGCCAGCTCACTTACTGAGTAAGCTTCTCTTGGCTTCAATTGGAGCCAAGGACCCTCCCCCAAATGAAAACATTCCTCGTCTTTACCGCGGCTATGGCGCTCACCGCCCTGGCCGGACGCGGCAGCAATACGGGCTCGGCTGCGAGCCCGCAGTTACTGTCAGAAGCTGCACAGACTAATCTGCAAGCGCAGGCTACTGCGATTAAAAGTCCAAAGCGCGGCATCGCTTATGACCTGGGCAATCAGAGCGACCTGGGCGCGCTCTCCAGCGGCGTGAGCTGGTGGTACAACTGGAGCTCCACACCGAACGGCAATATTCCAGCATCGTATGCGGCGCAGCACGGCATGGATTTTTATCCCATGTTATGGAACGGGAACTTTCAGGCATCCGCCATCGAGGCCTATCTGAAAGCCCACACGAACATCCGTTTTTTGCTTGTTCTGAATGAGCCGAATGTTGGCGGCCAGGCTTACCTGACACCGCAACAGGCTGCCCAGTTATGGCCGCAGTATGAGGCGGTTGCCTCGGCCACCGGAGTCAAGATCGTGGGACCGCAGATCACCTGGGGAACCATGCCCGGTTATAGCGATCCTGTTACCTGGATGGATGCCTTCTACAGCAGTTACAAGGCCGCGAATCAAGGCCGTCTTCCGCGAATCGACTATCTCGGCTTCCACTGGTATGACTACGGGATTGGCGGCCAACTTGATCGGCTGACGAAGTACGGCAAGCCATTCTGGGTGACGGAATTCGCCAATTGGCATAGTCAAAGTGACGGGGCGCAGATCGACACACTGGCCAAGCAGGAAGCTCAGATGAAGAGCATGGTCGATACGCTGGAAACCCGCAGCGACGTTTTCCGGTATGCGTGGTTTACCGGCCGCGTGAGTGGTAGCGATGTTCATTTCGATAGCCTGCTCAGCGGAACAGGCCAACTTACCGAACTGGGTAAGTTGTATGTCTCGCTGCCATACAACACGGCCGCTCAGTAAGTAGGTCCATTCTGCACTGCAGCTGCAGTGCAGTGGGTGGCCCACCTTTAAGACAGCTCCATCGTTGTTAAGGTGGGTTCCTCACCACGGGTTTAGCCGTAGGGCAAATCCACCTTCACCAGAAAAGCGCGGTAAAGGGTTTGAAACTCAGCATCATTGCCTGTAAGCGACTGCGATGCCTGTGAGATATTGCGATCAGTCGCTGTATGACCGCAACCGCGATGGTACGGCGTCCTCCATCAGGTCATGGCCGCACTGTACGCAATAGACGTCGGTGATGTGGACGCTGCGGAAGCACTGGCTGCACACTGGTGCCAGTTGGAACTGACACTGCGGGCAAAAGTGGAAGCCGCTGGCGATCTCCGTGCGGCAGGACGGGCAGCGGGTCATGACCGGCTGGCGCAGCAGGAAGTACACGATTGCACCGATGCCGCCCGGCATTACCAGCGCAATCAGCATCCAGATGCCGGCGCTCATGTTGCGACGCTTCACATCGCGGCTGATGTAGCCGATCAGCAGGGCATAGCTGGCCAGTGCCGTGCCCCAGCTATAGCTCATTAACCAGCGCATTGCCTCCGTGCCGGGCTTGGGTGGGGGCATCACGTGGTGAAACAGCAGTTGGATCGCGCTGAACACGATCAGAGCTAGGGCAACCGACCACCAGGGGATCAGCCGAAGCTCGCTGTCCTGCTTCTCCACATCGGGCCGTGTATTTGCCTGGGAACCCCACATCACCGGGTCACCTCGTCGTCGTAGCGTCCGCGCTGTCGACGTACCAGCAGAGTCACAATGGCAACCAGACTGATGGGCAAGAACCACATCAGGAGGATGTAGACAGGACCACCGGAATCCATCGCCTGGCCGCTCAGCAACCGGCTTGCCGTCTCCTCAATCTCTTCACTGACGGTATTGAGTTCGCCCAGGCCGAAGCTATTTTGTGAAATGGTCGTCCACACGGCGTGGCAAACGATGAGCAGCAGCGCCGAAGTGATGGCCATTGGAGCAGCCAGCGATCGCAATGTTCGTTTGCGCGCACGCAGGGCAACGGCCCGCTCACGGACGACACGGTGGGTCCGGTTCACAATGGCGGCACGGGCGTTGCCCAGCATGGCAGAGGGCCCAGCCTCCGGCATTTCAAACAGATCAGAAAGTTCGGGGAGTTCCGCGAGGAATTTCGGTTCTTCCATCAGCTCACCCCTCCCGCGCCGCTCCGGGCAGCACGCAGTTTCTCCAGCTCCGGACGCAGTGATGCCAGGCCGCGGTACAGCCGGGACTTCACGGTGCTGAGAGGCGCGCGGGTCACGCTCGCGATCTCCTCCAGCGGCAGCTCTTCATGGAAACGGAGCACCAGCACCTCGCGGTAGGTGGGATGCAACGCCAGCAGCAGGGCGCCGACCTCTGCGGCGTTCTCGCGGGAGCAGAACCGTTCATACGGCGAAGGTTCGTCGGTTGCCACTTCAAAGGGCCGCTCGTCTTCGCCAGGATCCTGCATCTCGTCCAGGGAAGCCATGGTTTTCTTGCGGGAAAGATCGATTACCAGATTGCGGGCAATCGTGAAGAGCCATGTGTCGAAACGAGCGTTGCCGTTGAACTGCGCGCCCCGCAGCAGCACACGAATCCAGGTTTCCTGAAACAGATCCTCGGCGGTCTCGCGCCGCCCGGTCAGGAATGTCAGATACCGCATCAACCGGTGCTGGTACTCGTCAATCAGCCGGTCCAGCAGAGCTGTGTCATGCCGCTTCAGGCCATGGGCAATGGCGGCATTCTCCGCGGCGGCGGCCTCTGCCTGGGCGACTGTACGCGCGGGACTTAGGCCGATGGTTGCGGAACGGGTAGACACACCACCAAGGACGCGCGTGGCGGGGGAAAAGACGCGGCTGAATTTTGACGGAGTCGCATTACTCATAGCGTATTTTGCCCGGCTGTCTCGCACCGCACTCCGAGAAAGTATACGGTCCGCCTGCGAGCTTTTCAGCCTTGGATCCGGGCTTTTCAGAGTTCCCGAATCCGTCCGCACCCTTTCGGAGGGCTCGTGTTTCCGTACACTGGAACGATGGAAGTGCTTTTCGGCGTGCATCCGGTGACGGAAGCGGTGCGCACACGCCCGGCTGACCTGGACCATGTGGCACTCCAGAGTGGTGGCAGCCCTCGTCTGGCCGGCCTGGCGGAGCTTTGCCGGGAGCGGCGCATCCGGGTGGTGAGTGCCGGACGCGATGAACTGGCCCGCATGACACGCACGGAAACTCATGGCGGTGTGGTCGCCTTTCTGAAAGAGCGCAAGCTGCTCACGCTGGAGGACTTGCTGGAACCACCAGCCGCCGGCGGCAAACGCCTGTTGCTCGCGCTGGACGGTGTGGAAGACCCGCATAATCTGGGCGCGCTGCTGCGCACGGCCGACGGTGCCGGCGTGGACGGCGTCTTGCTGCCGGAGCGCCGCGCCGTGGGCATTACCGGCACAGTGGCCAAGGCGGCGGCAGGTGCCACTGAGCATGTCCGCGTCGCAAAGGTCACGAACCTGGTGCGCTCGCTCGAACAACTCAAGCGTGAAGCTGTCTGGATTGTGGGCCTGGACGAACGCGGCACGCAGGAGTACACCGATTTCGACTTCGGCACGGATTGCTGCCTGGTGCTGGGCCGTGAGGGTGCCGGCCTGCACGACCTGACAAAGCGGACCTGCGATTTCCTGCTCCGGATTCCGATGAGGGGCGCCGTGCCGTCTCTGAATGTTTCAGTGGCGGGTGCCGTGGTGCTGTATGAGGCAGCGCGGCAGCGGCGGCTTGCGGCGCGAGCGGAAGCCGCGGGCAGCAGGGCTCCCCTTGACGAAGTTGAGGCTAAACCGTCCAAACCTCGAAAGGGCCTGGGCTCCTGAAGCATTTACTTTTCAAAGTTTCGCTGGCCGCCACGCTGGCTGCCGCTGGCTGCGCTGGATGTGCCGCGCAGGACACGGACACAGCGCAGCGCACGACCGCAGCAAAGCCGGTTCAGCCGGCCACCACTGCACCTCAAACGAGCGCGCGGGCCGCTGGCCAGACTGGCAAAGGCCCACAGGGCACCCCTGAGCCCGGCAAAGGCCCACAGGGCACCCCGGGGCCAGCAGCACCATCGCAGCCCACCATACTGTTTGAGCGTCACGATCCTGAGGCAACGGGCAGTGCTCCGGAATCGATCTCTCCGGATCGTCCCTCCGCCGCATTGCCAGCAGCTGGTGGCCTCTCCTCCTCGGTTCACGGACGCCGTTCGTTGCAACGGCGAAGCGCCCGTGAGATTTCGCCGGCTCAGACCGATGG
>CAXTRR010000053.1:0-7177 GCA_964246795.1 uncultured Terriglobus sp. | reverse complement strand
ATGGGGACGCAACCGGCGTTCCCGCATCGCCACCCGCGGGGGAGGCCCTTCCGAGCTCGGCGAGCGAATCACCTGCGGTGGCTAAAGCAGGGGTCGAGGCACTGGATGGAGCGGCCGCGGCTGCCATTTCCGATGCTGAACGGCTCGCACCCCAGATTATTTCGACCGACCTGGATCTCCACCTGAACCAGGACGCAGGGGAGCTGGACGCGCGGGCACGCGTGGTCGTCCGCAACAGCGGCTCCATGCCGATGACGCGGGTAGTGCTGCAGATTTCCTCGGCGCTGCGGTGGGGCAGTGCCAGCCTGATTTCGGCATCCGGCATGCAACGCCTCCAGGTTGAGCAACATGCGCTGATGACCGACGCCGATCACACCGGCGCCGCCGCCGAAGTGGAGGTAAAGCTGCCGAAGCCAATCGCTTCAGGAGGGGCGGCGACACTGGATCTTTTCTACGGCGGCAAAGTGGCCGCGAGCGCGGAACGGCTGTTGCGGCTGGGCGCACCGGTGGGCAGGGCGTCCGCTTCCGACTGGGACCAGATTTCGTCGGAATTTGCAGGTATGCGCGGCTTTGGCAACGTGCTTTGGTATCCGGGGGCGGCCGCACCGGCGCTGCTGGCTGATGGCGATGGTTTCTCACACGCCATCGACGAGCAGCGGCGGCGCGGTTTGGCGGCGCGCATGTCTGTGAGGCTGACGCTGGAAAGTGCCGGGCTGGCGCCGGAAGCCGCTTTCCTGAACAGCCGCCGAGCGGCCCTGGTCGAGGTCCGCGCTGCGCCGGCGAGCGCTGGGACAATGGGCTCCCCTGTTGGCTCAGAAGCAGGCACGGGCGCTCAGGAGGAATCGAGCCGGCTGTTTACGGCAGTCTGGCCGGGTGCACCTCTGGGCGATCACCTGCCGTCGCTCTTCCTAGGTGGCAATGCCCATGAGGATGCTCCTGTCCCCGGCACAGCACTTCATGTTTCCAGTGCGGATCCAGCTGCCGCGGCGAGCTATCGGTCCGCAGTCCAGAGTCTGCGGCCGTTTCTGGAGGAGTGGCTTGGGCCACGGCGCGTGGGCGAGTTGCAGATCCTGCCCCTGCCGGACGGGGCAACGCAGCCCTTTGCCGATGGCGGGATCCTGGTGGCTCCTCCGCCGAATGCAACGTCGGAGGCGGAGCTGGTGGCTTCACTCGTTTATCCATTGGCCAGCGGGGCGGTGCCGGCCGCCGCCCCGCCCTGGCTGGCCCGTGGTCTGCCGGAGTTCCTGCGGCTTGTCTACCTGGAGCGTCAAGGGGGCCGCGACCGCGCACTGGCAGCGCTGAATGTAGGTGCCGTCGCGCTGCAGCAGGTGGAGGCGTCCCCGTCTGCCCCGCTCATCGAGTGTGTGGCCGCAGCTTGCGCCCGCACAAAAGCGGCCTTCGCTCTGACGATGCTGCGGCAGATTGCCGGAGAGGATGCACTCAAGGCGGCTCTCCCCGCGCTGCTGACCGCCTCACCGGACAGGGCCGGTCACTTGGCTGCGCAGCTTGAAGCGACTTTGCAGCGGGTCAGCGGGAAAGATTTACGCTGGTTTTTCGCGGACTGGTTTGACCGCGATGCGGGGCTGCCGGAACTCACCATTGTGACGGTGGCGCCACGGCTGATTGAGCGCGGTTCGGTGCACACGGTGGTGCCCACGGAGCGGCGGCCGGTGGGTGGGCCAGTGGGCGACGAGCCGGTAGCCCAGCCCAACGGACCGCTTGACCGGGAGACGCCGTCGGAGGCCTCGCGCAATCGACTGGCATTGCCGGACGGCTCCTGGCTGGTTGCCGTGGAGGTACAGAATGCCGGCGACGCCGCCGCGGAAGTGCCGGTGACGGTGCGCCGGGGCAGCCTGCAAAACACACTGCCTCTGCGCGTGCCGGCGCATGGCCGGGCGACGATCCGCGTGCCTTTTGAGACTGCGCCGGAGGAGGTAGTTGTGAATGACGGCACGACACCGGAACAGCGAGGCACAACGCACCGGCGGCACATCGAGATTCCCGCGCAGTACCGGTAAGACAGGTGAGAGCCTGGTGCTCAGTTACCTCGCGGCTCTTTGGCTACTTCACGGCTCTTTTGGCTACTTCAGGGCTCTTTGGCTACTTCAGGGCTCTTTGGCTACTTCAGGGCTCTTTGGCTACTTCAGGGGTCTTTGGCTACTTCACGGCCCTTTTGGCGAACGGACTCCTGACACTCTACCGGGCAAGACTCGCCGCACGATCCGCACAATCAACGCCGACGGCGGTGTGTAAGCCGTGTGGGCCTGGCTGCATTCGCCGCTGTCCAGGTCTGATCGCCGCCCCATTTGCGGGTGGACTGCACCGGGCCGGTGAGTGCGGGGTCGAGCCCGTCCTGCAATGTGGGTAGAAGGTGGCCCGCATAGCTTGCGAGGGCAGCAGAGCCGTACTGCACGCCGTAGCCGGAGCGATCCAGGTGTCCAGTGACTGTCATGGCGGGGTCCGACCGATCCACCAAAGGTTCGGGGATGCCGGGGAGTGCCGGCGCTTTCCGGGTGGCACTCAGGGTTACCGTGGATGAGCTGTTGGCCGGTTCCGATCCTGGATCATGGGTGGCGCGCAGGAGCCAGGACGTGTTCAACGGGGCGGTGGACGCCGGGGTCTGTCCCCCAACCGGGTAAGCATCGGCCGGAGCATTCCCGGGGGGAGTCAGGGTGGGCAGAAGACAACGGCACGCTACAGAGCCGGTCCAGTTGCCGCCGGAGATTTTCGGGTCTCGCTGGAGGAGCAGATCCAAAGAGCCGCCCAGCTGCAGGGATGCGGGAATGCGTTGCGAAAACAGCCGCATCCAGCGGAGTGCCCAGCCGGGTGGTGCATCGTTCATTTCCAGCCGCATTGAGGCCGATTGCAGGTCCGCCGCGTCTGGAAGCTCAGCGATAAAGGTGAGGTCACGGTCCACCTGCGCCAGACCTGCCGGCGTGACGCCGATGCCCATGGCTTGCAGCAGAGACGCCCCGGGATGAGTGGGCAGCGTGCAGCGGAGATTGTGGACCTGGTGCAGGACGCCCATGGCTTCAGCCACGCAGTGCGCATCCAGCTGCAACTCTTCCGCAGGCACAAACTTGTCACGGCGCAGATTGTGCACGTGGAGATCGGTGGAGAGGCGCATGTTCGCGGGGGTGCCGTGAATGGCCGCTTCCGCGGAGGCCTGGCCGCGCCATCCTGCATCCTGGCCGGCGAACAGCTTGGCGGCCTCGCCCATGGGCGTGGATTTCCACCCGATGCGCAGCTCAAGCGGGGCAAGAGCGGCGCTGGGTGCCCCGCGGCCAAGCGTGCCTTCCACGCTGAGCTGGCCGACGTCGCTGACATCGGTGTCGGTGCGAAGGGGCCGGCCCGCCAGGCGGATCTGCCACTCATGCTCATCGGGAAGCCAGAGTGCAAAGTCGGAATCCACAAGGGAATAGGGGAGTTTTGCCTGATCGAGCTTCAGATTGATCCGCGCACCGGTCGCCTCAATGTAGGGAAAGCGGGGCGCGGTGCCCGGGTGGGACTGTGAGGTGGGCGCGTTCTGCACGGAGCCGGCCTGGGTGACGATGCTTTGCAAGTTCCAGACGCCGTCGGAACGCCGCACGAGATTGACGCTGGGTGCCTGAAGGCGAATGCGGGCGAACTCGACCCGGCGGCGCCATAACGAGCGAACACGCAGCCGCGCTTCCACAGCATTGGCGCGCATGGCCGGTTCGGCGCCAAACGCGGGGTCTTCCGTAACCACGAAGTTCTGAATGGTGAAACCGGGCCAGGGAAGTACATGGACCGTGACGCTGTCAAAGTGGACAGGGCGCCCAATGGACTGCGAAATGGCCTGAGCAATGCGCCGCTGGTAACGGCTGACATTCAAGAGAGGAGGCAGCGTAAGCAGCAAAAGCAGGAGGACGATGATCGCGGCAACCCAGAGGAGCCGCCGCCGCCCGCTATGGCTGAGAACAGGGCCTTCGTCCGGAGAGCTGTCGCTCCAGTCGTGCTCCGGCGGTTCGGCCAGGGTAGGCGCCGCCGGGTCAGCCTGCTGGAGCTCCGGGTCGTTCACCGCCATGGATTACCGCACCACGTGGCCGGTGCGCCCCCATCGGGTGTCGCTGAAGAAGTGGGTCGCTTCGTGCAGTATCCAGGCGATGGTGTTGGCACTGCCGGTCTTGTTGATCTGGTCGTCCGGGGTGATAAAGGACCAGTAGACGAACATGGGCCGCCCCAGGATGTTTTCACGGGGAACGAAGCCCCAGAAGCGGCTGTCGAGCGAGCCGGTGCGGTTGTCGCCCATGGCAAAGATGGTGTCCGGCGGCACGATCAGTTCGCCGTTCTGAATGTGGTTCGGCAGATCCACGGCCCAAAGCTCGGTCGTCTGTTCCGGCGTGCCTCGGGGAAAATTGTCGCGGTAACTTTCGTAAGCGCTGGGAGCCTCACCGGCATAGTCGGGCAGGGAAATCTGCGGCTCGTTCAGCCTTTCGCCGTTACGGTACAGGATGCCGTGCTCCAGGTGGATGCGGTCACCGGGTAGTCCGATTGCCCGCTTCACCAGGACGAGGTCCGGATTCTCAGGATTGGGCTTGACGAAGACGATAACGTCGCCGCGCTGCACGGGCCGGTAGTGGACCAGGCCGGCGAGCGAGTATTTCTGCGGGGCGATAGTGGTGCGGTCGACGACGACATGATCGCCAATGAGCAGCGTGTCCGTCATGCTGGCGGAAGGGATCATGTAGTTCTGGAAAAGGAACGTCATGATGAAGAGGCCGATAACGAAGACATATGCGGTGCCGGCCAGCGACTCCGGGAGTGTCTCGTGCTGCTCGTGTTCTTCTATCACCGCTGGTGTGGTGACGACCGGTTCGGTCATGACCGGTGAGCCTGCGACTGTTGTTCCGGCCATCTGCGTTGCCACTGTAGTCCTCCGCAGCGACCAGTGTACCGCCCCAAAGAGAAAGGCCACGCCGAAAGACGTGACCTTTCTTTTTTCCTGTTTGTGCTTTAGCGCAGGCTGGCTGTCTTCTGCTGATTTGACTTGATGGCGTGATCCTCGAGCGCCTGCGCTTCCGGCATGAAGGTGAGTGCCTTGGCGATCTGCGGATCGGCGTCGGTGCGGGCGTGCAGGCCCTCCGTGGATCCGAACTGTGAGGTGAACAGGTCGCCTTTGATGTTGGCCTTCAGCCAGTCCAGATTTGTGGTGAAGTCCTGATCTGTGTAATCGATTTTTTCGGTCTTCAAGAATGCCTTGAAGTCGCTCAAAACGGCATCATCCACCTGAAATTCCTTGGGAATGGTCCGGTTCGCCAGGTAGTGCTTAGTGAAGTTGAAGAAGGCGGTGTGCTGAAGCAAATTGATTTCAAACGGATTGCTGCGGGGCTGCTCGATTTTTTCGTCGGGCGTAATGCCGCCACCGCCATAGACGGTGCGGCCACTGTCCGTCAGCTTGACTTCCAGGTTGGTCTTGTCGGCCGGCTTGGCGTCGTTGCGGACGTAGTAGTAGTCATACAGCGAAACGCCATTATAGTCGCGCTGAATGAGCCGGCCGCTGGGTGTGTAGTAGTGATACGTGGTGAGCGCCAGGCCGGTATTGTCGGCGATCTGAAAGACCGTTTGGACGAGTCCCTTGCCGAAGGTGGTTTCGCCCACAATCAGGGCGCGGTCATGATCCTGCAAAGCCCCACTGACGATTTCCGCCGCGGATGCGGTGTTGCGGTTCACCAGAACCACGATGGGAAAGTGGTGCTCGCCGCCCTCGCCGTGGTTGGCGCGGTAGACCTGGTCCGGGAAGGCCCGGCCTTTCTGTGAGACGACGATGTCACCGCGCTTCAGAAACTTGTCGCTCATGGCGACAGCCTCATTGAGCAAACCGCCGGGGTTGCCGCGCAGATCGATGAGGAGGCCCTGGATGTCCGGACCGAATTTGGCAAGTGCGTCGCCTACCTCATGGGAAGTGGTCTCGTTAAACTGTGTGACGTGGATGTAACCGATATTCGGCTTCATCATGTAAGCCAAGTCGACCGAGGGCCGGGGAATATCGTCGCGTACCAGGTCAAAGGTCATCGGGCTGTCGTGGCCTTCGCGCTTGACGGCCACGCTGGCGTGGGTACCTTTCGGTCCCTTTAACACGTTTGAGACAGCCAGCGAATCCATGCCATCGGTCGACTTGCCGTCAATGGAGAAAAGCACGTCACCGGGACGGATGCCTGCCTTGTGTGCGGGCGAGCCCTCAAAGGTGTCGATGACCATCACGTGCACGACGCCGGCCTTGTCCGGCTGGGACTGAATGTGCATGCCGACGCCATAGTAGTGGCCGCGCTGATCCTCACGCATCTGCGCGTAGGCCTTTGGATCGTAGAAGTTGGAGTGGGGATCCAGCACGTGCAGCATGCTCGGGATCGCGCCGTCGTAAATCACCTTGTCGACGGTTTCCTGGTTCAGCTTGTCCGCGTAGTTCTGCTCCACGATGGAATACACATCAGTAAACTGGTGCAGGCTGTCGCGGAGGGTGCTTTCATCGCTGGTGGTTTGCGCGTTGACACGGCCGTTGAGCAGCGTGCCCGCTATGGCGCAGGTGCCGAAAAAGAACGCAAGGGAGACGGTGGCGCGGCGGATGCGTGAAGGCATGCGGCTGGTAGGTCCTTCCGGCGGACAAGGCGCGTCCTGCGAAGTAGACGAAGTGTAGCACCGATTTGATAGCCGCCGGGCCGCGCCGGACTGCATACTAAGTGGTATGGCGACGACGGTTTCCATCCCGGTGAGCGAGTACCTGAGTTCGATGTACCATCCGGATTGCGATTATGTGGATGGGGAGCTGCAGGAGAGGAATTTGGGCGAACAATTTCACAGTATTGTTCAGATAACAATCGGATCGATTTTTTTCATGCATCGCAAGGAGTGGCGGCTTCGCCCTTTGACGGAACAGCGTGTGCAGGTTTCACCGAACCGCTTTCGCGTTCCGGACGTATGCGTCATAAGCTCGAATGAACCAATCGAGCCGATCCTGCATGCACCGCCACTGCTCTGCATTGAGGTGCTTTCGCCCGAGGACCGCTTTTCACGCATCCAGGCACGGGTGCAGGAATACCAACGCATGGGCGTGGGCCATGTGTGGGTGATCGATCCGGAATCGCGGGCGATTTGGACAGCCGAGGGCATGGCGGGACTGGTGCCGCTGGAAAGTGGAGCGCTGCCTGTACCAAAG
>CAXTRR010000052.1:8096-26012 GCA_964246795.1 uncultured Terriglobus sp. | reverse complement strand
AAACTGTCGGTCTCCAAAACCGAACTTCTCGGTTCGAATCCGAGCGCCCCTGCCAGTTTCAGTTGCAATGGTTGTCGAGGGCCGAAGGCACGTTGCGGCGTGTCCGGATGCCAGATGTAAGAAGTACGAAGAGAGTTTGAGGCGAGCATGGCCAAAGCAGCAATAGCGATTCCGGATCAGCAGGGTACCGGTCTGGAGCGGTTGAAGTCCGGTCCGGAGCGGCTCCGCAGCTTTCTGAGTGATGTGCGTAATGAGCTGAACAAGGTCAATACGCCCTCACGGGCCGAAGTCCGCAGCACCACGACGGTGGTCGTGCTCACCGTGTTTGCCTTTGCCGCATTTTTTTGGGCGGTGGACTTCATCATCAATCACTCGCTGAACGCGCTCATCACCAGGCTAGCCACACACTAGGAACTCCGACAGAGACAGCAAAATCGCAAAACATGGCGTGGGGCGGTGAGTATGGCCCCGTTACAGGCAGGAGAGCATGGCCGAAGAATTGATTCCGGAAACATCGACCGCGGTGGGACATGAAGAAGTAATTGCGGCGCATAGTGCGGGCGAGGGTACGCCGGAACCTTTGCGCAATGAAAGTGGTGAAGAGGTGGTGGCGGCGGGGAGCCCGCTGAAGTGGTACATCATCCATGCCTATTCCGGCTTTGAGCGCAAGGTGAAGGAATCCCTGGAGAGCCGTGTGCGCGCCTTTGGCCTGGAGCAGAAGGTCGGCCGAATCGAAATTCCTACCGAGCCGGTCACCGAGCTGCGCAATGGCAAGAAATACACCATCGATCGGGTCTTCCTGCCGGGGTACGTCTTTGTCGAGCTGGATCTGGACAATGATTTGTGGCATCTGGTGAAAAACACGCCCAAGGTCACCGGCTTCCTGCAGACAGGCGATACCCCGAACGCGTTGAGCGAAGCAGAAGTCATGCTCATGCTGAACCGTGCCGACACGGTGAAAGACAAGCCCAAGCTGAAGGTGAAATTCGAAAAGGGCGAGCAGGTCCGCATTACCGAAGGGCCATTTGCCAACTTCAACGGTGCGGTGGACGATGTGAACGAGGACAAGCAGACGTTGAAGGTAATGGTCAGCATCTTTGGCCGGCCGACGCCGACCGAGGTTGAGTTCTCACAGGTGGAAAAGCACGTGGAGTAGCGGAAACTGCTCACGCGTTTGAAGCAGATCCTTCGCTTTGCTCAGGTTGACACCTCGAAAGGGTGTGGCAGGCTGAGCCGGCAAGGCCAGGTAATCGACGAATGGCAGGCTGAGCTTCGGTGGCTTCTACCCAGAGTCAGGCCTCATAAACGAGAGGAAAAGAATCATGGCACCGAAGAAGATCAATGGATACGTGAAGCTCCAGGTGATGGCCGCCAAAGCCACGCCCGCGCCTCCGATTGGCCCCGCGCTTGGCCAGGCGCAGGTCAACATCATGGAGTTCTGCAAGCAGTTCAATGACCGCACGAAAGACCCGGGCATGGCTGGCCTCACAATCCCGGTCGTCATCACCGTCTTTGCGGACCGCACGTTCACCTTTGTCACCAAGACACCGCCGGCACCGGTGCTGCTGAAGAAGGCCGCCAAGTTAGAGAAGGGCTCCGGTACGCCCAACAAGAACAAGGTCGGCAAGGTGACCGAAGCGCAGGTCCGCGAGATTGCCACTCAAAAAATGCCCGACCTGAATGCCGCCTCAGTGGATGCCGCCGTGAAGTCCATCAAGGGCACGGCGCGCTCGATGGGGATCGAGGTTGTGGCCTAGCTGCGCACTCACAAAACTTGAGCCCCACACGGCAGGACATGCCGGACGAAGGAGGACGTATGGAATGGTCGCTGACGGGATTGCCGCTGCCGATCGTTCTACGTCCTCCTTCGCCATTGACCGATGACGAACTGATCGCCTTCTCCCGTAAGAACAAGCCGTACCGAATTGAAAAAAATATCAAGGGGGAGCTGGTCATCATGACACCGGTCGGGAGAAGTGGTGGCCAACGTGAGGGGAAGGTGTTTTACCAGCTTGAGAACTGGGCGAAGCTGGGCGGTCGGGGTGAGTGCGACGGCTCAAATACAGGCTGGAATCTGCCGGATGGCTCGACGCTGAGTCCAGACGCGTCCTGGACGAGCACCGAACGTATCGCTGCATTTAGTGCCGACGAGCAGGAGCGCTATCTCCCCCTCTGCCCCGAGTTCATCGTTGAGGTCCGTTCCAAGTCGGACAGCCCTTCCCTGCTCTTCGCCAAGATGCAGACTTGGATCGAGAACGGCGCACAACTCGCATGGATGATCGATCCATACGCGCGTACGGTGACAGTGTTTCGCCCGGGCCGCGAGCCGGAGGTTCTGCAGAAGCCTGACTCCGTGCATGGTGAAGGTCCGGTAGATGGATTTGCGCTCACCATGCAAGAGATTTGGGCTTAAGCTCGTTCTGCAGCCAAGCGAAGCCAGAGCGCCACCCCCTCACTGGCGTTCCTGCACGAAGACGTTTGACATGCCTCTGCGCCGGCGGCGTACGGCAAGATGGGTGAGGGTAGTAGATGCACACGCGTTCGAAGGTTGTTCTCAGCGCGGTTCTTGCGGGGGCGGTAGCCTCGGCTGTGCTTTGGGGCTTACTGGCAGTTCGGCCGGGTGCGGCGTATGCCGCAGATCGCTCACCAGTTTTGGTGGAGCTATTCACCTCAGAGGGCTGCTCCAGCTGTCCTCCCGCTGACGCTCTGCTGCGAGAGTGGAATGGCCGTACTACTGCCTCGGGCCGCAAGGTGATCGGCTTGAGCGAACACGTGACTTATTGGAACCATCTGGGCTGGACAGACCCGTACTCGGCAGATGCATTTACAGAACGGCAGAACCTGTACGGTGAGCGCTTTCACCTGGACAGCGTGTACACGCCACAGCTTGTAGTCAACGGGCGAGCACAGCTGGTGGGGAGCCGGCGGGCCGGGATGCTGGCGGCGTTGGACGCGCAGGCGGCATATCCACTCACGGTCGAACTCCAATCGGCGACCCTGATCGCGGATCGGATCGATGTGAGTGCGCGCATCTCCGGCAGCTTGCCGGATCCCGATGCCGACCTTTTTGCCGCCGTTACGGACGACATGGATGAGACGGAGGTACGGCGTGGCGAGAACGCCGGTGAAACTCTCCATCACTCCTCGGTTGTGCGAGAGATCGTGCGGATCGGGCGCGTCCGCCCGGATGGAAACACGGCAACCTACATGGTCCCGCTGCCGCCCTCCGTTCGCACCGACGGCAAGAAGGGGCGTCACATCGTCTTTTTCGCCCAGGCACCGCGCCTTGGCGAAGTTTACGGTGCCGATACGATCGCGCTCCAATAGCCGGCTGACTTGGCCGGTGTGGAACTTGCTTGCCGTCGATCCACGAGTGTCATCCTGATTAGATTGCGACAAAGCAAATCTGCTTCTTCTCGAATCGTTACTGACTCCGAGAAGCAGATCCTTCGCTCTGTTCAGGGTGGCACATGAAGACGGCATCCCTTTGGGATCAGGCTAGTTCCGGGACCGCCTCCGTCACATTGAAGCGAAGTTCCTGGGTGCCCAGCACTGGATGAGTTGCGCGCAGAGTTACCGCACCAGGGCTCTCCTTTGCACGGACCCATACGGCGCCTGTGCCTCCGATCAGGCCAAATGGGTTGTCGCCGATCAGTTCCGCGGGACCGTCCAGTTTGATCTCAATGGCATCCGCGGCAAAGGGGCGAATGTTGCCGAACTCGTCTTCCACCCGGAGGACGACGCGGGTAGTGTCCCCGCCGTCGGCCACCAGCGCGGTGTCATCCGGCACAAGCACAAACTTCGCATCGATACCGCTGCCGGACCAGGTGCGGCTGATTACTTTCCTGCTGCCGATGTAACCGTCGACGCGTAGGTCTCCCCAGATGTTTGTGCTGGTTTTTACGGGAAAGATGAAGGGCGCGTGCGGCAGATGCGGGTAGGTGGCGCGGTCCGGGCCGCCGTTATAAATCGGCTCTTCCTTGCCGTTGCTGAGCATAAAGGCACGCACGGTTTCGCAGTTGCTGCACAGGTAGATGCTCGTGATGCCCACCGATTCGTCATTGCGCGCCCAGTGGTGCGCCATCTCCAGCACGGGCTCCTCGCTCGGCTCGCACATGGATTTGTAAAGGCCGGCCGCGGGTTTGGGCGTACGGAAGATGTCCGCCACGCCGTGGTAGCAGATGTGGTCGCCCGAGCCGAAATTGGAATGCGTGTCGTAGTCGAAAGCGCACCAGCCGATACCACCGGCATACTGCGGATTGGACGCAAGCTGGTCATGCACCCGCGCATGGCGGTGGGTGTGCTCCTTCAACCGCTCCCGCGAATCGATTGTCTGGGCCGGATAAGTGTGGCCGCCGAACTCCGTGTTGAGATAGCGCGGATGCTTGGGCGGCAGCAACGGAAAGCCGAAGTCGTTCATGGTGAAAACGTCTTCCAGAAACTCCGAGGCCTGAAAGTACCGAATGCCGCCGGTCTGCCTTGATGCATCCAGAGCATGCGCCAGTGCATTGGTGCGGGTGTAGAAGTCGTGGTTGTCACGCGACTCGTTAATGCGGACACCCCACAGAATGATGGAAGGATGATTCCAATCGCGGCGGATCATGCGGCGCACATTATCCACACTGACGTCCTGCCAGGGTTTCGGCCCGATGTGCTGCCAGCCGGGGATCTCCTCCAGTACCAGCAGGCCCATCTCGTCGCAGGCATCCAGGAAGTGCCGCGACTGCGGGTAGTGCGAGGTGCGCACGATGTTGCAGTGGTAGTCGTGCCTCAGGATTTTTGCATCCTGACGCTGCACCCGTGCGGGCATCGCCTGGCCCACCCAGGGAAAGGTCTGGTGGCGGTCCAGACCGCGCAGCTTGACTGCCTTGCCATTCAGTTTAAAACCCTGGTCGGTAAAGCTAGCTTCACGGAAGCCGATGCGGCGGGAATCCTCATCCACCACGGTGCCGCCGGCAAGCAGTTGAAGGTGCACAGTGTACAGCTTGGGTGTGTTCAAGTCCCACAACTGCACCTTGCCGAGCCGGGTGAGGGTCACGACTGCCTGTGGCTTGTCCGCATCGCTGAACGGCTCGGCCCCGCGTGCCTGGCCTGCATCTTCATTGGCGGGGGGCGGTGGAAAGCTGGGTGTGACCGGGGCGGTTGCTGAAGCGATGACTCGCGTGCCGTCCCGCAGTTCCGCCCGGATCTGCATCGGCGTTCTCGCCGCGGCAGCCTTGCCGGACTGCTCAAGATAGCAACGCACCTCTACGGTAGGTGTGGCGCTGAGCACGCCCTTTGGCTCGGCGAAGATGTTTTCTATGGAGGTGAGGGGCACAATGCGCAACGCGACCTCGCGATAGATGCCGCCGAAGGTCAGGTAGTCCACTTCATTGCCAAAGGGTGGAATATCAGGCCGCTCGGTCGAGTCCACCTCCACGGCGAGCACGTTCTTGCCGCCGCTGTAATCCAGAGCATCTGTAAGGTCAAACGAAAAAGGCGTGTACCCGCCCCTGTAAGCGCCGATGCGTGTGCCGTTCAGATACACGGTGGTCGCAACCATGACACCTTCAAAGTCCAGAAAAATGCGCTTACCCTGCGCCCCGGCCGGCAGCCTGATCTCACGCCGGTAAACGGAGATGAACTGGAAGGACTTCTCACTGAAGCCGTGCCAGGGCAGCCGCACATTGGTGTGCGGCAGGCAAACATGGGCAAAGCCGCTATCGTCAAAGTCTCTGCCGTGGGCTTCGGCGGTGGCTGTGTTGCGGTAGCGCCAGCCGCGGTTCAGAGGCAGGATTTGGCGTCCGCCCGCAGTGGCCGTCTGCCGTGCCGGTTTTGCGGCGGACAGCAGGGATGTGGGGACGGTGGATGCGGCGGCAACAGTTCCGCTCGTCTTCAGAAAGCGGCGGCGATCAAGGGTAGGCATGCGCAAGCCAGTGTACGCGCTTTCATTCAAGCCGCGCCAATCAAGCAAATGGGCCGCCCCGGGAGGCGGCCCACTTCGCTTGAATCAGCTATCCCTACATGCCTGCGGAAAGCACGGGGCCATAGCTGGTGCTCTGCATGTATTTGTGCGGATTCACTGCTACTTCTCGCACGCGCACCTCATAGTGCACATGCACACCGGTGGTGCGGCCGCTGTGGCCCACATAGCCGATGACTTCTCCGCGAACCACGCGCTGACCTGCGCTGCAGTGGAGGCCCGACATGTGGCCATAGAGGGTTTTTACACCGTTGCCATGGTCCACAATCACTTCCGTCCCATAGCCGTTGCCGATGCCGGCCATCTGTACAGTGCCACCGGCGGTTACGTGGATTGGCGTGCCCATTGGCGCGGAGATGTCGACGCCCTTATGGAACTCGCCTTCACCCGCACCCAGCACCGGGTCTTCACGCTCGCCAAACGGCGACGTGATGGGGCCGACCACCGGCCAGAGTGTCGGCATACTGACGGTTGCGTCCAGCGGTGGGCCAAACACGGGGCCGAAGCTGCCCATCGGCGTGTCGTTCCAGGTGCTGGAGATTGCCCGCGACGCATTGCCTGTCATCGCGGAGGCGCGCAGTTGATAGAAGGTGTCGAGGCTTTTGTAGTAGTTCGCGTTTGTAAGATTGCCGCCGGTTGAGGCTGGTGCGAGGGCAGAATTTGCAACGGCCGTGCCCGCGGCGGCTGGAGTGCCGCCACGCCCGAAGCGCCGTCCCGCGCCCATGATCAGATTGCCCGCCGGTGTGACCAGCTTGTCCGCGGTGAAGCCGTACAGCGCTGTGACCTCACTGGCCAGGGCGCCGAGGGAGGCTGCCTGGACTTCCTTCTCGTGCTCACGCTTCTCCAGCCGGGCATAGTCCTGGCGCAGCGACTGGTGCTCCTGCCGCAGCTGATTGAACCTGGCTGTCTTGAGCAACATGCGCGAGTACGACCCTGCCAGGCCCGCTATGGTGAACAGGCCGACCACAGCGGCCGCCGTGCAGACATACACAAAGTGAATGGGAACTGGAAGCCGGTGCAGCGAACCATCATCGTCCCGGGAAACGAACACAACGTAGAAGCGTTTCTTCAAAATAGGCGGACCTTTGCGAGAGATCCGCGGCTCGGACCGCGGGGGAAACACCAACCCTCCAAGTGTACTGACCTGGTACATTTGCCGCAAGCATCGCCTATGCTCAGAAGGATGGCCCGCGCACAGAGGAAAGGGGAACTGGAGCTGGTCCGGGCAATCCGTTCGGCGGCCGGGTTTCCCCGTGGCTCGATCCGGCTCGGCATTGGCGACGACTGTGCAATCCTGCGGGCACCAGCTGGGCAGGAGATTCTGGTAACCACCGATTTTTCATTGGAGGGCCGGCATTTTCACCGCGACTGGCACCCGGCCCGGTCCGTTGGGCACCGCTGCCTGGCTCGTGGCTTGAGTGACATCGCCGCCATGGGCGGAAGACCCGCCGCGGCTTTCCTCTCTCTTGCGCTGCCGGTCAAGCTGCGGTATTCCGCCGCCGGGCGCGCCTGGGTGACCGGGTTCCTGGACGGTCTGCTGGCCCTGGCGCAGGCTACGGGCACGCAACTGAGCGGCGGCGACACCGCAGCGGCACCCGGTGACGAGATTCTCGCAGACATCGTTTGTGTTGGCTTTGCTCCGGCCGGCAAGGCGCTGCGGCGCAGCACAGCCCGGCCCGGAGATTTGCTGTATGTCACGGGCACGCTGGGCGGCTCGGCCGCGGAGTTGGCTGAACTCAGCGCGGCGCCTCGCCGCTTCCGTTCCGCCATGCCGCAGGGTACGGGTTTGCATCCGCATCTCTTCCCCGCGCCGCGGCTATTGGCGGGGCAGGCATTGCTGCGGCGCGGTTTGGCTACCGCGGCCATCGATTTAAGCGATGGCCTGTCCACTGACCTGACGCATCTTTGCGACGAGTCCGGCGTGGGAGCCGTGGTGGACGCGGAGACTCTGCCCATTGACCCACTTGCCCGGCATCCTGATACGCAGAAAACGCTTGCCCTTGCACTGCACGGCGGGGAAGATTACGAACTGCTCTTCTCTGCCCGGCCTTCGGCGAAGGTGCCCAGGTCGATTGCAGGGGTAGCGCTTACCCATGTCGGCGTTCTGACGCGTGAGCCGGGCGTCCGTCTGCGACGGCAGGGCCACGAAATACCGCTCAACGCTGGTGGGTGGGAGCATGCGTTATGAGCCTGGGGAGCCGGCTTGGCGCAACGCTGCTGGAAAGCCCACGCTGGTCGGTGCGCATGCTCCCTGGCGCGCCGCTGATTGCTCCCGCAAGGCAGTTTGTCTTTCCGCAGGCTGTACCCGGTGAGGAGGACGCGCTGGCCCGTGGCTCAGTGTACTTTGACGTTCGCCCGGCAGCGGCGCCGCCGTTTCTTGCGCAATGCGCGCTTGGCTACGCGTCGGCCCATGTTGCCAACGGTTTATGGCCGGTGCCTGAGAAAGTCGCCAGCACGGACGAAGCCGTGGACGAATTCCTGGCCGTCGCCGGCGGTTACGCTTATCTGGTCCGGCCCACAGCTCCGCAAACGACCGAGTTGCTGGCCATGCGGCCCGTTACGGAAGTGGTGACATCCGCGGAGTATGTGGTCCTGGCGGGTTACCATGACGTGCTCGTTCTTGCGCCAAAGGGAACGGGTTGGCGCAGCCCAAGGCTGACGTGGGAGGGACTCACCCTGTCAGCGCTGGAAGGTAAGCAATTACACGGCAGCGGATGGGACATGCTCACCGACGAAGAAGTACTGTTCACGCTGGACCTTACGACGCAGGAACTCCAGGGCGGCGGCTATCGTGTCTGATCGGTTCTCCATCCGCCGTCAGCCTGAACGCAGAGGTGTCACCCTTAAGGCAATTCTAAAGCTGCTTCTGTACGTCAGTACTGCCGCGAAAAGCAGATTCTTCTTCGCAGGCGCCTGGGGATGACATCTCCCAGACTCCAGTCTTTCGGAAAGGTCAGGCACACGCAGCCCGGCAAAAATCACGTCCAGTAAAGAATGCGGGCGGACGGCAGAACTTCCGCGATCGTATCTTCGAAGAAGCCGCGCATCTCCCGCATGGGGTCCTTTGGATAGACGTACTTGAAACCACCGAACTTGTTGCGCTTTTCGGTGCGGTTTGCCTCGTCGAGATCGAGCGTTGTTTTGGGATACCAGCTCAGCAGCACGTCCTTGGATCCCGGCGTGAAGCGGTGCGTGATGAGCTCCACCGTCAAGTCCACATTCGGCACACCGGCAAGCTGCGCCGCTACGTCGTGAAAGAGCCGTGCATATGACTCGCGCCAGTCCTCTACGGGCATGATGGGGGCGACGGTTAGGCCCACCGGATAGCCGGCCAACGCCATGCGCCGCATTGCGCCCAAACGTTGCGGCAGCGTTGCCGTGCCGCCCTCGAAATCGCGGCTCACGCTCGTCGCATTCACGCTGAAGCGCACACGCGTCCGCCGGGCGTGGTTCACCTGGAGCAGCGGGGCCACAGCCGCGAACTTTGTGGTGAACCGGAGCTGCACCGTCGATTCCCACTGGCCGAAGAAGCGGACGCTCTCCGCCAGCGCACCGGTCAAGTGCTCAATGCCGAGCGGGTCCGTGTAGCAGGACGCCTCAAAAGTCGTGCCCTCATGCGCGCGTTCCTTCGACGCAGAGGTCACCTTGCCAGTGCCAGCGTACTCACGCAGGTTTTCCAGGATCTGGGGCAGGTTCGCATACGCACGCGTAATCGGCGGCCCGCTGAGCGAACCGGCCAGATAGCAGTACTGGCAGTGCGCGGGGCAGCCCTGGGCCAGGTGAAACTGCCAGTCAGCAGAGGGTGGAATGGGCTGCAGTTTGCGCGCGCCCGGCGGCGAGACGACGATGGCAAAACTGGTCTTCGCCAGCGCGTAAGCCTTCTGCGCGGAGTCGTCGCTCAGGCCGGTCAGCCGGTTCGCCTTTAACCGGACCACGGTGGCACCGAAGCTTTCCGCCCGCTCCAGCATTAACCGGCCATGCGGCAGGGCGTAGGCATCCGGAGTAATCAGAACGCGGCGCGGCCGCCAGAGCCGGCCTTCGGCCAGCGCCAGGTCCGGGGCGGTCTGCTCGGCATCAGCTATCGCCGTTGACGAAAGCTCCTCTTGCAGCGGCAGAACGGCTGTACCCATGCGTCTTTAGATGCCTATCGCGAGCGCTCGCACCCGGTTCCAGTCCGGGGATCGCATCCGTGTTTACCGTCAACACAGAATTCAGACGTATATTTCAGGAATGGGACCCGCCTGGCGCATCAGGACTGTGCTGACGTCCGCTTTTCTGGGCTGGCTGACACTATTCACAGCCTTCTGTCTAGCAACAGGTTTCGAAGCTGTTTCTGAATCCATGGGGCAAACTTATCCTCCTTACTTTCAGCGCTTCTGGCCGGGAGTGGCTTACCTGGCTTTGTCCACGTTACTCATTACCCTGTTCACGACCTTGGTCTTCGTTGTGCCCTACTTCCTTTGGGTGTCGCCTCCCTTCCTGCTTCGCAAGCCGCTTCGCATCTTCGCTGAACCGGCATGCATCGTGGCTGTAGCTGTAGCGGGTATTCTGTGCCTTGTTCGAACACCGCGCAACGAGTTCTGGATCACCTTCAAAGTAGCTGGCCTTTGTGCGGTTGGGACGAGCCTGGTCAGCAGCGCCTACTACCTGTTTGCGTTGCGCCGAGCCGCGCGCAAGCAGACTTACGCGCCTGCCCATTAAGCATCCCGCCCCAGCTCGGCATTCAACTCCGCGCCGCACAGCACCGTCAGCCCTGTCAGAAAGAGCCAGAGCAGCAGTACAACACCGGTCCCCAGCGAGCCGTAGGTCCGTGAGTAGTTTGCAAAATGCGTGACATACCAGCCGAAACCCAGCGTGGTGATGAACCAGGTAACTGTGGCAAATGCCGCGCCGGGCAGCACGCGCCGCCACGCGGGCCGCACTGGCAGCCCATAGCGGTAAATCGCCGCAATCACGGCGATGGAGACCACCAGGGCCACGCCCCAGCGCGCGGACGTCTCCAGCACCACTACCGTTCTGTCAAGCAGCGTGGGCGTCAGGTGCTGCAGCATGGGCAGCAGGATGTGGCCAAAGATCACCAGCACGCTCGCCCCTGCCATGGGGAGCAGTGAAATGGGCACCAGCAGCAGGGACCACAAGTACCGTCGCACCTGCCCAAGAAATCCCGCGCCCCAGCACTCGTCCTGCAGGCCGTAGGCACGGCGGAAACCCTCCATGAGCGTGCCCAGCACACCCGCCGCGCCGGTCACGCTCACCACCACCGTGCCCAGCACCACACGGGCGGACTCCGGCGAGTTCTTTGAGGAGATGAAGTAGTGCTCCAGCAGAGGCGCGACGGCAGTTGGCAGCACACGATGGAAGAAGATGGCCAGCTGATAACGCAGCGGCGCAGAATACGGCAGAAAAGTCACCAGCGCCGCCAGCACGATCAGCGCAGGAAAGAGCGCGAAGATTGCCGAGTACGCCGCGGCCTTCGCTGTATTTAGGCAGTCATGCTGAAAGGCATTCCAGTAGGCCAGCCGCACCTTGTCCGTAAAGCGCAGGCCCTCTTCGCCAAAGGTGCGTGCCCGGCCCATGTGCGCGCGGGCTGGGCCAGCCGGCGTGGCCACCCGTCCCGCGCGTTCCGTGGTGGGGTCAATGTTGGCATCAGCGGCAGGCACGGCGGTGGGATCAGCGGCATTCAATCAGGCAGACTCCACCAGAGATCCTAAGCAGTACGCCATCTATATGCATGCACGGCCGCAGACGTGGGTTCACTGCAACGAGACTACGCTCTCCAGCGGTTCAGGAAGTCCGTAACGCTGGTCGCATTCATATTGCGCATGTTCTCAAATTCCCCGGTGGCCTGCGCGTACAGCACCTTGCCGTGAGCATCCAGCACCGCCAGTGCCGGCACACCCTTTTTGATGTTCACACCATAGCCCGTAGGAATTTCGAGGTTCTTGTCGACGTGGCCGACCGAGACGTGCACCAGCACATAATTCTTCTCCAGCACTTCGCGGTTCGGCGACTGGTGGAAGTAGATGTCGAGCACCTGGCAATCGCCGCACCAGTCGCCGCCAAAATCCACGATCACGTGCTTGTGCTCACGCTGTGCCTGCTTCACGGCGGCGGCAATGTCCGCCCGCGGATTCGCATTGTCATCGTAGATGTGGGCCTTTGTCGCGGGTGGCGTCATCTGCCCGTTCACCGGCGCAACCGGCAAAGCAGCGAAAGAGGCAAGCAGTGCGGTAGCCAGCGCGCCCCGGAGCAGCGGAAGCTTCGCGGTCTTCAGGCGGGAAGAAATCTTCATACCTTAAAGATGCACCAATGCGCAAAACGTAACAAGAGGCCTGGCAGGACTGCTCGCAGACGGACCGGCTGACCCGGAGGAGACAGCTTCGGGGAAACGGTGCTCGTTCTCTGCTCTGGGTTCACTCCGGCAAGGCAAACATGACTGCACCATAGGCCGGCACTATCACCTTTGTGAGATCGGCTACGGAGCCGGCCGCACTGTAATTGCTCTGCAGCACCGTTGCTTTTGCCACGGAAAGCTTTTGACCGGACAAGTCGAACTGCATCGGCCGTGCTTCCCCACTCATATTTAACGCCACGATGATGTTCCGCGCGGGTACGCCCGGCTGTAACCGCCGCAGAAAGCTGAAGACGTGGCTGTCTTCCGGATTTAGTCCAACATAGTCGCCAAACATCAGCGCTGGTTCGGTATGCCGCAAGTGCAGCACTGACTTATAGAAATTCAGCAGGCTTGCCGGATCGGCTGACTCGGTTTCCACATTTACCGTGCGCCCATTCGGTGGGACGGGCAGCCATGGCGTGGCATTCGGCACGGTAAAGCCTGCGTTCGGCACGGCGGCCGTCCACTGCATCGGCGTCCGCTCGCCATCGCGGCCCTTTTCCTTTGGCCAGCCGGTAATGCCGATAGGGTCTCGCACGTCCTCCACGCGCTTTGGCTCTGTGGTGCGCATCCCGATCTCTTCGCCGTAGTACATCTGTGGCGTACCGCGTGGAGTCAATTCCAGCAAGGCCATCAGCTTGGCGATCCGTAGCCGCTCCTCGTCGTTTTTGGCGGTGGCGCTGTAGCGTTCCCACTGCCGCACCTGGTCGTGGTTGCTGAAGAACCACTCCGGCCAGCCATCCGCCGGGTTCGTTTCCACCTCACTGAAAAGCTTGCGGAACTTTGGCGCGGAAAGCTCATTCGAGTCGGCAATCTGGAAGTCCATAGGTAACTGGACCTCATCGCCGCGCGTGCCGTACATCTTGCTCAGGTCGGCAATGGTCGGCTCATCTGCTTCGGCGATCAGCACGGGCTTCTGGGGATAACTGTCGGCTAACTTGCGAAGTTCACGGAAGACCTCATGCGTCTCCGGCAAGTCGTCTGTGTACTTATGCTGAATGTTACGGTCGCCAAAGGCGTTGGTTCCCGGAAGATATGGGTCGTCGTGCAGGTTGGGATCCTCAAACAGACGCGATACCGCATCCATGCGGAAGCCCGCGACACCTTTGTCGAGCCAGAACTTCATTACGCCGTACATTGCTTTGCGGACTTCCGGATTGCGCCAGTTCAGGTCCGGCTGCTGCGTATAGAAATAATGGTAGTAGTACTGGTTGGTCGCCGGGTCCAGCGTCCAGGCCGAGTGACCGAACCAGGACTGCCAGTTATTCGGAAAATTCCCCAGCTTGTCCGTCCGCGGTGGCGTACCGTCATGCCAGAGATACCAGTCGCGCTTGGGATTCGTCCTGGACGAGCGGGATTCCTTGCACCATGGATGCTGGTCTGAGGTGTGGTTCAGCACGATGTCCATGATGACGCGGATGCCCTTGGCGTTTGCCGACTTGAGCAGCGCGTCGAAGTCGCCCATGGTGCCGTATTGCGGGTCGATCGTTTCGTAGTCGGCAATGTCGTAGCCGAAGTCCACCTGCGGCGAGGGGTACATGGGCGTGATCCATATGGCGTCAATGCCGAGCTGCTTCAGGTAGTCAAGCCGGCTCTCAATGCCCTTGATGTCGCCCTTGCCGTCACCATCGGAGTCCTGAAAGCTGCGCGGATACACCTCGTAAATCACGGCATGCTTCCACCAGGCATCGGCAGGCGTGCGGCTTTGGGCGGCCTGCGCCTGCGCGGGTGGCGACTGCTGCGCGAACGCTGGGGACACGATGCTTACAGCAAGACAGAGCGCGGCAAGACAGAGACGCAAAGAAGACTCCTCCTGGAACGAAGACGAGTGTATGCGTTGCAACACATGCCGCGCCAGAGCCGCGATTGCCTGGCAGTTGTTTTACGAACAAGTGCATCCATTCAGGTATGAGTGGTGAGGAGCTTTACAACCTGTACCGGGCGATCCGTGTACAGCAGGGCTGGGAAGAGTGGAAATGGGAAAGTTTGAACCAGAGCCAGCAGCTGGTGTGGAACCATCTTGCGTCCGCCGTAGCTCAAAAGCTTTTCCGCAGCATTGCCTTGCCGTCCTAAGCCGGGGCAAGCCGTGCCTCCAGTTGGAAGCACGGCTTTCCTTTTGCGCGGGTTCGCTTGCGTCAGCGCACCATGGCTCCCGGGTTCGGCACAAAGTACAGGAAGGCTCCCAGGACGAAAAGCAGCGAAAGATACCCTGCCAGGGTCCGGGGGCTATTTTCCGCCGGAGCGTCATTGGTGAAGAGCCGCCACACCATGCCTGCCGCAATGAACAGGAAGACACCCTCATGCATGAGCATGAACAGCACCACGCAGGCTGCCAGCATCAATCCCCTGCCCAGCTTGTTCAGGGCATAGGTCGCCTGCGCGCCGTCCAGCCCCAGCACGGGTATCAGGTTCAGCAGATTCACCCACGCGCCCACGTAGGCGATGGCGAGGAAGACGGGCTGGTGCGTCCAGGCCAGCAAACCCAGGCACGCCGTGGCCGCGAAAAGGCCGAAGAGCGGTCCGGCCAGCGCAATGGAAGCCAGCGCCGGGAGCGGCAAGCCCTGGTTATACCAGCGCACATATGCGCCAAGACCGGGCAGAAACATGGGCAGGTCGGCTTTCAGGCCGCGGCGGCGAACGGCGACATAGTGGCCAAGCTCATGGACAAGAATGCTGAGCGTGAAGCCGAGCGCGAACTTCCAGCCGTACAAAGCCCAGTACAGCCCGAAAAAGCCGACAAAGCCCAGCAGGAATTTGAGCTTGAAGAGCAGGAACAGCGCACTTTTGAACTTGGCCGCCGCAAAAAGCACAGGAGCGAGCGGCCCCAAGCGCTTCGTCCATCGCGCTTTGCGCTCGTCTTGGACGTTCTGGCGGCCGCCGAGAGTGTCCATATGGCCGCGGATCTGGTTAGCCTGGGCCGCATCCGGCGGCAACCAGCCCAGCGCCTGGTTCCACAGCTCCCGTGCCTCCAGCAGCTTGCCTTCCCGCTCCGCCGTGGCGGCGGCAGCGCCGATTCGGTTCAGGTGCGCGCCGTAGATCAGGGTGTGGCAATCCGGGCAGGCCAGCGTGCCCTCCGTAAGGTAGTGACGGCAGTTCGGGCAGGAGTAAACCGGCTCGGGTGCGGGTATCTGTTCGGGTGTAAACGTGTTGGCGTAAGTGGCGGACATCTGGATTTATTCTCTACCGATTAGATGTGGCGCGCACCTTTTCGATACCGCTACGGGAGGCCTGCCGCGGCTATCATCATGGTTATGCCCTCGGAACTTGGCTCTGTCGTTGCGTTTCTGCTGGAGATTGACAGGCTGAAAACGGTGGAGCGCAAGATCCGCGTACTGGGCGGTGGCGGCCGCTTTGAAAACTCGGCGGAGCACAGCTGGCAGCTCTGCGTCATGGCCGTCGAACTGGAACGCTTTGCTGCGGAACCAGTGCGGCTGGATCACGTAATCCGCATGCTGCTGGTGCACGACATCGGCGAGATCGACACGGGCGACACCATGGCTTTTGTGGAGGGTGGCTGGGCAGAGCGCAAGCAGAAGGAGCTGGAAGCCGTGCAGCGCATCTTCGGCCTGCTGGGTTCAGAGCGCGCAGCCGAGCTAACCGCGCTGTGGCAGGAATTTGAGGATGGAACGACTGCCGAGGCGAAGTTTGCCAATGCCACGGACCGGGCGATGCCACCACTGCTGAACCTGGCCAACGGCGGCCAAAGCTGGCGTGAAAACGGCATAAGCCATGAGCGTGTGGTGAAGCGCATCGAGCAGCAAATTGCCGGGGGATGCCCGGCGATGTGGGAATATTTGCGCGCGGAACTGGAAACGGCCCGGAAGCAGGGTTACTTTGCCGAGTAACATGGGCCGCCTTGAGTGTACTTGTCGGCAGGCGTGAGAGGATTTGTTCATGAGTGACTTTATTCCAAAGCCGGCCGTAAAGAAGGTAGGCGGGCTCGGCCCGAAGGCGCAGAAGCTGCAGGCCCTGCGCGAAAAGATGGAGCAGCAAAAAAGCGGGGAGAAACCCGGGATCGACCCCTCTCAGGCTTCTTACAAAGCAAAGTCGCTGGTGGGTACCAAAAAGACAAACTTTCAGCGAAAAGCCACGTAAGCCCCTTGCCCGCCGTGGCTGCCGTGAGCGGTTCGAGATGAGATGCAGGGCCAACTGCGGGGAGGGCGCGCTATGCTTGGTGTCACCACATGAGTGCCCCGCCCGTTACACTCGCATCGCCCATTTCGCGGACCCCAGTGGCCGCGGCTTCGGTCCTCCCCGTTAAGAACCACTATCAGGTGCTGGACGGCCTGAGAGGCGTGGCCGCCCTGATCGTGGTTGCGTTTCACATTTTTGAGACGTACTCCGGCGGCGACCACACCCGGCAGATTCTGAATCACGGCTATCTGGCGGTGGACTTCTTCTTTCTGCTCTCCGGCTTTGTGGTGGCGTACGCTTACGACGACCGCTGGAAGCGGATGACGCAGTGGGAGTTTTACAAGCGGCGGCTCATCCGCCTGCAGCCCATGGTCATCATGGGCAGCATCGTGGGCGCGGCGCTCTTCTACCTTGGCAAAGGGCCGGTTTTTACACTCATCGCAGGCACGCCCGTGTGGAAGGTGCTGGTGGTCATGCTGGTGGGATGTACGCTGCTGCCACTGCTGCCGTCCATGGACATTCGCGGATGGGACGAGATGCACCCGCTGGACGGACCGGCGTGGTCGCTTTTCTTCGAGTATGTCGCCAACATCCTGTATGCCGCCGGTGTGCGCCGCTTCTCGAAAAGGGCACTCAGTGTCTTGGTTCTACTCTCGGCCGTTTACCTGGTGCACCTTGCCGTGACCAGCAGCCACGGCGATGTGATTGGCGGATGGAGCCTGACGCCGGGCCAGCTGCATGTGGGATTCGCGCGTCTGCTCTTCCCCTTCTTCGCGGGCGTGCTCCTGATGCGCTCAGGCTGGCGCATTCCGGTCCGGGGTGCCTTTGGCGTGTGCAGCCTTCTGCTGGCCGCGGTGCTCTGCTTTCCCCGCGTTGGCGGCACGCAGCACCTGTGGGTCAACGGCCTGTATGACAGCTTCAGCATCATTGTGCTGTTTCCGCTCATCATCGCTATGGGCGCGGGTGGCGCTGCAGCAGACTTCCGCCAGGACACGCGCGGCAACTTCTCCAACAAGCTCTCAGGTTGGCTGGGCGGCATCTCTTACCCGCTCTACATTACGCATTACCCGCTCATCTACGCCTACTACGCATGGGTGCTGCCAAATCACATTCCACCAGGCCGCGGCGCGCTGGTGGGCGTACTGCTCTTTGTCACAGCCGTAAGTGCGGCTTACGCCCTGCTGAAACTGTACGACGAGCCGGTACGCGCATGGCTAACCCGGCGCTTCCTGGCGAAGACAGCTTAAGGCCGTAGGTCACTCTGGGGTGGGTGCCCCACCTTTGCGACAGCTCTTTGTCGCTAAGGTGGGATGGACCGGCAACGACCTCTTCCGTAAGCGCATGAATCGGGTGCCCCACCTTTGAAACGGGTCTTTGTCGCTAAGGTGGGATGGACCGGCAACGACCTCTTCCGTAAGCGCATAAA
>CAXTRR010000052.1:0-7996 GCA_964246795.1 uncultured Terriglobus sp. | reverse complement strand
ATCGGGTGCCCCATCTTTGCGACAGCTCTTTGTCGCTAAGGTGGGATGGACCGGCAACGACCTCTTCCGTAAGCGCATAAATCGGGTGCCCCATCTTTGCGACAGCTCTTTGTCGCTAAGGTGGGATGGACCGGCGGAAATCTCTTCCGTAGCGTGATCTCATGCCGACTGGGTTGGTCAGAGTGCAGAATCAGGGTGACCTGCACTTTGTGACGTTCAGCTGTGATCAGCGGAGGCCGTATCTCGGCAGTACAGCTGCCGGTGACTGCTTCGTGGCCTCGTTGGAGCGAATGCGATTCAAGCACGAAATCTGTGTCGTGGGATATGTAGTCATGCCGGAGCATGTCCATCTCCTGGTCAGTGAACCGCCAGATGGTCCGCTATCACGCGCGTTGGCCGGTCTGAAGATTTCCGTTGCGAAGCTTCGGCCGGAGAGCCCGTTCTGGACAGTCCGGTATCACGATTTCAATGTGTACCGGCGCGACAAGGTCGTAGAAAAGCTGCGGTACATGCACCGGAACCCGGTGAAGCGCGGTCTGTGTATGCTGCCGGAGGATTGGCGCTGGTCCAGTTATCGGGACTATCTGCTGGACGAGCCGGGGCCGGTGACGGTGGACCGGTCCTACGTTTTCTCGTCGACCTGCGCGGTAGGTATTGAAGGAGTGGGTACCCCAAATGTGGGTGCCCCACCTTTGCGCAGCTAAGGTGGGTTTCTCGGGTGCTTTTAAACTTTTCGGGTGGGGGTCGTACCCTTTCATCGGGGTTCGTTGCCGCTTCATCCCACCTTAATCGCAAAGAGCGCGATGAAGATGGGGCACCCAATTGATGACCACGGAGGTGGGTGGCCCCACCTTTGCGAAGCTAAGGTGGGTTTCTCGGGTAGTTGGGACTTTCCGGATGGGAGTCTTACCCTTCCAGCGGGTTCAGTGCCGCTTCTTCCCACCTTAACCGCAAAGTGCGCGATGAAGGTGGGGCACCCACTTGATGACCACGGAGCTGGGTGCCCCACCTTTGCGAAGCTAAGGTGGGTTTTCGGGTGCTTCGAAACTTTTCGGGTGGGGTCGTACCCTTTCATCGGGGGTTCGTTGCCGCTCCATCCCACCTTAATCGCAAAGAGCGCGATGAAGGTGGGGCACCCGGCAGCATGGGCTCAAGACGAGCCTCGCTGGACGAGTCCTTCGGTTGAGGTATCGACGGAGGACTCGGGCGAGTTCGAAATGTGAGAGCTTCCTGTCAGTTCCAGAACCCACGTCCGAAAATCCGGACATGGGCACCCGGCACGCAACTAGAGCCGCTCGGAAAGCTGCCTCAGAACTTCAACTCTTCGTAGCCTCTCGATTTCAGGGTCTTCTACTTGTAGGTACTCAATTGCTTGGAAGTCGTCTCCACGGCGTCTGTTTTGACGAGGTTCAACAGATTCGATCAGGAGAGCTTCCATTGTTGCAATCAGCACGCTCTGGTCATAGGCTTGATCTTCAGCTATCAGCTTCCCGCTCTCGGCAACTCCTAAAATGCCGAACCATGAAAAGCGATCCCAGCGACTGCCCAGGCGATCTGTTATGTGCTGACGCAACCGACTCCCGATACCTTGGTCAATTGCTCTGCCAACGTAAATAACCTCGCTTCGGTCATACAGGAGATAGACACCACGCTGATCCGCAAAGTCAACTGACTCACTCGCTGTTGTCTGGCGGCCTAAAAGCTTGGGGACTGACGACGCCCAGTTAACAACGCCTCGCGACCAGTACATTCCCAACGCATTGATTAAGCCTGTGGTCTGTTTCTTCTGAGCTACTTCGGGAGTCTCGTCAGGCACGCTGCTCTTCACAGCCGGTGCGGCAGTCACGGTACCTGGGCCGGCTATCAGGCGATAACGACCAGTTGATATTCGTTCGAAGGGTGTGTCTTCGTCAAAGCGAATGGAATTCGACACCGCGACGTTTACGCTTCCTGCAGGATTCGCTCCGAAGCTGAGCCTCAGTTTTCGCTCGATGATTCGTTCTGAGATTTCGGTATACGAGAGACCTTCGGGTTCGTTCTTCAGAACCTCTATTGCGGCTTCTCTCCAACCCATTTTTGCCGGCATAATTCAGTTTTCCTCAAATTTTACTCACTCGATGCACTTCTCTCACACCTTCAATCTGCTTCAGGTCGGTGGTGAGTTTGGTGAGGTGTCTTAGATCGAGTGTTTCAATAACAAACTCTACATTAGCAGTGGTGCCGTCGGGGTTGGTGTGGGTGTCCACGCTGCGGATGTTGGTGTCGTCGTCGGAGATGGTGGCGGTCAGTTCTTTGAGCATGCCGGCGCGGTCGTCGCAGGTGATCACGAGGCGGACGGGGTAGCGCACCGGGCGTGGGGTGCCCGGAGTCGAAGTTGAAAGTTGAGAGTTCAGAGTGGCTTTTGTGGCTTTCCGGCCGTTGGTGGTAGGGGTGGGAGATGTCTCCGCGGCAGGAGTGGTGCCAGCGGCTGCGACTGTGCCGTTCTGTTTGGCGAGGCGGGCGGCTTCTTCGGCTCCCTGTCGCGCGAGGTCCTCCGGCGTCGGGGACCACTCCACCTGGATGCGGCGGTCGGATTCGTAGAGCAGGTTTTGTACGTTGGGGCAGGTGCGGGCGTGCACGGCGACGCCCTTGCCCCGGGTGACGTAGCCCACGATCTCTTCGCCGCGGATGGGGTTGCAACAGCGGGCGCGATAGACGAGCAGGTCGCCCTGGCCCTCCACCTGGAGCGATTCGGAGCCCTTGGCGAAGTAAATCTTACGGGCGGTGTCAGTCAGCTTGCCGACTTCGTTGCCGGGGAGGCCGGCTTTGGCCGGATTGAAGTTGGCCGGGGTTCCCTGAGCGTCGGAACCCACCTTAATCGACGATGAAACTGTCGATGAAGGTGGGGCACCCACGTTCGGGGCACCCACATTCGGTGTGCCCGCGGTGGCTTCTTCGGCGAGGCGGGTGCTGCCGGGGATGAGCCGGTTGAGTACCTGGCGGGCGCTGTACTTGCCGAAGCCGACGGAGCTGAGCAGGTCGCTCTCGCCGCTCAGGCCGTATTCGCCGGCCGTGCGGGTGTAGTCGGCCTCGTTCAGCTTGTTCAGGCTGACCTTGAATTTGCGGGCTTCGCGCTCCAGCAGTTTGCGGCCAATCTCAATGGCGCGTTCGCGCTGGTGCTCATTCAGCCAGTGCTTGATCTTGTTGCGGGCGCGGCTGGATTTGGCGAAGGTAAGCCAGTCGCGCGAGGGCGTGTGGCCGGTTTGGGTGGCGATCTCGACGATGTCGCCGTTGCGCAGGCGGTGACGCAGAGGAACGATGCGGCCGTTGACCTTGGCACCTACCGTGGAGTGGCCGACTTCCGTGTGGATGGTGTAGGCGAAGTCGATGGGGCTGGCGTCCTTAGGCAGGACGACAACTTTCCCTTTCGGTGTGAAGGTGTAGACCTCCTCGGGGTACAGGTCGATTTTGAGCGTCGACATGAACTCGTTGGGGTCGGTCATCTCGCGCTGCCACTCCATGAGCTGGCGGACCCAGGCGAGACGCTGCTCGTCCTTGGCGGAGACGCTTTCGTTGGCCTTGTATTTCCAGTGGGCGGCAATGCCGTCCTCAGCAATGCGGTGCATCTCCTCTGTGCGGATCTGGACTTCAAACTGGTGGCCGCCCTCCGCCACGAGCGTGGTGTGGAGGGACTGGTACATGTTGGGCCGCGGCATGGCGATAAAGTCCTTGATGCGGCCGGGGACGGGACGCCACACCGAATGCAGGATGCCGAGGATGGCATAGCAGTCCTGCATGGTTTGGGTGATGACGCGGACGGCATAGAGGTCATGCACCTGGGCGAGGTCGTCTGACCCGCCGCTGGTAAGGTGCGCGGCGAGCTTTTGCTGGATGGAGTAGAGCCGCTTGATGCGGTACTCCACGCGGCCGGGCAGGCCATGGCGGGTGAGCTCGGATTGGAGGCGGGCGACGATCTCGCCGAGGAAGTCTTCACCGCCGGCCAGGCGGAGTCGCTCCACGTCCTGCGCGAGGCGGAGATAGCCGGGCGCGTCGACGTACTGGAAAGCGAGATCTTCAAACTCGCCGCGGAGCTTGCCCATGCCTAGGCGGTGCGCGAGCGGGGCGTAGATGTCCAGCGTTTCGCGGGCGATCTTGAGCTGCTTTTCCGGCCGGAGATGGCCGAGGGTGCGCATGTTGTGCAGCCGGTCGGCCATCTTGATGAGCACGACACGGATGTCGGTCACCATGGCAAGCAGCATTTTGCGGATGTTTTCGGCCTGGTGGTCCTCCTTGTTCGCGAACTTGATGCGGTCGAGCTTGGTGACGCCTTCGACGATGTGGGCGACCTGGGGGCCGAAGCGGCGGGAGATTTCCGGGCTGGTGACCGGCGTGTCCTCCACGGCGTCATGCAAGAGGCCGGCGGCGATGGCGGTGGAGTCCATCTTCATCTCGGCGAGGACCTGGCCGACTTCGAGCGGATGGATGACGTAGGGCTCGCCGCTGGCACGCTTCTGGTTGCGGTGCTGCTGCAGGCAGAACTGCCAGGCGTCGCGGACGATCGCGAGGTCGTCGGCGGGGCGAAAGGTGTGCAGGGTCGTGAGCAGGCGCTGGAAGTTGCGGTCGATCTCCGCGGTAAGTTCAGGGGGAAACCCGGGGAGCGCATCGGCGGAGCGGGGGTTTTCCGGGCTTTGGCCCTCGTGAGAGGAGCCGGTACGGGTCGGCAACTCTGGCTCGGCAGGCGCCAGTGGGGCAAGTTGTCCACTAGGCTCCGCAAGCGAATTGGCTTCGGCGGTATCGGTGAGCGTGTCTGCGTCCATGGCGCTGGAGAGCGGTGCACCAGTGGCTTCCGCCGCCAACGGCACGGCCCGGCGAATGCTGTTGGCAGGGTGCATGGGTGCGGGCAGGGGCATTGCCGCTTCCAGGTTGCGACCGGAATCGGAGGTAGGGATCGCCGCAGACGCCGCCAAAGCGGACGTCCTTGCCGTGGGTTGTGGAACCATGGCTCATTTTATCTTGCGGCGCACTTTGACTTGGCAACCCGTTACAACTGAATCGCGCGATTATTGCTTGAGCAGCGATTGCCAGTTGGCCGGTACGCGGTCTTCCGGACCGGGCACAGCCTGATGCGCCGGGTGGTGGTGCGGCGGCGCCAGAGCCGGACCGTTGGCGGTCTGTTCCTCGGTCCGGTAGTCCCAAAACCAGCTTTCGCCGGGCTCAAAGCTCTGCATCATGGAATGCTTCGTCTCATGAAAATGTGCGGTGGCATGCTGGCCGGGCGAACTGTCACAGCAACCCACGTGTCCACACTGCGCGCAGCGGCGCAGGTGAAACCACCAGCCACCGCTCTGTTCACATTCCTGGCAGCCAGTGCCGCTTGGCTTGGCATTTGGGTCGATGTCTGTCATGCGCATTCCTCCGCGTTCGTAAGTGGGGCAGTTTCACCTTCCCATCACTTACGAACCAATCCATTCGGAGTCATCTGAACGGGTCGAATGTTGCCTTCCGAGTCAAAAGACAGGCGATCGATGGCGAGTTCGCGCTGATTGGGTTCCTTGTTGTTGAGCGGGTGGCGATGGTACGCGATTAGATAGTCGTCCGTGCCGGGGATTCGCAGGACCGAGTGGTGGCCTGGGCCGTTGGCGACTTTTGCATCGGCCTGCAGAATTTTGCCCGCCCGGATGAACGGGCCGGTGGGACTGTTGCTCCGGGCGTAGGCCACGCCATAGGTGGAAGTCTCCCAGTCCCCCTCTGACCACATGAAGTAGTAGGTGCCGTTGCGCTTGAGCATGAAGGGGCCTTCAACGTATTCAGCGGGCGTGATCTCCTTGGAGAGCGTGCCATCGGGCAGGGGGACAGTGTGGGTCAGGTCTGGCGCAAGGCCGGTAACGTTGCAGTGGCCCTGGCCGCCGTAGTAGAGGTAAAGCCGGCCATCGTCGTCGCGATAGATCATGGGGTCGATCGGCTGGGCACCGTTGTGAAATTCACCGATGAGCGGGTGGCCCAGCGCATCTTTGAAAGGGCCTGCGGGTGAGTCGCTCACGGCAAGGCCGAGACCGCCCGGGGCATGATCGTTTTTCTGAATGTCGTTCGCGGAAAAGATCAGGTAATACCTACCATTGGCCTCAGTGATCGTGGGTGCCCAAACTGCGTAAGCCGCCCATGAGACGTTTTTGACGTCGAGAACGTGCGGGTGGCGGGTCCAGTGAACGAGGTTGGGCGAGGAAAAAGCGTCCAGGTAAGTTTGCGGCAAATAGACTTTGCGGGCACCGGGTTCGGCACGGCGAGCCTGCTGGGCGGGAGTGAAGTCGCCCGGGTGTTCTGGACGAGGCGTGTCGTCGGAACTGGTGGGGTAGACCCAGTACTGGTGCTGGAAGTAGTGGATCTCAGGGTCTGCGTACCAGCCCTGTTTGACAAGGCCGGCGGTGGTTTGCGCTTGCATGCCAACAGCGGTGAGCAGCGCGAGGACAAGCAGGAAGTTCCGGTAAGTGGTCATAGGGTCCGCGCTTTTTCTTACTCCGGCATTGGCCGGTGAGGCCGTGTTCCTTCTGCCAGAGCGAAGAACACGAACGCACCTGGACCGGAGAATAAGGCCACTTTACTTCAGGAAGCCGGGCTGTGGTGGCGTTCCCGTGTGCGCCCAGTGAATGAGTTCGTCAAAGGCCCGGCCGATTTCTTCCGGCGTAAAGGTGCAGTGGCCCTCGCGGTGGACGTACTGCTGGACGAAGTTCCGGGAAAAGCCTGCCTCGGTCACCTCCGCGTCGTACAGCGAAAGACTGCTGGCGGGGATCAGCGGGTCATATACGGTGTGCAGCGCGAGCATGGGGCGGGTGAGCCGGCCGCTGGGCGAGTAGTGCGCGAGCAGGTACGCCTGGGCTTTGGGGTCCGCGGCGTAACGGCGCACGCCATCGTTCAGGGCGTAGTCGGTCTTTGTGTCTGGACCGGTGCCGGTGTACACAAAGTTCCGGTTGTCAAAGGGATTGCCGCCAGCCTTGCGCTGCAGGTCGCCAATGACAAAGGTGTAGTAGCCGATGGCGCGGGCAAGTTCCACGTCGGAGTGCAGCCCCGTGATGTTGCGCATGGCGGTGGCACCGTCCGGCTTGGCCTTGAGCGCGGTCAGCACCTTGGTGCGGAGAGCTTCACTTTCTTCAAAATTCCCTGGCACAGGATCAAGCGGCGGCATTACGCCGGGAAAGTAATAGTCGAAGGCGGCACGCCAGATGAAGCGGCGGTTCAGGTGAACGTAGCTGGGACCGATGGCACCGCAGAGGTCGAGGCCCGCGGTGTAGACGTTCTTTACGTTCAATTCCATGGTGACCATCACCAGGGCACCGCCCATGGAACCGCCCATGGCGATGGTTTCGCGGGGATTGCCGTAGCTTTTCAGGAAGTAGCGGCGCAGGTTTTCGGTGTCGGGGTAGGCGGACTGGAGGGCCCAGCCGCTCTGGGTAAAGCCGCTCTGGATAACGGCGTAGCCGCGGCGCAGGATCGGTTCGGCCTGTGCGCCCACGGAGCTGTCAAGACGGAAGCGGAAGGGCCGCTCGGAATAACCGTGGTAGAGGACGACCAGGCCGCGATTCCAGTTCGCGGGCACGTCAATGCGGTACTCCGCGCCGGCCAGCACGCCGACTTCCGTGGTGCCGGCGGCAGTCCGCAGGATTTCGGGCTCACCGGTGGGCGATGGCAAGGCTTGGGCACCCGCGCGCAAAGGCACAAAAGCCATCAGCAGCGTCACCATCGTGAACGCTCGACCCACGGAATAGCCGCAAACAGCAAAGCGCCTCAGGCGCCGCGCACGCCTCAAACTCATCTACACCAGTATCGCAAGGGGAATAGTTGCAGCATACGCGAAGCGGGCCGTGTTCGGATGGAGTGTGCGTGGCACCACTGAACCTGAGACCAGGGTCCTGCAGGGAATGCCCCTCAGGAATGAAGACGCATGTCTCCGATCCGTGAAGGGTTTGTTGGTCGGGACGACTAGATTCGAACTAGCGACCTCACCCACCCCAAGGGTGCGCTC
>CAXTRR010000051.1:7305-27005 GCA_964246795.1 uncultured Terriglobus sp. | reverse complement strand
GGTGAGAGCCATCTTAGACCGAGTGGCGCGGTGCTGGAATGAATTGTGGAGGGATCGGCGATAAACTTGGGGGATGGCACTTGAAGAGCGTTATACCGATGAGCACGCGGCCGCGGGGCTCGATACCCAGTTTCCCGAGATTGAGACGTGGCCGAACCACTTTCGCGCGTACGAGATTTTGATCGACGACCCGGAGTTCACCAGTGTGTGCCCGAAGACGGGCCTGCCGGATTTTGGCAAGCTGGAGATCCGTTACATGCCGCGGGAACGCTGCCTGGAGCTGAAGTCGCTGAAGGAATACCTGTTTTGCTACCGCAATCTGGGGATTTTTCAGGAGAACATTGTGAACCGCGTGCTGGACGACGTGGTGAAGGCGACGGAGCCGGTGTGGTGCGAGGTGAAGGGAGATTTCCGGCCACGGGGTGGGATTAGTACGGTGGTTTGGGCGACGTATCCGCGGCCGGAGGGGCAGAGGGAAGCTCCGGTGCGGCGGGGTTAACCGGCCTTTCTATAGATAATCAAATAGGTTAAATTGAAGCAGCATGGAGAAGCGGACACTGCACTGCCAGTTGTCTCTGATTCATTCCCTCGTGAAAGAGGGGCGAGTCAGATCCACCTATTCGGCGCTGTCGGGCGCTGCCGCGCTTGGCTTCGACTTTGATTACATGCTTGCCGTGGTGCTGACACTCACACCGAGAGACTTTTATAAGTCGATGACCACTTATGCCGATGCCAAAATCTGGCAAGATGTCTACCGTCCGAAGACGCAAGCTGGTGAGGTTTACCTGAAGCTGACCGTTGTCCAAGATGTCCTAATTGTTTCTTTCAAGGAGCTTTGAGATGAAATGTTCAGTATGTGGGAAATCGCATTTGGTATCTGAAATACGTGACTTGCCTTATACGTACAAGGGCGAGAGTACGGTGATACCGGCGGTCGCAGGCGACTTCTGCAAAGCCTGTGGCGAAACGATTTTGAACTCCGAGGAAGCGGCACGTGTGAACGCGATGATGCTTGAATTCAATAAACAGGTGAACGCGGCTAGCGTTGACCCTGAGTTCATTGTGAGTGTGCGAAAGAAGCTTGAGCTTGATCAGAGGGAAGCAGCGGAAATCTTTGGCGGCGGCGTGAATGCCTTTTCCCGCTACGAGAATGGCAAAACGAAGCCGCCGCTGGCACTGGTGAAGCTGCTCAAGGTGCTGGAGCGTCACCCGGATTTACTGCCAGAGGTGAAAGCGGCTTAAGCAGGTGAACCCTGAGTTAATCTCACTTGCTGGCCTGCTATTCTCACCGAGCGAGGACGAATTGGAGAAGAGCCGCGGGTCAGCGAGTCAGCAGGAAAGCAAGGCAGCGAGTACCCGGGCGGCCACCGTGGCGCTGGTGTTGTTGACGGGCCTGAACCTGGTGAACTATATCGACCGGTATGTGTTGCCGGGGGTGCAGGAGCTGGTTAAGGGTGAGTTTCATGTTTCGGATGAGCGGCTTGGTTCGCTGGCGACTTACTTTTTCCTGACCTACATTCTGGCGGCGCCGCTGACCGGCTGGATGGGCGATCATTTTCCGCGCAAGCCGCTGATTGTCATAGGCGCGCTTTTTTGGAGCGGGGTGAACCTGTTCACTGCGTTTGTGCACAACTTTGACGCTCTGCTGGTGCGGCATGCGGCGCTGGGAATTGGCGAGGCGAGCTTTGGGATTTTTGGGCCGGCAGTGCTGGCGGATTTCTACCCGCCGGGGCAGCGGAACAGGGCGCTGACGATTTTCAATGTGGCGATCCCGGTGGGTGCGGCGATTGGGTATGCGGCCGGTGGATGGCTGGGCCAGGCGCATGGCTGGCGGAGTGCGTTTTATGTGTCGGCTGTGCCTGGATTACTGCTGGCGGTTGCCATTCTGTTTCTGATGAAGGAGCCGGTTCGTGGGGCTACGGATGTGGCTCAGGACGAAGGGAGCAGGGAACAGGGTGCAGGGAGCAGGGAACAGGGTGCAGGGAGCAGGGAACAGGGTGCAGGGAGCGGTTCAGTCTCTGGAGAGGCCGGAACCCACCCTTTCGGGATGGAGCTGCGAAAGAATGGGGCACCCGGGTCTATTGCCAAGACGTCGCAGGTGCGGTTGTTTACCGGGTTGTTCCGGAATCCGGCGTATATGTTTGCGGTGCTTGGCTATGCAATGTCGACGTTCACGATTGGCGGGATTTCGTGGTGGATGCCGGATTTTCTGCAGCGCGTTGGCGGCATGGATGGATCGCATGCCGGGTTTACCATTGGCGCGATTACAGCTGTGACGGGGTTGCTGGGGACGGCCGTGGGCGGCTTCTGGGCGCAGCGCTGGTTGCGGCGGGACTATCGGGCGTTGTACTGGGTGTGTGCGCTGGGACCGCTGCTGTGTGCGCCGTTTGCGCTGCTGTGCTTCTTCGGGCCGGCGAAGACGATGCTGCCCGCGCTGGCGATGGCGCTGTTCACGCTGTTTCTGGGCAGCGGGCCGGTGAATGCGGCGATTGTGAACTCGGTGAGCGGGCAGGTGCGGGCGACGGCGCTGGCGGGGCAGCTGTTTTTGATTCACCTGCTGGGCGATGTTCCCTCGCCGCGGGTGATTGGCTTTGTGAGTGACCGCAGCAATCTGCGCGACGGGCTGGGTGTGGCGGTGATTGCGCTGTTCTTGTCGTCGGCCTTTCAGCTGTTGGGGGCGCGGTATGCTCCGCGGGAAAGCAGCCTGGAGGCGGTGCATGCTGCCTGACAGAGCGCGGGGTTTCTGATGCTTTGCAGCTTCGATGGTCATCTAACTGACATGAGCGATGGATTGAAGCTTTCTGTTCTGGATCTGGTGAGCATGCAGCCGGGCGAGGCCACCGGCACCGCCATTGCACGCACGGTGGAGGCGGCGCAGCATGCCGAGGAGCTTGGCTACCACCGCTACTGGCTGGCGGAGCACCACAGCATCCGAGGCCTGGCTTGCTCGGCGACGGCGGTGCTGATCGGCCATGTAGCGGGGCAGACCTCGACGATCCGGGTGGGTTCTGGTGGCGTGATGCTGCCGAATCATGCGCCGCTGGTGGTGGCGGAGCAGTTCGGCACACTGGCTTCAATCTATCCAGGCCGGATCGATTTGGGGCTGGGCCGTGCGCCGGGGTCGGATGGAGCAACGATGCGAGCGATGCGCCGCGATCTACGTTCAAATGGAGACGAGTTTCCGGAGTTGCTGGCGGAATTGCGGCAGTACCTGGGCGATCCACGGCCGGGACAGATGGTTCACGCCGTTCCGGGTGAGGGGACGCATGTGCCGGTGACGCTGCTGGGGTCGAGCGGCTTTTCCGCGCAGCTTGCGGGGCAGCTAGGTCTGCCATTTGCGTTTGCAGCGCACTTTGCGCCGGACAATCTCGAAGCTGCCATTCACCTGTATCGCCAGAGCTTCCGGCCGTCGGAGGTGCTGCGCAAGCCGTATGCGGTGGCTGGGATCCCGGTAATTGCGGCTGAGACGGACGCGGAGGCGCAGTATCTGTTCACCACGCCGCAGCAGCGCTTCCTTGCACTGATTCGCAGTCAGCCGGTGGAGGTGAAGCCCCCGGTGCGGAGCATGGACAGGCTCTGGAATGCGATGGAGCGAGAGGCCGTGGAGGCACGTCTGCGTGCCGCGATTGTGGGTGGGCCGGAGACGGTGCGTCTGGGCCTGGAGAGACTGGCAGAGCGTGTTGGGCTGGATGAAGTCTTTGTGGTGACCGACACATTTGAAACGGCAGACCGGCTGCGCAGCTATGAGATTGCGATGGAGGCGGCACGAAAAGTGACTGCTGCTGAACTGGTACTTGCCTGAGCGAAACGTTCGTCAAGCGATTGATACGATCAGAGCCTCTGATGACCTTCCACGGGAGACTTGGTTAGAAATTGTTGCGCAATCAGAGGCGCGGCTGCACCAATATTCACGGCCAGCACCGGTGTCAGGTGGGTTCCGCTGACCTCATAAAGGAATGCAAAGAAGCCACCAAGGGCGGCGACGATGAAGAATTGAACATAGTAAAGGGGATCGTGGAAGGTCTTGGGGCGAAGTTCAGGCTTAATCGATGCGAGATTCACGATTCGTAACAGATTCCCGAGGCATCCGCCGAAAAGGCCCCATAGGAAGGTTTCGAATTCCAGGCTCATTTCGGTAGATCTGAGAGTACCGACAAAATACGACTCTTCAGTGTCTTCGTGCTGTTGTAGTGCCGCCGAGTCGTGTAAAGGTAGCCGTTTGGAGACGGAGTGGCAACCAGGTCATCTGCTGGAATTTCACTGAGAACGAAACGAACGATGGCCGGAGAAAGATCGATTTCCGTTGCGATTCCGCTCACAGTGTGCCAGCGGTAAGCCGGATTTTCGAGAGCACCCAAAACCCGCTCCATGGCATTGCCCGGAATGATGACGTCGGCGCGCGGTGTCGAAACGGTAAACATGCTGGAATCGGAAAGATGCGCCGCGGTTGCCATGGATACGCCCTCATTCCTAATGTTAGTCGCCTGCGCGCACTTCGACAATATCTGATGTGCAGAGCGCAGGTTGTTAGTTGGGCATGGCTGCTGCCTGCAAAGCGGCGATATCGAGCTTTTGCATACTCATCATGGCCTGCATGGCCCTGGGGTGCCGGATCCATTCGCCGATACGGCGCGGTGTGATCTGCCAGGAGAGGCCGAAGCGGTCACGAAGCCAACCGCACTGGACCGGTGTGCCGCCGCCTGCGGTGAGACCATTCCAGTAATGATCGATTTCGTCCTGCGTGTCACAGTGCACGGTGAGCGAGATGGCATCGGTAAAGGTGCTGGGGCGAGTGGCGTTGAGGATGACGATCTGCTGGCCGGCGAGTTCGATGGTGATCGTAAGCGCGGGGCTATTCGGGTCTGGGCGGAATTCGCTGAGCTTTCGCGAGGCCGGAAATACGGAAAGGTAGAGCTCGACCGCAGCTTCGGCGTCGTTGTTAAACCAGAGAAAGGGCGTGATGCTGACGTTGTTCATGCGTACGTGACTCCTTTCGTCAACCTCCAGAGCGGTGTCAGGTGAAGGTGTAGAGCGACGGGCATGCCGTATATGCCGGGCCTTCAGCCCTGAAATCGGAACTTTACATCATCAAGCAACTCGCTACAGCTTCTGAAGCTTTTGCTTCAAGCGGTGGCGAGTACTTCCTGGATGACGGTTTTACCGTAGTGGGTCTGAACGTAGTTGTCGAGGATGACTTTGAACTCGTCCACAATGTGATCGCCTTTCAGCGTCATGGCGAGTTTGCCGTCGATGTAGACGGGGGCTTTTGGTTCCTCAAAGGTGCCAGGCAGGCTGATGCCGATGTTTGCGTGCTTGGATTCGCCGGGGCCGTTGACGATGCAGCCCATTACGGCGAGCTTCATTTCCTCCACGCCGGGGTAGAGCTTCTTCCACTCGGGCATGGACTCGACGAGGTAGTTTTGCACCTGTTCGGCAAGCATTTGGAAATAGGTGGAGGTGGTGCGGCCGCAGCCCGGGCAGCTGGTGACCTGGGGCATGAAGCTGCGGATGCTGAGCGCCTGCAGGATCTGCTGGGCGCAGCGGACTTCTTCGGCGCGGTCGCCATCCGGCGTGGGGGTGAGCGAGACGCGGATGGTGTCGCCGATGCCGCTGAGCAGCAGGGGCGCGAGACCGGCGGTGGAGGCGACGACGCCCTTCATGCCCATGCCGGCTTCGGTGAGGCCCAGGTGCAGCGCGTGGTCGCAGCGGCGGGCGAGTTCGGTGTAGACGTCGATCAGATCGCGCACGCCGGAGACTTTGGCGGAGAGGATGATCTGGTCACGGCGCAGTCCGTAGCGTTCGGCGGCCGCGGCGTTGTCGAGCGCGGAGCGGACCATGGTCTCCAGCATGACATCGCGGGCGTCCAGCGGCTGGGCGGTGCGGCTGTTCTCGTCCATCATTTTGGTGAGCAGTGCCTGATCGAGCGAGCCCCAATTGACACCGATGCGGACGGGCTTCTGATGCTTGACGGCCACTTCGACCATGGTGCGAAAGTTATCGTCGTCCTTGCGGCCGATGGAGACGTTGCCGGGATTGATACGGTACTTGGCGAGCGCTTCGGCGCAGTCGGGATAGCGGGCGAGGAGCTGGTGGCCGTTGTAGTGGAAGTCGCCAATGATGGGCGTGTTCCAGCCTTTGGCGGCGATGCCGTCGCGGATATAGGGGACGGCCTTCGCGGCGGCGTCGTTGTTGACGGTGATGCGCACCATCTCCGAACCGGCACGGGCGAGTGCGGCAATCTGCTGCACGGTGCTCTCGACGTCGGCGCTGTCTGTGTTGGTCATGGACTGCACGACGACGGGCGCATCCGACCCGACATGCACTCCACCGATGTTGACGGTCACGGCCCTGCGACGATGAATCTGCGGCATATTCGCTCCATCGTCAGTCTATCAATCTGCAGGCAAAGCGAGTGAACAAGACCTACGCAGGGCGCGATACACTAAGGGCCAAGTGGCCCGGTAGCTCAGATGCATAGAGCGGCGCACTCCTAAGGCGAAGGTCGCAGGTTGGACTCCTGCCCGGGTCACCATCTTCTGAACTTATCCTGCTTGGAAAAGCAGACCGATTGCGGTAACAGCGATTGACAAGGCAGACGTGCCCTATGCCAAGTAGACGGTTGTGCCGGGTTTTCCTGGTACTGTTCGCCCTGTGGAAAGCGGGAGGCCTTGCGCAGGGGCCGGGAGCGGTGCAGAAGCCGGGGTCGGCGCAGAAGCGTGGCTCGGGTGTGAAGCCGGTCTACTTTGACTATCCGCTTACCCGGAGCACGGAGCAGGAAGTGAAGTGGGCGGCTCTGCCGAAATCATTGTCGCTGGATCTGGAAGTGCGCGGCCGCACGGAGGGGCAGACCTCCTACAACTTGAAGTCCGGGGGCGATCGCACGTATGTGCTGACGCGCCTGCGTGGCGGGTTGGAATACCGGCCTACCTCCTTTGCCATGATCTTTCTGCAGTTTCAGGACACACACGCGCTGGGTTTGCCGGTGCCTTCAGTGGCGTCGAACATGCGGAACCAGTTCGACTTGTTCAACGGGTATGTGAACCTGCATTTCAAGAGCATTCAAGTAATTGCGGGACGGCAGCCGCTAACCTTTGGCAGTCAGCGGCTGGTGGGCGTCTCCGAATGGACGAACAACAGCCGCAGCTGGGATGGCTTTGACGCGCACTTTGGGCAGAAGACACGGCTTGAAATTTTCAGCACGTCGGTGGTCGCCACGCATCCGACGTCGCTGGACAGGCATGGCGCGGGCTTGACGTTCCATGGTGCGGTGGCGACTCTCGGCGCGCTTGATCCTCAGTTGCAGGTACAGCCTTTCGTTTTTGTGAAGGCGTTGCCGCGCGTGACGAGTCAGCAGGGCATCAAGGGTGACGCGGTGGAGACGACCTTTGGAGCGGAGGCGAGCGGAACAGAGAAGAATGGCTTCAACTTTGACGTGCTGGGCGCGCTGCAGCGGGGGAATTACTCGAAGAACACCATTCATGCAGGCGCGGCTTATGTGAAGGTGGGTTATCTGTTGCGCGACAAGCCGTGGAAGCCGCGGTTTGTGGCTGAATACGACTATGCCACGGGCAATCCGCACCGGAATGCGAACCGCATCAGCACCTTTGACCAGTTGTATCCAAGCAATCACAATGCGTTTGGCTTGGTGGACCTGTTCGGCTTTCAGAACATTACGCAGACGCAGGGCGATGTGGAGTTGACGCCCCTGACCGATCTCGCCTTGCGTGTCCAGGGGGAGTGGCTGCACGTGGCAAATGCGCACGACAGTGTTTACGACTCGAGCGGGGCCGCGTTGATCAAGGCTCCCGTGGCGGGCTTTGCGTCGACGACAATCGGGCAGGAGCTGGATGTTTCGGCGACGTATGTGTGGCGCAAGTATCTGCTGGTGGAAGCGGGTGTGGGTCACCTGTTTCCGGGAGCGGTGATGACGCAGAACCAGCATGCTTCGCCGTTGACGCTGGGATACCTGGGACTGACTTACAGGTTCAAGGTGGATCAGAAATAACGTTCCAGTGGCAGAGCAGATCAAGTCGCGTAAGCTGCTGTGGTGGAGTGAGGGACCGGGATGCGGGTGGTGGCAGGAGTTGATTTTGGAACGCTGAGCACGCGGGTGACGCTGCTGGACAGCGAGCGCGGGCGGCTTGGCACGGCTTCGGCCGGATACCCGCTGCATCGGCGGCGTGAGGATCCGGAGTATGCCACGCAATCGCACGATGACCAGATGAGTGCGCTGGTGACGGCCATGCGCGAGGTGATGCGGACGACAGGAGTAGACGGTGGCGCGGTGGAGTCCATTGCGCTGGATACCACTGGATCGAGTGTGATTGTGGTGGATGCGGCGATGCGGCCGCTGGATGAGTACTACCTGTGGTGCGACCACCGGGCGCTGCGGGAAGCGCAGGAGATTACGGCGCTGGCGCACGCACGCGGGCTGGAGGCGATCCAGTGGTGTGGCGGCGTGTACTCGCACGAGTGGGGCTTTGCGAAGCTGCTGCACTGGCTGCGGCACAACCCGGAGAAGCGCGAGCAGTTTGCTTCAGCGTTTGAGCATTGCGACATGGTGGCGGCGACGTTGTGCGGCGTCAACGAGCCGCGGCTGGTGAAGCGGAGTGTGTGCGCGCTGGGGCACAAGTGGATGTGGAATCCGAAGTGGGATGGCTTTCCCGCGCAGGCATTTTTGTCGGAGGTGGATCCGCTCTTCGAGGGTGTGCGCGAGAAGCTGGCGGGTGAGGTGCTGACGTCCGATCAGCTTGCGGGGCATTTGTCGCCGGAGTGGGCAGCGCGGCTTGGGCTGCGGGCGGGCACTCCGATTCCGGTGGGGGCTTTCGACGCGCACTGGGATGCGATCGGGGCGGGCTGCCGCGAGGGCGATGTGGTGAACGTGGTGGGTACGTCCACGTGCATTATCGCCATGGCCCAAAATGCCGAGTTGGTGCCGGGCGTGTGCGGCGTGGTGCCGGGCAGCGTGCATCCGGCGTACACCGGCGTGGAGGCGGGACTCTCCGCGGTGGGCGATATTTTTGAGGCGATCGCACGCCGTGCGGGCACAGATGTGAAGACGCTGGCGCAGGGGCTGGATGGCTATCGTGCGGGGCAGACTGGGCTGCTGCGGCTGAGCTGGGATAACGGCGACCGGACGGTGCTGGTGAAGAGCGAGCTAGGCGGCATGACGCTGGGATGGAACCTGCTGCACACCGCGCAGGATGAGCTGTTTGCGGCGATCGAGGGTACGGCGTTTCACACGCGCATCATCCTGGACAGGATGGCGGAGTACGGTGTGCCGATCGAGCGGGTGATCAACGCGGGCGGTATTCCACAGCAGAATGCCGTGCTGAATCAGGTGTATGCAAATGTGCTGAACAAGCCGGTGCTGGTGCCGGATGCCACGCCGACGAGTGTGGGTTCGGGGATCTTTGCGCAGCTGGCGGCGGGCATTTTTTCCAGCGTGGAAGAGGCGCAGGCGAAGATGTGTCCGCGGCACAAGGTGTTTCTGCCGGAGTCGGAGGCGGTGCGCGTGTATGCGGAGCTGTACGGGCTTTACCGGGCAGTGTACTTTGCTTTTGGCGATGAGACGGCCCCGCCGGTGCGGATGGCGGGTGTGCTGAAGGACTTGCGCAGGGTTGCGGCGGATTTGCGTAAGGAGAGCATGGTTGATTGACAGTGGACAGATCGCAAGTGGCCTGCATTCAGGCAGGCTTTTTGGAGAGAGCGAAAACATCTTCTCTGGCTGTTCCTCACTTACATACCTGTGGTCTTCCTCGCAGGATATTTAAGTCACGCATTTCTTCACTCGTATGTTTTCGCCTTCATCGTTGGCGGAATCTACATGCTTGCATTGATGTTCATTTGGGTACGAATCCTGATCGCGACAACCCGCTAGCCATTATCCATGCGAAGAAGGTAGATATGACGAAGTTGAACGAGCTCGAAATTTGGTTTGCGACGGGGAGCCAGCACCTGTATGGCCCGGAGGCGCTGGGGAAGGTGGCAGAGAATGCGAGGGTGGTGGCGGCGTCGCTCGGTGGGGAGGCTGCGATCCCTTGCAAGGTCGTCTTCAAGCCGATTCTGACCACGCCGGAGGAGATCCGCGCGCTGTGCCGGGAGGCGAATAATAACGAGCGGTGCATCGGTCTGATTTTCTGGATGCACACGTTTTCGCCGGCAAAGATGTGGATTGCCGGGCTGAAGCTGCTGTGCAAGCCGTTTCTGCACCTGCATACGCAGTTCAACCGGGAGCTGCCGTGGGCCACCATCGACATGGATTTTATGAACCTGAACCAGGCCGCACATGGTGACCGCGAGTTCGGCTTCATCTGCACGCGGCTCCGGCTGCGGCGCAAGGTGGTGGTGGGCCACTGGGCAGATCCGGAGACGGTGGCCGGGATTGCGGCGTGGACACGCGCGGCTGCGGGCTGGCATGAGTCGCAGAACCTGAAAGTAGTGCGTTTTGGGGACAACATGCGCGAGGTCGCGGTGACCGAGGGCAACAAGGTGACCGCCGAAGCGGTGCTGGGCTACAGCGTGAACGGCCATGGCGTGGGTGATCTGGTGACACGCATGAACGCCTTCAGCGATGCCGAGGTGGACGTGCTGGTGGGTGTCTATCGCGAGCAGTACACCATCGCGCCGGAGCATGACCGGCCGGAGTCGCTGCGGGTGGCGGCGAAGCTGGAACTGGGTCTGCGGGCGTTTCTGGAGGAGGGCGGCTTTGGCGCTTTTACGGATACCTTTCAGGACCTGCACGGCATGGACCAGCTGCCGGGCATTGCGGTGCAGCGGCTGATGGCGGATGGATATGGCTTTGCCGGTGAGGGTGACTGGAAGACGGCGGCGCTGGTGAGGACGATGAAGTTCATGGCGCAGGGTATGGTGGGCGGCACGAGTTTCATGGAGGACTACACCTACGATTTCGGCAGTGGAGACCTAGGCGGGAAGCCGAAGGTACTGGGCTCACACATGCTGGAGATTTGCCCGACGATCGCGGCGGACAGGCCTTCATTGGAGGTGCATCCGCTGGGTATTGGCAGCAAGGCGGATCCGGTGCGGCTGGTGTTCACCTCGCCGAGCGGGCCGGCGGTGGTGGCGAGCATGATTGATCTTGGACCGAAGCTGCGGCTCATTGTGAATGAAGTGGACGTGGTGCAGCCGGACCAGCCGCTGCCCAAGCTGCCGGTGGCGCGCACGGTTTGGCTACCCAGGCCGGATTTGAAGACGGCGGCGGCGGCGTGGATTTACGCCGGCGGGGCGCACCATACGGGCTTTTCGCAGGCGCTGACGACGGAGCACCTGGAGGACTTTGCGGAGATTGCCGGGGTGGAGCTGGTGGTGATCGATGCGGAGACACGGCTGAGGGAGTTCAAGCGGCAGCTGCGGGATGGCGACTGAGGAGATGGCGATGTTGCTGGAGAAGCTGCGCAGGGAAGTGCTGGAGGCCAATCTGGAGCTGGTGGCCAAGGGGCTGGTGCTGTACACCTTCGGCAATGCTTCGGGGGTGGACCGGGAGCGCGGGCTGGTGGTGATCAAGCCGTCCGGCGTGGATTACGCGGAGCTGATGCCGGAGCAGATGGTCATTACCGACCTGTACGGGAAGGTGGTTGAGGGTAAACTGCGGCCGTCCTCTGACCTGGATACGCACACGCTGCTGTATCGCGAGTTTCTGGAGATTGGTGCCATTGTTCATACGCATTCGGAGTTCGCCACGAGCTTTGCGCAGGCGGGGTTGCCGATTCCCGCCTTTGGGACCACCCATGCCGACTACTTCTATGGCCCGGTGCCGGTAACGGCACCGCTGCCCGACGAGGCGATTGCGAACGGGTATGTGCATGAGACCGGCGTCGCCATCGTGAAGCGATTTCGCGGCACGGCGGAGCGACGCGAGATAGATCCTCTGGCCGTACCGGCGTGCCTGGTGCACGGGCACGCGCCCTTTGTGTGGGGACGGACGCCGCGCGAGGCTGCGCATAACGCGGTGGTGCTGGAGTCAGTGGCGCGGATGGCCTACCGTACGCTTGCACTGCGCAGTGAGTGCGCGGAGATTTCGCGAGCTTTGCTGGATCACCACTACTTCCGGAAGCATGGCGCGGCGGCGACGTATGGGCAGAAATCGGCGTAGTTCCTGCCAGTGTTGTGGGACGTGCCGCTAATGACAGACGAGTCGCCATACGCTAGCATCGGCTTGTCGGGAAGACCTAAGCTCATCTAGCCGCCCTGTCTCCTGCCCTTTGCATCTTGTTAAAACGCGGACAGCTCGTAATGCCCATGGCGCTCTGGATCAGAGTGACTGCGCTTGTCTGCGTTTTTTTCACGCTCGGCCTGGTGGTGCCGCAGGCGTGCCACACGCATCTGCACTTCGAATCGCGGCCGCGGCATGCGGCAGTGCAGGCGAGCGATGCGGTGGACGAGACGGGGCTGGAAGCAAGCTGCTCGCTGTGCGTCGCGTTGCAGACTGGCGTGCCGGTCGCGGCTGCTCGTTTATCGCGGGTCGTCATGTGTGCGAGCGGCGTATCCGCACCGCGTGCCGCTGTCCTGTTTGTAAGGGAATTAGCCTTTTCGCTCCAGAGCCGGCCGCCCCCTGTCGCTCTTTCCGCCTGATCCTGCCGGACTGACCGCGTCGTTGTGAGTTGTCAGCTCCCGTGCTGATTCTCGCGTCAGAGCGACGCTTACCCCGTTCAGGAGCTTTCCCGATGCAGCGCACGTTGCGTATGTTCCCTTTTTCTTTTTCCGCGGTGGCACTTTCCGCGGTCCTTGCCGCGGGTTGCGCGGTTGCTCAGAGTACCTCTGGCACGCTGAATGGCGTGGTGAAAGACGCAACCGGTGCGGTGGTGCCGAATGCCAACGTGACGCTGCAGAACGGCGTGAGCGGGTATGTGAAAACCGTGACGTCGGACGGGGCAGGGCGGTTCAGCTTTCCGAATCTCGGCTTCGACCCGTACCAGATCACGGCAAGCGCACAGGGGCTGAAGAGTTCCAGCGTCTCTGTAAGGGTGGCGAACACGATCCCGGTGTTTCAGACGATTACCATTGCGCCGGTCAGTTCGGAAACGGTGAATGTGGAAGCGAGCGAGGGTTTAGCCGAGCGCGACCCGAACTTCCATACGGACGTGGACCGCACCATGATTGCGCGTCTGCCGGTGGAGACGCCGAGTTCCGAGTTGAGCTCGATCGTGACGCAGCTCTCGCCGGGCGTGGCGGCGGATTCCAACGGGCTGTTGCACGGCATGGGCGACCACAACGAAGTGTCGTTCTCGATTGACGGGCAGCCCATTACGGACCAGCAGAGCAAGGTTTTTTCCAATCAGTTGCCAGCGGATGCGGTGCAGTCGTTTGAGGTGCTGGACGGTGCACCGCCGGCCGAGTACGGAGATAAAACCAGTCTCGTGGTGGTGGTGACGACGCGGTCGGGCCAGGGCATTACCAAGCCAACCGGCCTTGTATCGGCGTCGTACGGCAGCTTTGGCAGCAGTCACGTGCTGGCGGATATGGCCTATGGCGGGCAGAACTGGGGCAACTTCATCTCCGCCAGTGCGCTGCAGACAGGTCGTTTTCTGGATGCGCCAGAGTTCTTCACGTATCACGACAAGGGCAACGAGGAGAACCTGTTTGACCGGATCGACGGCCAGCTGAGTGAGAAGGACTCGGTACACCTGAACCTGCAATACACACGGTCGCTCTTCCAGACGCCGAACAGCTACGACACGCAATTCGGCTATGTGTCGCAGGGTCTCACGCCGGGCTTGACCGACCAACGATCGAAGATTGAGACGGTGCTGGTGGCACCCACGTACACGCGGATTGTGAGTAATACATCGGTCTTCAACTTCGCCCCGTATGTGCGGCGGGACAGCTACCGTTATCTTCCTTCGGCAAACCCGTTGAACGATCTGGGGCCGACGCAGCAGGAAAGCGTGGGGCAGTTCCGCTCACTGACGAACCTGGGCGTGCACTCAGATTTGAGCGTGGTGAAGGGTGCAAACTCCATGAAGTTTGGTGGAGTCTACCAACACACCTTTCTGCGGGAAAACGATGCGATCGGACTGGTGGACCCAGCTCTGAATGCGCCCTGCCTCCTTGCAGATGGCGCACCCGCAACGGGTGTTTGCAATGGTGTGAACTCGATTCCGAATCCGGCATTCAACCCCGTGCTTGCGCCGCTCGATCTGACACGGGGCGGCACCCCGTACACCTATCACGGGCAAACCGATGTGAAGCAGCTGGCGTTATACGGCGAGGACTCACTGACGCTGAAGAACTTTCTTTTCAACTTTGGATTGAGGGGCGATTTCTACAATGGCCTGGTGGTTCAGCGGCAGGCAGAACCGCGGGCGGCGATCAGCTACAACCTGAAGAAGACGGGCACGGTGCTGCGTGTGTCCTATGCACGCACACAGGAGACGCCGTTCAACGAGAACCTTGTACTGTCACAAAACGGCTGCAACGATCCGGTGATCAACGGTGTTTTTTCAACACTCGGCAGTTGTGCTTCGGCGCCGTTCAACCCGGGCTTTCGCAACGAATTTCATGCGGGTTTCGGGCAGAGCATTGGCAGCCACTTTGTCATGAATGCGGAGTGGATCACCAAGTACACGCGCAATGGTTATGACTTTAGCGCCTTTGGAGCGACGCCGATCGTGTTCCCAATTGAGTGGCATAACTCAAAGATCCCGGGATATGCGGTTTCGGCGACGCTGACATCGGTGAAGGGCATCAGCGCACGAACCACGCTTTCATCGGTGGCGGCGCGGTTCTTCAATCCGCAAGTGGGCGGGGTGGGTGCGACGATCGCGACAGCGGGGGGGTATCCGTTCCGCATCGACCACGATGAAAAGTTCAACCAGACAACACACGTGGAGTACAAGCTGCCCTTTCGCAAGAGCGCGTACACCTCCTTTACCTGGAAGTTCGATTCAGGCCTGGTGGCAGGATCCGTGCCTTGCTACAACACGATAGATCCCAATAGCCGTTGCGCTGGGACTTCTATCTTCCTCCAGGGGCAGCCGGCGATTGATTTGCGGAGGTATACCGCTGACCAGCAGTTTGTGGCCGGCCTGGTGTGCAACGGAGTGGCGGCGACGCAGAGGTCCGGCTTTCAGAATTGCCTGGCTTCGCAGCTGACCTCAAAGCTGGTGACGATTCCGGCTCCCGGCACGCAGGATAACGATCACAATCCGCAACGCATCGCACCGCGCCACCTGTTTGACATGGAGGTTGGGGACGATAACCTCATCCGGCTCAGCCATGATGACCGCTACCACTTGGGTGCCCGCGTGACGGCCGTGAATGTCACGAACAAGATGGCGCTTTACAACTTTCTTTCTACCTTTTCCGGAACTCACTATGTGACGCCGCGGAGTATTACGGGGGAAATTGCTTTTCACTTTTAGGGTGACTGGCGCGCGCGCCAGAGTGCACCGGCGATGGGATCGACCACGCCGGGCAGTGCGCGGGCTGCTGGGAACTCCCGCCGGACAGCCTCGAGCAGGGCGGTGCGGACGGGTTCGACGCTCTCCATGATGGAGCCTGCAAAGGCGATGGCTGGAAGGGGAGCGGCCGCTGGTCCTTCCTGAGTCGCGACGAGCCGCCGCATCATGAGGCGGACAAGGTAACCAAGCTCCTGGCCCTGTGCACGAAGGACCTCGGCTGCAACCTCATCGCCGTGACTTGCGCAGTGGAGCACGAGCGTGGTCAAGCGTGAGAAGTCCGGGTGCGGTGTGCGATTGGCGTGTTCGACGAGGCTTTCGGCCGAGGATAGTTGCCAGAAGTGGAGGATGGCCGGCAGGAGCAGGGTGTTGCGGCCTTCGTCGAAGGCGAGAAAGACGGCCCGAAGCGCCTCTGAGCCGATGCGGTGACCGGAGCCCTGGTCGGCAAGCACGGGGCCGTAGCCACCGGTGGTGGACACAACGCCATTCGCGCCGCGCCCCGCTACGTTGGAGCCGGTGCCCGCCAGCGCCAGGATGCCGGGGCCGCCCTGGAAGGCTGCATCGAGGGCGATATCTACGTCACCCGTGAGGATGAGCTGGCCGCCAACACGGGATTGGAAGTGAGTGCGAAGCCAATCGGTAACGAGTGGGACAGTGTTGCCGGCGGTGCCGATACAGGTGCGCTCCACGCGCGAGAGCGGGACCAGAGTCTTTGCGAGGAGCTCGTCCATGGCCGCGGTAAGGTTGGCGGTGGCGAGGGCTTCACTGACGCGCAGCCGTTTGATGGAGCCGCCACGAACGCGGGCGAGTTCCCGTTGCTCATCGGCGAGCACGTAATCGGTTTTGGTGCCGCCCGCATCGACGGCCAGGTACAACGCCACGGTCAGGAGTCTCCGGCTTACTGCACTGTCTTTTTTTCCGTCGTGGCTCGCTGCTCCGGAACGATTCCGGATGCAGGCCAGTTTTCCGGTTGAGCGTTTTTGTTGAGCAGGACCGGTATCGTGCTGCCGCTGCCGTTCACGTCCACGTTATAGCCATCGACCTGGATCTCCGGCGTGGCGGGTGCGATGTTTGTCGCGACCTCAATGGTGAGTTTGCGGCTTTCCCCGGGTGCCAGCGAGATGTAATTGTCGGACGCGAAGGCGGGCAGCACGCGCTTGCCACTCTGGCGGTCGTGCAGCTGCAGGTGTGCCATGAGCGCGACGGTCTCCGCGGGATTGGTGAGTGTGATGTCGTAGAGGGTGCGGTCGCCCTCCGTACGCGGCGTGGCGGAGGCGGTGAGTGCGACACGCGGCAGCGCACTCAGGCCAGCGAACTCATCCTGCGAAACGTGCTGCCAGTAGAAGTTGGTGGAGAGTAGATGGCCGCTGCTGTCGTGCAGGTCCAGCTTGACGAAGTAGAGCGGTGTGATGCGGGCACCGACGTCAATCTGCTCAATCTTGACCGTACGGCTGGGCGGGATGGCCGGCAGCTGCGAGGTGTGCGTGGCGGTGGGTTTTCCATCGAAGTCGTAGATGGAGACAGTCGCGCGCAGGCCGTTCAGAGTGTCTGGGCGGTTGTTGACGACTTCAATGCCGCGTTTCGCTTCGTTGAGCTGGATGTGTACCTGCTCCGATGCCTTCTGCACGGCGTAAAGGGAGCTGTTCGCCTCGAGGTCGTAGTGATAGAGCTGCCAAACAAAGCTGGGCTGCGCGGGATGGCTCATCCAGGTAAAGATGCCGGTGGTCGTCTGAAACATCTCCGCGTTGCGACTCTCGTACATGGCGCGGAAGGCCTCATAGTTGGCGAGCTGGGCCTTGCGCACAAAATCGGCGAGGTTGCGGATGGGGCCGTAGCGGTGGGCAAGGGTCTGCGGGTATTCGTCGCCGCGCTGGGCGCCTTTCGCCATGTCGTGCTGCGCCCAGTCGTCGTTGATGGACTCCCAATCCTGCTTCGGCATCATGCCCTGGATGGATTCGATGGTGGGCACAGACACGGAGCCGGTTTCGGTCTTGAAGCTTTCGTTCAGAGCGTAAAAGAAGCGCGGGGAGCGCCAGTAGTAGGGCCCGTGGGAGGAGACGCCGCGGCCGTCCGCAGAGTTGGATTGGTAGAGCCGTGAGCCGTCCAGCTTGTCCATCATGCTCTTGAGCTGGTCGTCTAGCGCTTTGGGCGGGTAGCCCTCATTGCGCGCGCACCACACGGCGACGGAGGGATGATTGCGGTAGCGGCGGACCTTGTCTTCGACGTTGGCGAGATAGTTGGGCACGTCGTCCGGGTCAGGGCCGTCGAAGGGGTTGGGTTGGAAGAACTCGTCCCACAGCAGGATGCCGTACTTGTCGGCGAGCTCGTAAAAGTCGGGACTGGTGCTTTGGCCAACCCAGTTGCGGATGAAGTTCATGTGGGCGAGCGCGTGCATGTGGAACTGCGCATCGAGCCGCTCGCGCGGAGTACGCTTCATGGCTTCATCCAGGCCCCAGTTGCCGCCGCGAGCCATCACGCGCACACCGTTGACGGAGATGGTCAGGTTTTCAGAGTCGGGCACGCTGTACTCGATCTTGCGGATGCCGAAGCTGAGCTGCTGCTCATGCGAGACACGCTGGTTCTTGCCCTCGACGAAGCGCAGACGAAGCTTGTAAAGGTTTTGCGGACCGTATCCATTGGGCCACCAGAGTTGCGGATTCGCGATGTGCAGCTCAGGTGTGGACTTGCCGTCGAGCGTCACGGTTTGCGTTTCGCCTGGGCCAAGTGTGACGGGTTTGCGGAAGCTGATCTCCTTGGCGTCTGGACCGGTGATGGTTCCAACGAGATCGCCGCTAGTGGAGGCCTGTTGCAGGTTCTGCACTTCTGTTGTGAGGGTCAGGTCGGCGCTGCTGTGATCGGCGGCGAGTTCGCTGCGGATGAACGGATCGCGCAGCCGCGCGCTACCGGTGGAGTCAAGCGTGACGGGCAGAAAGATGCCCGTGTCGCGGTCGCGGATGGCCACAAGCCAGTCCCAGCCGATGGTGGAGAGGAAGGTGGGGCCATCAATGGCGGTGATGCCGCCGTTTTTGCCGACGCCATTCGCAACATTGTGCTCAATGGGGATGCCCGGGTGCGGCTGCGGCGCGACCAGCACGGCAATGATCGCGGTGCGGCCGGGCGTTACCAGCGGCGTGATGTCGAAGTCACCGCGGCGGAAGGCACCGCGCATGGTGCCCGCCTGCTTGCCATTGACCCAGATCTCGGCGGCGTAGTTGATGCCGGCAAAGTGCAGCCAGGTGTGGCGGCCCCGGTTCGCGGCTGGCACCTTGATCTGTGTGCGGTACCAGTAGCTTGTCTTGTTGAGGCTCTCCGGGATGGCGCGCATGTTTTCGCCGTACAGGGGCTCCGGGTAGACCTTGTTGTCGACGAGTGTGGTGAGCACGGTGCCGGGCACGGTGGCGCGGTACCAATCGGCCGGTTTGAATTTCTCCGTGGAGACGAGCGGGCCTGGTACGGGTACTTTCGCGATGTCCTGCATCTGCCATCCGCTGATGGCCGCAGCGGGCTCGTTCGTGTGTGAAGCGATCATCTTTTGCGAACCCACGATCTGCTGTGCAGCCCCGGTGTGAAGTGCCATGGCGGCAAGCAAGGTAATGAGGGTTTGTCGCAACATCCAGCTGTCTCCTGTGCTCGCGAGCCTCATCGTCTTCGAGGGCCAGCTGACGGAGATCATCGTAGCAGCCGTGGGGGGATCAAGCGGAGAAGCACAGCTTTCGTGCATCCCATGTTGCTGTGAACGAGATTGCCTTACCTGAACCAGCAGCTGCATCCACTCCTTATCACAGCCGGCATTCCATGCTCTTTGGAGCGGAGATGCTTACCCGGGGTGTGCGCTTCCGTTTGTTTGCGCCGGCCGCAAAAAGCCTGCTGCTGAAACTGCAGCACGTAGCGGAGCCGATGCCCATGCAGGCTCTCGACAGCGGATGGTTCGAGTGGGTGAGTACCGAAGCGGGCGCAGGCACGCGCTACCAGTTTCTGCTGCCGGATGGAACCGCTGTGCCGGATCCGGCATCGCGCCACCAGGGCGACGATGTGGAGGGGCCCAGTGAGGTCATTGACCCGCTGAGCTTTGCCTGGAGCGATGCCGGGTGGCAGGGCAGGCCCTGGACGGAGACGGTGCTGTATGAGCTCCATGTAGGCACCTTTACGCCGGAAGGGACATTCGCGGCTGCTGTCGGCAAGCTGGATCACCTTGCCGGGCTCGGTATCACCGCCGTCGAACTGATGTGCGTGGCGGACTTTGCCGGAGCGCGTAACTGGGGATACGATTCGGTGCTGCTGTAC
>CAXTRR010000051.1:0-7295 GCA_964246795.1 uncultured Terriglobus sp. | reverse complement strand
GCTGTATGCGCCGGATTCACGGTATGGGCTGCCGGAGGATCTGAAGGCCTTTGTGGATGCGGCGCATGCCCGCGGCATTCAGGTGATCCTTGACGTGGTTTACAACCACTTTGGACCGCAAGGCAATCTGCTGCCGAAGTACTTCCCGCAGATGCTGACGAACCGTCACTGCACGCCCTGGGGCGATGGGCTGAACTTTGACGATGAGAAGGACGGCGACTGTGCCCGGCAGGTGCGCGAGTTCATCATCCAGAACGCGCTGTACTGGGTGGAGGAGTTCCACATCGACGGACTGCGGCTGGATGCGGCGCATGCCATCCTTGATGATGGCCCCGTGCATGTGCTGGATGAGATGGCGCTGCGTGTGCGTGAGTTTGCGGCGGCGAACAACGGCGGGCCGCGGCGGCAGGTGCACCTGATCCGCGAGGAAGAGTACAACGTGGCAGCCAAGCTGACGCGGGAGGACTGCGGTGTGTGCGACAAGTTCACCGCGCAGTGGAACCATGACATGACGCACCTGCTGGGAGCGGCGATGCGAACGGTCTTCGACGGTGATGGCGACAGGCCGGACGAGGAAACCGCAAAGCTGGCGCAAGCGCTGGCAGAGGGTTTTGTGCTGGCCGCGTCGGAGTCGAAGGATGGCGATGAGATCCGTTGCAAGGTCCCGCCGACAGCTTTCATCGCTTTCCTGCAGACGCATGACCTGATTGGCAACCGTATCGCCGGGGAGCGGATGCATGCCCTGGCACCGGCAGAGGCGATCCGCGCGGCCAGTGCCGTGCTGCTGCTGGCGCCGCAGATCCCCATGATCTTCATGGGTGATGAGTGGGGAGCCAGTTCACCTTTTCCGTACTTCTGCGATTTCGGCGGCGACCTTGGCGAAAAAGTGCGCAAGGGCCGCTGCGAGTTTTTGCAGAAGCTGCACAGTGCCTCGGACGATGAACTGAAAGGCGCGCCGAATCCGCAAGCGGAGAGCACGTTTGTGTCCGCAAAGCTGAAGTGGGAGGAAGCCGCAGAGCCGGCCCATGCCGCATGGCTGGAGTGGTATCCGCGCATCCTGAAAAGGCGGCTGGAGAAGATTGCGCCTCTGTTGACAACGCTGAATCAGCGCTGCGGAAAGACTCGAGTCATTGGCCCTGGAGCGTTCGAAGTGGAGTGGGCTATGGCGGACGGGCTGAAGCTGGCGGTTGCGGCAAATCTGCGGCCGGAAAGCAATAAGGACTTTCCTTTGAGCGATGGCGAAGTCATCTGGCTGGAAGGGACGTCGCCGACGGCAGATGAACTGGGCCCCTGGTCTGTGCGTTGGGTGCTGCAGGCTGCGCCGTAGAGCGGCTTGTGCGCAGAGAAGTTCTGGGTTCAGTTCCTGGGTTCGGCTTCTGGGTTCGGTTGATGTGCTGTCTACTGAGGATTTTTGCGGTTGAACGAAGCGAAGGATCTGCCTCCATCCGCTTTTGAAAGCGAATCAATAAGCAGATCCTTCGCAGGCTTAGGCTGATACTGCAGGTACTTCCAAAAAGCCTTTTTAGAAGTTCACCTTCAGGCCGAACTGGGTATTGAACGGTTCGCCGGCACCGATGCCCGGAGCTCCGTTGTAGTCACCGATGGTGTCGTTCAGAGTGAAGTCGCCGCCCACGGAAACGGAACCCCCTCCGGGGGGCGCGTAGTTGGTGCGGTTGAAGAGGTTGAACATCTCCGCGCGGAACTGGATGGTGGCAAACTCACCCATTTTCGTGTCTTTGAAGACGGAGAAGTCTACGTCGGAGTAGCCGGGGCCGTAGTAGGCGTTGCGGTGGGTTGTGCCGAAATGGCCGGGAGCGGCCAAGCCAAAGGCAGCCGGATCGAGCCAGTTGGCGAAGGGTGTCTGGCCCTGGTAGGCGCGGCGGATGGGCCCGATCTGGACGGCGCGGTCGTTGCCTTCGTTGGTGTTGCTGATGTCAGAGCCCGCGAAGACGGTGAACGGCTGGCCACCGTGGAAGCTGGCAAGTGTGTTGACCTGCCATCCGTTGGTCAGCGGCCGAAGACGGGTGCTGCCCGGCAACTGGTAGCTGGCAAAGGCAACGAAGGTGTTGCGCGTGTCGAAGTCGCTGTTGCTGTAATCGCCCTTGAAGTTGAAGTTGTCCTGCGGCAGTGCGCCGCGGTACGCAGTCACCTCGTCCAGGTTGTGGCTCCAGGTGTAGGCGACGGAGGCAGTTACGCGGTGGAAGTTCTGGATCCGCAGCTGGCTCTGCAGTGAGTTGTAGTTGGAGGTGCCAATGCTCTGGACTTCATTGATGTTGGCGTAACCCGGATAGAGGGAACTGTAGGGCCGTGCGCCGATGGCGAGGCCGCTTACCTGGCTCAGGTTGTTGATCTGGTTGATGTCCCGCAGGGCGAGCAGATGGCGTGCCTGCGCGCCGGTATAACCGAGCTGGCCGATGACGCTGGGAGCGAGTGTCATCTCCACGTTGAAGGAATAGTTCTGGTTGACGGCCGGGCGGAAGTTTGGCGAGACCGAGAAGATGCCGCACTGGTTGGCGGCGGAGCAGTTGTTGTAGTTGGTGAAGCCAGCGCCCGCGAAGATGTTCTGGCCCTGCCGGATTTGTGTTTTGCCGTTGGTGCCGGCGGAGATGGTGGCCACCACATCTGTGCCGATGGGATTGCCCTCGACCCCGTTGGGAGCGGCATTGCCGGGGCGGTTATCCAGAAAGGGGTTCAGGTTGATAGTGTCAAAGTACCAGCCATAACCGGCATGCAGCACCATCTTCGGCGTGAGCTGCTGTGTGATGCCGAGGCGTGGGCTGACAGCGGCAAAGTAGCGCTGATACAGGTCAGAGATTTGCTTGCCCTGGATGGCGAGACCGCCGCTGTTCACAAGGGCAGGGCGGAAGACCGAGAGATTGGCGTACTGCGGGTTGTGGAGCGGGCCGACGTAGTCCCAGCGGAAGCCATAGTTGAGTGTTGTGGTGGGCGTCAGCTTCCAGGTGTCACCCGCGTTGAGAAACCAGGTATTCACAAAGACCTGACGCTCCGGGTTGCCGATGGTGATGTTGGCCTGGGTGGTCTGGCCTGCAAGATAGGCCGCCAGCGAGTAGCGATAGGTGTCGTACTGGTTGGCCGTGCCGCCATCAGCATAGGTGGGATCGCCGGGGGCGCGGGTAATGCGGCTGGCGTCAAAGGTGAACGAGCCGGTCGCCTTGCGGTGATAGAACTCGTCGAGCTGCGCCGAGCGGTACTCTCCGCCGATGCGGAACTCGTGCTTGCCGACGGTCCAGGAGAGTTGGTCGGTCAGGTGGCCGGTGATGTCGTTGCGGCCCTCAGGCGGCGTGAGTCCGACCTTGGCAAAGCTGCCAATGGCAATGCGTGGAGCGTTGGAGAAGGTGGCGCCGGTAAGAAAGCCAAGGCTCTGCACGTTGAAGTTGGTGTTTTGGTCGTTGAAGACCTGGTTGAAATAGTTCACGCCCGCCAGCACTTGATTGGAGAGGTGTGGATTGATCATGCGGTTGTAGACGATGGCGATGTTCTGGACGTGAATCGGTGCGGCCTCATAGAAGTCGGAAAGCGCGGAGCCGACGGGCGCCACCTGATTGCCCTGGCCGACGAACCAGTGCGCGGAGAGGTTGTCCTTCTCTGTGAGCCGGTAGTCCACCTTGCCGAGGCCGTTCCAGCTGTAACCAAACTCCGGGTTGTTGGAGTAGTAGTTGTTTTTCGTTCCGGCCGTGTCTGTTGCGAGCCGGCCAGCGCCCCAGAGCGCGTTCAGCACGTTCTGCTGTACGGGTTGGATCGCGATGCCCTGATTGGCGAGGATGGCTTTTGCCTGAGTCTGCCAGCCAACCGAGGGCAGCGTGGTGTTGGCGGGTACGCCGATGACGAAGCGCTGGTGCTCCATGGTGACAAAGCCGAAAAGCTTGTCCTTCAAGAAAGGCCCGCCGACGGAAAAGCCGGTGTTGTAATTGCGGACTTTCTGCTTGGTGGTGGTGAGCGGGCTTTGAGCGCCGAAGAGCTCATTGCGGTTGAAGTAGTACACCGAGCCATGCAGCCGATTGGTGCCGGACTTGAGTGTGAGATTGATGGTGCCGCCGGGATTGCGGCCGCCCTCTGGGCCGGACTGCGTTTGCGCGGAGAACTGGTCCACCGCATCCAATGGCAGCACAATGCCGGCAATACCGGAGACGCCGCCCTGGTTGACGGCGGGAATGTTGTGCCAGAGGTCGTTGTTGTCCACGCCGTCAATCTGCCAGTTCATCTGGTTGGCGCGCGTGCCATTGAGTGAGCCGTAGCCGCCGCCGGTGTAGCCCGCATATCCGGGTGTGAGCTGGATCATCTGGGTGAAGTCGCGGCCGTTCAGCGGCAGGTCTTCCACGGTCTTGCTGTCAAGCACGGTGGTCTGGGTGACGGTGGTGGTGTCCAGGGTGATGGCGGCGGCGTCCACCTGAATGGTTTCTCCCCCGGACGCTACCGAGAGCTTGACCGGGAGGGTGTAGACGACGCCGGCGGAGACGGAGACTTTGTCGTACTTCTCAGTGGCAAAGCCGGTTGCGGTGACGGTGATGGTGTAAGTGCCGAGCGGAAGATCGCTGAAGAGGAAGTCACCGCCAGAGGAACTGGTGCTGGAGGTCGTCGCTTTCGTATCGACGTTGGTGGCAACGACAGCCGCACTGGGCACGCTGGCACCTGTCGGGTCAACGATGGTGCCATTGATGCTGCCGCGAAAGGTTTGCGCCAGGATGGAGGGAGCGCTTACGCCAGCTAAGACAAGCGTGAGGAGGAGAAGGGTCCATCGAGAGATACGAGTCTGCATATAGCCTCCGAAAGAGAAAACGACGCCGCGGTCCCGCCGTGGGGCGGGTTCTGATGGTGAAGACAGGCAGCCTCAGCAGCGATCATGGGGATCGCCGTGCGGTCACTTGGAACAACTTAGAAAGTGCTTCATTCAGTCCCGGTTCACGGGTACCGACAAGTGCAGGTTCAGGGTTGGTGACGTGGAAAGGCCAGATTCGGTGGAATGATCAGAATTTACGCTACGTTCATGAATTGAGCAAGGAAAATCGCAATGCCTGCTGCTGCGCTCTTCATGAAGGCGGTAGTAAGCGTCAGAGCGGGAGGGATGGAACGTCGGTTGTGCCCGCTCTTATGGACAGTTCACGAAGTGTTCACTCATGTGGGCCTGTCTGGGCGCTACCGTTCCATGCAGGAGTGTCTTCATGATTGCAAGACTGTTTTCAAAATCCCTGGCCGGTTGTGCACTCACAGGTTGTGCGCTGGCGATGGTGGCAACGTGCACGGTTGCGGCCCAGAACACCGCAAGCCCACGCAACATCATCATTTTCGTGGCGGACGGCCTGCGGACTGGCTCGGTGAACGCGCAAAACGCGCCCACGATGCTCTCCATCCGCAACAACGGCGTGTACTTCTCCAACAGCCATTCGCTGTTTCCGACGTTTACGACGGCGAATGCGTCAGCCATCGCGACCGGCCACCAGCTGGGCGATACCGGCGATTTCAGCAACACACTTGCGTCGGGCTTTCCGGTCTACAACACCGGCAACTTCGGTCTGCTGCCCGGCACGCAGACGCCGTTTGTGGAAAATAACCTGATCCTGGGCGATCTGAATGATCATTTCCATGGCAACTACCTGAATGAGACGGCACTGATGGGTATTGCCCGGATGAACGGCTACAACACGGCATCCATCGGCAAGGTGGGCCCAGTAGCGATTCAGGACATCTCGCAAATCAGCCCGGTGGCCAAGCAGCTGCCCACCACCAATACGGTTTTTATTGACGATGCAACGGGTGGTGCTGCGGGAATTCCGCTGACGATGCAGGTGCAGAACGGGTTGGCCGCGGTTGGCTTGCCGACGGTTGCACCGAACCGCAGCAACGGCTGCGCGGCGACGGCGCAGTGCAACAACGGCTTTTCCGGCAACAACGTAACGCCCGGCACCAACACGCCGAATCTGGTGCAGCAGCAGTTTTTCGCGGATGCGATGACGAAGGCGATCCTGCCAGCGTTTGTGCAGAGCGGCAAGCCGTTCTATGCGCTGTTCTGGTCGCGCGATCCGGACGGCACACAGCACAACCAGGGCGACAGCCTGAACAGCCTAACTCCGGGCATCAACGGGCCGACATCGCAGGCCGCGGTAAAGAATGCAGACACCAATCTGGCGCAGATCATTGCCTATGTGCAGAGCAATCCAGCGCTGGCCAACAACACGGACATCATTTTGACGGCGGACCACGGCTTCTCCACAATTTCGAAGCATGAGGTGGATGCGAGCGGCAAGAACTTCGTGAGCGACTATGCCTCAACGATTACCTATCGCGATGCGACGGGACGTCAGGAAGTGAACACGGGCTTTCTGCCGGTAGGGTTTCTTGCCATTGATCTGGCGCATGAGTTTGGGCTGAAGCTGTATGACCCGGATACAGTCGTGACGACCACGGGCACGCGCACATATGCCCCGGTTGACCCAACGATTGCACAGACGACGGCAGCTGTGCTGCAGCGGCCCGCAGCCGGTGACGGACTGATCGGTGGTACGGGGGCGATCCTGAACCAGACCGATGCACGCATTGTGGTGGCGGCGAATGGCGGTTCAGACCTGATCTATGTGCCGAGCCATGATGCAGCAACGGTCCGCCGCATTGCGGCCTTCCTGACGCAGCAGAGCTATGTTGGCGCGATCTTTGTGGATGACTCGTACAGCGGCGACATTCCGGGAGCGCTTCCGCTCAGCTCTATCGGGCTGGTAGGCAGCGCGGTGACGCCGAGGCCAGCGCTTGCTGTGAATTTCAAGAACTTCTACCTGGACAGCACGAATCTGCAGACCGGCATTGAGATTGCCGACAGCGGCCTGCAGGAAGGGCAGGGCATGCACGGTTCGCTGAGCCGCGCCGATACCTTCAACAACATCGCTTTCATGGGTCCGGACTTCAAGACCGGCTACGTGGACGGTGTGCCGATGAGCAACGCAGACATCGCGCCGACACTGGCCTACCTGATGGGCATCAACCTGCCGTTTCAGGGCACGCTGAAGGGCCGCATTCTTCGTGAGGCTCTGAAGGGAACGACCGATCTGCCAGTGATGCAGAGCGACCGAAAAATTTCTGGTGCGTCGGGTGGCATTGCCACCTTCATGCTGACGCAGCAGGTAGGCGACGAGCGCTACTACGATGAGGCGTGCCTGGTGAACGTGAACACGGCTAATACGAACAGCGGCAACCCCTGCCGTTGATCTGTGAGGCGAGGTGGGAAGGGGCCCGCCCGGGTTTGGGGGCCGGGCCCCCCCCCGGGGGGGGGTTGGGGGGGGGGGTGA
>CAXTRR010000050.1:986-27051 GCA_964246795.1 uncultured Terriglobus sp. | reverse complement strand
CCCGGCTACCGGCCGGACACGACCGTGGGCATTGAAACTACCGGCGACACCGGCGGCGGCTATGACGTGGGCTACACCAAAGAGGGTGAGTATCTGCGCTACACCGTGAACGTAACGGCGGCAGGCCTGTACAACCTGCAGGCGCGCGTGGCCTCGCTGGGTCCGGGCGGCTACTATCATGTTTCGTTCGACAACCGGAACGTGACAGGAACACTCTTTGTGCCCGTCACCAACGGCTTCCAGAACTACACCACCATGGTCTCGCCCGGCTTCCTGCTCTCGCCCGGCCAGCACGTGATGCAGGTCACCTTTGACGGCAACGGACCGACCGGCGGCATGGGCAACTTCAACTGGTTTGCCGTGCATGCACCCACTGTGAGCACGCCCTTTACCGGCATGCCGCATGCCCTCCCCGGCAAGATCGAAGTGGAAGACTTTGACAAGGGCGGCAAGTCCGCCGCGTACTGGAATGGTGCCGCGCAGAACAACGGCGGTGCCAACTACCGTCCGGGTGAAACGGTCTACATCGAGACCTCCACGGACAGCGGCGGCGGTTACGACGTGGGTAACACGCAGCCCGGCGACTGGCTGAATTACACGGTCAACGTGGCGTCGGCGAGTACGTACACGCTGCACACCCGGGTAGCCGGCGGCGTGGGTGGTGGTAGCTTCCACCTGCTCGTAGATGGCCAGCGCGTGACGCAGAACATTAGCGTGCCGGAGACCGGCGGCTACCAGAGCTGGCAAACGCTTGATGTCCCCGGCGTCCGCCTGCCGCAGGGCCAGCACACCCTGCAACTGGTCATGGACAGCGGCGGCTTCTACAACGCCGTCGGCAACTTCAACTGGTTGTCCTTCGACTAAACAGTCTTAGCAGGCAGGCGAGATTTTCCCTAAATTACTCCGGTGGGTTCTCCCGTTAGGGAAATGTGACGTCGTTTCATAGGCATGAGGTTGGGTCTAATTCTGCCGCCACCACTAATGAAGTGTCATCCTGAGGAGCTTGCGACGAAGGATCTGCTTTCTTTTCCGAGTCGACACCTCTCCCAGAAAGCAGATCCTTCACTTCGTTCAGGATGACACCTGAAGCAGAACTGCTTTAACCCGCACGCAACTACCTGCTCTTACTCACTACTTACTACCTACTACCACTTACCCCACCCAACCCTACCGCCGCCTTCATCTTCCCCCACACCCAGGTTGGCACCGTCGACCGCATCATGTGGCTGCGGAGATCCTCGTACTTGGCCGCGCCCATGCTATAGCCGATGATGAGGCGCAGCAATTCCGGGTCGTCCGCCGCGTTGCGCACTAACGAATCCATACGGCCCGAACCGTTAAAGAGGCGGTGCTGGATTTCGACGGAATGGCGGAGATCGTCGCCGATCTCGCGCTGCCAGGCGCGCTCATAGGGTGCGAGCTGGCGGCTGTCATAGAGCTTGCCGCGGATGCACTTGAGCGCCGTATCCGCTGCGAGCGAGCCGCTCACCATGGCGTAGTAAATGCCTTCGGCGGTGAAGGCATTTACAAAACCGCCGGCATCGCCCGCCAGCAGGACGCGATCGGTGTAGGTGCGTGGCAGCGGGCCGCTGACCGGAATGGGGAAGGCCTTGTAGCCGTCGCGGTTGGTCTCGCCGGTTACGTCGCCCTTGCTCTTGAGCACGTCGACCCACTCGGCGTGGTGCTCCTTGCCTTTGCCGCGGAGCGCCTGCAGGTACCAGTCCAGCTTGCAGCCGAAGCCCAGGTTCAGGTGCTCGGTCTTGGGGAAGATGTAGCCATAGCCGAAGGTCTGCGTGAGCGTGAGGAAGAGGTAGATCGCCTCACGGTCGGCGACCTGCAGCCGGTCGTACGTGGTCTCCTCCATCATGTCCACGGCGTACTCCTTGTGCGCCGCCTCGCTGCGCAGGCCGGTGTGCCGCGCGATCACCGAGTTCGCCGAATCCGCGCCGATGACCATGGGCGCGGTGAAGATTTCGCCGGTCGTGCTCTCCAGTTCCACGTGGTCCGCGTTCACGGTGCAACGGCGCACCGTGACCCCCATGCGCACGGTGCAGACCTCTTGCGCGCGACGAAAGAGAGCGGCATCGAACTCCCATCGGCGGATGAGATAGAGGATCGGCTCACCCTGCTGGTAGCTCACGCGTGTGCCGTCCGGCGACTCCAGGTGCACGCGGGATACGGGGTTCACGGGCACCTCACCACTGCCGAGAAACTCGCGGACATAGGGAAAGCGATCCAGCAGCCGCGCGCTCAGGCCGCCGCCGCAGGGCTTCTCACGTGGGAACTCCGCGGCCTTTTCCAGCAGCAACACACGGGCGCCGTTGCGACCCAACTGAGACGCAGCCGTTGCTCCAGCGGGGCCCGCGCCCACGATGATAATGTCGAAGCCTTGATCCATTCTTACCATTGTGGCATTGGTCGCTGGAGGGTGAGATGGTCCAGGCCGTGAAGCGCAGTGCACACCCGAATTGCGGTCCTTCGGTCGGCAGCGTTGCGGACCTGGGTGGAAGCCTCCGTGCTCAGCGTGCCACAAAAACCAGGAAGTAGTCCTGCCCATCGGCCTTGGTGAAGTCGTAGTGCTCGATCTCGCGATAGCCGGCGTCGGTCATCTCGCGTTCCAGAATGGATTGCTTCAGGCCATGGTCGCTGCCACTCCCATTGCGATCGATAATGCCAATGCGTGCACCCGGCCGCAGCGCGGGCCGCAGCCGCTTCATCAGTGTTTCCGGCTCCGCGATCTCGTGATAGACCTTCAGCATCAGCACGGCATCCACGCTGCCGGGCAGCAGCTTCGGGTCGTCCGGCGTGCCAAGCGTGGGCTTCAGGTTGCTGAGTTGCTCTTTGCCTGCACGAGTTTCAAGTTCGTGGATGTACTCCGGGTTGATGTCTTCTGAATACACGATGCCGTTCTGCCCCACGCGGCGCGCGGCCCGCACGCTGAACCAGCCGCCGCCCGCACCAATGTCCGCGACCGCCTTGCCCGGCGTGATGCGCAGAATGTCCATGACGCGGTCAATCTGCAGCTTCCTTGCGCGGTCCGGATACTCAAAAATGTCGGTGCTGCCAGCGTAGGGTGTGCTGGTGGGACGCTGCACTGCCTGGGCAGGTACCAGGCGTGCACCGAGCGGGCCCAGCACGAAGCAGGCATAAAACGTGATTACTGCGAAAAATCGCATCATGCTGTGTAAGACGCGGCGCTCCAGCGGAGTGTCAGCCAGCCCACCTGAAGTACCCGGCGATGACTCTTACGCAGTCAACCGCAGCAAGGAATTTGCCGCGGTTGACTCAGTTCATTGTGCTTTGCTCTGTCCCTTGGCGCTGGCATGTGCAGGGCGTTCCCGCCCCCGGGCAGGACGGGTTCGCGGTCAGGGTCAACAGCCAAATGCGCGAGAAATGCAAATGGGGAGGACACGGACGATCAGGTAAAGCACTCATACCAATTTGGTGTGGAGCGAACGATCCCGCACCTACCCTGATCGGGTAAGCGGTGCGGCAAGGAATCTACCGTAAAGCTGCCAACACGGCCGCGCACTCATGGGCGATTTGCAGGCCTTCCTCTGAAGGCATAGCCCATATCGCAACGCGAGAATTTGGTGCGGAGATGAGGGCCTCACCACTGGTCGCAACATCGTTTTTCCGCGGATCGATTCGTATACCGGCAAACTCCAGCCCGCCGCAGATGGCTGCGCGGATCGCCGGGGAGTCTTCCCCGATACCGGCACCGAAAAGCACCGCCTCCGCTCCGCCCAGCACTGCCAGGTACGCCGCAAGGTAGCCACGCACACGGTAACTGAACATGGCCAGCGCCAGCCGTGCCGCTTTGTCATCCCGCCTGGCCAGCACGCGTGTGTCCAGGTCGCCGCCAATTCCCAGCAAGCCGCTGCGCTTGTTCAGGATCTCGAGTGCTCCATGCACATCCGTCTTTTCCTTGCGCATGAGCACTTCCACCAGGGCCGGATCCACGCTGCCGCTGCGGCTGCCCATCATCAAGCCTTCCAGCGGGGTGAGACCCATGCTCGTATCGATGGACTGGCCATCTCGTATCGCACAGGCGGACGACCCACTCTCAAGATGCAACGACACGAGCGAGACCTGGTCCGGCGTGTGGCCTGCCAACTCCGCATATCGCTCCATCATGTAGCGATGCGAAACACCATGGAAGCCGAACTTGCGCAGGCCATGGCGGTCCGCCAGCTCACGATCGATAGGGTAGCGCCATGCCACCTCCGGCATCGTCCGGTGAAAGGCCGTGTCAAGCGTGATGGCGACCGGCACGCCCGGCAATAACGGTGCAATCGCGTCAATGATCTGGAGCGAAGCTTTATTGTGCAGTGGTGCCAGCTCTTCCAGCGACTCGACTTTGTCCCGGACTTCCGCGCTCCAACGCACCGCCCCGTCAAAATGCGGGCCGCCATGCACCACGCGCACGCCGATGCCGTTCAGTGCATCAAGACTGCCGTCCGGCTGGCTTCGCATCCACTGGATTGCGAGCTCCGTGGCACCGGTGAAGTCGTGGACATCGACCTCCTCCTGATGCACGGTCTTTCGTTTCTCCATGACGCTGAGTGTTGCCCGCTTCTCCGGCTTGCCGAAGCTTTCGATCGCAGCGCTCAGCCGCTGCTTTCCGGCAGAGGCGAAGCGTTGGCGCTCGGCCGTCTCCACGATCTCAAATTTGAGCGAGTTGCTTCCCGGGTTGAAGATGAGCAAGCGCATGGCCAGTTGGATGCCGCGCGGCCTTTACGTGAAGAGCTCCATCAACTCCTGAGGCGGCACCACTTCCAATTGCGCATAGGTGCAGGCTTGGGGAGTCTTATCCGCGCGCCAACGGCGGAAGTGCGCCAGATGGCGGAAGCGGTCGCCCTGCATATGTTCATAGGCCACCTGCACCACCAGCTCCGGCCGCAGCGGCTGCCAGCTCAGGTCTTTGTGCTGGTTCCAGCGGCTCTTGGCGCCGGGCATGCGCTGTGCGTCTTCGGCATTCGCACCGGCAGCGGGCGGCGCCTGATGTGCGGCGGTTTCGGCGCCAGACCAGTTCGCCCACGGATGGTTCACCAGCGCACCGTCACGATAAGGCGCGAGAAAGCTCACCAGCTCTTGCCGGTTGGCTGCCGTAAAGCTGGCACACACGCCCACATGCTGCAGCGTGCCGCCTTCATTGAAAAGGCCAAGCAGCAGCGATCCCACATGGGTGCCGTCACCGTTTTTGTGCCAGCGGAAGCCGGCCACCACGCAGTCGCACTCGCGCTCATGCTTGATTTTGAACTGCACCCGCTTGTCCGGCTGGTAGGTGCCCGCCAGGGGCTTGGCAATCAGGCCATCCAGCCCTGCCCCTTCAAAGCGGCGAAACCAGTCTGCCGCCACGGCACGGTCCTGCGTGGCGGGCGTCAGATGCAGCGGCGCGGCGGCATCTTTGAGCAGAGCCTCCAACTCACGGCGGCGTTCCGCGAAGGGTACCTCGCGCAGGTCGCGCTCACCCAATGCCACCAGGTCAAAGAAGACGACCGAAGCAGGCGTTTGCCCGCTCAACAGCTTTACACGTGAAGCCGCCGGATGCACCCGCAACTGGAGCGAGTCAAAGTCGAGCTGTGTGCCGTGCCGGCCATCGGGGCGGGCGATCACGATCTCCCCATCCAGCACGCAGCGCGCCGGTAATTGTGCCAGCAGCGGTTCGCGAAGCTCCGGGAAGTAGCGGTCCAGCGGCTTGCCATCGCGGCTCTGCACCAGCAGCTCATCGCCTTCGCGGAAGATGAGCGTGCGAAAGCCGTCCCACTTCGGCTCAAAGAGCAGCTCGCCCCCGGCGGGAATTTCCTCAATGCGCTTGGCAAGCATGGGCAGCAGCGGCGGTTGGATGAGAAAGGGCATGGCTGACTTGAAAACTCCGGCTTGTTCTTCGTTTTCGGAAAAGGGCATAGATTCAGCTATGCCCGGAGGTCCTCATCCGGCGGTGGACTCCGGGCCTGAGGTCCGGGAAGCCGACTTTGCTTCAGACCTCCTAAGAGTATCTCCGTTTAGCCGAAAGAGCTTGAGATGCCGCGAACTCGCACTTGTGAATCGGACGGGAACATCCGCCAAGGCAGCGGTGTCCCACTTACAGCGAGGAACGCCATGCGCAGCAGCGATTTGCCCTATGACATCCAGATTCCCGAGCCGTGCTCCGCGAACTGGCAGCAGATGCAGGCGATCTCCTCTGTCTCACGCCGTTGCGAAAGCTGCAGACGGCAGGTGCATGATTTGTCGGGACTCTCCGCGCGCGAGGTACGCCGCCTGGTGGAGCACACGGGCGGCAGCTTTTGTGGGCGTGTGACGCGACGCGCAGACGGATCGCTACTGCTGCGAGCGGATCCGCCTCGAAGCTCGGCATGGCCTGGCGGTGTTTTTGTGCTGGCTGCGGCGCTGGCCACCTCCGGCATGGCCACCAGCGCCGAGTCACAGGGACCGCCAGCTGGGGCGAACGCGATTTCGCAAACGGCGGACCAGGCCGATGGCCCGCAGGGGGAGAGCGCACCGCAGAAGCAGGACCCGGCGCAGACTCTTGCCGGATCCGCCGTGCGGCAGAATCAGCAGCCCACAACGCCGGTGCTGGGCGGCATAATCCGGCCACCAGAGCGGCTCACCCTGCTGCAGGGGCATCTGCTTGCCCCGGGCAATCTACCGGTGATCGATGCAAACCTTACCTTCACCGACCGGAACGGACGAATCCGCACCGGCACCACCAGCAACTCCGGCGAGTACCGGATGGACGTCCCCCCTGGTAAGTACATCGCCACGGTTTCACTGCAAAGTAGTGACGGACAGTACTGGTACGGCACCGAGGCAATTCTCGTGCGGGAAGGCAGCCATACCCGGGATTTTCTGCCGTCTGAACCGGTGTCGGTCACTGCTGGGGCCCCCACATTTGTGGATACACACAAGTTGGAGAAAAAGCATTGACAAGCAGTAATTTCGAACGGCTCTGCGGAGCGTCAAGTTTCAAGTTCGCTGGAAAGGCTGGATGCGCCAGAAGGAATTCCGGCGGGATTGGTAACTGACGTGTCTCCGCACTTTGGCGCCATCGGACATATAGATGCCGAGACGGATTTTGCCAATTCGGTCTAAATAAATCCTGACTGGCTATCTCCTAGTCGCTGCTCTCAATACCTAACTCTCCTGCCGCATGCTCGTTCTTAGCACCTCTGTGGTGGCCTGGTTTTCGAGCGTAATGCTGTAGGTGTCCACGTCCTGATTTGGGCTGACCTCGCGAATGACTTCAGTGACAACATAACCCTCAACGCCGAGGCTCTGGAAGTTAGCTTGAATCCGTTCCGCGATCACCTTTGCCACGTCCACCCGTTGCCGCCCACCTTCAAAAAGATCACGCAGGCCAAACTCGGGATAGGCCTTCCAGGATCCTGCAGGTGTGCGCGCCATCATCTGCAGCAATGCCAGCACTGAAGCGGACCTGTCCGTCCGACGCAGTAGCCCGTTTTCCTGGAGAAGCATGGGGAAGGAGAGTGAAGACATAGATGACTCCCGGGCGGTAAGGCGCCGATCATTGGACGTCAAATCCAGCAGGATTTTCCGGCTTGAATGTCTATCGCGGCTAAGGTCGTTCCTGTGAGTGTCGCCGCGTCCGCGCGGAAACCTCGAAAGCTTGCTGCACGTGATGCGGTGATGAACGGCACTCTGGCCGCCGGGTCCAATTGTCCCAACGGCCAGAGTGTCGTCTTTTTTCGTCAGTACCAGTAAAGACTTATCGCGCAGGCCTCGACCCTAGTTGCTGAGCGTGATATCCCGGAAGTTGGCCTGGTTCATTTCCGCTTCCAGGTCCAGGACCAACACGTGATTGATGCCAGCGTGGTCTTCCTCGGCCAGCTGCACGTCGCTCTGGTAGGGGTTCAGCGTGTGATAGCCACTGATCCAGCCGTTGAAGTTGTAAGACGCCAGCGCATCCTGGTGTGAATCGTCTTTCCAAAACTCCAGTTTGATGGGCTTCACCTTGTCCTTGGTCACCACATTGGCCAGGTTGAAGAGCGTGCTCATTGTGGAGAACGGGATATTGGTGTCATCGTGGAAGTCCACATAGACGCGGATGTCGGTATGAAGCGAGCCCATCTGGGGCATGCCCGCGCGGTCTTTGTCGGTGTTGAATGCAACTTGGATCGAGAGGCAATCGAACTTGTTGCCGTCGATGGTGCAGGTGCTGCGGTAAGGAGCTGCCATGGGAATCAATCCTTTCGGTGTCGCGGGTCACTTATGCCCGTACTGGATGTTGGGCGTAAGTCCCGGAATTGTTCATCGTTGCGCCGCTTCCGTCTCGAAGGCGGGAAGGGCAAATCGGAGGAACAAAACCCTTAATTGCTCATCCTTACATCCTGGAAGTTCTGCTGATTCAGAGCCGGCTCAATGTCCAGCACCAGCATGTGATTCAGGCTGGGTGCGTTTCCCTCGGCCAGCGCATCTTCCGTGCTCGCGGAGACGCCGCGCGGCAGAAAGTCCAACGGATTTGAAGTCTCAAAGCGGCGAATCCAGCCATTGAAGCTATAGGAGATCAGCGCGTCCTGCTGCGAGTCGTCTTTCCAGAACTCGATCTTAATTGGCTTGATCTTGTCGCGAGTGACCACGTTCGCCAGGTCGAAGAGGTGCTTTACCGTGCCGAAGGGGAGATTCACATCGTCATGCAGGTCGGCCCACACGCGAATCTTTGTAGCCAGGGAGCCCATCTGGGCTACGCCCGCGCGGTCCTTGGCCGTGTTGAACTTAACGCTGGTGGTAACGGCCTGGAATTTATTGCCGTCGATCGTCACTGTGGTGCGATAAGGGTTCGCCATACGTTTCACTCCTTGGAAAAAGATCGGAAATGCGTTGGGATTTCGCCGGATTAGCGTTCCCTGAAGAAGAGGGACCGAACCAGCGCCTTGACTCGATCCGCCGAAAAGCGCGGCGGATCAGGGGAAGCTGAGCTTGATGTTGCCATTGAAGACCGGGATGCCGCGCCGCCCAATGTGGACTGAGGGTACCCGGTTATCGTTACAGCGGGATGAGCCGCTGGTGTGGAGACGGCGTCTGGAGATGCCGTCGTGCCGCGCATTTCGAAACTGCTGCCGTCCGCTTCCAGGTCGGCAGGGCGCACGCGTTGCAATGCGGAAGCCGGCGGCTGACTTGCAAAGGCCGCCTCTGTTTTTGCCGGGGCCGTTGTACCCGGCGAGCGAGACGCGGCGATCATCTCCTCCATGGAAACTACCCGGCCACCTGTTCCCCGCAGTCCAAGCACTGGTGGAGGCATCCGTGCCTCTCCGGCAAGCCTCTTTCGCTGCTCCGCGTCACGGGCGGCCGAGCCCGCCCTGGGCAGTGGCATACGGGCGACCGGCTCGGCGTTTTCCGCAAGCCGTGCCGCCGAACCTACCCGTGGCACCCCGATTTGGAATCGCATCTGGTTCATCTTTCCATTGCCAGCAGCAGTCTATCTTTGCCGTAAGTTCGCCTGAATACCACTTCAGCACTACGCCTTGGCGGGCTCCGGTTTGGTGAACTCCGGCACGTCAATTTTCAGCACAAACGTCTCGGCCGGCCCGGTGGGCATCACGCTCAGCGTTATGTCGCAGATGCCCTGCATGCGCTTGTTGGAGTCCTTGTCTACAAACAGGTCGTAGCCAAGGATGGTGCCCTGTTCGACTTGCTCGTCCAGCAGCCGTTTTAACGGCAACTCGATCTGCTGGTCCATAAAGTCACGCGTCAGCACCTGGCCCGCCACCTGCAGCAGGTAGTGCCGGCAGCAGCGCTCCAGGTAACGCAGAATGCGGTAGGAGGTGAAGAACTTCAGCACACCGTAGGGATCGTCCGCCTGCGTCCGGCAACCGTAAAAGCAGAGGTGGTTGTCGGCGTCGCGAATGATCGGAATCAGCTGCCGCTCCATGGATAAATGCTCCATCTGCCCGATTAGCGGCTCGATGCGTGCCTTGGCCGCGCCGTTTACCCGGCCAAAGCGCGAACCCACAGGCCCCTGCGCCATGCCCTGCGCGTCGTCTGCCCGCGCCACGGCACTGGCAAAGACCATGGAAGGCGGTCCGTAAAGCCCTTCACTCTCGCCATCCTTCTTTTCAAACCAGTGCGCCGGCCTCATTTGCAGGTAGCCCATCAGGCACACGTCAGAGGCTGCCGCGTCCTCTGGCCGCTTCAGAAACTCGTACTTGCCGCCCGGCAGGAAATTGCGCTCCACGTTCTTAAAGCTGGTCTCGTCGTCAAGGTCGCCGATCAGCAGCATGCCCCAGGTGTTCGCCAAGACCTCCAGCTTCTCCCGGATCGGCTGCGGATAGTACCCCGGCACTACCAGGTTGCAAATATCGTCGCGGAAGTTGAAGTTGTCATTGCGCTGCACGACAAAGTGCTCCATTGCCGCGATGTTGATGCTGAAAATGTCGTCCATTGCCTTGGGATCGGCGTTCAGCAGGTAGAGTTCCACGGGCTTGCGAACCTTGCCGTCGCCGACTTTGGCGTTTTCAAAGAAGAGCTGCAATTGCCGGTAGGACAATTCCAGAGGACGAATCTGCTCAAAAATCTGGCCAAGCAATTCGTCGCGGACCACTTCGGCGCTGTCAATCTGGCCCTGCAGCTTCTTCACCGTCTGCTCGTAGGTGTCGCCCGCCTGAATCAGCTGCTCAAAATTGGTGAGCTGGCCCAGGAATTCCTTCGCAGACTGCGCGGAGAAGATACTGGAAATATCCCGCTTCTCGTTTGTCAGGCCCGGGTGCAGGTCGGCAAAGATATCCTGCAAAAGTTCGCGTGCCGGGCTGTTGCCGAGAATCTGCTCAGTGGTGCGTGTGGCTGTAGTCGCTGGTGCCATGGTTATTTCTCCCCTTCCGCCACACGCTGGAGCTCAGCACGCAGCTTGCCAAGTGCATCCACGATTTCCTGCCGCTGGCCCGCGTTACCCCAGGCCCGGCGGACGGCCGGCAGCTTCCAGCGGTCTTTCAACCGGTACAAAAGGTCGATGTTTGTCTTAAGATCCGCCAGGTCGTTCCGGAGAAAATGGGATTCGCCATCGGCGCCTTTCACCTCCTGCCGCTTTTGCAGGTTCTCCGGATCGAAGTCCTTGATGGAGCGGAACTCAAAGTCAGCACGAAACTCTGCTTCCTCAGGGCCGGCATAGCCCTGGAAGTGCATTTTGGGTTCGAATTTGCGGAAGGCATCGCCCAGGTCTTCGACCTTGGTCAGCTCCTCGGTTTCCGAACCCGCCTCGCCGCCGACGCGGTTCAGCGTCATCGGCATCATCGCCGCCGCGGTAGAGGTGGGCACCTTACGGATGGCCGGGGTCACACCCTTGCGGACTACTTTTACCAGAGGCATCTGGGGCTGCTCCTTACTGCTGAAATCCTGCTGACGAACCTGTGACTAAACTGTTTCCCGGAACGATATTACTTCCGGTCCACGCTACTTTTGATCAAAACTAAGTCGCGTCCGGGAAAATTCGCCCCGGGGCTGAATCTGAGTGGTTTGAGCCGCGGAACGTTGTAAAGGATTAGCACTTTGCGCTTCCGGTGTAAATCCCGCCGGGAAGCCTCCGGTGGACCGTACCTGGACGCCGGAAGCCGAGGTAACCCCAGGCCGGTCGCTCGTCCAACGCTGCTTGCGCGCCTGTGCCGCCTGAAAGCGCTCACCCCAGATCAGCCGCGGCACCCAGAACCAAAGCAGGACCATCACCGCCGCTGCCGCCAGGTAAATCAGGCCATGCACCAACACCACTGTCCACCCGCTGCTCGGCTCGGGGTGCGTCTCAATCAGCGCGTGCAGCTCCTGGGGCAGAGCGTGGCGGTCGTATACCGGTGCATTCGTTGCCGGCATCAGATAGCGCACGGCCGGTCCAGTCAGCACGGTGCCGTCCTGCAGCTTCAAAGACGGCACAAACTGTGCGTCCCGCCCGGTCAACGCGATCCGGCTGTCCTCCGGCAGAACCCAGGTAATTGACACCGCATGGCTCACTGCCGTCCGGCTCACGTGAAGCGCTTCCAGCAACTGCTGTGAGTCCGCCGCGTAAAAGAAGCGGTTGGGTGAAGACAGGCGCCGCAGCGCGTCGGCGTCAATGCCGGCGCGGTCACCAAAGCCGATGGCGATCGTGTCCAGGTGTGAGTTCTGCACCTGCGCAGCGGCCTGTTGCAGCCCGAGTGGCCCATTCAGCAGTTGCGGGTCGTCCCCCGCCGTCACATCATTCTTGCCGTCGGTCATCACGATCAGGTGTGGCTGCAGTTCAGTTGCGCCTGCGCCCGCGCCCGCGTGCTGAAGAGAGGCAATCTCATTTTGCAGCGCCTCTTCCCCGGTAAAGACCGCCTGAAACAGCGCGGTATTGTTTTTTGCTCCCGGTACGGGCAGCGCACGCAACTGCGCAAGTGCGTCCGCTTTGCGAGAGGTGAAAACCGCCGACCGGATGGTTGGGATGACGCTGTGGCTTTCAAACGGCACGATCGCGACGCGGTCTGAACCCTCCTGCATGCCGTCCAGAAACTGCGCGATCGCGGTCTTGGCGGTCTCAAAGCGGGAGGCACCGCCCGCCACGGGTGTGTTCATGCTGCCGCTGATGTCAATCATGAGCAGCACCACGTTGGTATGTTCGGCCGCGTCCGGGCCAAGGCCGAGAGATGCGTAGAACGGCGTTACAGGTCCTGCCGCTCCGGTGAGCGTGAATGCGCTGGCAAGCTGGGCCGCCGGTGGCAGAGTTACGGGCGCCGGCGCACCCGCGCCTGTGGCCGGCGTCACCGTGACCGACATGCAGGGTGACAGACTCACGGGAGCACAATCTACCAGCCGCGCACTCTGGACGATCGATAGCGCCACTGGAGGCGGCGTGGGGATTTGCGCAGCCGCACATGCAAAGCTCAGGCAAAGCGCAAGGTGAGACGTCCGCCTGGCGAGGAAACCGAAAGGAAGGCGTGGCAGGCGCATCACTCCCCCCTCTTCTTGCTGTCAAAGCGGAGTGCCGTGCGCCCGATCAGCACATCATCAGCCGGCTGCAACTCCTGCGAACTCACCACCGTTTTACCCTTTACGCGCAACACATATTTCGCCACGCCCTCCGGCCCGCCTGCATCCGGGTGCCGCGCAATGAAGTAACGGCCGCTTTTGGAAAATACCACTGCGTGCCTGGGAGCGACGGCGGAATCCGGCAACACAATGTCAGCACCCTGCTGGAACTTGCTGCCGCTCTGCGCAGTGCCCGCGCTGCCCAGCGTGTAGGACTCGTCCACGTCCAGGTCCCAGGCGGTCTTGTTCTTGCCCAGTTTGCTCTGTGCCCGCGCATCGCCGGAGCTTACAAACCGCAGCGCGCCCTCACGCACCAGCACGGGTGCAATGCCCGCGCCAAATCCCATACCGGCCCCGGCCAGCATCAGCCCGCTCATGGCAATACCCGCTGACAGGTGCGGTGTAAACAGCACAAAAACGAGCCCATCCAACAGCCCGCCCACCAGGCCGCCCGCGTAGGTATGCAGCACGCGCGCCAGGTTCGACTTTGCCCAGCGCAACCCCAACCCAAGCCCAATGAGTGAAAAGCCCAGCGCCCACACCGCAATGCGAAACAACGAAGGTGCCGTGGGACCAACACCAACGGCCAAGCCATAAGCCAGCCCGGCAGCCAGCAGTGCCGCGACCCCGCCAAACAGAAAACCATAGCCGACCGAAGAGCCACGCATCCGGCCCAGCAGCAACTTATCAAAATACAGATAAAGGCCGACGGAGACCACCATGCCAAAAACCAGCAGGGTCACTGCATCCGGCAGCCAGCCCTTACCCGTGTTGGCCAGTGCCACTGTGAAGAGCGCAATGAACACCGAGGAGACCAGCCCGCCGATGGTGCCGGCGAGTGTCGCGAAAAATAAAGCTCGGTATAGGCTCATGGCAGTAAGACCAGGACAGGAAACTCAGACAAGTGGCCAATGCGGAAACAGGAAATGATTTCCAGGTGTGTCTGGTTGAAGCGTATGAAGCGACAGACTACATCAGGGTTGTCCCATGTTGACGCTTGACCACCCAAAAGTAACCACTGGCTCGGAATCACTGCGCAAGCTGAGCATCGGCATTGTGGGCGCAGGCGCGCTGGGAGCGGCTTTGTGCGAGCTCCTCGCCCGGAGCGGTGTGCAAAATGTGCTGCTGATCGACCCCGGCGAAATTGAATCCCGCAATCTGCCGCTCAGCCCCTTTCTCGAAGATGCCCTCCAGGCAGTCACTCTGGATAGGGCGAAGCGGCTTTCCAAAGCCGAAGTCCTCGCCAAGGCAGTCGTCCGCAACCATGGCCTGCCCTGGCATGCCCTGCACGCCGGCGTTGCCGACGCGGGCTGGCAGCAACTTGCGCATTGCGATCTGATCTGTTCCTGCACGGACAGTAGCCTGTCCCGCGTGGAGACCGCCTTTGCGGCCTGCAGCCTCGGCAAATCGATGCTCGACGGAGCAGTGCTGGGCCGCGGCCTGCCCGAGGGCCGCGTCACCTGGTTCGCCGCTCAGCCGGAGGCCGCCTGCTACCTGTGCGGGCTTTCCTGTGACCGGCGGGCGCAGATATTTGCCTATGCCGCCTCAGCTTCACTGGGCTGCACCGCAGTGGAGGATGCGCCCAGCAATACCGCCCACCTGGAGACGATTCAGCATACGGCCGCTGTTCTTTTCGAAGAGATTGCGCGGCTTGCCGAAGGTCGTGCTCCGCACATCTCTCAAGCCCAACGTCTCACAGCCATAGCAGAACCAGCAAACAAAGGACTCCTGAACTGGCAGTCAGAAAGACTTGACCTGCCCCGCAGCCAGACCTGCCCCTGGCACGATCACGCTCGCGGGCAGTTGTTGCCGCTCTGCCTGGATACTTCGCTCGACGAGCTGATTTCCGCACACGCTGACGGCTCTTTGGTACAACTCGCCTGGCCGGTCTGCACCCGCGCACGTTGCCGTTCCTGCCTCGGTGAAAGCGAACCGAACGCCCGTGTGGCCCACGTCCGGCACGACGCGCTTTGTCCTTTTTGCGGGGAGCGCGGCATGCTGGAGCCACTCAGCGCCGTGTCGTCTATCACCCGAAACAGTTATGCCGCCACACAAACGTTGCGGCAGCTTGGCCAACCGGAGCAGCATCTGTTTCTTTTGCGGCCCACCTTTACGGTGCAGGCCGGCAGAGAACAGGAGGCAGCGGCATGAACCGGAGTCTGGACCGCGCTGCCATGCTGGCCGGCATCTTTATTCTGCTGTTCTCGCTTCAGTTTGGTGCTTGCCTTGGCGGCGGTGCCGTCGCTCTGCCGGTCGCGCTGATTCTGAGCGCCGTAACCACGTGGCTGTGGCGCCACTTCGATCTGGCCCCGAGCCGCTGGTGGATTCCGCCGCTGGCCTGCGCGCTTGGCACTCTGCTGAGTGTGGCCATTGTAGAAATTACTTTCCGGGCCGACTTCGCCGCCTGGTTCAGCCCGCTGGCTGCTGCCATCGGCAGCGGCGTTACCGTGGCCGTGCTTCGCCGGGCCGAGGCGCGCTGTGGCCTTTGTAATCGCCACCTGGCCACGCAGGACGTTGTGTTTACCTGCCCGCGCTGCACCATGCACGTGTGCGACGCGACCTGCTGGAACTACGAACACCGTCGCTGCCAGCTCTGCCTGGAGCAGCGCGTACCCATCCTTACTCACACTGACGAATGGTGGCTGCGCCAGACCGGCCCACGCGCCAGGCATGACCGTTGCCAGCTCTGCCGCGCCGCCGCCGATCAGGTGGACCTGCGGCCCTGCCCCCATTGCCGCCGCGCCCAGTGCCGCGACTGCTGGGACTTTAACAATGGGGAATGCTCACGCTGCGGTACAGCCCTTCCGGACCTGCCTGCATCCCTGAGCCATACCGTTGCACAAACCGTCGAGGACGGTGTCATTCAACCCGTGCGGTAACTTTCAACCGCGCAATAACCGTCTAACCGCGCAATAACCGTCTAACCGCGCAATAACCGTTTAACCGCGCAATCAATCCGAGCCAGCCAAGCCCATGCCCAAATACCAGATGTACTTCGATACCGTGAGTGGCGAGACCAAATATAACGTGGACATCGACGACGGCGAAACCCTCGACATGGTCCTGGAAGAGGTTCTCTTTGACCTGCGAGAGCGCGGCGACATGCTGAAGGGCGACGGTGAACCGGAAGTGATGTGGAATGGCAAGAGCCTGGATTTCGCCGCCGCTCTCGACCTGCAGGGGGTCCGTCCCAATGACGTCCTTCGGGTCTCCACCGTTGCCACGAATGGGTGATGTTCCCGCACCGCAGTCCTGCTACTATGCGCTTGAGGAGTGTACGTGCTTGAACAATGTGCAGTTTTACAGCCTGATCACCGTCGGCATCGGCTCGCTGGTCACGGTCATTCTGGCGTGGCTTAACGCTAACCAGCGTACCTCCCGCCTGGAGACGACGATGGACGCGCGCTTCAATGCAGTCGACGCGCGATTCAATGCAGTCGACGCGCGATTCCGGGAGGTCGATGTCCGTTTCAGCAAGGTTGACGCCGAAATTCTGTCTGTCCGCGAGAGTATGAGCGCCGACATTGAATCGTTGCGCGACAAGATGAGCGGAGACATGATCGGCCTGCGAAACACGGTCTACCAGTCGCTTATCCCGCTGCATGAGCGTGTCGCCGTCATTGAAGAGCGAACGAAGTAGCTCACCTGCCCACATGACTCTCTTTGAGCGCCGTCTCCGGGCTGAATGGGACACCCTCCAGCAACTCGCTGCGCTCAATCCCAACCGCCTGACCGGGCTAACCGCTGCCGACACGACTTTCACAGCGGTTTTGCACGGACCAGCCGTCACCTTGGGCAAGGGTACTTTGGTGCGGCAGGATCATGCGCTGCGCATCGTCTTCCCGGTACACTTTCCAGCAGCACCTATGGAGCTCTACGTCGCCCAGCCCGTGCCACACCCCAACATCCACCCCGAGACCGGGTTCGTTTGCCTGTGGGATAAGCATCGGGCCAGTTATACGGTTGAGCACGCGGTGCATCGCACTGTCGCCATGCTTGCCGGCCAGCTGTTCAATCCTCGTCCTCCGCATGTGATGCAGCCGGAAGCTTTGGTCTTCTATCCCCGGCCCCACGCAGGTGCGGAGTGGCTTCTTCGGGGCATTGACCACTCTGCGTTTGAGCCGGTCTTCACACCGCAGCCGCGCCGAAGGAGACTGCAATGAGTCCGCTCGAGCTCGGCAGGCCGCCCGTCCTGCCGGACAAACCAACCTGGCCCGCCCAGCCAGCACTGGCGGACTACGCCGCTGGTGCGCGTCTCACCGGATTTACCTCCGATGGCACCGGTACCGGCTCAGACGCGCGAGGGCAGGCCCAGGGTAAGGGAGCTACAGCACACAACCGTCTACCCCGGAGTCAGGGCCAGCTGGACCGGCCCGACACCGCTGCTGTTGCAAGCCGTCTCCAATTGGTCTTTGGAAATCGCTTCCAAGTCATTGGCCCGATTGCCGTTGGCGGCATGGCCACGATCTTCCAACTGCGCCACCGACTGCACCACGGTCTGTTCGTCGCCAAGGTTCTGCACCCGGAGCTGGCCGACCGACCCGGCGTCATTCAGTCGTTCCGCCGGGAAGCCGCGCATGCAGCGCAACTGGGCAATCATCCCAGCGCCATTCCCGTCTTTGATTTCGGCGAACTCGACGGCCTTTTCTTTCTGATGATGCCTTTCATTAAGGGCGAAGACCTGGACGTCCTGCTCCAGCGCAAGCACGAATCCGGCCTGCCCATGAGCCGGGAAGAGGTCTTGCACATGGCCGCCCAGATTGCCAGTCTGCTCAGTTTTGCCGAGTCGGAAGGCGTCGTGCATGGCGACGTTACTCCCGGCAATCTGCGGCTAGACACCTTTGGCCGTTATCGCCTGCTCGACTTCGGTCTTTCTGAAGCGACTGCGCGTCCTTCCGGGGAAAGTGCAAACTCTCCGGAAACAGCCACCTCTTCGCGGGAGGAGGGCGGCCAGCCTGCGTCCTCTTCTGTCCGACCACCTGGTGAGCCGCGCTTCTTTACCGCGGGAACTCCGCTCTACGCCAGCCCCGAGCAGATTCGCGGAGAGACTATGGATATCCGCACCGATTTATACGCCCTGGGCTGTGTCATGGCGGAGTGTCTTGCGGGCAGCCCCATCTTCCTCGCCGAATCGCTGCAGGACATTCGCTGCCGCCATCTAGCAGGCGATTGGGAGATGCCTGCCAATCTGCCGGAAGCCGATCCACTTGCCGCTTTGCTGCGGAGGCTTCTGGCCACGCGCCGCGAGGACCGGCTGGAAAGTGCCTTTGAGCTTAGTGGGATCCTGCACGCCATGGGCTTTGACCGCCCAGAATTCCGGCCGGCTACGCAGCCCCAGCCTGAACGGCCAAGTGCCGGCGGCCCACGCCGACGCCTAAGTCTCTAGGGCTTCGTGAAGGTTGGATCTGGACTCGGCACGCTTGCGGAGGAAGCTTGCCCACTCCGGTCAGGATGCCGCATTCTGAAGTCTGCAAACCGCAGGTGGGCCTGCTTCATGGATAGCCTGTGGGGCACAGAAGCACCTTTCGACCACGCTCATTTGTTGCAGGGCTAACCTCTTCCGGGCTATGCGTCAGATGCGCATGGGCATGAGGATGTAGCGGTACTTCTGGTCTTCGTTGCCGTCTTCAGGGCGCATCTGGCCGGCGGATTGGGCGTCCTTAAATTCGAGGCGAACTTCCCCGGTGTTGCCGATAGCTTTCAGGAAGTCAATCAGATAGGCGGAGTTGAAGCCGACGACGAGCGGGTCGTAGTTGTAGGGCGTTTCAATGATGTCTTCCGACTCGCCCGCGTCAGTGGAGGAGGAGCTGATGCGGAGTTCGTTCTGCTCGAGGCGGAGGCGGATGGCACCGGAACGCTCATCGGCGAACTGGGCGACGCGCTGCAGGGCGCCCATGAGCTCGTCGGAGCGGACGATGACAAATTTGTTGTTGTCACGAGGCAGAACGGCCTCATAGTTGGGAAACTGGCCGGTGAGCTTGCGGCTGGTGAGCACGCGGCCGCTCATGCGGAAGAAGAGGGTCGTCTCATCATCGGCAAATTCGACAAAGTCGGCGGCTTCCGTCGTATCGCCAGAGCCCGCGTTGGAGTTGGCGAGGAGTGATTGCAGTTCGCCGAGGGCCTTGCGCGGAATGAGTGTCTTCTTTTCACCGGTGACACCGCTCAGATTTTCGCCGATGCGTTCGATGTGGGCCAGCCTGTGTCCATCCGTCGCGACCATGGCCATGGACTCGGACTTGAGGACGAGCAGCGCACCGTTCAGGGTGTAGCGGCTCTCTTCTGACGAGATGGCGAAGATCGTCTTCGAGACCATGTTGCGCAGGGCGGCCGCGGCGATCTTGATGGCACCGGCGGCGGGGAACTCCGGCACCTGCGGAAAGTTGGCCCGGGCCATGCCGACCATCTTCGTGTTGGAGCGGCCGGAGCGGATCTGGACCCAGTGATTGTCCTGGAGCTTGATGGAGATGTCGCCCTCAGGCAGGAGCCGGATGTAGTCGTAAAGCTTGCGCGCGGGAATGGTGCAGGCACCGGACTTTTTGACCTTGGCGGCGCAGCTGGTGCGCAGGCTCTGGTCCAGGTCAGTGGCGGTGATGCTGAGGCGGTCGTCCGCAGCCTCAAAGAGGAAGTTGGAAAGGATGGGGATAGTGGTTTTGCGCTCCACAACGGACTGAGCGGCGGTGAGTTCACGCAGGAGTTCGGCGCGGGAAACGGTGATGTCGAGATTGCCGGTGGGCGCGGTGGCGGGGGTGTTGCCGGAGCTGCTCATGGTGTCCTGACTCTCCTGACTGAGGGCCTGGTCGGGCGGTGTGGCGAAGGTGCTCACGATGAAATCTCCTGTGCGACGCGGTACGGAACCTACTGCAAGATCTCGGGCCAGAGTGTGTCTCAGCCTACCATCCAACGGGGCCGGATAACAGGCTCCGGAAGTGTGAGCTCAGGCAGCGAAGCCCGATCTTCCGAGGGACCTGCAAGCGCGCCGGCTTCCCGCAAACTCATCTTAGCGAGTGTTGGCCAGGATTGGCTGGGAAGAAAGTGGGGATGTGTGTGGGAAACGCGGAAGAAATCCGCGGGGGCGACAGCGGAACGGGTCAGCGCTTGTTGATCTCGTCTGGAAGGTACTCAAGCGCGGCCTTCGAGCCGGCCGGTGAGGCGACAGCACTCCTGCAGGTCGTGAGTCAGGATGTCGAAGCAGCGATCGATCTTGGCTTCGAGGGACTTGCGGCCTCCCTTCCGGCGAACGGTAGCAGACAGGCTGGATGCATTGCATTGTGATGATGGTTTCTAAAGAACTCTTTCTTGTAGGGATATATTCTTCGTCGTCATAGCCGTTGTGTGCGGAAATGTGGAGGACCTGCCTAAGTTGCTTGGGTTGCTTGACTTACATAGGTGGCGAGATTTCCGGAAGTGGTGCAATGCATTGTTGGTGTCGCGGATTGCGAGTGAGTCTGCTGGACAGGCGTATCGCGCGATGCACGCTTCCCACAGGCGGTCTGGCATCCACAGGGGAAGATGGGATGGTTTGCGAGGAAAACGTGCAGACTTGCCGGGAATTGGATCCCTCCTTCTGTGCTTGCGTTCCACAGCTGGCTGGAGTGGCTTAGGAAAAGCAGGTTTGTCCACGGTTCCACAGGGTGCGGTTGGAGCCCGCTCCTCCGCGATGGAGCCGCCCATGAACAGGGCACCCACGCTTCTTGACCGGGCATCCAGCGAAGAAGCCGGGTTGCGGGTAGAACGTCGCTGATTCCGGAAAGGATAATGGAACGATGTTTGTTTCTGGATGGGTTGGATGGGGAGTTGTCCTGCTGGGAATGGGGACGGCACCTCTGGTGGGCGTGGCGCAGGGCACCATGATGAGTCCGGCGGCTGTTCCGGGCGCGGCTTCAGCGAATGCCGTGGAGGGATCGGCCGCAAGGGCAAAACTCGAGGTTGCGGCGGGCAGTGGACGGGAAGTTTCGGCGGGATTCAAGCCGGTGATCGCCACCGTGAGTCCAGCGCAGACACTGCAGCAGCAAATCGCGGCGCTGCCGGCCCTAACGAAGCTTGGCGTGGCGGCCGATGTGGATGTGGACCGGCGCGGCCAGGAGATACTGGCGCACCTGAACGCGATGCTGCGTTACTACCGCGGCGTGGTGGCCGCACCGCTGCAAAAGGTGGGCGAGCCGAGTGACGTGTTGTATAGCGAGCAGGCCGTGACGCAGGCCACGGATGCGGCACGAACAGCCTTCCAATCTGCGCGGAATGAAGCGGCGTTGCTGCTGAAGCTGAAACAGGGATCCAAGGCAAGTGGAACGCCTGCGCCGGGTGACCACTCTGCCGCTGCAAATGGTGAGGCTGCACCGCCGCAAACCGAGGCGCAACGCCTGGCGGAGGCGCGGGCGCGGGTGCAGGCCCGGCTGAATGATTTAACAGCGCAGGACACCGCGCTGGACCAGACGCTTCCCACGGCCAAGCCGAAAGACCTGCCGGCGCTGCGGCAACAGGCGGAGCAACTGGACGGACAGCTACTGCTGCAGAAAGCGATTCTGGATGCGCTGGACAAGGTGAGTGCGCTGGCTGTTGCGCAGGGCGGCAGCGGACTGCTGGGAGACATTGACCGTCTGCAGCGGTCGGCCCCGGAACTGCTCAGTACGGCCCTAAGGCCGGTGGTGCCGTCGCTGCCGCAGAACCTGAGCGCGGAGCGGGAATCGGGCGTATCGAGCCAGGCAACGGTGTTGTTTCAGCTTTTATCGACGCGGCATGCGATCGACAACCGCATTGAGGAAGTGGACGCTCTGCAACAGCAGGCCCAGGCGCTGCGCACACCCATGGTGAAGGTGCTGCGCGGCACCATTGCGGCGGGCGATGCGGCCATGCAGGCCGCACCCGATCCGACAGCCGCTGGTGCTGACGTGGTAACGGCGACGCGCAGGCATTATGACCAGCTGACCGCGACATTCAAGGTACTGTCGACGGCGACGCTGCCGCTGAGCCAGGAGATTGTTCTGCTGGAGGGCAGCCGCGCCAACCTGCTGGCGTGGAGGACGGCTGTGGACGTGGAGTACAAGTCCGTGATGCGGTCACTGCTGCTGCGGGTGCTGGCCATTGCGCTTACGCTGGGCCTGCTGGCGGTGGTGAGCAATGTGTGGCAGCGCATGACCGTGAAGTATGTGAAGGACCTGCGGCGGCGCCGGCAGCTCATTGTGGTGCGGCGGCTGGTGGTGGGCTTTGTTACGGGCGTGGTGCTGATCTTTGGATTTGTGACACAGTTCAATTCGCTGGCCACCTTTGCCGGATTTATTACGGCGGGCATTGCGGTGGGGCTGCAGACGATTCTGCTGAGCGTCGCGGCATACTTTTTCATTGTGGGGCGCTTCGGCGTGCGGGTGGGTGACCGCATCACGGTGGCGGGCGTGACCGGCGATGTGGTGGATGTGGGTCTGGTGCGTTTTTACATGAGGGAGCTGACGGGCACGGGAACGGAGCTGCACACGACGGGGCGCGTGGCGGTATTTGCCAACTCAGTGCTGTTTCAGGCAGGCACGCCGCTCTATAAACAGATGCCCGGCACCGAGTATGCCTGGCATGAGCTGACCATCAAGCTGAAGCCGGAAACGGACTACAAACCGGCCACCGCCGCGGTACTGCAAGCCGTGACGCAGGTGTATGAGGCGTATCAGGCGCGCATTGAGGGCCAGCACCAGACCGTGGAGAACTGGATGGATACAGCGGTGGAGAAGCCCGGCATTGAACCGCGACTACAGCTGACCGAAGGAGGGCTGCAGTACGCGGTGCTGTATCCGGTAGAGATCAAAGACGCGGCGCAAACGGACGAGAAGATCGTGCACCAACTGCTGAGCGACATGTCAGCGGACGGGCCGGTGAAGGATGCGATTGCGGGGCCGCCGGTGGTGAAGGCCGTGATTAAGGGATAGCGTGCCTCAAGGGCGAAAACGCACACTTTACTCGAGACTTTTGCGCGTGGGAGAGAAAAGCAGATCCTTCGCAGGCTTACGCTGACACCTGCTTCGCAGGTTCAGGATGGCGTCTGCTTGAAGAGTAGTTCTAAAAAAAACTGCTCGTTGACAAACGGCGTTGCCGCGCCTACTCTCCTGAGCAGATCAGGAGAGCTGTGTCCCGCTACTCCTGAGTGAATCAGGAGAGCAGCGCATGGGCAAGGATGTGGAGTTGATGCAGGGCACGCTGAACCTGCTGATCCTGAAGGCTGTGTCGCTCGGGCCGCTGCACGGCTATGCGGTGCTGCTGCGGATACAGCAGCTCTCGGGCGACCGCATGGAGATTCAGCAGGGCACGCTGTATCCGGCACTGTACCGGCTGGAGCACCAGGGGCTGCTGCGCGGCAAGTGGGATGTGTCTGACAACAATCGCCGTGCCAAGTTCTACACGCTCACGGCGGCGGGGCGACGGCAGCTTGCGCTGGAGCGGAGCAAGTGGGAGGCCACGGCGGAGATCATCGGCGGCATCCTGGGTGCGGACGCCGCACCGACCGAGGAGGGCGCATGAGCGTTTTGAATCGTATGATTTCGACGCTGCGCACGCTGGTGCATCCGCGTGCTGCGCAGGACGATGCCGCGGAAGAGATGCGCTTCCACGCGGAGCAGCACGCGGCCGATCTGCAGAGCAAAGGCGTGTTGCCGGAGGAGGCACAACGGCAGGCGCGTGCCGCGTTGGGCATGCACGCGCGCAATGTGGGCGAGCGGCACCGGGAGATCGTAGGCCTGCGGCTCTTCGATGAGGTGCGCGCGGATGTGCGCTACGGCCTGCGCGGGCTGTGGCGCAACAAGAGCTTCGCGCTGATTGCGATCCTGTCGATGGCGCTGGGCATTGGCGCGGCCACGGCGATGTTCTCAGTGGTGTATGCGGTACTGCTGGACATTTACCCGTATGCGGACGCAAACAGTACGGTGAATCCCATGCTGCACGATTCCTCCGCGGTGGACGAAGTGACGAGCTTCACCCTGAATGCCGCGCAGTACGAAGCGTACCGGCATGCCGCTCCGTTTGAGGATGTGTTTGCCACGTCGCTCTTTGGTGTGCAGATGACGGACGAAGGCATTCTGCAGCCAATCAGCCTGCTGGCCGTCACAGCGAATGTCAACCGCTTTAACCGGGTGCCCGCGCTTCTGGGCAGGACCATCGAGCAGAGCGACGGCGACTTCAACCAGCCGTCCACCGGTGTGGTGGTGCTTGGGTACAAATTTTGGGAAAGGCAATATGGCGGCGACACCACTGTTATTGGGAAGCCCTTCAAGATAGCGAAGACTACCTTGCGAATCGTGGGGGTGATGCCCCGCCGCTACATGATTGGCGGTTCGCCCGACGTGTACGTTTCCATGTCGGCGTTGCGCGTGCTGTTTCCGGAGGTGGTCGCCACGGGCTATGAGCCGCACAGCAAGCTGAGGCCGGGCGTGACCGCGGCGGAGGCGAGCGCCGCCGTGAACCCGATGCTGCATGAGTTTGCGCGGCAGAGTCCTGCGCTGTTTCCCAAGCAGTTTGACACACGGCTGCAGCCGATGCTGGAGGGCTTCACTTCGCACTCGAAGGTACTGAAGAACTTTCCCATGCTCTACCTGGCGACGGGCGCGCTGCTGCTGATAGGGTGCGCCAACTGCTCGTTGCTGCTGCTGGCAAGGGGAACAGCGCGCATGCATGAATTTGCGTTGCGGGCGGCGGTGGGTGCGTCGCGCGCACGCATTGTGCGGCAGCTGATGGTGGAGTGCCTGCTGATCTCGTTGCTCGGCTGCGTGCTGGGTACGGCGCTGGCGTATGTGCTGGCGCGGCTGCCGCTGCAGCTTGCGAATGACCTGTTCCCCGTAGAAGCGGTGATTCGCGTGAGCCTGCCGGTGCTTGGGTTTTCGATCGCGATTGCCCTGGTGGCGGGGGTATGTTTCGGCCTGGTGCCGGCAATGCGTGCGTCGCGCCCGCGCATTGCATCCGTGCTGCAGCGGGGCGGGCAACGCAGCGCGGGTGGCGCAGGGAAGAGTTCGCTGCAGCCGCTGATCGGTGTGCAGATTGCGCTGACGCTGGTGCTGCTCACGGTGGCCGGCGCGGCGATGGCGGGCTTCGCACACATCCTGCGCATGCCGCTCGGCTACGACCCGGGCAACACGATGGTGGTCAGCATCAGCTATGACCAGAGAAACCTGAAAACGTGGGCGGAGCGCCTGGCGAAGAATGAGGCACTGCGGCAGGCCATGGCGGCTGTGCCAGGTGTGCGCGCGGTCACGATTGCGAGTGACATTCCACCGGATGGCGGCAAGGAGATGCCGGTGGAGCTGGTGGGCGAACCGGCGCTCTCTCCGCAAAAGGCCCGAGCGACGCTGGTGGCGGCGAACTATTTCGCGACACTCCAGATCTCCCTGTTGCAGGGCCGCTTGTGGACAGAAGAGGAAGGCCGCCAGGGGCTGCCCGTGGCCGTGGTGAATGAGAGTTTCGTGCGGCATTTTTCAGGGAACCGGTCTATGGTGAACCGGGTGGTGCGGCTGCCGGAAATGGCACCGCCATCCGCCGAACTGCAGCTGATGAATCAGGTCGTTTCGCCCGCAGTGATACGGCCGGAGATGGAGGTGGTAGGTGTGGTGCGCGATTCGGTCAACGATGGCCTGGACAAACCGGTGCTGCCAACCGTGTACATCAACGGCAATTACTGGCTCCGGGGCGGTGGTGAATACTTCGTGCAGATACCGGGCGATCTGGCTGAGTACAGGCGGCCGGTCGTGCTGGCGGCTCAGCGGGCCAGCGGCAGCAGGGCCTACATCCTCACATATCCACTGATGCTGCGGGGCATGGTGGAGCATGACCCGATGTGGCGGACGCAGCGGCTGGTGGCGGTGCTGCTGGCGATTTTTGCCGCGTTTGCGCTCGCGCTTTCGCTGGTGGGGCTGTACAGCGTGGTGTCGTATGCCGTGGCGCGGCGGACTTCGGAGTTTGGGATTCGGATTGCTTTGGGGGCGCAGCGCGGGCAGATTCTCAGGCTGGTGTTGCGGTCAAATCTTGCCGTGATTGTGGGCGGGACGGCGGCGGGTGTTCTGGCAAGCCTGCTGATCCGGGCGCGGTTTGCGCAGTGGTCGCAGTACAG